>DATLRD010000091.1:0-94322 GCA_035534855.1 Allostellaceae bacterium | reverse complement strand
CCGAGCAGTTTTGCAGCGCTAAAGCGCCGAACCTGTCAAAATGATGCCAAAAGCGCATATGCCATGACAGACCGGCCGATCGCGTCACCGCTTGAACCGCCTTGGCGCGAGCCGCGCGATTTGCCACAAAGGCGCCGGGATGATGCATTAGTAGGCGGTGATGGCCGACACGTCAGGACCAGCGGAACCGGGGCGCGACTTTATCCGCGACATCATCGCGGCCGATCTCGAATCCGGCCGCGCCAAGGCGGTCGTGACCCGGTTTCCGCCAGAGCCCAACGGCTATCTCCATATCGGCCATGCCAAGTCGATCTGCCTCAATTTCGGCGCGGCGCAGGAGTTCGGCGGCCGCTGCCATTTGCGCTTCGATGACACCAACCCGGTCAAGGAAGAGCAGGAATATATCGACGCGATCGAGGCCGACGTGTGCTGGCTCGGTTTCGATTGGGGCAGGCATCTCTATCACGCGTCGGATTATTTCGAGCAGCTTTACGCCTGGGCCGAGCATCTGATCGGCGCCGGCTTCGCCTATGTCGACGACACCCCGGCCGATGAAATGCGCGAAATGCGCGGCACGCTGCGCGAGCCGGGCCGCAACAGCCCCTATCGCGAGCGCAGCCCGGCGGAAAACCTCGACCTGTTCCGCCGCATGCGGGCCGGCGAGTTTCCCGATGGCGCCCGCGTGTTGCGTGCCAGGATCGACATGGCGTCGGGCAACATGAATCTGCGCGATCCGGTGCTTTACCGCATCCTCCACGCCGCGCACCCGCGCACCGGCGATGCCTGGTGCCTCTACCCGACCTATGATTTCGCGCACGGCCAGTCCGACGCGATCGAGGGGGTGACGCATTCGGTGTGCACCCTCGAATTCGAGGATCACCGTCCGCTTTACGATTGGCTGATCGAGCATTTGCCAATTGGAGAGCAGCTTGGGCCGTCGCGGCCGCGGCAATACGAGTTCGCCCGGCTCAACCTCGCCTATACGGTGCTGTCCAAGCGGTTTCTGACCGGACTGGTGCGCGAAGGGCACGTCTCCGGCTGGGACGATCCGCGCATGCCGACGATCGCCGGCCTCAGGCGGCGCGGCGTGCCGGCGGCGGCGATCCGCGACTTCGCACGGCGGATCGGCGTCGCGCGCGCCAACAGCGTCGTCGACATCGCGATCTTCGAGCACGCGGTGCGCGATGAATTGAACCGTACCGTGCAGCGCCGCATGGCCGTGCTACGCCCCGTAAAGCTGGTGATCGAGAATTATCCCGAAGGCCAGACCGAGCTGCTCAGCGCGGCCAACCACCCCGACGACCCCGCCGCCGGCAGCCGCGAGGTGCCGTTCGGCCGCGAGCTTTATATCGAGCGCGACGATTTCATGGAGGCCGCGCCCAATAATTTCTACCGCCTGACGCCGGGCCGCGAGGTACGGCTGCGCTATGCCTATCTCGTCACCTGCCACGAGGCGGTGAAGGACGCAGCCGGTGAAATCGTCGAAATCCGCTGCACCTACGACCCGGCGACGCGCGGCGGCAACGCCCCCGACGGTCGCCGGGTGCGCGGCACGATCCATTGGGTGTCGGCGGCGCACGCGCTCGGCGCCGAGGTGCGGCTTTACGAGCCGCTGTTCACCCGGCCCGATCCCGGCGCCGGCGGCGACCTGTTCGCCGACCTCAACCCCGATTCGCTCGAGGCGCTGTCCGATTGCCGGCTCGAACCGGCGCTCGCCGACGCCGCGGTCGAGCAGGCGGTGCAGTGGGAGCGGCTCGGCTATTTCACCCGAGACCCCGATTCGACCCCCACCCGCCCGGTGTTCAACCGCACGATCGGTCTGCGCGACAGTTGGGCCAAGGCGCGGGGCGGCGGGTAGCGTCTACGGTTCCAGGCCCAATTCCGCCAGCGCTTTGGGTAATTCGGCGAAATGGTCGAGGACGCGGTCGGCGCCGAGGTTGTCGGCCCCGCCGCGGGCATAGCCGTAGCGCATGACCAGCACCGGCAGCCCGGCGGCGCGCCCCGCGGCGGCATCGTTTTCACTGTCGCCGATCATCACCGCCCGGCTAGGCAGGGCGCCGAGTTCTTCGATCAGCCCGTAGATGTGGCCGGGGTCGGGCTTGCGCACGGCAAACCGGTCGCCGCCGGCGATCGCGTCGAAATAGGGCGCGAGGCCGAGCTCGTGCACCATCACCTCGCTGGCACGCTGCAATTTGTTGGTGCAGATCGCGGTGCGGTATCCCGCGCCGCGCAGCCGCGCCAGCGTGTCGGCGACGCCGGGATAGGGCCGGGTGGTGCGCGTCGCGTTGGCTTCGTAATGCGCGATATAACGCGGCATCGCCGCCGCGGCTTCCTCCGCGGTGCCGCCGCGGGCGATAAAGCCGCGCGCGACCAGCGTGGCGACGCCGTCGCCGACCATCGGTTTGACCTCGGCTTGCGTTAACGGCGAATAGCCGTGCTCACGCAACATTTCGTTAAGCGAGCCGGTCAAGTCTGGCACGCTGTCGACCAGCGTACCGTCGAGATCGAAGATGAGCAAAAACCCTGTCATGGCGTTTACTTTGCGCAGCCGCGGTCACATTCCGCAACAATCTGTGTTTTGGCCGGCGCGCGGTAAAATGCGATTCTGCTGCCGGTCCGATGCCTGAGCCGTCTCGCGGAGGCAGCGACACGCCGATGACCCAGACCCGTTTTGCCACGATCGTCCTCGCCGCCGGCGAGGGCACCAGGATGCGGTCGGCCAAGCCCAAAGTGCTGCACGAGGTGGCCGGCCGCGCGATGATCGCGCATGTGCTCGATGCGCTCCGCCCGCTGCAACCGGCCGCCACCGTCGTCGTGCTCGGCCGCGGGATGGACACGGTGGCAACGGCGGTGGCGCCGGCGCGAGTCGCGATCCAGGACCCGCCGCGCGGCACCGGCGACGCGGTGCGCGCGGCGCAGGCTGCGCTCGCCAGCTCGCTTGCCGCAATCGATTCGCTGCTGGTTCTCTACGGCGACACGCCGCTATTGCGGCCGGAGACGCTGTCGCGGCTGCTCGCGGCGCGACAAGCCGGCGCCGCGGTCGCGCTCGCCGGAATGCGCCCGGCCGATCCCGGCCCCTACGGGCGGCTGGTCGGCGACGGCACGGGTGGGGTTTCCCGCATCGTCGAGGCCAAGGATGCGAGCCCCGACGAACTGGCGATCGGCCTGTGCAATGGCGGGATCATGGCGATCGACGCGCGCCGCGCCTTCGACCTCGTCGCGCGCATCGGCTGCGACAACGCCAAAGGCGAATACTACCTGACCGACATCGTCGGCCTCGCCACCGCCGACGGGCTGTCCTGCCGCGTCGTCGAATTGCCGGAAGAGGAGCTGCTCGGCGTCAACACCCGCGCCGAGCTGGCGGCGGCCGAGGCGGTGATGCAAGGGCGGCTCCGCCGCCGTGCGATGGACGGTGGCACGACGCTGATCGCGCCGGAAACCGTGTTCCTGTCGGCCGACACGCGCTTTGGCTGCGATGTCGTGGTCGAGCCGAACGTCGTGTTCGGCCCCGGCGTGTCGGTCGCCGACAATGCGCGCATCCGCTCGTTCTCGCATCTCGACGGCGCGGTCGTCGGCCCCGGCGCGATCGTCGGCCCTTACGCTCGACTGCGGCCCGGCGCGGTGCTCGACGACGACGTGCATGTCGGCAATTTTGTCGAGGTCAAGGCGGCCCACCTGCATGCCGGGGTCAAAGCCAGCCATCTCTCCTATCTCGGCGACAGCGAAATCGGCGCCGGAACCAATATCGGGGCCGGCACGATCACCTGTAATTACGACGGCTTCAGCAAGTTCCGAACCACGATCGGTGCCGGTGTGTTTATCGGTTCGAACACGGCGCTGGTCGCGCCGGTTGCGGTCGGCGACGGCGCGATCGTCGCCGCCGGCAGCACGGTGACGCGCGATGTGCCGGCCGATGCGCTGACCCTGGCGCGCGGCGTGCAAGTCGACAAGCCGGGCCGCGCGCGCGAGCTGCGCGCCCGGCTGAAGGCGCAGAAAAAGGGGTAGCACCCAAGGTCAGTCGGTGCGCTGCGGCTCTTCCGCCAGGATGACGAGACCACGTGCCGGCTAAACTGAGAGACAAGCGATGTGCGGGATTGTCGGGATCATCTCAAAGACCACCGTCGCCGGCGAGTTGGTTGCCGGACTCAGGCGGCTCGAATACCGCGGCTATGATTCGGCGGGCATCGCGACGCTGATCAACGGCCGCATCGAGCGGCGCCGCGCCGAAGGCAAGCTCGACAATCTCGCGGCCCGGCTCCAGCGCGAGCCGGTAAAGGGCACGATCGGCATCGGCCACACGCGCTGGGCGACGCACGGCCAGCCGACCGAATCCAATGCGCACCCGATCGCCACCGACAAGGTCGCGGTCGTGCATAACGGTATCATCGAGAATTTCCAGGCCCTCAAGCGCGAACTCACCGGCCTCGGCTACCAATTCCACACCCAGACCGACACCGAGGCGGTGGCGATCCTGACGACGCATCACCTGAACCAGGGGATGAAACCGGCGCAGGCGGTGGCGCGCACGCTGGTGCGGCTCGAAGGCGCGTTCGCCCTCGTGTTTCTGTTTGCTGGCGAGCACGACCTTCTCATCTGCGCGCGCCGCGGCAGCCCGCTGGCGATCGGCTATGGCGACGGCGAGATGTTCGTCGGCTCCGACGCGCTGGCGCTGGCGCCGTTGACCCGCCGCATCACTTATCTCGACGAAGGCGACTGGGCGATCGTGCGTTCCGGCTCGGTCGAGATTTTTGATGACGAGAACCGCCCGGCCAAGCGCGACATCCGCGAGACCGCGGCCTCCGGCGCGCTGATCGGCAAGGGCAATTTCCGCCATTTCATGCAGAAGGAGATTTTCGAGCAGCCGGCGGTGATCGGCGACACGCTGCACGCGCTGATCGACCCGGCGACGCGCAGCGTGCATCTGCCGGAGCTGCCATGGGCGCTCGGCGAACTCGGGCGGTTGACGGTGATCGCCTGCGGCACCTCGTGGCACGCGGGGCTCGTCGCCAAATACTGGCTCGAACGCATCGCCCGCATCCCGGTCGAGGTCGACATCGCCTCGGAGTTCCGCTATCGCGCCCCGGCGATGCCAAAGGACGGCGCGGCGATCGTCATCTCACAATCGGGCGAGACCGCCGACACGCTCGCGGCGCTGCGCTATTGCCGCAAGGAAGGGCAGAAGATCATCGCGGTCGTTAACCAGCCGGAAAGCTCGATCGCGCGCGAGGCCGATTACGTGCTGCCGACGCTCGCCGGCCCGGAGATCGGCGTCGCCTCGACCAAGGCGTTCACCACCCAGCTTGCGGTGTTGGCGGCGTTTACCGTGACGCTGGCGCGGGCTCGCGGCATGATCGACGCCGCGGGCGAGGCGGCGATGGCCGGGCAGCTCGCCGAAATCCCGTCGCGCGCCGCTGAGGTGCTGAACCATGACGAGCGCATCCAGGAGATCGCCGCCGAGATCGCGCTGGCCCGCGACGTGCTCTATCTCGGCCGCGGCAGCGCCTTTCCGCTGGCCCTCGAAGGCGCGCTGAAATTGAAGGAGATCAGCTACATCCACGCCGAGGGCTATGCCGCCGGCGAGATGAAGCACGGGCCGATCGCCCTCATCGACGACAAGGTGCCGGTGATCGTGTTGGCCCCGCCCGACGATCTGTTCGAAAAGACGCTGTCGAATGTCGAGGAGGTCATGGCGCGCGGCGGCCGCGTGGTGATGATCTCGGATGCCGCCGGCATCGCCCGGCTCGAAGGCCGCGCCGCGTTTGGCATCGCGATCCCCAAATGTGCGCCGTTCGTCGCCCCACTGCTTTACGCGATCCCGGTGCAGCTTCTCGCCTATCACACCGCGGTCGCCAAGGGCACCGATGTCGACCAGCCGCGCAACCTCGCCAAGAGCGTGACCGTCGAATAGCGCCGCGGGACTCGAATCGGCCTGGCGGTTTCCCGCGTGCCGCTTGCCGGCGGCGGCGTGTTCCCGCGGCGCGTTGGTTGGACGAATCGGCCGCAAGGCAGGGCTCCGCACCGGGTTGTTGAAAACTTGTCGCTCCCCGGCCGATCCGCTATCAAACTGTCACAGGCGCATGGTATCGCGCCCGTGCGGCAATGATCGAAAGGTCTTGGAGTGACGGTGTCGCTCGATAGCTGCCCGGCCCTCGTGCTTAACGCAGATTTCCGCCCGCTCAGCTATTTCCCGCTGTCGGTGTGGTCGTGGCAGGACGCGGTCAAGGCGGTGTTTCTCGAGCGCGTGTTTATCGTCGACCATTACGATGCCTATGTGCGCAGCCCGTCGTTCGAGATGCGGCTGCCGAGCGTCATCGCGCTCAAGGAATACGTCCAGGCGACGCGCAACCCGGCCTTCACCCGGTTCAACGTGTTTCTGCGCGACCGGTTTTCCTGCCAGTATTGCGGCGACGCGTTTCCCTCGCACGATCTGACCTTCGACCACGTCGTGCCGCGCTCGCGCGGCGGCAAGACCGTATGGGCCAACGTCGTCACCGCCTGCGGCAGCTGCAATCTGTTGAAGGGCAACCGCTTGCCGCAGGAAAGCGGCATGTTCCCGCGCCACCGCCCGGTGCAGCCCAATTCGCACATGCTCCAGGAAAACGGCCGCGCCTTCCCGCCCAACTACCTGCACGAAAGCTGGCGGGATTATCTCTACTGGGATACCGAACTGGAAAGCTGAGAGGGTACCGGCGCGTCACCCCGGCGAAGGCCGGGGCCCACCATTCCGATCCGCGAGCCTTTGATCCGTGGGTCCCGGCCTGCGCAGGGACAACGGGCTACGTTTCGCCCGCCATCTCCCCCGCGACCCGCACACGCACCCGGAGCGCGTTTCCCGGCAGATAGGCGAGCGGCATGTCCTCGATCTCGATCGTCGCGATCGTCGCCGGGTCGGCGCCGGCGGCGGTGGCGCGCGCGACCGCCTGAGCTTCGGCGGCGGCAATCGCCTCGGCGCGCGGCAGGTCGCGGTAGACCTGGTCGGTCTCGCCGCTGATTTGCGCGGTCGCGGCGCCGACCGCGTTGGCGCAGTCGCCGTGCGGCACCCGGATCACCTCGCTGACCCCGGCGAGCCGGTCGGGCACCAGGAACGCGCCGCCGCCGACCGCGATCAGCCGCACCTCGCCCGCCTCGGTCTTCATCCGGTCGATCGCGTCCTCGATCGTTTCCTTTGCCCGCGCCAGCACGGCAGCGGCGAGATCGCGCGGCACCGCGACGGTGCGCGCCGGGTCGCCGATTTGGGCGGTGCCGGCGGCGACCGCGGCGTCGGTCGCGGTCAGAATCTGCCCGCCGAACACCAGCGCCTCGTCAATCAGCCGATATCCGACGCTGTCCGGCCCGACCGTAAGTGGCCGGTTTTCGGGTCCGCCTGGCCGCACGATGCTGCCGCCGCCGAGCCCCAGCGAAAACAGGTCCGGCATGCGAAACAGCGTGCGCACCTCGCCGATCTCGACCACCGAGTTGGCTTCGCGCGGAAAGCCGCGGCGCAATTGGCCGATATCGGTCGAGGTGCCGCCGACATCGATCACCATCGCCTCGCCGATGCCGCTGAGAAACGCGGCGCCGCGCATCGAGTTGGTCGCGCCTGACGCGAAACTCATCACCGGCAAGGCCATCGCCGGCTCGGCCGACATCACGGTGCCGTCGTTCTGCGTCAGGTAGAGCGGCGCGTCGATCCCGCTGGCCGCGACCGCATCGCGGAACCCGGCGATCGTCGCGCGGGCGAGCGGCGCCAGAGCGGCGTTGAGTAGGGTGGCGTTCTCGCGCTCCAGCAGGCCGATGCGGCCGAGCCGGTGCGACAGCGTGACGGCGGCCGCGGGGCATTCCTCGGCGAGGATCGCACCGGCGCGCTCCTCGTGCGACGGGTCGAGCGGCGAAAAGATTGCCGACACCGCGACCGCTTCGAGGCCGCGCTCGCGCACCAGCCGCGCCGCCGCGCGCATCCCGGCTTCGTCGAACGGCATGATCTCGCGCCCGTCGACATCGTGGCCGCCTTCGAGCATCGCGACCTCGCCGCGCACCAGCGCCGCGAGGTCGGCCGGCCAGTCGCAGAACGGCGGCAGCGAGGCGGCGGCCGGCAGGCCGATGCGGATCGCCGCGACCGGCGCGAGGCCCTTACGCTGCACGACAGCGTTGATGAAATGCGTCGTGCCGATGACCAGCGCGTCGATTTTACCGCGCGCGACCTCGCGGTGGCGGCTGAGCGCAGCGAGCGCGGCGACGATGCCGCCGGTCACGTCGGCGGTGGTTGGCGCCTTGACCGCGTGCACCACGCGCCCGCCATCGAGCAGCACCGCGTCGGTGTTGGTCCCGCCGACATCGATGCCGATGCGCCTCATGCGCCACCCTGAAAGAAAAACGTCGACGCGAAGTAGGCAAAGGGATCGCAGAGGGCGCGAAGCTGCCTTGCCGCGCGAAGCGCAATCAAATTCTTGCCGAAGGAAATTCGGGGCGCTGCCGCGCCCGTTGGCCTTCGCGCCCTTTGCGTAACCTCCGCGTCGTTTGCGGTGAGGTGTTTTTGTTTTTCTTCTTTCATTCAAACACCGACCGGAAATCGAGGTCGTAGCCGAAGGCGCGCGGGCCGACGTGTTCGAGGCCCTTCGGTGTCAGGAACACCGCGGGTGCGGGCAGCGCGATCACAGTCACCCGCATGCCGTAGCGGATCGTCTCGGTACCGAAGGCATTGCCCGACACGCTGTCGAGCACGCAGATCAGATCAGGCGACATCGCCGCCGGGGTGCGGCCGGCGCCGTCGTCGCGCCACGCGACGACCCACTCGTTCTGGAAGCTGAGGTCGAGCCGCGCGCCCCGGTCGTTGTCGAGCCCGTCGATCCGCGCCGTGCCGCGCAGAAACCCCTCGGTCGTGCGCCGCGCGACATCGACCACCTTGCCGCGGAACAGGATTTTGCCGCCGGCCTCGTCGAGGATCGCGGCGACCGGGTCGGCGTGCTCGCGCCGCGCCGCGCGCACCCGGCTGCCGATGCCGATCGCCTTGGTCACCGTAAAGTGGATGCCCCAATCCTTGACCTCGCGCCCGGTGCGCGGGGCTTTGCAGGTCGCGGCGATCGAGCCCATCTCGGTGCAGATCTTGCGGCTCGCCCGCTCCATCCATTTCCAGCTCGGCACCCTGGTCACCACCGCCTCGATGCCGCGCGGGTCGTAAAGCGCGCACGGGTAGGGGCGGAGGTCGCCGACCGCGACGCTGGTCATCTGCGCCTCGGGATAGGCGCGGCCCATCGTGTCGGCGTCGACCACCGGCAGGCCGAGATGCGCCGCCGCCATCAGCGGCTGGATCGAATTGTTGCCGCCGATCTCCAGGCTCATCACCGCGCCGAACTTCCAGCCGTGAAATTCCTCCTGGATCTGCACGGCGCGGGCGATGTTGCGGCTGTCGGAAAGCCGCTCCTGGCCGACCAGCGGCGCCCCCATGTTGGAGACGACCGCGACCCGGTCGTCGTCGGCAAGCTCGAGCGGCGACATCAGGCTGACGCGGTGCCCAGCGGCGTAAAGCCGGCGCATGTTCAGCAGGCCGAGATACGGACTTCCCCCGCCGCCGGTGCCGAGGATCCACGCCCCGACCGCGAGCGATTCAATGTCGTCGTGGGTGATTTCCTTCATCTGCCGACGCGGTCGACCTGCATGCGGGCGAGGAACGGCAATAGCGGATGGGTGCCGAGCGCGACGATCGCCTGATGGTCGAGCGCGATCAGCGCCTCGCGCTGCGCGGTGGTCAGCGGGAAGCGATCGGCATAGGCGGCGCGGTCGGGGAGGTATTCGGCGCGGCGGTCGGCATCGTGGGTGATGCCGTGCAGCGCGTCGATCAGCCCGACCAGCTCGGGCTTGATCGACGGATAATGCAGCGCCGCCGGCGCCGGCGAGCCGCCCCACCAGCCGAGCGAGGCGTAATTGTGGTGCCAGCTCGGGTCGAGCGAGACGAGGTCGGGCGTGCGCTCGCCGATCACGCTCGATGGCATGCCGTGCCTCCCCGCGTCTCAGCCGCCGAACAATTCGCCAACCGCCTTGGCGACGACCGCGTTCGACAGGATGACCGGCAGGTCGAGCGGGTCGAGCGCCTCGCGGTGCCGCTCGGTAAAGCCGATGCAGTCGAGCAGGAGCGCCTCGGCGCCCCGCGCGCGCAACCCCTCACCGGCGGCGAGCACTGCATCCGGCCCGTCGCTGTAGGGGCTGACGGCGGCGAACAGCGGCGGGCGGGCAAGCGGCTGCCATTTGTGCTTCTCGCTGTCGATCTGCGAGGCGATCGGCACGAGGATGCCGAGCTGGCGCCGCTCGACGAGGCCGGCGACCAGCGGGGGAATGACGTGGTCCGGCTCGACCAGCCAGGCACGGTTGCTGTGCAACCCCTCGAACGTGCCGGTGCACAGGATCAGCACCACGTCGCAGTCTTGCGCTTCGAGGGCGGCGAGCGCGGCCTCGGCGCCGTCGCGCATCCGGCTTCGCGACAATTCGACGACGCGGCCGTTGGCGAGCCGCGTGACCAGCGCCGCCTCGCCCGGTTCGGCGAGATAGCGCCGGTCGATCTCCGCATCGGAAAGCCCGTCGAGCACGCCGCGATGGATGCGCCGCACCCGCGCCGGCACATGCCGGTCGATGATCGGCACGACATCGGCGCGCGGCGCCTGCCCGATCGTCAGCGTGCCGAGGACCCCCGCGCGCATCCCATCCTCCCCGCCGTCAGCCCTTGACGCCGCCGAGCATCAGCCCCGCCGCGATGTAGCGGCGCAGACCGTAAAAGATCGCGATCGGCGGCACCGAATAGACGATGGCGATCGCCATCATGTAATTCCACGGCGCGTCGTCGTCGTCGAAGAACTGTTCGAGCGCCACCGCCACCGTCGTGTGCTTTTGCGCGGTCAGCAGCACGTATTGGTAGAGGTAGTCGTTCCACGAAAAGAGCAGTGCGTAGGTGGCGACCGCGGCCAGCGCCGGCGCGATCAGCGGCAGATAGATGTACAGATAGATCTGCGGCACCGAGGCACCGTCGACCCGTGCTGCCTCGTCAAGCTCGCCCGGGATCAGGTTGCTGTAATGCTGCAGCACGAGGATCGCGTAGGGCACGGCGAACACCACCTCGGAGGCGATCACCGCCAGCGGATTGTCCGACAGCCCGTAGCGGTGCATCACATAGAAGTACGGGATGATCAGCGTCGAGGACGGGATCACATAGGTCAACAGTGCGGTGTTGGTCAGCGTCCAGTTGCGGGCAAGCCGCATCCGGCCGATCGCAAACGCGGCGAGCGAGCCGACCAGCGAGGTCAGCACCATCACCGAAATGCCGATATAGAGGCTGTTGCCGAACTGCTGCCAGATCCCCTCGACATCGTCGACGCCCTCGGTCCACAGCGCCACGAACGGGGCGAAGGTCGGGTGTGGCGGCCACAAATCGCCGGCGAATTCGTTGTGCCCGGTCTGGTCGAGCGCGACCAGGAACATGTTGTACACCGGCAGCAGCGACCAGATCACGATCACCGCGCCGAGCGCCACCGACGCCGTCTCGATCAGTATGCGGCGTCGCCGATAATTGCGCCGGCGCGGGCGGACGGGCGTCGCGGCCGCGCTCACAGCGGGACCTCGGTGCGCTGTAGCCGGCGCATCAGCAGGATGACCAGCGGGATCAGCAGCGGCAGCATCGACAGGCCGGCGGCCACCGCGAGCTGCGGGTTGGCGTAGTCGAGCGCATAGTGAAAGGAGAGGGTGGAAATCACCTCAGAGGTCATCGCCGGCGCGCCGCCCGACACGAAATACACCGGCGTGTAGTCGCCGATCGTCCACACCGTCGAGATCAGCGTGCTGATCAGATAAAGGTTGGCGAGCAGCGGCACGGTGATGTGGACAAACCGCCGGTAGCCGCCGGCGCCGTCGACGTCGGCCGCCTCGTACAGATCCTGCGGGATCGCCATCCGCCCGGCGAGCAGGATCAGCGTCCACAGCGGCATCCACTTCCACACATAGGCGACGCCGTCGCACAGCAGCGCCAGCCAGCCCTCGTGAAACCAGCCCGGCCCGGTGATCCCGAACAGCGCCAACAGCAGGCCGTTGAGCAGGCCCATGTGGTCGGCCACCATCATCCAGTGAAACGACAGGTACGCGGGAACCGCGGGCAGCGTCCACGGCAGGATGTAGATGACCAGCAGCACCTTGATCCAGGGCCGGCGCCGCGCGAAGAACCCCGACAGCAGCAGCGCCAGGAACATCTTCACGTTCACCGCGATCGCGACGAACAGCAGCGTGTTGACCGCCGCCCTGATATAGCGCGGGTCGGCGAACAGCTCGGGATAGAGCGACGGGTTGCTGCCCATCCACAGCCCGTAGGCCATCGGATAGATGACGAACGTGATGAACACGGCCGCGTAGGGCACAACAAACGCGATCGACCACACCAGGTCGGAGCGGCGCAGATAGCGGTGTCTGCCCATACGCCGCCGCCGCGGGGCCGCGATGGGCCGGCGGATCGCCAGGTCAGTCACGTTCGCTCCTCCCTCGCGGACGCGGCGCCACATTGCTTCGCCCGGCCGCCAATGACAACCTCGCGCGAAGCCGCAGGGGAGGGACGCACGTGCCGTTGTCGGGAATCCGGGTCGTCGATCTGACGCGCATCCTTGCCGGGCCGTTCTGCACGATGATGCTGGCGGATATGGGCGCCGAGGTCATCAAGGTCGAGACGCCGGGCGCCGGCGACCCGTTGCGCGGCCAGGGCGCGAGCCGCGACGGGCTCTCGTGGTACTTCGCCGCGTTCAACCGCAACAAGAAATCTCTGACCCTCAACCTGCGCAGCGACGAAGGCCGCGCGGCGCTGGCCCGCCTGATCGAAACCAGCGACGTGCTGGTCGAAAACTACCGGCCCGGTGTGCTCGCGGCGATGGGGTTCGACGCGGCGCGCCTGAAGGCGCTGAAGCCTGATCTCGTCGTGTGCGGCCTCAGCGGCTTCGGCGCCACCGGGCCCTATCGCGACCGCCCGTCATTCGATTTCATTGCCCAGGCGATGAGCGGGTTCATGGCGGTGACGGGCGAGGCGGCCAACGAGCAGGGAGGGGGCGCGCCGATGCGCGCCGGGCCGCCGATCGCCGACCTGGTCGCCGGGCTTTACGGCACGCTCGGGATATGCGCCGCGCTGGTGCGGCGTGGCCGCGACGGCGCCGGCGAGCGGGTCGGCGCCAGCCTCAACAACGGCCTCATCAGCCTCTTGGCGTTTCTCGCCGCGAATTATTTCGCGACCGGCGAGGTGCCGGCGCGCAGCGGCAACGACCACGCGATCGTCTCGCCCTATGGCATGTTCCGCACCCGGGACGGCGAGGTGGCGATCGCGCCGAGCCAGGAGCAGAGCTTTCAGCGGCTGGTCGACGCGCTCGATGCGGCGGAATGGCGGCATGACCCGCGGTTTGCCAGCAACGATCTGCGGCTGCGCAACCGCGCCGCGATGAATGCGGCGGTCGAGCAAAAGCTTGCCGGGGCGACGACCGCGGCGTGGATCGCGCGGCTCAACGCCGCCGGGGTGCCGTGCGGCCGGATCATGGACCTGCCCGAGGTCTTTGCCGACCCGCAGGTGCTCGACCAGGAAATGGTGCTGACCCAGGACCATCCGGGCCACGGCCCGGTCACGATGCTGGGCTTTCCGGTCAAGTTTGCCGAGGCGCCCTGCCAGCTGCGCCGCCCGGCGCCCGAGCTGGGCGCCGACAGCGATGCGGTGCTGGAGGGACTTGGCTATACGCCGGACGAGGTGGTGCGGTTGCGCGGGGCGGGGGTGGTCTGACCGGCAAACTCAACCGTCAACAGTTCGACGACGAGCGGTTCGAATATCCGCAATACGTTGGAAGCGAGCTCGATCTCGGCGGCCGTTTCGGCCCGCACGAGCACGACCGTCTCGCCGTTGCGGATGTACCGTCCATAGGTGTTCCGCACATTGCTCCATAGCACCGGGTCAGGGTCGAACGCCGTGAACTCGACCGTCGTCGATCCCGGGGCCAGGGCGACTTCGCTCAACATCTTGAGGAAAACGTCGCCGTCCGGCACGCCCTCGGTGCGCAGCCGGTTGACGGCGTCTTCGGCAACGCCGCGCGATGGATACAACCCGACCACGATCTCAGCCATGCACTCCTCCTCGCTTGTGCCCTGTCAACAAGCGGGAACGGCCGAGAGTTCACCGGCGGTCCGGGGGAACAGTGTCGCGGGCTACAACCGTGTCGACAGCCAGATCGCCAGCCGCGAGCCGGCCTTGATCGCCGCCGAGATCGCGCCATAGCCGAGGGTCTCGGCGGCACCGTGGTCGAGCGCGGCCTGGCGGTGCCGCAATTCGTCGTCGCGGAATTCGCGGATCGTGTCGCGCAGCGCCGGGTCGCGGTCGCCGATCCGTTCTGCCTGCCGGCCGTAATGCTCGTCGATGACCTCTTCGACCGCGACCGTGCAGGCCATCGCCGCCCGCTCGCCGAGCAGCGCGGTCGCCGCGCCGAGCGCGAACCCGGCAACGCTCCACAGCGGCTGCAGCAGGGTCGGCCGCACCCGGCGCTGGCGCACCAGCGCGTCGAACGCGGCGAGATGCCTGGCCTCCTGCTCGGCCATTTCGGCGACCGCCGCGCGCACCGGGCCGCGCCGCAGCACCGCGAGCTGCCCGTCGTATATCCGCGTCGCGCCGTATTCGCCCGCGTGGTCGACGCGGATCATCGCCGCGACACCCGTCTCCGGCGGCGGGTCACCCGGCAGGTAGGGCGGGCGCTGCACGGTGTCGTCGCCGGTCATCGCGCCCGCCGCGCCGCGCCGAGACACACGATCACCATCGCCAGCGAGGCCAGGAAATTCCAGCCGGCGAGCGACACGCCAAACAGCGACCATTGGCTTTGGTCGCACGGCACCGCCTGATGCCCGAGGATCTGCTTGCGCAATTCCTCGATGCTGGCGGCCGAGGTATTGCCGGCGGTGCAGGCGGTCGGGCCGGCAAACCAATGCAGCTCGACCCCGACGTGATAGAAGGCGAGCGCCGACCCCGCCGCGAACAGCACCGCGAGCCCAAGCGCCAGCCAGCGCAGCTTGTCGCGCCCGCCGACGACCACCGCGACCAGCGCGACGACCAGCGCGGCATCCCACGGCCAGCGCTCCATCAGGCACAGTTCGCACGGCTCAAGACCGCCCCAGTACTGCGACAGCAAAACCGCGCCGAGCACCGCGCCGCTGGCTACCAGGACAAAGCCGCCGAAAGACCGGGTGCTGACCTGCATGGCACTCATAGCGCTGGCACTCATGGCGCTATAGATAGCGCAGCATCACGAACCCGCCAACGAGCCCCACCGCGAACAGGGTGGTGACCAGCATCAGCCGCCGCTCGATAAAGCTGCGCGCCGCCGGGCCGAACCGCCACAGGATCAGCGCCAGCAGGAAGAACCGCAGGCTGCGCGAGATGATCGAGGCGCCGATAAACTCGACGAGGTTGAAATGCACGACGCCGCTGGCGATCGTCACCAGCTTGTAGGGGATCGGCGTCATCCCCTTGATGATGATGATCCACACGCCCCAGCGGTCAAACCCGGCCTTCAGCGCGTCGTAGCGCCCCATTGCGTGATAGAATTCGAGGATTGGCCGGCCGACCGTCTCAAACAGGAAATAGCCGATCGCATAGCCGAGCATCCCGCCAATGACCGAAGCGAGCGTGCACAGCGCCGCCAGCCGCCATGCGTCGCGCGGCCGCGCCAGCATCATCGGGATCAGCAGAATGTCGGGCGGCAGCGGAAAGAACGAGCTTTCGGCAAAGGCGATCGCCAAGAGCACCCATATCGCGTTGGGGCCGGCGGCAAGCGTCAAGACGCGGTCGTAAAGGCTGCGGATCATAAAGGGCGCGGCTCAGCTCGCGAAATCGCCGTCAAAGGAGATCCCGTCATACAGCTCGGACATCAGGATCTCGCCGTCGATCGAGGCGAGGGCGATCGTTTCCTCGGGTGCGCGGTACAGCTCGGTGATCCACTGCGCACCGCTCCGCCGGTGCAGCTCGGCGTATTGGCCGTCCGAGCCGACCACCAGGATTTCCTGCACCGACGGGATCGCCCGGTAGGCCGGTAGTTTGATCCGCCGGTCGTGCCGTTCCGTACTCGGCGACAAAACCTCGACGATCAGGATCGGGTCGTCGACAATCTGAGCCCGCGGGTCGAAGGGGGTGCAGCTGACCGCAATGTCAGCGACGAAAAAATAATCGGCGCGATCAGGCCTGACGATCCCGGCCTCCGATTGAGCCACGCCGGGCCGCCGCGCCGCCAATCCCGCATCGAGTCGCGCGACGACCCGGGCGGCGAGGATGCCGTGGGCTCGCGCGGGGGGCGCCATCGCCACGACAAAGCCGCTGATCAGCTCGTAGCGGGTGTCGGTGCCGTCTTCCCAGGCGAGGAAGTCGTCGAGGGTCATGCGGCGCAGTGCCGGCTCGGCCATCACGGTCTCGTTGATTGCCCGGCGCTGAATATAGGGCCGCCCGCGCCGCTTGTCGCCCTGTGCCCCTGCGGCGTTTCTGTGCGCTACGCCGCGAAAATCTCGCCGAGGCGGCGGATCGACCCGAGCGCCCGTTCCTGCGGCAAGCCGGGCCACTGGCAGCGCATGATGAAGTGGTCGACGCCCAACGCCTCGCGGTAGCGGGCGATCTCTTCCTTTACCGAGACCTTGTCGCCGATGATAAAGCGGTCGCGGGCAAATTCGGCAAACGGCACCGCGGTACGGTCTTCCATGCCCCACGCGGCATAGGCGCTGTATTTGTACTCGAGCGGCTCGCGGCACTCCTCGTGCGCGGTCGCGTGGCGCTCGCCGACATAGCACTCGACGGTGATCGGAAACTCGACCGGCTTGCGGTGATATTCTGCAAGGGCGGCGCGATAGGTCTGCATCAGCGGCACGAGCGTGGCGAGCCCGCTGGTGTTGACGACCAGCCAGGCGTCGCCGATTCGCGCCGCGCGCCGTACCGACACGTCGGCCTGGCCGGCGATGTAGACCGGCGGTCCGCCCGGGCGCACCGGCTTTACCCCGATGCCGGCATCGTTGACCGTGTAGAACCGTCCCTTGTGGGTCACCCGGTCCTCGGTCCACAGCCGGCGCATCAGCCCGATCGCCTCGTTGAAGCGCGGCGCGCGCTCGGCGAGCGGAATACCGAACGCGTCGAATTCGGGCTGCCGGTAGCCGAGCCCGAGGCCGAGGATGTAGTTGCCGCCGGTCAGCACGTCGAGCGTCGCGGCCTCCTCGGCGACATGCATCGGGTTGAGCGGCGGCAGGATCAGAATGTTCGGTCCGATCGTCATGCCCTGCGCTTGCGCCGCCAGATAGCCCATCAGCGGGGTCAGCTGCAGCATCTGCATCGGGTGGGTCAGCCAGTGGTGCGGCAGCCAGATCGAGGCAAACCCGGCCTCGCGCGCGGCGCGCACCTGCTCGATCATCTCGGGCACGCGGTCGCCGACGTTGGTGCCTTCGGGAAACTGCGTGTTGATGAACAGACCGACCTTCATGGCGCGGACCTCTCGCGGTTCGGGCAGAGCCTAGCATGATCCGCTATGATCGGCCGATCGTGGGAGGGGCGGATGAAACTGTGCGTGGCGATGCCGCTTGTCGATATCGGCGGCGACCCCGATGTGGTGCGCGATTTCGCGCTGGCGGCTGAAGAGGCGGGCTATGACGGGCTCGCGGTTGCCGACCACGTGCTCGGGGTCAACACCGCCAACCGGCCGGATTGGGGCGTGCGTGCGACCTCGGCGGCGCTCTACCATGACCCGTTCGTGATCTTCGGCTATCTGGCGCCGCTGACCCGGATCGCCGATTTCTCGACCCAGGTGCTGGTCTTGCCGCAGCGCCAGACCGCGCTCGTCGCCAAGCAGGCGGCGTGTGTCGACGTGCTGAGTCGCGGGCGCTTTCGCCTCGGCGTCGGCATCGGCTGGAACGAGCTCGAATTCCAGGCGCTCAACGAGGATTTCGGCAACCGCGGCCGCCGCTCCGAAGAGCAGGTCGCGGTGATGAAGGCGCTGTGGGCCGAGCCGCATGTGAAGTTTCGCGGCCGCTGGCACACGATCGACGACGCCGGGATCAACCCGCTGCCGACCCGCCGCGCCGTGCCGCTGTGGTTCGGCGGGCACGCCGACATCGTGCTGCGCCGCATCGCCAAATGGGGCGACGGCTGGATGATCGCCGGCCATCCGCCGGGCGCGACGGCGGCGGCCGAGATCGCCAAATTGCGCCGCTACGCCGAGGCGGCGGGCCGCGATCCGGCCGCGATCGGCATCGACGTGCGGGTCGCGATGGGCACCGGCGCCGAGGCCGAGTGGCACGACGAGGCGCGGTTCTGGAAGGCGCAGGGCGCGACTCACCTGACGCTCGCGGCCTATTACGGCCAGGGCCACCACCGTGGCATCGTCGACACCTCGATGGCCGGGCACCTGGCGGCGATCCGCCGCTATCATGACGCGGTCGCCGACCTCCTGGATTAGGAGCCGCCATGCCGGGCCCGCGCATCGAACCGGTCGCCTCCGACGAGACGCTGCCCGCCCGCACCGACGTGGTGATCGTCGGCGGCGGCATCATCGGCACCAGCGCCGCGCTTTACCTCGCGCAGCGCGGCATCGCGGTGGTGCTGTGCGAAAAGGGCGAGATCGCCGGCGAGCAGTCGAGCCGCAACTGGGGCTGGTGCCGCAAGATGGTGCGCGATCCGCGCGAGGTTCCGCTGGTCATCGAAAGCCTCCGCCTGTGGGGCGAGATGAACCATGCGGTCGAGGCCGAGACCGGCTTTCGCAGCTGCGGGATCATGTATCTCGGCGACAGCCGCGAGGCGCTCGACGGGCTCGGCTCGTGGCTCGACGTGGCGCGCGAATACCAGCTCGACACGCGGATGATCGACGCCGCCGAGGTCGCGCGGCTGCTGCCCGGCTCGGCAAAACCTTGGGCCGGCGCGCTCTACACGCCGAGCGACGGCAAGGCCGAGCCGCAGCTTGCGGTGCCGGCGATCGCCCAGGCGGCCCGCCGGCTTGGCGCGAAAATCTTCACCGGTTGTGCGGTGCGCGGGGTCGAGCAGGCGGCCGGCCGGGTTGCCGGTGTCGTCACCGAAAAGGGTCGCATCGCCTGCCAATCGGTCGTTGTCGCCGGTGGCGCGTGGTCGCGTCTGTTTTGCGGGAATCTCGGCATCGACCTGCCGCAATTGAAGGTGCTTGGCTCGGTGATGCGCACCGAGCGGCTCGAGGGCGGGCCGGAGATTTCCGCCTCGGGCGGGCTCTTCGGCTACCGCAAGCGGATGGACGGCGGCTATACGGTGGCGACGCTTGGCGTGCGCACGATCGACCTGGTGCCCGACAGTTTCCGCCTGCTGCGCGACTACCTGCCGGCGGCGCGGCTGCACTGGCCGAAATTGCGCTTTCGCCTCGGCCGCCACTTTGCCGAGGAATGGCGGATGAAGCGGCGCTGGAGCCTTGACGAGCCGACCCCGTTCGAGGCGGTGCGGGTGCTCGACCCGGCCGCCGACCCGGTCGTGCTCGACCGCGCCCGCGCCAGCATCGCCGAGGCCTTTCCGGCCTTCCGCAACGTCCGGATCGCGCAGAGCTGGGGCGGGATGATCGACGTGATGCCCGATGCGATTCCGGTGATCTCGGCCGTCGACAACCTGCCCGGCCTGTTCATCGCGACCGGGTTTTCCGGCCACGGTTTCGGCATCGGCCCGGGCGCCGGCAAGCTCGTCGCCGACATGGTCGCCGGCGCCCCGACAATGGTCGACCCGGCGCCATTCCGCCTGTCGCGCTTCACCGACGGCTCCAACCCGCGCCCGCACCCGCTCGCGAGCTGATTCGAGCGCTGTTGCCGCCAGCCACCGCGCCGCTATATTCCGCCCGCGTGCGGGTGTGGCGGAATGGTAGACGCGGCAGACTCAAAATCTGCTTCCGGCAACGGAGTGGGGGTTCAAGTCCCTTCACCCGCACCAATCGCGGGATCGCGCGGGGCGGCCTGCGGCGTGAAGCGCGGGTCAGCCGCGGCTCGCGTGCGCCGAGCGGCGCAAGCCTCATCAACGCCCGTGGCCGTCGCGGCGCTCGTCCCGGCATTGCCGGCGAGCCGGTGAACCCGGCGGTCATCCCCTGATGTCGCCGCCGTCGTCCGCGTTGACGCTGCGGCCAATCGGCCAGCCGCCGAGAAACGCCCGTGGGGGCGTTTTCGAAAGAAACCGCGTCCAGATAAGCCCGACTGCTGCCTTTAGAAGGTGACCCGTTGAAACAAGAAACGCGAGAGACGTTATTCAACGTGATGGTTTCGCTCAAGGGCCTGGATGGGATTCTTGAAATTGTCGGCGGACTCGGGCTGTTAATGGTTACGCCGGGTTTCATAATGGGGGTGGTGGCTTTTCTCACTCAAGACGAGCTGGTAGAAGACCCGCACGATCTTGTCGCCAATTATGTACTTAATTTCGCCCGTCACCTGTCCATCGGAACAGAACATTTCGCCGCGTATTATCTGATGGCCCATGGCGTGGTTAAAACATTCATGGTTCTTGCTCTCTTGAAGAAAAAAATATGGGCATACCCTTTCGCCATTTTGGTCTTTGTTGCGTTCATCGCCTATCAGTTGTACCGATATACGTTGACGCACTCGATCGGCTTGATCGCGTTGAGCGGCTTCGATGCAGTTGTCGTTTATTTTATTTGGGTGGAGTACCGAGCGCTCCGCCGGCGCGTCGAAATGGCGATAAAGAACACGTAACGGGCAGCTGCTATACTCAGCGCCGATAGGAAGGAGCCGAGCACATGCCGCACCCGATCGTTGCCCTTGCGCGCCACGGCGAGACCGAATGGAGCCTGTCCGGTCAGCATACCGGGCTGACCGACATCCCGCTGACCGCCAACGGCGAGGCGCAGGCGCGCCGGCTCGGCGAACGGCTTAGAGGCATGAGGTTCGCCAAGGTGCTGACGAGCCCCTTGCAGCGCGCCCACCGCACCTGTGCGCTCGCCGGGTTCGGCGACCAGTGCGAGGTCGTGCCCGAGCTCGTCGAGTGGAATTATGGCGACTACGAAGGGGTGCGGACCCACGACATCCTGAAAGACCGGCCCGGCTGGCAGTTGTTCCTCGACGGGTGTCCTGGTGGCGAATCTCCGGATCAGGCTGCGGCCCGCGCCGACAAGGCCATCGCCCGGATCCGCGCGATTGATGGCGACGTGCTGTGTTTTTCAAGCGGCCACTTTTCGCGCGTGCTGGGCGCGCGCTGGGTCGGCCTGCCGGCCAGCGCCGGCAGCCATTTCATCCTCGGCACTGCGACGCTCAGCATCCTCGGCTACGAGCACGACCTGACCGAGCCGGTCATGCGCCTGTGGAACGACGGACGCCACCTCGAAAGCTGATCCGCATGCGCGGCATGCCGCGATACGGCTACCATAGCGCAGGTTTCGCGATCATCAGCCAGAGGTTGGCGATGAGGACCAGAAAGGCCGGGCCGGCCATCCGGGCAGAAACCACCTGCGCATCACCCGGAAATAATCGGGGCCCAATCGGCTTCCATTGCGACCATCGGAAAAATTAGTGATCTTGGAGGCACAGCTCTAGTTGAATTGGCTCTTCGTCGCTACCGGACGAATCGCGGATCAGATCCAGCTCTAGCTGCGGCCCGGCGACGCTGGTTTCGCGCGGCGCGGGCGGCAGCGGATTCCGCCCTGATGACTGCCGGGCGGCAGGTTCTCGATCAACGGATCGGCGGCCGCCGGAATAAACAAGCTATAAGGGGCAAACGCCGGGCGCCCGGCCGCGGCGAGCGTGGCCGTGTCTTGAAATCGGGCGTCGCGCCCTTACCTTTATCGGGTCGACACGTTGGTTCGGCTCGCTATTCCCAGCTCCCACGAGCGCCGGACCTGCTATCCGTACCTCAGCGAAAGTTGACCCGGTATTCAGCCTCGAATACCGGCCAATTGCTTTTGAAAGGCGTACACATGGCTACCGGAACCGTGAAGTGGTTCAACGCGCAGAAGGGATATGGGTTCATCCAGCCCGATGACGGGTCGAAGGACGTGTTCGTCCATATCACCGCCGTGGAACGGGCGGGGATGGGCAATCTGCGCGAGGGTCAGAAACTCACCTATGAGCTGGAGCGAGGCCAGCAGGGCAAGACTTCCGCCGTCGCGCTCCGCGCCGAGTAGGTCCCGATATTGCCCGGTGCCGCCTCCGGGGGCGGCGCCGGGTTTTTCCTGGAGGGACCGATGACGGCGCACAAATATACCGCGGGGCAGAACGTGCGGTTTCGCCCCGATCGCCGCGAAGACGCCGCGGCAGGCGGGCTGTACACGATCGTGCGGCGGCTGCCCGAAGAAGGAAGCACGCCGCAATACCGCATCAAGGCCAAGACCGACGGCCGCGAACGCGTGGTTCGCGAAAACCAGCTCGAACGGCCATAAATCATCACGACCCCGGCGAGTGCCGCGGGCGAATCAGCGAAACTGCCGAATCAGCGAAACCGCCGTGGCGGCACGCCCGCCGCCACCTGTTGCTTGTGCTGGGTGATCCACGCTTCGGCCGCGTCCTCGGTGGCAAAACTTGTCACCCGCGTCGGGTGCGTATCAGGGATCATCACCTCGACACCGTATTCTCCGTCCTTCAACGGAATGATCCGGTAGGTGGCTTCGGCGTGTGGATGCGTTCTCACACCTTCTGATATGGGGATGGCGCGGGCCGATTCCCACCACCGGCGCGCGCTTCCTAACCAAAATGCATGCCGGGGGTGAATGCATTTCGGTTGGCGGCAGAGGGCGGGCGATAATACGATAGCGCTACGATCCGCCTGCAGAGGAGCCCCAGATGCAGCACACGCTCATTTCCGGCGATAATCATATTGACCTGACCTATTGCCCGACCGACCTGTGGTCGTCGCAAGCGCCACAGAAGTGGCAGAAGATGGCACCGCGCGTCGAAGAGCGTAACGACGGCCAGCACTGGTTCGTCGACGACAAGGACCGCGGCATGTGGAACGGCGTCGGCCCCGGGTTCCTGCCGTATACCAAGGGATCGTTCGATCATATTGACGAGATGCAGGCGCTCGGCTTCGAGTGGAATTCCTATCCCGGCGGCGTGTCCCGGCCGACCAGCCCGGAGCTGCGCATTGCCGATCTGGATCGCGACGGGCTGGCCAAGGAGATCATCTACGGCTGCCTGATGGTCAACGACCTGATCGACGACACCGATCTGCGCATCTGGGTCAACCAGCGCTACAACGACTGGGTCGCCGATTTTGCCAAGCGCTCGGACCCGAACCGGGTCTTTCCGCTGGCGATCATCCCCAATACCGACCCGAAGGCCGCGGCCGACGAGGTGCGGCGCTGCGCCAGGATGGGGCTCAAGGGCGGCGACCTCGCCTTCAAGCGCATGACCCCGCCGCTCTATCACCCCGACTGGTTCGTGCTGTGGGAGGCCTCGGCCGAGTGCAAGTTCCCGATCTCGTTCCATTCGACCGGGTTCAAGGCGGTGCGTGCGCCCGACACCCCTGAGATGGAAAAAGAGGTGTTCACCCAGTGGCGGCTGGTGCGCTCGACGCTGTTCCAGCTCGACACGATGGAGGTGCTGGCCTCGATCCTCGCCTCGGGTGCCTGCGAGAAATACCCGGATTTCAACTTCGTGCTCGGCGAGAGCGGCGTCACCTGGCTTCCCTACGTGTTCGACCGCTGCGACACTGAGTATCACGATCGCGCGCGCAGCCTCGGCTTCAAGATGAAGCCGTCGGACTATTTCCGCCGCCAGGGATTCGTCACCTACCAGCAGGACAAGTATCTCGAGCCGATCGTCCCGCTGATCGGTGAGGACAACATCATCTGGGGCGCCGACTACCCGCACCCCGACTGCATCTGGCCGAACTCGCGCAAGACGCTGGAGCAGAACCTCGCCGGGTTTTCGTCGAGCACGCAAAAAAAGATCGTCCACGACAACGTCGTCCGGCTCTACGGGCTTAACTAGCCCAATGAAAATCCCTCTCCCGCAGTGCGGGAGAGGGTGGCCGAAGGCCGGGTGAGGGTCGCGCGTAGCGCGGTGCGTGGGAGCGAACGATGCTTCGTGCCCTCACCCTGCCATCGCCAAGGCGATGGGTCCCTTCCTCTCCCGCGTGCGGGCGAGGGGTAGTTTTCATCCGGTGGAGTTTCCTCCCCCATGCTGATCGTCGATTCGCAGATTCATATCTGGGCGCAGGGCACACCGAACCCGGCGCACCGCCAAGTGTCGTCGTATTCCGCCGAAGAGGTGTTGCGCGACATGGATGCGGCCGGGGTCGATGCCGCGGTCATTCATCCGCCGGGCTGGGACCCGGACTCGAACCGGGTGGCGATCGAGGCCGCCCGGAAATACCCGAACCGGCTGGCGATCCTCGGCCATTTCCCGCTCGATAAGCCGGAGAGCCGCGCGCTCGTCGAGCACTGGAAGGACCAGCCAGGCATGCTCGGCCTGCGTTTCACCTTCATGCAGCCGCAGCAGCGCAACTGGCCGAGCGACGGAACGATGGATTGGCTGTGGCCGGCGGCGGCCAAGGCCGGGCTGCCGGTCGGGCTGGCTGCCGGGGCATTCCTGCCGGCGCTGGCGCCGATCGCGATGCGACACCCCGACGTCAAGCTGATCATAGACCACATGGGTCGTCCGGCCGGCAGCAAGGACGACGCCGCCTTCGTCAATTTTGCGGAGCTGCTGACGCTCGCCCAATATCCGAACATCGCGGTCAAGCTGTCGGGCGCGCCGGGCAATTCGAGCCACCCCTATCCGTTCAAGAATATCCATCCCTACCTGCAGCAGATTTTCGAGGCGTTTGGCCCGAAGCGCTGCTTCTGGGGCACCGACATCACTCGCATGCCGTGCTCATGGCGCCAGTGCGTCACGATGTTCACCGAGGAATTGCCGTGGCTCAAAGGCCACGACCTCGAATTGGTGATGGGGCGCGCGCTGTGCGACTGGATCGGGTGGAATCTGCCGGCGCGATAGGGAGCGTGCCGACAGGGGGGCCGGCGGCGCGGCGCAACTCAACCCAGCAGCGCCTCGATCTTTTTCATGTCGGGCGTGTCGATGCCGAACGTGCGGAACATCGCAAAATCGTCCTTGACCGCCTGTCCGAAGGTGCCCTTGCCGACCGGCTTGTCCTTGTCGGCCAGGTAGATCGTCGTGGCCTCGTCGTAATGGCCGAGGAACAACAGTGCATGCGCGCGGTTGGTCTCGATCCACACCTTCGACGGATCGAGCTTGAGGGCTTCCTCGGCCAGGTCGAGCGCCTGCTGCCACTGGCGGTTGAACAGCAGCGTGTATGAGGTCGAGCCGAGCGCGTCGGTGAGCGCCGATTTCGTCGCATCGTTGGGCGCCGCCGCAAAAATCTCGCGCCGCAGCTTCAGCAGTTGCTGCTGGTCGGTTAGCGCCTGTACCGCGTTTTTCGCGGCCAGTTCGGCTTTGGCGTTGCGGCGCAGGCCGTAGAGTAAATCGGCGAGCCGCTGCGGGTCGTTCGGGTCCTTCTGTTCCAGCGTGTTGATGATCGACAGAGCGTCGCGATAGTAGACGAGCGCCTCGGGCAGCTTGTGCTGCGCCTCGAGGATGCCGCCGACCCGATAGTCGCTGATCGATACGTCGCGTTGCCACTCGGCGATGCCGGGATCTTTCTTGGCCAGCATCTTGGCGGTGTGGAGATCGTCCATATAGGCGGCCAGCGCGCCGGAAAGGTCGTCCTTTGCCCGCAACAGATCGCCGATCCGCTCTTCGCTGACCGACAGATCGTGCTGCCAGCCGGTGTTGCTCGGGTCTTTTGCGACCAGCGTGCGGCGGATCTTGAGGCTGTCTTGATAGAGCGCGACCGCGGCGTCCGTCTGGCCCTCCTGGTTCAGCACGTCGGCAATCTTTTCGTCGCTCAGTGCGACATCGCGCTGCCATTGCGTGTTGTCGGGGTTCTTCGCTACCAGCATCTGACGGATCTTGAGGCTGGCGCGAAACAGGGCGATGGCCTTGTTCCGGTGGCCCTGGCTCAGATAAACGTCACCGATCCGGTCGTCGCAGATCGACAGGTTGCGCTGCCAGGACGGGTTGTTCGGGTCCCTCTTGGTCAGGGCCTCGGCGATCTTGAGCCCGTCTTCATAGGCTTTCAACGCCTCGGGCAGCCTGCGGAGCGCCTTGAGCACATCGCCGATCCGGTAGTCGCGGTCGAGCATGTCGTTTTGCCATTCCGCCTTGTCCGGTTGTTTCGCGGCCAGCGCCTCCATGATCTTCTGGCTTTCCTGGTAGGCGACGAGCGCCCCGGCATGATTGCCCTGCGCCTCCAGCACGTCGCCGACCTCGCCGGTGCTGATCGAGAGGGCGAGCTGGTAATACACGTTGTCCGGTTTCAGCTTGACCAGGTTCTGCGCGATGCCCCGCGCCTTTTTCGCCTCGGTGAGCGCTCGGTCGCTGTCGCCGACCGACAGCAGCGCCTCTGCGTTGCCTTCGAGGGCGACCGATTGGGTGTAGAGCAGTTCGGGTGAAACCTGCCCGCCCGCGGCAAGCTGGGCTTGCAGCTTCAGCGTCCGGTCGAGGATATCCTTGATGATCGATCGCGGAACCCCGGCGTCCCAGTATTTATAGGCGACGTCGAAGATCAGCCCGTTCACCGTCTGGGTCGCCAGGTCGAGGCTGTGCTGAGCGGCCGCCTTTTCGCGTTCGGCTTCGGCCTGTGCCGCCTTTGCCAGGGATGCCGCCCACACGGCGTTGGTGCGCTGGCGCTCGGCTTCGGCTTGCGCCGCCTTTGAGGTGTTCGCCTCGCGCTCGGCGTGCGCCCGCTCGGTTTCGGCGACGTGCCACTGCCAGCCGGCGACCCCGGCGAGTATCACCGCGACGACCAGCCCCGCCGCGGTCGTGCCGAAAATGGTCCGGCGGCGCCGGCGTTCCGCGGCGATGCGGCGGTCGTCGGCGGCGATCGAATCGGCGATGAACTGGCGCAGCACCGGCGGCATGACCGTGGCGCGCCGCTCGAACCAGCCGCGCGCCACCGCCAGGCGTTGCCCGGTCAACGGATCGCCGTCGCCCACCCCGGCGTCGCGCTCGACATGGCCGCGCCACACCATGAATTCGCGCTCGTCGGCCAGCCAGTCGTTGAGGGTCTGCCACTGGCGGATCAGCGCTTCGTGGCTGATATCGAGGATCGTCTCGGGGGTCAGCTCTTGGGGCAGTGACGGCAGCAGCAGGTTGGCGCCGGGGGCGCGGAACGCGTCGGCGATCGCGGCGATCTCTCCGAGCGGCTGCTCGGTCGCGCCCATCACTTCCGAGACCGGCGCCAGCCGGCGCACGGCGCGGTCGTCGATCCGGCCGGTCAGCAGGCAGAACATGCGGCGCACCATCTCGCGCCGCTCCGGCGCGGCACGCGCCAGGGTTTCGACGATTTCGTCGGCGTGGCGCGACAGGCTGCCCTTGAGGCCGTCGGCGGCGAGGTAATCGTCGAGCCGCAGCACCGGCGGAGTCTCGCCGCGCCCCTGCGTCTGGTCCCACAGTCGCATCATCGCGTGCTGCATCAGCGGCAGCTGGTCGGGGTCGATGCCCATGTCGTTGACGATGCGGGCGACGAGCTGCGGCTCGACCCGGCCGCCGAAGACGCGGGCCGGCAGTTCGACCGTGGCAACGATCTGCTCGCGGGTCAGCCGCGGGCACAGATAGAGCGAGTCGCACACCGCCTCGGCCAGCCCTTCGAATTGCGAGCATTCGCCGAAGAAGTCGGACCGCATCGTCAGAACGGCGTAGATCGGCATGTCGGCCTGGGCGATGCTCGCCAGCAGCAGCGCGACAAAGGCCTCCGCCTCCTCGCGCCCGGCAAGGCCGCGATAGCGGAACAATTCCTCGAACTGGTCGATCAGGATCAACAGGTTGCCGCCCTCGGGCAGCGGCCGGTCGCGCAGCTCCTCGATCAGCGCCAGCGGGCCGCGCTCCAGTGCGGCGCGCCGCAACGCCACGTCGTCGGGTTCGGTCGCGGCGCCCTGCGCCTCGAGCAGGGCAGCGGCGAGTGCGCTCATCGGATGATCGCCCGGCCGCAGGATCGCAAAGCGCCACCGCGGGCCGGCCTTGGCCAGGAGCCCGGCTTCAAGGGCTTCGAGCAGCCCGGCGCGCACCAGCGACGATTTTCCCGACCCCGAGGTGCCGGTTACCGCGAGAAACCGGTGGTGCGCAAGCCGGTCGACCATCGCGTCGACATGCCGCTCGCGGCCGAAGAAGACATCGGCCTCTTCGCGCTCGAACGGCCGCAGGCCGGGATAAGGTGCGCGGGCCACGGTGGCTAGCCGTCAGAGCTGCAGCGACGCGGAAAGCCGGCTGATCGCCTCTGGCCCGATGCCGTGGCGCCCGTCGATCACCACCATCTCGGGCAGAAAGAAGCCGAGGTCGGGCTTTTCCTGCGGCGGCGCGTCGATCAGCGGCAGGGCGCGCACCGGGTGGTCGCGCCGCGGCACCAGCTTGGTATAGGTGCGCAGCTGCGCCCGCGCCCAGCCTGGGTTGTCGGCATAGACCATGACCATCGCGTCGCAATCGATGACGTTGCGTTCGAGGTCTTCGCGAACCACCTCCGACGAGCCTTCGAACAGCGGCTCGGCCCACACCGCGCGCTCGCCCAGCGCGGCGCGGATTTGCGCCGCGATCGGGCGTTGGCTGGGCTCGGTGTTGAGGAAGACGAGCGGCCGTTCGCCGGTGTCGCGCTTGGGCGGCGGCGGCGCCGGCGGGGCCGCCGCGGCGACGATCGCGCTCTTGAAGGCTTCCAGCGAGGTTGCCTGCACGGTCGGCAGTTCCAGCAGCTCGCGGTGCCGGGCGGCGGCGACGGTCTGCGGGTCGATGTCGCGGCTGCGCCATTGCAGGATCTTGAGGCCGCGGCGCTGCGCCGCCTCGAACTGTGCCCAGGCATAACCGTTCGGCAGATCATCCGACGTGCTGCGCTCGGGCTCCGGGCCGAGCAGCTGGGCGAACGCCACGCTCTTTTCGAGGTCGCGATCGAGCGCCGCCTTGAACCCGCCGGCGTCGCGCGGGAAGGGGGCGGTCGGCAGCACCACGAGGTTCTGCTGTTCGAGATAGCGCTGCACCTCGGCCCGGCGCGGTACCAGGTAATCGGGCACCTCGGCCAGGAACACGCACGGGCCGCTCGGCGCCGCGGCGGGTGCCGGGGTGGGGCCCGTCGCCATCATCACCAGCTGGTGGTGCAGGTCGCGCGCCAGATCCTCGATCAGCCGGAAATATTCCAGCTCCTCGGCGCTCGGCGCCGGCCGGGCAAAGGTGCGCACCTGCTCGGTGCGGTCGCGATACCAGAAGCGATAGTTGCGCAGCCCCCGAAATTCGCCGGGCGGCGGTTCGTTGAGCGGCGCCATCTCGACGACGAATACCCGGTTTCGCAGGTCGGCGGCGTGGTGGCCGGTGAAAAGATGGGCCTCGTCGCGGCACCAGTCCGAGGCGCTGTAGCCGGGCGACAAGACTGCCAGCAGATTGGCCGAGTGTTCGAGGTGCTGGGCGATTTCCTCGGTCAGCCGGTGGTTGCCGCGCAGATTGTGCGCGTCGAACCATACGGTAAACGCCTCGTCGCGGCCGATGCTCTCGGCCAGCGCGTTCTTCAGCAGGCGGACAAGCGTCGATACCCAGCCGCTCGGCCGCTCACGGCCGACCCCCGCATCGAGATACGGCCGGTCGTTGACATGTGCGTACGAGACAAAAACGTCGTGCTCGTATCCCGGGACAAACGCCATGCGCAACTACCTCGCAGCGCGGTCCGATGCCCTCTTTGCCATGATGCGCCCGCGCCGGTTGCCGCTCAACCGGCTTGTATGACCGTTGTATCATCACCCTTACCAAAGGTCGAACCCGGTGCGGGGCTCGCTGCGGCGATCACCCGGCGCCGCCAGCACGCGCGATGGGCGATCGGCTCAATCGGGTTCGGCGGGTTAGCGGTCGACCCAGGCGATGCGCAGCACGTTGGTCGAGCCCGGCGTGCCGAACGGCACCCCGGCGGTGATCACCAGGCGCTGCCCGGCCTTGGCGACGCCCTCGCGATGCGCCGCGCGCACCGCCTTTTGCACCATGTCGGCAAAGCCGCGGATGTCGGTGCTGTGCACGCAATGCGCGCCCCATAGCAGCGCGAGGCGGCGGGCGGTGGCGAGGTTCGGCGTCACCGCCAGGATCGGCGCCGACGGGCGCTCGCGCGCCGCCCTGAGCGCCGTCGCGCCCGAGCTGGTGAACGACACGATCGCCGCGGCACCGACGTCCCGCGCCACCTGGCAGGCGGCGGCGCTGATCGCGTCGGGGTTGGTCTCTTCGTGCGCCATGCGGCCGGTGTCGAGGCCGGTGAAATAGAGCGGGTCCTGCTGCACCCGGCGGGCGATCCGGTCCATCATCGCCACCGCCTCGATCGGATACTGGCCGACCGCGGTTTCCGCCGACAGCATCACCGCGTCGGCGCCTTCATAGACCGCGGTGGCGACGTCGGAGGCCTCGGCGCGCGTCGGGGTCGGGGCGCTGACCATCGATTCCAGCATCTGCGTCGCGACGACCACCGGCTTTCCGGCGAGCCGGCAGGCATGGATGATGCGGCGCTGCACGGTCGGCACATCTTCCGGCGGCATCTCGACGCCGAGATCGCCGCGCGCGACCATCAGCGCGTCCGACAAATCGATGATCTCGCCGAGATGCGCGATCGCCGAGGGCTTTTCGAGCTTGACCATCAGCCCGGCGGCGTTGCCGATCTGCTTGCGCCCTTCGGCCACATCCTCGGGTCGCTGGACGAACGACAGCGCGATCCAGTCGGCGCCGTGCTGCAGGGCAAAGGCGATGTCGGTGCGGTCCTTTTCGGTCACCGCCGAGATCGGCAATACCACGTTGGGCAGGTTAATCCCCTTGTGGTTCGACAGCGTGCCGCCGACGATGCACTGGGCCTCGGCGAAATCGGCGCCGTGCTTGCCGATGCGCAGCCGCACCTTGCCGTCGTCGACCAGCAGGTCGGTGCCTTCCTCGAGCGCGGCAAACACCTCGGGATGCGGCACCGAGGCGCGGCGCTCGTCGCCCGGCTTGGGGTCGAGATCGAGGCGGATCATGGCGCCGGGTTTCAGCTCGATCTGCCCGTCGGCGAAATTGCCGAGCCGCAGCTTTGGCCCCTGCATGTCGGCCAGGATGCCGATCGGCCGCCCGGTCTCGTGCTCCGCGCGGCGGATCGCCTCGAAGCGGTCATGGTGCTGGTCGTGCGTGCCGTGGCTGAAATTGAGCCGGAACACGTCGACCCCGGCGTCGAAGAGCGCGCGAATGCGCTCCGGGCTCGAACTGACCGGGCCGAGGGTCGCGACGATCTTTGCACTGCGTTGTCGCCGCATTGCGGGGTTCTCTACCGATAGGCGCGATCACAAAACGAGGATTGCGCGGAAATCGTTCACGTTGGTCAGGGTCGGGCCGGTGGTGACTAGGTCGTCGAGAGCGGCGAAAAACCCGTAGCCGTCATTCTGCGCTAGTGCTCCCTTGATCGAAACACCCTTTGCCGCACCCCGCGACACACTGTCCGGGTAGACGAGCGCTCCGGCATTGTCTTCGCTGCCGTCGATGCCGTCGGTATCGCAGGCGATCGCCGCGATGCCGGGCGTGCCGTCGAGCGCGGCGGCGAGCGCCAGCAGGAACTCGCTGTTGCGCCCCCCGCGCCCGGTGCCGCGCACGGTGACCGTGGCCTCGCCGCCCGACAGCAGCACCGCCGGCGGCGCCACGGCCGACCCGCCGACCCGGAAATTGCCGGCGCGCAGCTGGAGGGCGATCGCCGCATGCACCGCGGCGACGTCGCGCGCCTCGCCCTCGATACGGTCGCTCAGCACGATCGGCGTCACGCCGTGTGCCAGCGCCGCATCCGCCGCGGCGGTCAGCGCCTGCTGGGGGCTGGCGATCAGCGTGTAATGCGCGTCGACAAACACCGGGTCGCCGGGCTTGGGCGTCTCGCTCGCCGCGGCGGCCAGATGGGCGATCACCGCCGCCGGCTCGGCGATGCGGTATTTCGCCAGCACCGCGCGTGCGTCGGCAAAGGTCGTCGGATCGGGCACGGTCGGCCCGGAGGCGATCACCGCCGGGTCGTCGCCCGGCACATCGGAAATCGCCAGCGTCACCACCCGCGCCGGATACGCCGCGGCGGCGAGCCGGCCGCCCTTGATCGCCGACAGGTGCTTGCGCACGGTGTTGATCTCGCCGATCGCCGCACCCGAGCGCAGGAGCGCGCGGGTCACCGCCTGCTTGTCGGCGAGGGTGAGGCCCGGCGCTGGCAGCGCCAGCAGCGCCGAGCCGCCGCCCGAGATCAGGCAGATGAGCTGGTCGCCGGCGCCGAGCCCGCCGGCGAGCGCGAGGATGCGCCGGGCGGCGTCCTCGCCGGCGGCGTCGGGCACCGGGTGGCTGGCCTCGACGATCGCAATGCGCTCGCAGGCGACGGCATGGCCGCGCCGGGTTACGACCAGCCCCGACAGCTCCCCCTGCCACTGCGTCTCGAAGGCGCGGGCCATCGCCGCTGACGCCTTGCCGGCACCGACCACGACCGTACAGCCGGGCACCGCCTGCGGCAGCCGCCCGGTGATCGCCTTGCCGGGCGCGGCGGCGGCTAGCGCGGCATCGAACAGGCGGCGCAGGAACGGCCCTGGCGCGAGGGGGGAAGGCGTGGTCAATTGTCAATTCCGTCTTGCCAATCGCCGTGCCATTTCATATCGAGCGCGACGTAAAGGCCAGCGCCGGATCGCGGCGCACCGGAAAAGGAGATAGCGGGTGAGCGGTTTTTGCCGGCAAGGCGCGATGCTTGCGGGCTTGCTGGCGGTGTTGTTGTCGGTGGCGGCCGGCCCCGGTTGGGCGCAGGGACCAACCCCGAGCCGGGCGCAGCCCGCGGCGCCGGCCCCGCCGCCCGCCGCGGCCCCGGCCCCGATCATCCCGCCGGCGCCGCCCGCCCCGCGACAGGTCGCCCCGCAACAGGTAGCCCCGCAACAGGTCGCCCCGCAACAGGTCGCCCCGCAACAGGCCGCCCCGCAACAGGCCGCCCCGCAACAGTCCGTCGCGCAGGCACCGGGATCCCCGCCCGCCCCACCACACTTCGCCGATGTCTTCTCGGATCTCGCCGGACGCCTCGTGGGCGTCGTCGTCAATATCTCGACGACCAAGGCGATGCCGCCGCCGGCAAAGGGCGCGCCCGGGGCGTCGCCGCCGTCGCTGTCGCCGTCGCCGCAATCATCGCTCGACGATTTCTTTCGCGATTTCTTCGGCCACGGCGGCCCCAACGGCGAACCGATCGCCTCGCTCGGCTCGGGCTTTATCATCGACCCGTCGGGGCTGATCGTGACCAACAATCACGTGATCGCCAACGCCGAGCAGATCACCGTGACCCTTTCGGACAACACGGTGCTGCAGGCCAAGGTGATCGGCCGCGACCAGGTCTCCGACCTGGCGCTGCTCAAGGTCGATGCGAAGACCCCGCTGCCGGCAGCAAGCTGGGGGGATTCGACCAAGACCAAGGTCGGCGATTGGGTGCTGGCGATCGGCAACCCGTTTGGCCTCGGGGGCACGGTGACCGCCGGGATCATCTCGGCGACCGCGCGCGACATCCATTCCGGCCCGTATGTCGACTATCTGCAGACCGATGCGTCGATAAACCGCGGCAATTCCGGCGGCCCGATGTTCAACCTGGCGGGGCAGGTGATCGGCATCAACACTGCGATCTATTCACCGTCGGGCGGCTCGATCGGCATCGGGTTTGCGATCCCGTCGGCGCTGGCGCGGCCGATCATCGACCAGCTCAAGGCGACCGGAAAGGTCGAGCGCGGCTGGATCGGCGCCCGCATCCAGCCGGTCACCGACGAGATCGCCGAGAGCATCGGGCTCAACAAGGGCCGCGGGGCGATGATCGCGGCGATCGACTTTGACAGCCCGGCGGCGCAGGGCAAACTGCGCCCCGGCGACGTGATTCTGACCTATGACGGCAAGCCGGTCGAGCGTAGCCGACAATTGCCGCCGATGGTCGCCGATACCCCGCCCGGCAAGACGGTCAAGGTGACGATCTGGCGCGACGGCAAGGAGGCCGCCGCCGAACTCAAGGTCGTCGCACTCGACCCCAACCGGCCGCCGCCGCCGCCCCCGCCGCAGCCGGAAAAGCCCAAGCCGCCGCCGACCATCACCGCGCTCGGGCTCAAGCTGGCGCGCGTCACGCCCGATCTGCGCAAGCAGTTTTCGCTGCCTGAGGGGGCGCGCGGCGCCGTCATCGTCGACGTGCCGCAGAACAGCGCTGCCTCCGCCCAGGGGCTGCGCCCCGGTGACCTGATCGTCGCGGTCGGCGAGACCCCGATTGCCACGCCCGAGCAGATCGTGCAACTGGTCGCGACCGCCAAAAAGGTCGGGCGCAAATTCGCCCTCATCCGCGTCGAACGCGAAGAAAGCACGCGGTTTATCGCCCTGTCGATCGAGGCGGGGTAGGGGCGGGTCTTTCGGGTCTGTGTGATCGTCGGGGGTTATCAGGCATTCTGCCGCGATGCGGCAGGTGACCGATCGCGGGGGGCGATGAAGAGCTTGTTGGAAAACCTCGCGGGCCCGCCGGCGGATGACATCAGCAAGGGCGGGCGAAAATCCCGGGTTCGCCGGCCGGTCTCCGCAGACTTTCTGGAGTCACGCTCAGCGGTTTTGAAATCGGTGCGCGAGGCCAGCGAGCCGACTCGCATCTATTGGCTGATGAACGGCTTGTCGACGGTGATCGCCAGCTATGGGCTGTTGGCCAACAGCCCGGCTGTCGTGATCGGCGCGATGGTCGTGGCGCTGCTGCTGAACCCGCTTGCCGGCGTCGCACTCGGCCTCAACGAGAGCGACCGAAAGCTGCTCGGCCGGGCGTTTTTGTCGCTGGCTGGCGGCATCGGCTGGATTCTCGCGATAGCGGTCGTGATCGGCTTCATTCATCACGATATCCCGCTGACCCCCGAAATCAGGGCGCGTACCAATCCGAACCTGTTCGATCTGATCATTGCGCTGGCGGGCGGTGCGGCCGGCGCCGTGGCCGTGCTGTCGCCGCGGGTCGGCACCGCGATCGTTGGGGTTGCGGTGGCGACCGCATTGGTGCCGCCGCTCGCCGCCGCGGGCATCCTGCTGGCGCGTGCGGAATTTGACTTGGCGGGCGGCGCACTCCTCCTCGTGCTGACCAATATCGTGGCGATCCAGGTGGCGTTTTCAGCCGTCTTCTGGGTGGGCGGCTACCGTTGGCACCGGGCTGTCGACGAACAGGGGATGCTCGCCTTTCTGCGGCGCAACCTGGTCAGCATCGGCTTGGTCTGCGGCCTCGCAGTGGTGCTCGGCTTTCAGATGAAACGGGTGATCGGCGATTCGCTGTTCCTGAGCGCGGTTCGCGCCGTGCTGCACCGGCACTTTGACGACGATGCCCGGTTTCACCTGGTCGACGTGCGCGTCTCCGAAAGTACCCATGTCACGACCGTCAGGGCGGTCGTGCGCGGCGCGAAGCCGCCGTCTGCGACAGAGGTGGCCGAGGTTCAGGGCGAGTTGCCGTCGCCGCCCGACGGCTCGACGATCAAACTGCGGGTGCGATTTGTTGACGTTGTCGTGGTGACCGCCGCAGGGGGCGCCGCCGCCGGGCAGGAATGATCCTTGAGGTGCAGGACCGGGAGGTGCAGGACCGGGAGGTGCAGGACCGCGGGAGGTGCAGGACCGGGAGGTGCAGGACCGGGAAGCCCGGCGCCCGGCCCTGATGCCGGCCGCCGCCGGCGGTCAATACAGCCGCACGCGCGGGAACAGCCAGGTGGTGATGTCGGGGCCGCTTTCGGCATAAACCCCCGGTGCGCCACCGCCCGGCGGGGCCTGGCCGTGAAACTCGGCGACGTGGCTGCCATTGACGAAGAAGCTCGCCGAATTGCCACTGGTCACGATTTCGATCTCGTTGCGCGCGCCGGGCGCGGCGCGTACGGAGGCGGTGCGGGTCGGCGCGACGACCGTCTGCCACACGCCGTTGACCAGCCGGTCGATCGCGGCGGTGCCGTCCGGCGCGATCGTCGCGGTGTAGAAATTCTGCGCGTCCTTGCCCCAGAACCAGATCCCGACATCGCCGACGTTCCGCTCGTTGGCCGAGTTCGGCATCATCGCCGGGTTTTGCTCGTCGACGCACAGATCGGCGCGCGCCATCGAGAAATTGCGGTTCCAGCGCCACGCGCTGCCGTTGACCGGCGGCCGCATGACGAGCCCGCGCGGCGTGTAGTCGGCGATCGCGTCGGGCTTGCCCCAACCGATCTCTGGGTTCTTGAAGTTCTCGTCGAGCAGCGGGTTGCCCCGGCTCTGACAGGCGAGTGCCGGGGCGCTCGCCGCGGCGAGCAGCGCCAGGCCAACAAGACCGATCCAGCGTCTCACGCCGTCCCCCGTTGATGCGTCGCCGGCAGGCTCGCAGGCCGTTCCTAAAATTCCCTGAAAGCCCGGCTATTCGGCGGCCAGCGCACGCGGCGGCGGGGCCGAGCGGAACCCACGGAGCAACGCTTCGGTCTTCGCGCGGGCTTGCGCCAAGCTTGCTTCCTTGATGTGACCGAAGCCGCGGATGTCGAGCGGCACCGCCGCCAGCTCGACCGCGACCGCGTGGTTGGCCGCGTTAAGCCCGGCGCAGATCTCGTCGAGCTGGGCCTCGACCTCGGCGATCAGCGCGCGTTCGGCGCGGCGTTCCGGGGTACGGCCGAAAATGTCGAAGGCGGTGCCGCGCAGCCCGCGGAATTTGGCCAGCACGCGGAACGCCGGCAGCATCCACGGCCCAAAGCTGCGCTTCTTGAGGTGGCCGGTTTCCGGGTCGCGATCGCCGAGGATCGGCGGCGCCAGGTGGAAGCGCAGCTTGTACGGACCCTCGAACCGCCCGGCGATGCGGTGCACGAAATCGGTGTCGGCGTACAGCCGCGCGACCTCGTATTCGTCCTTGTAGGCCATCACCTTGAACAGCGCACGCGCTGCCGCGTCGGACAGCGCGGTGCTGCCGGGCAGCGCGGCCTCCTCCGCGGCGCGCACCCGCCGCACCCGCGCGGCGTAGCGCTCGGCATAGGCGGCGTTCTGGTAGCCGTTCAGGAACGCGACCCGCCGCGCGATCGCCTCGTCCAGCGTCTCCGACAGCCGTTCGGCCGGCGCCGCGCTGCGCCCTGCGGCGCGGGCTTCGACCAGCTTCCGGTCGATTGCGGCACGGCGCCCCCAGCGGAACGCGGCGCGGTTGAACGCGACCGCGACCGCGTTGAGCTCGATCGCGCGCTCGATCGCCGCGTCCGATACCGGCACCAGCCCGCGCTGAAAGGCATAGCCGAGGGTGAACAGGTTGGTCGCGATCGAATCGCCGAAGAGGCCAGTCGCCAGCCCGGTTACATCGAGAAATTCAGCGCGGTCCGGCCCGGCCGCCAGCGCGATCGCGCGGCACAGTTCGGCGCCGGGGAAATTAAGGTCCGGGTGGCGGGTGAAGTCGCCGGTGATCGTCTCGTGCGTGTTTACGATCGCGTGGCTGGTCTGCGGGTCGAGCTTGGAAAGCCCCTCGGCGCTGGCAGCGACGACGAGGTCGCAGCCGAGCAGCAGATCGGCGCCGCCGGCCCCGATGCGCGCCGCGTGCAGCGCTTCGGGCGTCTCGGCGATGCGGATGTGGCTCATCACGGCGCCGCCTTTCTGCGCCATGCCGAGCATGTCGAGTACGCCGACGCCCTTGCCTTCGAGATGGGCCGCCATACCGAGCAGCGCGCCGATCGTCACCACGCCGGTGCCGCCGACGCCGGTGACGAGGATGCCGTAGGGCCGGTCGAGCGTCGGCAGGGAAGGGGCGGGCAGGGGCGGCAGCCCGTCCTCGCCGAGATCACCGCCTTCGCGCCTTTTAAGGCTGCCGCCTTCGACCGTCACAAAGCTCGGGCAGAAACCCTTAAGGCACGAGAAATCCTTGTTGCAGCTCGACTGGTCGATCGCCCGCTTGCGGCCGAACTCGGTCTCGACCGGCACCACCGACAGGCAGTTCGACTGGGTCGAGCAGTCGCCGCAGCCTTCGCACACCGCCTCGTTGATGACGACGCGGCGCGCCGGGTCCGGAAAGCGGCCGCGCTTGCGGCGGCGGCGCTTTTCGGCGGCGCAGGTCTGGTCGTAGATGATCGCCGTAACGCCCGGCAGCTCGCGCAAATCGCGCTGCACATGGTCGAGTTCGTCGCGGTGCCGCACGGTCGCGCCCGGCGGGAAATCGGTGCCGGGCGCGTATTTCTCGGGCTCGTCGGTGACGACGACGATTGGCCCGACTCCTTCGGCGGCGAGCTGGCGCGCCGCCATCGGCACGGTCAGCCCGCCGTCGAGCGGCTGGCCGCCGGTCATCGCCACCGCGTCGTTGAACAACAGCTTGTAGGTCATGTTGACCTTGGCGGCGACCGCCGAGCGGATCGCCAGGATGCCGGAATGGGTATAGGTGCCGTCGCCGATGTTGGCGAAGACGTGCGGCGTCTCGACAAACGGCGCCTGGCCGATCCATGCCGCGCCTTCGCCGCCCATCTGGCTGAAGGTCGCGGTCGAGCGGTCCATGAACTGCGACAGATAGTGGCAGCCGATGCCGGCGAGCGCGCGGCTGCCGTCGGGCACCTTGGTCGAGGTGTTGTGCGGGCAACCCGAGCAGAAATACGGGGTGCGGGCAAACGGCACGACCTGCCCGGTATTGCGCCGCTCGTGCGCGTCGATCAGCGCCAGCCGCTCGGCGAGCCGGCCGGTCGCGTCGAACTCGGCAAAGCGCTTGCCGATCGCGCGCGAGATCTGGGCCGGGGTCAATTCGCCGTTTGACGGCAGCATCCACGCCCCGGTCTCGTCGTGCTTGCCGAAGATGCGCGGCCGGCGGTCGGCCGGCCAGTTGTAAAGCTGCTCCTTGAGCTGTGCTTCGATGACCGGCCGCTTTTCTTCGACGACGAGGATCTCCTCCAGCCCGTCGGCGAATTGGCGAAGGCCCTCGGGTTCGAGCGGCCACGGCATCGCCACCTTGTAGACCCTGAGGCCGAGCGCCGCGGCCTCGGCCTCGCCGATGCCGAGATCGTCGAGCGACTGGCGCAGGTCGATATAGGATTTGCCGGTGGTGACGATGCCGATCCGCGGGCGCGGGCTGTCGATGACGACGCGGTCGAGCCGGTTGGCGCGGGCGAAGGCGAGCGCGGCGGCGAGCTTGTAGCGGTGCAGCCGGTGTTCCTGGTCGAGCGGCTGGTCGGGCCAGCGGATGTTGAGCCCACCCAATGGCATCGCGAAATCGCCCGGCTCGACGATCGTGATCCGATCGGGCGCGACCGAGACCGAGGCTGAGCTGTCCATCGTCTCGGCGACGGTCTTGAAGCCGATCCAGCACCCCGAATAGCGCGACATCGCCCAGCCGTAGAGGCCGAGATCGAGGATGTCGTCGATGCCGGCTGGGTTCAGGACCGGGATTGCCGCGTCGATGAACGCGTATTCCGACTGGTGCGCCAGCGTCGATGATTTGCAGGTGTGGTCGTCGCCGGCGATCGCCAGCACGCCGCCGTGCCGCGCCGTGCCAGCCGAGTTGCCGTGCTTCAGCGCGTCGCCGCTGCGGTCGACACCCGGCCCCTTGCCGTACCAGATCGCAAACACGCCGTCGTATTTGGCGCCGGGAAACAGGCCGATCTGCTGGGTGCCCCACACCGCGGTGGCGCCCATTTCTTCGTTGATCGCCGGCTGAAACTTGATGTGGTTCTTCTCGATAAAACGCCGCGCGCTCCACAACGCCTGGTCGAACCCGCCCAGCGGCGAGCCGCGATACCCGGCGATGAAGCAGCCGGTGTTGAGCCCGGCCGCGAGATCGCGCTGGCGCTGCAAAAGCGGCAGGCGCACCAGGGCCTGCGTGCCGGTCAGATAGACCCGGCCGCGTTCGAGCGCGTATTTGTCGTCGAGCGAAACCGCCGCCAGTGTCATCGCGGTCTCCTGCGCCTCTGTAATTCTGCCGGCAACCTACAAGCTGCGGGCACTTCGCTCAATCGCGGCGGCACAAACGCCGGCTCGCGTCTGGAACTGCGCAACTCTGCCATCCATCTATAACATTGCAGCATCTCCAATGCGGGAGTAATGCTGACCCAATCCCTTTTTGCACGAAATTCTGCCATGGCCGCCGTCGCCTATCTCCGCCAGCCGTACGACCCGGACCTGCACGAGGCGCTGCGCCAGCTTTTGGGCGACCGCCTGACGACGTCGGCGGCGATTTGCGAGCGCCACGGGCAGGACGAATCGTATCACCCGGCGCATGCGCCCGACGCGGTCGCCTTTCCGCACAGCACCGACGAGGTCGCCGCGATCGTCAAATTGTGCGCGCGCTACCAGGCGCCGATCATCCCGTTCGGCACCGGGACCTCGCTCGAAGGGCATGTCGCGGCGCTGAAGGGCGGCGTGTGCGTTGACCTGTCGCAGATGAACCGCGTCCTGCGCGTCGGCGCCGAAGACCTCGACGTCACGGTCGAGGCCGGGGTGACCCGCAAGCAACTCAACGAATACCTGCGCGACACCGGGCTGTTCTTTCCAATCGACCCCGGCGCCGATGCGTCGCTTGGCGGCATGGCGGCGACGCGGGCTTCGGGCACCAACGCGGTGCGCTACGGCACGATGCGCGAGAATGTGCTGTCGCTGACCGTCGTGCTGGCCGACGGGCGGGTGATTCGCACCGCGCGGCGGGCGCGCAAATCGGCCGCCGGGTATGATTTGACGCGGCTGTTTGTCGGCTCCGAAGGGACGCTCGGGGTCATCACCGAAGTCACGCTGCGGCTCTACGGCATTCCCGAAGCGATCTCGGCCGCGGTCTGCGCCTTTCCGACGATCGAGGCTGCGGTCGATTCGGTGATCCTGACGATCCAATCGGGCGTGCCGGTGGCCCGCATCGAGCTGCTCGATGAGGCGCAGATCGACGCGATCAACAAGTACTCAAAGCTCGACAACACCGTCGCGCCGACGCTGTTTTTCGAGTTTCACGGCACCACCGCCGGGGTCGCCGAACAGGTGAGAATCGTTGAGGAAATCGTCGGCGAGCACGGCGGCAGCGATTTCCGTTGGGCCTCGACCCAGGAAGAGCGAAACAAATTGTGGCAGGCCCGGCACGACGCCTATTATGCGGCGCTGGCATTGCGCCCCGGGTCGCAGGGCTGGGCAACCGACGTTTGTGTGCCGATCTCGCGACTCGCGGAATGTATAGCCGAGACCAAACGGGACCTGGCCCAGTCGACGATCCTGTCGGCGCTGGTCGGGCATGTCGGCGACGGCAATTTCCATTTGGTGTTTATGATCGATCCCAAGAATCCCGAAGAAATTGCCCAGGCCAGCCGTCTTAACGATCGAATGGTCGCCCGGGCCCTTGCAATGGAGGGAACGTGCACGGGTGAACACGGGGTCGGCTATGGCAAGATGGAATTCTTGCCGGCTGAACACGGCGAGGCCGTCGAGGTGATGAGGACGATCAAGCGTGCGCTCGATCCTGACAATCTTCTCAACCCAGGAAAGATCGTCAGACTCTGATCTGCGCCCCCACGGGCCGGAACCGGGGAAATTACCGTTGCGCCGCAAATAAAAACACTTCTACCCTGACATAATTGGCGCTACGATACGTATCAGAGAAAAACGCTGGCGGGTTGTCATCCTTCCGCAAGGCCCGGCAAACAGCCGAGGCGACAACGACGTTTCCGAGACCTTCTCATTTCCAGCGCAACTTTAGCGTCGGGAAGAGAATTTTCTCAGCGTCAGAGAAGTACGCGAACCGTTCCGGCAGCAGATAACAGAAAATTGGAACGCCAGGACCTAAGAATGGAAAAGTCGGGTAAGCGCGGAAAGATTCCCCAGACGGATTGGCCGTTGATCATGGCCCGTTACGAAAAAGGGGAGACGCTGGCCAGTATCGCCAGAACCTATGATTGTTCGCCGCCAGCGATCAGTTATATCGTGAGTCGAAGTAAGGCGCGACAACCTGTGGCCGAAAGCGAATTGCTGCCGGCAGAGCCGCAGTTGATCAAGGCGCATCCCGAATCGACCCTGACGCATAACGGCAACGGCGCCGCGGCTGGGCATCCGGCCGAAAATGGCGTGGCCCTGCCGCTTCCTGCACCGGCCGTCGGCCTGGAACGCCGAAGCAACGACGCCGGCGCCAATCGCAATGGATTGGCACCGGGCGGCAACGGTCTGGCGCCTTACGGTATCGGGCTGGCGCCCGGTGGCAACGGATCGGCACCCGGTCCCAACGGCTTTGATGCCAACGCCAGCACTCATAACGCGAGCACTCATAACGCCAGCACTCATAACGCCAGCACTCATGCGGACCGCGCGGGCCCGGCGGCGCAGCCGCCGCGCCCGATGATGGCGCGGCCCGCCGCTGCGCCGCAACCGCCGGCACCGGCGAACGCCGAGCAGCGGCGCACGCTGCATCTGTCGCTCGGCGGCAACGGCACCAACGGGCAACCGGCACCCGCTGGTCCGCCGGTTGCCGTGGCGGCTCCCGCGCCGCCGCCGGCAGCGGAGCGGCCCGATTTGCGCCCGCCTCTGCCGCCGCGCGATCCGCCGCCGGCGCGCTACGGCTATTCGCCCTATGGCGAGCGCGCCGAGACGCGCGACGCCGATCCCGGGCGGCGCAAAGAGGGCGGCAATTTTATCGATCAGGAATTGCGGGCGCGGGTGGATGGCGATATCGCCGCGTTCCTCGCGGCGTTTGACGCGGCGCTGGCCGACGACACCGTCGATAGCCGTTCGGCGCTGCGCGAGGCTACCGACCGGCTGCTGCGCGCCGGCGCCCGGACCCGCATCGAGCTCGAGCGACTCGAGGCGCGGGTGCCGCTGGCGGCGCACGGCGACAGCGCGCGGGCCGAGCCGCACTGGCGCCACCACCGCTAAGGACCGACGATCGGTCCACTGCCACAAAAAAGGGCGCCCGCGGGCGCCCTTTTCGTTAGCCTCGGCTGCTGGCTCAGCCCGACTGTTTCGCCATGTTGATCCCGACATACTGGGTCACGCCGCGCCGGTTGAGCAGCAGCAGCGCGTCCTTGTGCGCGGAATGGGCGATTGCCTTCAGCGCGTCGGCTGCTTCCTGCGGCGAGGTGACTGGGTGCTGGTTGATCTCCTGCACGATGTCGCCGCTGGCAAAGCCCAGATTGTCGGCCAGGCTGCCGCCGTCGACGCCGGTGATCACCACGCCCTGTACGTCATGGCCGATCTGCAATTCGCGCCGCGCCGCGGGGGTGAGCGGCCCGAAATGCATGCCGAGCGCCGAAGCCTGATCGGCGTTCGCTTCCTGCTGCGGTTCGCTGGCTGAGGCGAGCTGCGGGTTTTCCGGGGCTTCGCCGACGGTGACGTTCATCGTCAGGCTCTTGCCGTCGCGCCACACCGTCATCGGCGAGCTTGAATGCGGCGCGGTGTTGGCAACCACCCGCGACAGATCACGCAGCTTCTTGATCGGCGCGCCGTTGAACGACAGCACGACGTCGCCCTGCTTTAGCCCGGCCTTGGCGGCGGCGCTGTTCGGGGTGACCACCGCAACCAGCGCGCCTTCGCCGTCGTGCAGGCCGAGGCTGGCCGCAATCGCCGGCGTCACCTGCTGAATCTGCACGCCGAGCCAACCGCGCTCGACCTTGCCGTGTTCGCGCAACTGCGTGATGACTCGCGAGGCGATGCTGGACGGGATCGCAAAGCCGATGCCGACGCTGCCGCCGTTGGGCGAGTAGATCGCGGTGTTGATGCCGATGACCTGGCCTTGCAGGTTAAAGGTCGGGCCGCCCGAATTGCCGCGGTTGATCGGCGCATCGATCTGCAGGAAATCGTCGAACTGTCCTTCATGAATGTCGCGCCCGCGCGCCGAGATGATCCCGGTGGTCACCGTGCCGCCGAGCCCGAACGGGTTGCCGACCGCGACCACCCAATCGCCGACCTGTGCGGCGTTGCTGTCGCCCCAGTTGACGCTCGGCAGGGGATGCCCGGCATCGATCTTCAACAGCGCCAGATCGGTGCGCAGGTCGCGCCCAATGATCTTCGCCGTGTATTTCTTGCCGTCCTGCAGGATGACCACAACGCGCTCGGCCTGCCCGATCACATGGTTGTTGGTGACGATGTAGCCCGACGGATCGATGATGAAGCCGGAGCCGAGCGCGATGCGTTTGACCCCGCTTTGGCTGGGCTCGCCGGGAAATTCATGCGGGAGGCCGCCGTGCTGCTCAAAGAACCGGCGGAGAAACTGGTCGAACGGTCCTTGCGGTCCCTGGAACGTCTGTTCCGACATCTCGTCGGCGGCCGGCTTTTCGGTGACCGAGATGTTGACCACCGAGGGCAGCACCTTTTTCACCAGCGGGGCAAAGCTCTGCGGCGGCAGCTGCGCCTCGGTGGCGGCAGGCGTGTCTGCCGATGCCGTCGTGGTCGGAGCCCATACCAGCGGCGACAGCGCAACCGCGGCGCACAATCCTGCCGCGAGCGCGACGCCGCGACCGCCCTTCCACCATGGGCGGCGGCGCCGGTCTAAATCTCTTTCCGTCATGTCCAATTCTCCCTACGGCGCCGCCGCTACCACGGCGACGCGACTGACCAGCAGATGGGTGCAAGCGCGTGACACCCCGCTTTCACCTGGATTAATTCGCTGTAATCCGCTTGGTTCCACGTGCGGGTGACGGCGCTGCCGCGGCTCGCTTATGATCGCCGGCGGCAAACCCAGATGGAGCATCGCAATGGCTCGCTTCCGCGAGATCACCCCGGCCGAGATGACCCCCGCGCAAAAGAAGGTCCACGACGAGATCGTCTCTGGCAAGCGCGGCCGGTTCGGCGGCCCGTTCCAGCTTTTGATCCGCTCGCCCGAGGTGTGCCAGCACCTGGCGCGGCTCGGCGAATTCCTGCGCTGGGGCAGCACGCTGTCGCCGGCTCTGTCCGAACTGGCGATCTGCCTGACTGCGCGGCACATCCGCGCCAATTACGAGTGGCATGCGCACGCGCCGCTGGCGATCGAGGGCGGGGTGCCGGCGGCGGCGCTTGAGGCGATCCGTACCGGCACCACGCCGCGCTTCGAGGCCAAGGACCAGGCGCTGGTCTATCGCCTCGTCACCGAGCTGATCGACACAAAGCGCCTCTCTGACGCCAGCTTTGCCGAAGCGATCGCCGCTTTCGGCGAGCAGGGCGTGGTCGAGCTCGGCACGATCATCGGCTACTACACCGCGATCGGCAACGCGCTCAACGTGTTCGAGGTCGGCCTGCCGCCCGGCACCGCGCCGTATTTCGCGTAGACGCATTTCCCGTGGGCCCTCACCCGCCTCCGGGATTCGCCCTCCGGCACCCTCTCCCGCATGCGGGAGAGGGGGGACCCGGCGCGACAGCGACGGGTGGGTGAGGGCAGCCTGGCAGCTATGCCGCCGGCAGCCCGTGTTCGAGCAGCGCCGACAGGCGCCGGGCGAAGGCCGGCGGATCGGGCAGCTGCTCGCCCTCGATGATCCGCGCCTGGTCGAGCAGCACCCAGGCGAATTCCGACAGCTGGTCGGAGGCGCCGGTTTCGCCGACCGCCGCCGCGAGCCGCTCGATCAGCCGGTGGCGCGGGTTGATTTCGAGGATGCGCTTGGCGGCGCTGTCGAGCTGGCGGTGCTGTTTCAAGAGCCGTTCGAGGTGCATGTCCATGTCGCCCTCGTCGGCGACGAGGCACACCGCGCTGTCGGTCAGCCGCTCGGAGCTGCGCACGTCCTTGACCGCCTCGCCGAGCGCCAGCTTGAAGATCGCGATGAGGCTGGCGAGCTTGGGCGGCGGCTCGGGTTTCGTTTCGTCCTTGCGGTCTTCCGGCAGGGCAATCTTGTCGAGGTCGGCGCCGCCGCGGGTCGCCGATTTGAACGGCTTTTCCTTGTAGGTGCCGACCGACGGGATCCAGAACTCGTCGATCGGGTCGGTCAGCAGCAGCACCTCGACGCCGCGCGCGCGAAACCCTTCGAGCTGAGGACTCTTGGCGATCAGGTCGAGATTGTCGCCGGTGATCGTATAGATCGCCTCCTGGCCCGGTCGCATCGCCGCGAGGTAATCGTCGAGCGAGACGAGGCCCTCGCGGGTCGTCGAGCGGAAGCGGGCGAGCCCCAACAGCGTGTCGCGCTGCTCGCGGTCTTCGTACAGCCCTTCCTTGAGCACTGCGCCGAAATTGTCCCAGAACTTGGCGTATTCGTCGGTCGCCTCGGTCGCCTTCTTGCTCAGCTCCTGCAGGACGCGGCGGGTCAGCTGCTGGCGCATGCGGGCGACCATCGGGTTCGCTTGCAGCATCTCGCGGCTGACGTTGAGCGGCAGGTCCTCGCTGTCGACGACGCCGCGCAGAAACCGCAGATAGGCGGGCAGCAGCTCGGTGCCCTCGTCGGTGATGAACACCCGGCGCACGTACAGCTTAAGCCGGCTCTTGCGCTCCGGTTCGAACAGGTCGAGCGGCTTGGTCCCCGGCACGAACAGCAGGTAGGTGTATTCGAGCACGCCTTCGGCCTTGGCGTGCAGGGTCAGCCACGGCTCGTCGAAGCCGTGCCCGACATGGTGATAGAATTCCTTGTACTGCTCGTCGGTGATGTCGGCGCGCGGCCGCGTCCATAACGCGGAGGCGGTGTTGATCGTCTCTTCCTTGTTGCCGTCGGCCAGCACGATCGGCAGCGCGATGTGGTCGGAGTAGGTCTTGACGATCGCGCGCAGCCGGTACGGCTCGAGATACTCTTCGTCGCCCTCGCGCATGTGCAGGATGATGCGCACGCCGCGCCGCACGTTGGGCGCCGGCTCGATCGTGAACGTGCCCCTGCCGTCGGAGACCCAGCGCCAGCCGTCGCTGTCGCCGGCCTTGCGGCTCAGCACCTCGACGCGGTCGGCGACCATGAAGGCGGAATAGAAGCCGACGCCGAACTGGCCGATCAGGCTGACATCCTTCTTGGCGTCGCCAGTCAGCGCATTGACGAAAGAGGCGGTGCCCGAACGCGCGATCGTGCCGAGGTTCTCGATCAGCTCGTCATGGTTCATGCCGATGCCGTTATCGGCGATGGTCAGCGTGCGCGAGGATTTGAGCGGGGTCAGCACGACCCGGTAGAGCGGGTCGCCCTCGACCAGCGACGGCTCGGTCAGCGCGGCATAGCGCAGCCGGTCGCAGGCATCCGACGCGTTGGAGATCAATTCGCGCAGAAAGATTTCCTTCTCGCTGTACAGCGAGTGCGCGACGATATCGAGCAGCCGGCTGGTTTCGGCCTCAAAGCTTCTGGTTTCGACGGTGCTGTCGCTGGCGGTTTGGTCGCTCATTGTTACGGCACATCAGTGGCGGGGAACGCCGCGAGATATGTGACTCGTATCCGCTTCCCGCAAGGGTTTGCGGGCCGCGTGCCCCCGGTGTTCCGGGAGCGGCGCGCCCCGAAACCCGAAAGCCGGGAACAGGCTCCGTGAGCCGATGACTGCCCGAAACGGCGCCGTGCTTACGCAGCGTCGCGCACGCCGCGGCGCCAGCGGTCGATCGTCGCGGATATCGCCGAGCGGTCCGCGACGTCCCGTGACCATGCCGCCGCGAACGACGCGTTGGCGCTGCGCGGCTGGTTCTTCTCGGGCAGCGGGGTAAAGCAGATGCGCATCGGCATCGACACGCCTTCGCCGACCGCGATCGCCTCGCCGTTGCGCAGCGCCGGCAGGAAATCCATCAGCCCGTGCGAGGCTTCGGGCAGCGCGCCGCGCACGATAGCCTGGTCTTCCTGGTTGCTCATACGCAGCGCGAACAGCGTGTTGCACTCCGACAAAAGGCCCGGCGCCAGATCGGTCGGGCGCTGGCTGACGACGCACAGCGACACACCGTATTTGCGGCCTTCCTTGGCGATGCGCGACAGCGCCCGCTTGGCCGGCTCGAAGCCCATCTCGCGGTCGCGCGGCGCATAGCGGTGCGCCTCTTCGCAGACGATCGTGATCGGGGTCGGGGTTTCGCTCCACAGGGCAAAGTCAAAGGTCAGGCGGCAGATCACCGAGATTACGACATTGAGCACCTCAGAGGGCACGCCCGAGATGTCGATGATCGTCACCGGCTGGCCCCTGACCGGAATGCGGAACAGCTGCGACAGCACGTCCGACATGTCGTCGCGCAGGCTGAGGCTGGCGCCGAACACAAAGCTGAACCGCGAGTCGGTCTGCAGCGACACGATCCGCGCCTTGACGGCCTGATAGGCGGCGACGCTTTCGCCGCGGTTCAGCGCGCCCATCGCAGTGTCGAGGAAGCGCTGTACGTCGGACATGCGATACGGCACCGGCGTGTCGACGTTGCCATGCTTGTCGAGCCCGGATTTGGCGAAATGGGCCTGCTTGGCGGCGAGCACCGCATCGCTCAGCACCTTGACCTGCTCGATGTCGTGGCTGCGGCCGAGCACCAGCTCGGCCAGCTCCTCGAAGTTGAATAACCAATACGGCAGATGCAGTCCGTCGCTCGGGCTCAGTACGATCGCCTGCGAGCCGAACGCGCTCGAATATTCATTGTGCGGGTCGATCAACAGCACGTGCGCATTGGGCATGCGCGAAATAACCGCGCGCAGGATCGTCGCAACGGCGCAGGATTTGCCCGAGCCGGTGGTGCCGACGACGCTGAAATGCTTGCCGAGCAGGTCGTCGACCAACAGGTAGGCGGTCACCGTCGCATCCTGGTGGATCGTGCCGACCGGGGTCGTCGTCACCTGCGGCGGGGCGTAGACCTCGGCAATGTCATGGCGGGAAGCCAGATCGACCGGGTCTTCGAGCGCCGGAAAGATCGACACGCCGCGGCGAAACCGTTCTGTGCCGTCGGTTTTTTCACCGAGCAGCTCGATCTCCACGATCTTCAAATCGTTCTCGAACGAGCCGAGCGACGGCAGCGGCACGCGCAGCCCGCTGACCATGCCGTAAACCGTCGAAGCGCGTGTGCGGATCTTGACCAGCCCGCCCATTTCGAGCGCCACCGCCGGCAACACGGCGCCATTGCTGCTGCGCGACTGCAGGAGCGCGATGACCTGGGCGGCCGAAACCGCGACGACCCGACCGATCCCCGTACTGGATTGCATCTGCAAATCAGCGACTTCCATGTTCCTACCGTCCCGTTATCGGCGCCCCGTACACGGCGCGGTTCTCCGCCAAGGCCTCTTCGGCCGGCCGCACGCAGTCGGCCGGCAGATAGATGCTGACCGTCGTTCCCGCCCCCACTTCGCTGGCGAGGTGGATCTCGCCGCCGTGCAGCACGACGAGCGCGCGGGCGATCGGCAGGCCGAGCCCGACCCCGTCGGATTCGCGGGTCAGATGGTCCTCGACCTGGCCGAATGGTTCCAGCACACGCTCGAGATATTCCGGCGGAATGCCGCAGCCGCGGTCGCGCACCGCGATGATCGGGTTGCCGGCAGCGCCGATCTCGCAGAACAGGTCGACCGTGCTGCCTTCGGGGCTGAACTTGATGGCGTTCAACAAAAGGTTGACCAGCACCCGCTTCATCTTGGCCGGGTCAAGCCACACGATATGCCGGTCTGAGGCGGTGTGGACGATCGTGATCGACTTCGCCGCAGCCGTCGTATTCACCGCGCCGATTGCGGAATGCGCCAGCTCTGCGAGCGAGACGATCTGTTGCTCGAGCACCAGCCGGCCCGCCTCGATGCGCGCAAGGTCGAGAACTCCGTTCAGGATGCTGAGCAGGTGGGTTCCTGAGGTGTGGATATAGCCGGCATAGGCGGGATGCTCTTGCGCCTGGTTCGGGCTGTTCTCGATCAGCTCGGAAAACCCGATGATCGCATTGAGCGGCGTGCGCAATTCGTGGGTCATGTTGGCGAGGAATTTGGTCTTCGCCCGGTCCGCCTCTTGCGCCTGGCGCATCGCCGCCTCGGCCAGTTCGGCGGCGCGTTCGGCCTGCCGCTTGGCGGTTATCAGCGCCCGCTCGGTGTGCCGCCGCTCGAGCAGCGAACCGAGCTGGATGCAATAATTGTTCAAAAGAGAGGATTCGCCCTGGGCCCACACGTTAATCGCCGCCCGTATGACTGATCATGGGGACGGTTTATCGGGAGAAGGATAAGGAAGGTTTAATCGTCGGCCGGCGGATGCGCGAGGCATGGCGCCCGGTGCCGATTTTTGCTTGCCCCGCCGGCCCCGGAACCGCACCTTTGCGGCATGGGCATGTTTCGCGGCCGGTCGCGCCTCGTCGCGGTCCTCGGGCCGACCAATACCGGCAAGACCCATTTCGCGATCGAGCGGATGCTCGATCATCAAAGCGGGATGATCGGCTTTCCGCTGCGGCTGTTGGCCCGCGAAAACTACGACCGCGTCGTCAAGCAGCGCGGCGCGCGAGCGGTGGCGCTGATCACGGGCGAGGAAAAGATCCTGCCGCCCAACCCGTCCTATTTTGTCTGCACCACCGAATCGATGCCGCTCGACCGCCCGGTTGATTTTCTCGCGGTAGACGAGATTCAACTCTGCGCCGATCCCGAGCGCGGCCATGTCTTTACCGCCCGCCTGCTGCACGCGCGCGGGCTGGTCGAGACGATGTTTCTCGGTGCCGACACGATCCGCCCGCTGATCCGGCGCCTGGTGCCCGAGGCCGAGTATGTCGGCCGGCCGCGCCTGTCGACGCTCAGCTATGCCGGCCACAAAAAGGTGACGCGGCTGGCGCCGCGCAGCGCCGTCGTCGCGTTTGCCGTGGCCGACGTATTTTCGCTGGCCGAGCTGGTGCGCCGCCAGCGCGGCGGCACCGCGGTCGTGCTGGGCGCGCTCAGCCCGCGCGCGCGCAACGCGCAGGTCGGCATGTTCCAGGCCGGCGAGGTTGATTACCTGGTCGCCACCGACGCGATCGGCATGGGCCTCAACATGGATCTCGACCATGTCGCGTTCGCCCGGCTCGCCAAGTTTGATGGCCGCTTTCCGCGCCGCCTGACCCCGGCCGAGATCGCCCAGATCGCCGGCCGTGCCGGGCGCCACATGGCCGACGGCACGTTCGGCACCACCGCCGACGAGCGCGAGCTCGACCCGGGTATCGTCGCCGCGGTCGAGGAGCACCGCTTCGAGCCGCTGACTCGGCTGTCGTGGCGCAACCCCAACCTCAAATTTCGGTCGTTGGCAGCGTTGCTCAACAGCCTCGACGAGCGCCCGCCGCAGCCGTTTCTGGTGCAGACCCGCGACGCCGACGACCATCGCGCCCTACAACAGCTCGCGCGCAATGCCGAGATCGCCGCGCTGGCGGCCAATCCCGGCGCGGTGCGGCTGTTGTGGGAGGTGTGCCAGATCCCCGATTTCCGCAAGGTGATGAGCGACAGCCATGCCCGGTTTCTCGGGCAGTGCTTCAGCCATCTCGCCGGGCCGGCCGGGCGGCTGCCGCCCGCTTGGGTCGGCGTGCAGATGGCGCAGCTCGACCGGGTCGACGGCGACATCGACACGCTGATGGCGCGCATCGCGCATATCCGCACTTGGACCTACATCACTCATCGCCCCGATTGGGTGGACGGCGCGCAGGATTGGCAGGAGCGGGCGCGCGGCATCGAAGACCGGCTGTCCGACGCGCTGCACGACAGCATCACCCAGCGTTTCGTCGACCGCCGTTCGGCCTTTCTGGTGCGCCGGCTGGCCGGCGATTCCGATCTGCTCGCCTCGGTTGCGGGCGACGGCGAGGTGCGGGTCGAGGGCGCGCCCGTGGGCCGTCTCCACGGGTTCCGTTTTGTCCCGGACGCGGTCGAAGAGGCGGCGTTGCGCACGCTGCTGACCGCGGCCAACCGCGTGCTGCGCGACGAGATCGCGCGCCGTGCGCGGCGGCTGGCGGCCGATGGCGACGACGCGTTTCAAATCGACCCGGCGGGTGTGCTGCTGTGGCACGGCGCGCCGGTCGCGCGCCTCGCCGCCGGCGACACGATGCTGGCCCCGAAAGTCGAGGTGGCGTCGGGCAATTTCCTCGAAGGCGAGCCGCGCGAGCGGGTGCGCCAGCGTCTTGCGCGGTTCGTCAAGGACGAGACCGAGCGCCGCCTCGCGCCGCTCTTTGCATTGCAGCAGGCGCCGCTCGACGGGGTCGCCCGCGGCCTCGCCTTTCAGCTGGTCGATACGCTCGGGCTGGCCGCGGCCGGCGAGGTGGCGCCGCAGGTGCGCGCGCTCGACCCGCCGACGCGCCGGGTGCTCGCCCGGCTCGGGTTCAGGTTCGGGCGCGAGAGCGTCTATCTGGAGCCGCTGCTGGGGATCGAGGCGGTGCGGTTCCGCGCGTTGCTGTGGGCGGTGCGACAGGGCACCGCGGTGCCGCGCCTGCCCGGGGCGCGCCAGCACGGCAAGGCGTGGCCGGTCGACCCCGCGCTGCCCGAATCGTTCTACCCGGCGATCGGCCGACGGGTCTTCGGCGGGTTTGCAGTGCGGGCGGACCGGCTCGAGCGCCTGGTCGCCGCAGCGTGGTCGCGTGCCAAGGCCGGGCGCTTCGCGATCGACGCCGAGCTGGCGGCGATTGTCGGCGTCGCGCCGGCCGACATGCCCCGGCTGCTCGCCGGGCTCGGGTATCGCGTCGTCGCCGGGTCGGACGCGGCGATGGTCGTCGGCCCGCCGCGCCGCCGGCCGCTGCACCAGGCCGCGAGGCCGCGCGCCGCCGCCGAGGGCAATCCATTCGCCAAGCTAGCGAAGCTGAAATTCGCTTGAGCGCGTCCGTCGATACAGCCTCGCCCACAATCCGGCGCCTCGACCAGTGGCTGTGGTTTGCCCGCTTCGCCAAAAGCCGCTCGCTCGCTGCCCGCCTGTGCAACGGCGGCACAGTGTCGGTCAACGGCACCAAGATCAGGAAGCCGAGCCACCCGGTCCGGCTCGGCGACCTTCTCGTCGTGCCCGTGGGCAAGTCGCGCTGCCGGCTCCGCGTCGTCGGTCTCGGCGAACGCCGCGGCCCGGCGTCCGAGGCGCGGCTGCTCTATGAAGAGATCGAGCCGCCGACGCGCGAACCGCGCGCGATGCCGGACTGGGTACCGCTGCTCGAATAACCCCTGCGCGCAATTGGGTCCCGGCGCAGGCCGTGACCCACGGGTCAGACTGGGGTTCGGGGCCGGCTATCTCGCATTTCAAATCGAAAGCGCAACGTCGCCGGTCGAATAGCGGCTTCCGCTTTCTCGTCCCAGCAGTTCTCTGGACAACGCGACATGCCGGGAAGCAAAGCCACGCGATGTCAGCCCGGTTTCGATCATCCGGCGTTGAGCCCGTTCGACCATCTGTGCTGATGTCTCGTCCGCGGCGATCGCTGCGATGGCCTCACGCATGGCACCAGGGTCGGAGCCTTGCACATAACGCACTTCTTGATCCGAGAAGTAGCTGCGGAGGCCACCAACATCAGTTACCGCCACCGGCACGCCGAATATAGTTGCCTCCTCGATCACGGTTATTCCGGAACCGTGCAAGTTGGGTCTTAGTGCCAGCGCCATGACATCGGCCCAGCGATAAAGCTCAAAGTATTCGCCGTTTGTCGTCGGATGAACGAGTGCAACGTTGGCACCGAGCTCTAGTCCAGCGGGAAGGCGCGGGGCAACGATGCGGAGTTCGGCATCGGGCCAGTCGCGGATCGCGGCAACGAGGGTTGCCCAATCGCGATGCCGATCGTTGCCGGCAGATAATACGCGCACCGGAGAATGTGCTCGCGGCCGGCGAGGCGACATTATGTCGGCAGCTCCGATACCGAAGGGCATGAACTCCGCGCGCTGGCGCGGGAAGAGCGCATGCGCGACCCTCAAGCCTTCCGTTGAATGAACGGTCAATACTTCCGCATCGGCGATCAGCCTGCGATAGAGCCACCGCTTTAGCGGCGACAGTCGCGGCCACGCATCGAAGAGCCAAACGCTCTGGGCGATCAGTTTGGGTCGGTCTTGTCCCCGATGCCAGCGCAGCAACAGCAGAATGGCCAGATACTGAGATTCGGTGCCGGTCCAGACAATCTCGGCAGCAAGAATCCCGCGTCGGTTACGCCAGGCGTGAATAAAATCAAAGCCCAGCACCAGCCGGGCCCCGAGACGGCAAGCGGTGCCGAGTGGGCTTTCGCGGCGGTCTTCCGAATATTCGACGACGCAACCCTCCTCTTGCGCCAGAGAAAATCCGTACGGCAGGCGTTCATTGAGGCCGATGATCTCGCTGCGATCCCATCGCGCCTGCCATTGCGGGGCACCGAAGCCGCGTGCCAAAAGAACAAAAACGCGAATGGTGTCAGGCGAGGTGTCGCCTGGGGCCGACGCGTGAGCCTGCGATCTTATGACCATCGGATTGTCCGCCACGATCCCCTCAACCATGACGGGTCGTATTTCGGTCAAACACCATTAAAATGCAATCGTTCCACACGCAGAATGCGCGATCCTGCTGGAGGTAAACGCACGATCACGGGGCGGGCTAAACTCAGACCCTATGAATTTTGCTCGATTTCGCTTTCATTTCTTGGAACCGAATCCGACTTTCAGCGTTGTTGGTCGTACCCGACCGCCGCCCCGGGCAAGACCGCTTGCGTCCGGCGGCGCGAGGATCTGAGGAACCGCCTGCGATCAACCTCACGGCGGTTGGCAGGCGGTTGCGGAACGGCGGGGAGCACCGTGCAGCGCGTGGCGGACGGCAGCATTGATGCGCGCTTTGCCGCGTTTCGCGGCGCCCGGGTGACGATCACCGGCGGGGTCGGGCTGATTGGCTCGACGCTGGCGCGGCGCCTCGTCACGCTGGGCGCCGAGGTGCTGCTGGTCGACAGCATGATCCCCGAGTCGGGCGCCAATTTTGCCAATATCGCCGATCTTGGCGACCGGGTGCGGGTCAACATCGCCGATCTGTGCGACACGCAGGCGATGCGGCACCTGCTCGCCGGGCAGAACTATCTGTTCAACCTCGCGGCACAGACGAGTCACCTCGATTCGATGACCGCACCCGACATCGACCTCGCGGTCAACTGCACCGCGCAGCTGCACCTGCTCGAAACTTGCCGCGCGGTGGCGCCCGACATCGTCATCGTCCATGCCGGCACGCGGCAGATCTACGGCCGGCCGCGCTATCTGCCGGTCGACGAGGCGCATCCGCTGCGCCCGGCCGACGTCAACGGTGTCAACAAGATCGCCGGCGAGAACTATCACCTGCTGTACCACGACGTGTACGGCATCAAGAGCCGGGCGCTGCGCCTGACCAACGTCTATGGGCCGGGGATGCGCATCAGGGACGCGCGGCAGAATTTCCTCGGCATCTGGCTGCGCCTCGCGCTCGAAGGCATGCCGTTCGAGGTGTGGGGCGGCGAGCAGCGCCGCGATATGGTCTATGTCGACGATGCCGCCGATGCGTTCCTCGCCGCCGCCGTGACGCCGGAAAGCGCTGGGCTGGCGCTCAATGTCGGCGGCGACGCGCCCTACAGCCTCAGCGACATCGCCGCTGCGCTGGTTGCGGCGAATGGCAGTGGACACTGCGAGAAGCGCGAGTTTCCGCCCGAGCGCAAGCGCATCGACATCGGCGATTTCATCACCGACGATCGCAGGTTCCGCGCGCTTTGCGGCTGGCAGCCGCAAGTCGCGCTGGCCGACGGGCTCGCCCGCTCCCTCGCCTATTATCGCGAGCGCCTGCACCTTTACCTGTGAGATGAACATGACCCCGATCCCGCAGACCGATCCGCGTGCCGCGTATCTGGCCCGGCGCGAGGCGATCGATGCCGCGATCCGCCGCGTGCTGGACAGCGGCTGGTATATCGGCGGCGCCGAGGTCGATGGGTTCGAAGCCGCGTTCGCCGCGGCGGCGGGTGTCGCGCACGGGGTCGGCTGCGCTAACGGCACCGACGCGATCGAGCTGGCGCTGCGCGCCTGCGGCATCGGACCGGGGGACCTGGTCTTTACCGTGTCGCACACCGCGGTGGCGACGGTGGCGGCGATCGAGCGCGCCGGCGCGGTGCCGGTGCTGGTCGATATCGAGCCCGGCGGCTACAACATCGATCCCGAGGGGCTGGCGCGGGTGCTGCGCGCGCCGCCGCCGGGCCGGCCCGCTGCGGTGGTGCCGGTGCATCTTTACGGCGAGCCTGCGAACCTCGACGCGATCCTTGCTCTGGCCCGCCGGCACGGGCTGCGGGTGATCGAGGATTGCGCGCAAAGTCACGGTGCGACGCTCGGCGGCAAGCCGACCGGCGCCCTCGGCGACATTGCCTGTTTCAGCTTCTACCCGACCAAGAATCTGGGCGCGCTCGGCGATGGCGGTATCGTCGTCACCGCTGATGGCGGGCTCGCCGCGGCGGCGCGCGAAATCCGCGAATACGGCTGGCGCGAGCGCTATGTCAGCGCCCGGGTCGGGATCAACACACGGCTCGACCCGCTGCAGGCGGCGATCCTCGGGGCCAAATTGCCGGCGCTGGTGGAGGACAATATACGCCGCCGCGCGATTGCCGCGCGCTACGATGCCGGGCTCGCGGGGCTGCCGCTCGGCCTGCCGCAGTGCCGCGCCGGCGTGATCCACGTCTATCACCAATACGTCGTGCGCCTCAGCAAACGTGACCGGCTGCGCGACCATCTGCGCGAGGCCGGGATCGGCACCGGAATCCACTACCCGGTGCCGGTGCATCTGCATCCGGCCTATTGCGGTCGGCTGGCGCTCGACCCCGCCGGGCTCGGCGAAAGCGAGCGGGCGGCGCGCGAAATCCTCAGCCTGCCGATGTACCCGCAACTCGCCGCCGACGCGGCCGACCGGGTGATCGCGGAAATCCGCCGGTTCTTCCGGTAGTCAGTGCTGGAAGATCAGCAGGACCCCGCCGCCGATCAGCAACAATCCGCCGATCTGCGGCCAGCCGAACGGCTCGTTCCACAAGAGATGGCCGAGGATCGCGACCACGACATAGCTGGCGGCGACCGACGGGTAGGCGACCGAGATCGGGATCTTCTTCAGCGCGACGATGTAGAGCAGCGCGGCCGCGACATAGATCGCAAAGCCGAGGATCGTTAGCGGGTTGAGGAACTGGGCGGCGATCGTCGCCGAGGCCTCGGCGCCGGATTTGAGCGCGATCTGGCCGGCGACGCCGAACAGGATCGCGGCGGCGAGGCAGAGTGCATAGATCGCCACGTCGCGTCTCCGTTATGCCGTGCGGCGCTGCCGCCCCGGTGCCATCGTCGCGGCGGCAGCGGGGGCGGCGCAGGTCACCGTGCGGATCACCGATTGCGGCTTGCGGTTGGCGGTCAGATAGAGCCGGCCGAGATATTCGCCGACGATGCCGAGGATCACCAGCTGCACCCCCGAGAGCAGCAGGATTGCGGCCATCAGCGAGGCCCACCCGATCGGAGACTCGAAAAACAGCGCCTCGGTGACCGCGACGACCGTACCCAGCGCGCCGAGCAGGCTCAGTGCAAACCCGGTCAGCGTGCTGATCCGCAGCGGCATGACCGAGAAGTTGACGAACATGCTCATCCACAGCCGGATCAGCCGCCGCATCGTATAGTTGCTGCGGCCGACCGCGCGCGGCAGGTGGCGCACCAGAAGGCTGCCGATGCTTTGCGTCACCTGCAGCAGCAACCCGTCGACATAGGGGAACGGGCCCTCATAGCGGGAGACCTCGCACACGGCAAACGCGCTCATGCAGCGAAAGCTCGACAAATAGAGGTCCTTCGGTTTGTCGAGCACGAACCCGGCGACCCAGTTGGCAAACCGGCTGCCGAGGTTGCGCCAGGCGGAATGCTGCTTTTCGTCGTAATAGGTATAGATCACGTCCTTGCCGCTTTCCTGCGCGAAGGCGAGTAGGCGCGCGACTTCCTCGGGCGGGTTCTGCAAATCGTCGTCCATCGTGATGACGTGCGCGCCGCTCGCATGGCGCAGCCCGGCCATCACCGCGTTGTGCTCGCCGAAATTGCGCGCCAGATCGACCAGCACCATCGGCAACCGCGCCTGTTCGACGATGTCCCGGCACACCGCAAGGCTGTTGTCGGGGCTGCCGTCGTTGACCAGGACGATCTCGTGCCCGCCGGGAATATCCAGCTGGGCCAGCGCCTCGCACAATTCGCCGATGCTGGCGGCGCCATTATAGACCGGAACCACGATCGACAGGGCGAACGCCGGCGTGCGGTCGGTATCAGGCATCGCTCCCCTCCGCCTTGGCGGCGATCGCCACCACAGACCCGCCAAACGGCAACCTCAACCCCCATCCGAGCCATGCCCGCTCAAGCCGGGTCGCGGCCCGGCACAGCGCCTCGACCGGGCCCGGATAGAGCCCGACATCGCTTTCGCTCCCGCGGCTCGCCGGCAGCAACTTGCGCGTCGCCAGCATCATCGGAAACGGCACCGTATTCCAGTATCCCGAATAGAGCGGCCGGAAATTGGCCGCGCGCAGCAGCGCCGCGATGCCGCGCCTCGTATAGCGCCGCGCGTTGTGCACCGCCGCGTCGTGGCGCGACAGCATCCAGCGATAGGCCGGCAGGTTGAGCACCAGCAGCCCGCCCGGGCCGAGGCAGCGGTGAAACTGCGCCAGCGCCGCGTGCTCGTCGACTGCGCGGTGGCACAACACATCGGCGCTGAAGATCGCGGCAAAGCTGGAATCGGCGAACGGCAGCCCGTTGACCGAGCCGGTACAGACCGGCCGGCCGCTCTTGGCCAGCGCCCGCGCGCATGCGAGCGGCGCGAGGTCGATCCCGATCGCGGTGCGGTCCGGGTAGCGGCCGGCGAGCGCACGCAGCAGCCCGCCGGTGCCGCAGCCGGCGTCGAGCACCCCTCCGCCGCGCAGCGCCGGGTGGGAAACCCGCTCGTAAAGCTGAATCAGGTTGGCATGGGCGGCGGCAAACCACCACATCCGGTCCTCGGCAGCATCGAGCTTGTCATATTCGGCGCGTTCCAGGCTTGGCCCTCCGCCGCGGCGCCCGTCAGGGAACCGCCGCCGCCTCCGATGGCTTGTGGACCGCGCCGGCGACCGGGCGGATGTCACGCGCGCGCTCGGCCAGGATTTCGCGGCGGTCGAGCACCACCGACAGCAGCGCTCCCATCCGCTTGACCTCGTACACCGGATGCCCGGGTAGCGACCGGTCGCAATTGTCCTTGGTGAAGGCGATGAAGAAATCGGCGGTCTTCGGCTTGTAGGTCAGGTGGAAATTCGCCGGGAAATAGTATTGCGCCGCGGTCGCCGGGCCGCATACCGCGACGGTGAACTGATGGGCCGCGAACCCGGCGCCGTATTGCGCACGCAGCACCCGCTCCAGCCCGCGCACGTCCTCGGCATACGAATTGGCCCAATAATCGAGCTTGAACCGGCGCTCGGCACCGTCGACCCCGCCGACAAACGCGTTGTAATAGACGTACTGGTTGGGGTGCAGCATCACCATGATCGCAACGTGCGCCGCCCCGTACAGCACCAGCGCGCCATAGATCGGCCGCCGCAGGCGGAAACCGGCGAGCCAGACCAGCGCGGCGTCGGCGGCGAGCCCGGTGACGACCGCGATCGGCGGCAGCACAAAGATGAAGTGGCGCATGCCGTCGAACAGCACGGCCTTGATCGCAATCGCATAGGCGACCGGAAAGACGATCGCGAACCCGACGAGAAACCAGCCCAGCACCGTCTCGCGCCGCCGCGTCGCAGCATCGCGCCACAGCGCGACCGCGGCCAGCACCGGCGCGGCGATCAGCAGCACCAAAACCAGTTCGGGCAGGACGATCAGGGTATAGACCGGCAGATAGGTCCACGGCAGGTTCCACGCCGGCACGAGGTGCCCGTCGAACAGCGTGTCGTACGGGAAGCTCTGGTGCGAAAACGTCGCCAGCGCGGCGAGCGGATGGCCGATCGGGTTGCTCTGCGCCCACGGCCAGAACACGAGCATCAGCGCATAGGCGAGTGCCGAGCCGGGCAGGAACACGCGCACGAGGCTCTGCCAGCCCGCGGTCGCCAACACGGTCAGCCGCCGCGCCGCGGCCGCCTGCCACAGCCCGGACAGCGTCAGCAGCAGGCCGAGATAGCACAGGAACAGCAGCCCGCCGACCCGTACCGCCATCGCCATGCCGGCGGCGATGCCGAGCTTGACCACCAGCCGCAGCGGCGGTCGCGGCAGGGTCGGCACGATGCGGACCAGGTAATAGAGCGTCCAGATGCCGCCGACCGCGAACGGGATGTCCTTGGGGTTGTTGAACATCTGGCCGTAATAGATCGGCGTCAGCGCAAGCAGCAGCGCCGCGGCAAAGCCGGCGCGCGGGCCGCCGAGGGCGCGGCCGAGCTTCCAGGTGCCAAACAGCCCGAGCACCCCGACGAGAGCGTTCAGCAGGTGCCGGGTCTCGTACACCCCGAGCGGCGAGAAGCGGTTGAGCGCCGCCGCCGCCATGTCGAACACGGCGCCGTAATTGATCAGATCCTGGAAATGCAGCGCGCGCTGGTCGGCAAACAGCGACAGGTAATAATCGAGCGCCAGCTTGCCGTACCAGTTATTGAGGTTTTCGTCCCAGGTGACGCCATAGTCGCGGAATGTCGCGATGACCAGGCCGACAACGACGATCAGCAGCGCCAGTGACAGGCCATCCCAGATCCGCTCGGCCACCGGGCGCCGACGCCAATTCTCAAGGCGGCCGGGAAACCCAAGGCGATCCCAGTCGATCAACAATGTTCGTACCGCACGCATCGTCGATCAGCCGAGGTTTTGCTTGCTTTGATCGCTTTGGCGCCTGCCTGTCGCGTGACGGGTTTGCGCGGCGCCGGCTAAAGTGTCAAGGCGGTTTGCGCGAAACAAGCGCGATCGCCGCATTACAGGCCGCCATTTACAGGCCGCATTGATTCAGCAGTTCGGCAACCACGCGATCGGCGGCGAAATAGTCCTGCGCGATCGCGCGCGCGCCGTGGCTGTGGCGCGGGTAATCGGCGGCAATCGCATCGATCGCTGCCAGCGCCTCGTCGTGCGTGGCGTAATCGAACAGCCCGCACCCGACCGGAACATGACGGGAAAACCCGGTGCGCATCGTCACCACCGGCCGGCCGGCGGCGAGATAGCACACCGCTCGGTCGCTGAACCAACCGCTGTTGGGGCGCACGTAGATGTCCTTGGCGACCGTGAACTCGCCGCGCGACCCGGCGATGAAGTCGCGATAGCGCCCCATGTCGGCCGAAATCGGCCCCGGATCGGCGAGCCGCCAGCCCTGGCCTTCGACCTCGCCGCGCACCGCTGCGTCGGGCGGCGCCATCGCCATGCGAAAGCACGTGTTCGGGCGATGCCGCGGCAGATCGAGGAATTTGAGGAAGTTGACGTGCTTCGACCAGAGATAGGTGCTGCCCTCGAAGTCGATGTTCTTGCCCTTGTTTTCCCAGGTCGCGATCGTTGAGAAGCACGGTGGGTCGCCGGCCGGCTCGGGCCACAGCTCCGGCACGACCGGTGGGCGGGTTGGCCGCCACGGCACGCCGCACAGCGGGATCGTGCAGTCCGGCGTGCCGAGGTTTTCGCCATAGGTGAAGAGATGCGTGTGCGCACCGACATAGCTCTGCGCGCCCGGATCGGCCTTGGCGAACTTGATCTGCTCGTAGACCGGGTCGGTGTCGATCATAATCCGCACCGGGCAGCGCAGGTGCTCTTCGCGCAGCCGGGTTGCGCCGCACAGATTGATGAGCCCGTCGGCCTCGGAATAAAGCGCGCGCACCCGCTCGCGCGACAACCCGTGATACTGGTCGTTGATCGCATCCCAATAGGCCCAGCGCCCGCCGAGCCCGTGCTGCTCCATCGCGGTGCGCAGGAAGGCGACGTTGTACGCGCAATCCATCACCACGCTGTTGAGGCGCGGATCGTAGGGGTTGGTGCCATGGTCCTCGACATACCAGGCCTCGTAGCCGAGCCGTTCGAGGCCGGCCAGGTAATGCACCGCCTGCCAGGCGATTCCGGCGAGCGGCATCTGGCCGACGAAATGGAGAAGGACGATCTTGCCGCGGCGGGGCACCGGTCTGCTCCCGTTGCTGGTGAGGGGGGCGCCGCCGGATAACGGGCGGCCTGCACAAAACTTCCGGCAAAACGTCGGCGGCCGCTCCACGCGGGCAAAAACCCCGTTCGGCGTGGGGTTGCCCGCGTGGCAAGCGGCGTGCTAGGCAAGACGCCCCGCTGGGAGATGCCATGGGGAAGAAGCCCGCACCATGACCTACGTCGTCACCGAAGCCTGTATCCGCTGCAAGTACATGGACTGTGTTGAGGTGTGCCCCGTCGATTGTTTCTACGAGGGTGAGAACATGCTGGTGATCCACCCCGACGAGTGCATCGATTGCGGGGTGTGCGAGCCTGAATGCCCGGCCGAGGCGATCATCCCCGACAGCGAAAGCGTGGCAGAGCAATGGCTCGAACTGAACCGCGACTATGCTGCGCAGTGGCCTAACATCACCCGCAAGAAGCCCTACCCGTCGGATGCCGATGAATTCAAAGGCGTCGACGACAAATACAACAAGTATTTCAGTCCCAAGCCCGGCGGCTGAGCCTGGGCCGGCGGCACCGGCGCGGGTTTCAGCCGGCGCCGGGCGGGTGCCCAGGGAAGGTCCCGCCGGGTTCTGAAGCGTGGCCGCCGCTGCGGCATCGTGACCGGCGCGATCGTCGGAGCGGCACAGTTCGCGATCGGGGAACGGTCCGGTCACGGCGTCTGCAAATGGCAGCCGCTACCGGGCCGCATGGGTGAGCTCTTGTCGGTCGGCGACGACCTCTCCACATGCCGAATGCCGGGTGTGCGCGCCAAGCGTGCACGCGGCTAATACCCTGCCGCAGATCGATTCTGGCGCGAGCCGTAAGCGGCGGTCGCGGGCGCCGCGCGCGGACCACGACATCGGGGCCGGGACCGAGGCACTGGCTTCGGAAGGGGAAATCGTGGTATATATTCTTCTGGCGCTTAGACGCATCCCCCCTCGGTTCCACGCTCCTCGATGAGGTGCGGAGGGTCGCCTTTGCCGGCGGCGGCCCTTCTAGCGTCGCGGTGATGTCGGTGAGCCGAATGAGAGACGGTGATGACAGCGGAGAAGATTTCGTTCACCACGGGGGACCTCGTGGTCTATCCGACCCATGGCGTGGGTAAGATCGTGGCGATCGAGGACCAGGAAATCGCCGGGCACACGCTCAACGTGTTCGTAGTGCATTTCGACAAGGACCGGATGACGCTCCGAGTGCCGCTGGCCAAGGCCAAGGTTTCGGGGCTGCGCCGGCTGTCGAGCCGCAAGGAAATGGATGCGGCACTGTTGAAGCTGCGCGGCCGGTCGCGTGCCAAGCGTACGATGTGGAGCCGCCGCGCCCAGGAATACCAGGCGAAGATCGCCTCGGGCGATCCCGCCTCGATCGCTGAGGTGGTCCGCGACCTCTACCGCAACACGGGCCAGCCCGAGCAGTCCTACAGCGAGCGCCAGATCTATCAGGCGGCGCTCGATCGGCTGGTGCGCGAGTTCGCGGCGGTCGAGCGGATCGACGAAACCACGGCGACCCAGCGCGTCGAGCAGTTGCTGACGGCCTGACTCGGCGAGGCCGAGGTGCGCCCTGCCGGAGCGCGAAGGTGGAGGGAACTGCCGCAACCCGTAGATTTGCCCGTATTCGAGGCGCCCAGCGTATCTGGGCGGTCGCCTCGGTACACGGCGAGGCTCGGCGGCTCGCCCGCCTGCACGATCGGATCGGCGAGCGGTTTCGCCCCGGCGACCGGATCGTCTACCTCGGCAATTATCTAGGCCATGGCGACGCGGTCGCCGCAACGATCGACGAACTGCTCGATTTCCGCTGCCGCATCCTCGCCTCGTCCGGCGGGTTCGCCTGCAACGTGATGTTCCTGCGCGGAGCGCAGGAGGAAATGTGGCAAAAGCTGCTGCAGCTGCAGTTTGCCGCCAATCCCGGCGAGGTGCTGAACTGGATGGTCCGGGCCGGCGTCGAGGCGACCGTTAAGGCCTATGGTGGCGATTTGCGACAGGGTTTTGCTGCGACCCGCGACGGGCCGCGCACGATCACCCGGTGGACCAGCGGGCTGCGCACCGCGATGAACGCCGCGACGGGTCACACGACGCTGTTCGCCTCGCTGCGCCACGCCGCCTTTACCGACGACAACGCGCTGCTCTTTGTGCATGCCGGCATCGCCGCGCGCCGTCCGCTCGCCTCGCAGGCTGATGCGTTCTGGTGGGGCGGCGACGACATTCTCGACCTTGCCGGCCGGTTCGAGGGGTTCCGGCGGGTGGTGCGCGGGTACGACCGCGACCGGCGCGGCCTCGTCGAGCGCGAATTCGCCGCCTCGATCGATGCCGGCTGCGGTCGCGGCGGCCCGCTGCTCGCCGCGTGCTTCGACGCCAGCGGTGCGGTCGCCGAGACCTGCGAAGGGTAGTTCCCCGACCTATATCGCCGTATAGCCGCCGTCGACCAGAAGATCGCTGCCCGTGACAAAGCTCGATGCGTCGCTCGCCAGAAACACCGCCGCGGGGGCGATTTCGGACGGCTTGCCGAGGCGCTGCGTCAGGTGCTTTTGGCCGAGCGTCTGGTTGGCGGCGTCGAACGAGCCGTAGCGGCGCAGTGTCCGCTCGGTTTCGACCGCACCGGGCGACAGGGTGTTGACCCTGATATTCTGCGCCGCATAGTCGATCGCCATGACCTTGGCGAGCTGCACCAGCGCGCCCTTGGTCGCGCAATAGGCGGCGCGGCCCGCGGTGCCGACGCGGGCGAGTTGCGAGGCGATCAGGATGATCGACCCGCCGCCTCCCGTGAGCAGGTGCGGCACGACGGCCCGGCTTAACAGGAACGAGCCGGTCAGGTTGATGTCGACGACCTGCCGCCATTCGGCGATCGGGATCTCGTGGATCGGGCCGCCGGGATCATGCGGCGCGGCGCCGCTGACCAGGATGTCGAGCCGGCCGAACGCGGCCGCCGCCGCATCGGCCGCCGCCTGCGCGTCGGCCTCGCGCGACACGTCGCAGACCTGCGAGATCGCCCGCGCGCCGGCGGCTTCGACGAGCCTTGCGGTCTCGGCCGCCGCGGCTGCGTTGATGTCGACGCAGGCCACCGCCGCGCCCTCCGCCGCGTAGGCGAGCGCGATCGCCCGGCAGATGCCGCCGCCGGCGCCGCTGATCAGCGCCGCCTTGCCCGAGAGCTGCATAATCCGTCCTCCGCCGTCACAGCATTACAGTGCCGCCATCGACCGCGATCGTCTGGCCGGTAACAAAGCCGCTGGCGTCTGACACCAGCCACGCCACCGTGCCGGCCAGGTCGGACGGCACCAGGTTGCGCTGGATCGTCTGGCTCGATTTGATCGCTTCCAGAGCCCGGTCCATCTTGGGGCCAAAGAACTCGCGCGTGCCTTCGGTCAGCACCGCGCTCGGCGCCACCGCGTTGACCCGGATCTTGTCGCGTCCCAATTCGCGCGCCAGGCCGCGCGTCAGGCCGATGACCGCGGCCTTAGAGGTCGTGTAGTGGAGGCCGAACGGCATGCCGTAGGTCGCGGCCAGCGAGGCGATGTTGACGATGCTGCCGCCGCCGGCCTGGCGGATCGCCGACACCGCTGCCTTGCAGCAGTTCCACACGCCCTTGACGTTGATCGCCATGCAGGCGTCCCACTCGTCCTCGTCGATCGCGTCGAACCGGCCGCCGTGCAGCGCGCCGTAGAGGGCGGCGTTGTTGACGAGCGCGTCGAGCCGGCCGAACGCGCGGACCCCGTCGGCGACCATCGCCAGCGCCGAACCGGGATCGGCGACATCGAGCGACATCGCGATCGCCTTGCCGCCCGCTTCTCTCACCCGCGCGACTGTCGCCGCACAATCGTTGACGTCGGCGGCGATGATTTTCGCCCCGCCGGCACCGAGCGCGGTGGCAAATTCCTGCCCCAGCCCGCGCGCCGCGCCGGTGATCGCGACGACCTTGTCCTGCACATCCATGACCCGGCCTCCGTGCTGCTGCCGTGGCGCACAGTTTAGCGCACGGTGCGCCGATCGCGGCCAAGCAATCGCAGCCGATGCCGGGTTACGGGCGGCGGCGCCTCGCGATGGCGCCGCCGCCGGGCGGCCTACAGCACCTTGTCGGTGGTCGGATCGATCAGGTGCATCTGGTTGACGTCGGCGAGCAGCGGCATCTTCTCGCCGGCGTTCCCGGCCGCTGCGGGGTTGACCCGGGCGCACACCTCGACGCCGTCGACGATGAAATAGACCATCGTCTCCATGCCCATCGGCTCTACCACGTCGAGCTGGACCTCGAACTCGCTCGACCCCTCCGGCGCGTCGCTGCGCCGCTCGGTCATGTGCTCGGGCCGCAGCCCGAACAGCAACGGGGTGTTGACATACGGCAGGTAGCGCGCCTTGCGCGACGGCGGCACATTGAATTTGAGGGTATCCGACAGCTGCACCGTCAGGGTGTCGCCGCCGTTTATCAGGCGGCATGGCACGAAATTCATCGCCGGCGAGCCGATGAACCCGGCGACGAAGCGCGTCTGCGGGTTGTGGTAGAGCTCGTTGGGCGTGCCGATCTGCTCGATCAGGCCGGCATTCATGACGACCACGCGGTCGGCCAGCGTCATCGCCTCGACCTGGTCGTGGGTCACGTAGACCGTGGTGGTGGTGACCTTCTGGTGCACCTTCTTGATCTCGGTGCGCATCTGCACGCGCAGCTTGGCGTCGAGGTTCGACAGCGGTTCGTCGAACAGAAACACCTTGGGATTGCGCACGATCGCCCGGCCCATCGCGACGCGCTGCCGCTGACCGCCCGACAGCTGCTTGGGACGGCGCTCGAGCAGGTCGGTGATGTCGAGGATACGCGCCGCGGCGTCAACCCGCTCCTTGATCTCGGGCTTCGGGAACTTCTTCAGCCTGAGGCCGAACGACATGTTCTCGAACACCGTCATATGCGGGTAGAGCGCGTAGTTCTGAAACACCATCGCGATGTCGCGATCCTTCGGCGGCACATCGTTGACCAGCTGGTCACCGATGAAGATCTCACCGGAGGTTGTTTCTTCGAGCCCGGCGATCATCCGCAGGGTGGTCGACTTGCCGCAGCCCGACGGGCCGACGAGCACGATAAATTCACGGTCGTTGATTTCGAGATCGATCCCCTTCACCGCGAGGGTCTTGTCGAACATCTTGACCACGTTCCGTAGGGCGACTTGCGCCATGTTCCACTCCGTCATCCTGTTCAGTTGCGCAGGCCTCGGCTCTGCCCCGGCGTATGCCGCCACCCTAGTAGTCCACCAAAACGGGATGTAGGATCAAGGGCGCCGTGCCCGTGATAACCTCCCGTTCGGCGGGCGCGCATACTAGCTCACGCTTACAAAAACGTTACATCAAATTTGCGGCATCATCGGCCGTTCCAGGTTGCCACGCCCGCCTTATCGCTCGGTCAATTTGAGTTCAATGCGGCGGTTTTTCGCATAGGCCGCGGGGGTATTGGCAGGATCGATCGGATAGGTGTCGGCATAGCCGGCGGCGGCCAGGTGGTCGCGCGGGATGCCCTCCTGGACCGCGTAGCGCACGACCGAGATCGCGCGCGCCGTTGACAGTTCCCAATTCGACGGGAATTGCGGTGTGTCGATCTTGCGGCTGTCGGTGTTGCCGTCGACGAGCAGCACCCAATCGATGTCGGACGGGATTTTGGTCGCGATCTGCTTAAGCGCAGTAAGCACCGGGGCGAGCTGCGTTTTCGCCGCGTCGGTCAGGTCGGCGCTGCCCGGCGCGAACAGCACTTCGGACTGGAACACGAAGCGGTCGCCGACGATCCGGATGTCCTTGCGGTGGCCGATGATCTGGCGCATCCGGCCGAAGAATTCCGAGCGGTATTTCGCCAGTTCCTCGACCTTGTTGACGAGCGCCATGTTTAGCCGCTTGCCGAGGTTGACGATCTGCTCCTGCTGGTTCTTGACCGTGGCTTCCGAGGCGTCGAGCGCGGCGGCGATGCGCGCCAGCTCCAAACGCAGCCCCGCGACCTCGTAGGTCAGCGTCTCGACCTGGGCGTGCGCTGCGGCGGTGGCGGCGCGCTCGGCGGTCAGCGCCTTTTCCGCGGTATCGGCGCGCTGGGCCAGCTCGGCGACATCGACCGCGGGCTTCTTGATGGCCTGCTGCGCCAGCACGGTGCGTTCGCGCGTGTCGGCAAGCTTGGCTTCGAGCTGCTTGGTGCGGTCGCGCAGCGCGCCGGCCTGCTGCTCGGTCAGGCGCTGCGCCCCGGCGAGCCAGGCGACCCGGGTTTCGAGCTGGTTGCGCACCTGCTGCAGCGCGGCGATGTCCTCTTTGAGGCTCGCCAGCTCCTTCAGCTGCATTTCGACCGTCGCCTTGTCGGTGGTGACCAGCGCCGTGGCTTCCTGCAGCTTGCCGGTCGCCGCGTCGGCGCGGGCTTCCGCCTCTTTGGCCTTGGCCGCCATCTCCTGCAGATGCGTCGTCAGCGTGTTGCGCTCGGTCCGCAGATCGTTGAGCTGGCTGGTCAGCGCCAGGGCGTTGACGCGCAGTTGCTGGTTGGCCTGCTGCTCGCCGGCCAGCAGGTTGGTCAATTCGCTGACCTGCTGCTGCAGCTTTTTCAGCGCCTGATCGCGCCCCGACAGCGCGTCCGACAGGTAGAACTGCCCGGCGGTGAACACCAGCAGAATAAAGATGATCACCATCAACAGCTGCGCCAGCGCATCGACAAAGCCCGGCCAGATGTCGATGCTCGAACGCCGGTGCCGGCGGGTGGCCAGCGCCATCAGCGGCTGCCCTCTTCGGCAAGCGCGGCGATGGTGCGCGCCACCAGGCGGATTTCGCCGCGCAGCTCAAGTACGGTCTGCGACCGGCCCTCGGCCATGTCCTCGGTCAGGCGCGCCATATAGGCTTCGATGTTGCGCATATGGCTGCTCAGCACGTCGTCGCGTCCCAGCGACTGCTCGGCCACGGTCGCCAATCTGGTCAGCGACGGCTTCAGCTCCATCTGGTTTTCCGCCAGCCGCACCATCAGCAGCTGCCCGGCCTTCATGTGTTCGCTGAGCGTGGCGAGGCGCTCGGCGAGGGTGGCCAGCGTGGTGTTGGCGCCCATCCGGCTTTCCTCGTTGCGGCCGAGGATGCGCTGAAGGTTGTCGAGACTGTCGGCGGTCTGCTCCAGCAGCGCCTGGATATAGGCCGGCACCGAACCGTCGCCGCTGTCGCCGAACGGGCCCGACGACAGCCGCGTATAGGTCGAAAGCCACTCTTCGAGGTCGTTGTAGAAGCGGTTTTGCGCCTGGCCCGCCTGCAGGTCGAGAAAGCCGAGCACCAGGCTGCCCGACAGGCCGAACAGAGAGGCGCTGAACGCGGTCGCCATGCCGTGCAGGGGGGTTTCGAGGCCGGATTTGAGGGCGGCGAAGGCGCGGGCGACATCGTTGGCCGTGACGTTGAGCCCGCCGATCACGTCGCCGACCGAGCGCACGGTTTCCAGAAGGCCGTAGAACGTGCCGAGCAGACCGAGGAATATCAGCGTGCCGATCAGGTAGCGCGAGGTCTCGCGGGTCTCGTCGAGCCGCGAGGCGATCCCGTCGAGCAGCGTGCGCAGCGAGGTTGCCGACAGGCTGACGCGCCCGCTCTGCCGCGCGCCCAGCATCCCCGCCATCGGCGCCAAGAGGCGCGGTGCCGGCCCGCTCGGTGCGGTCAGGTCGCGGTTGGCGAGCCGCTCGCGGAAATTTTCGATCCACTCGTTTTCCGGTTCGAGCAGCATCACCTGGCGAAAGATGTAGACGATGCCGGCGAGCAGCAGGCCCAGGATCACGCCGTTGACCGCCGGGTTGCCCATGAACGCGATCGCCAGCGGGCGGAACAGCGCGGCAACCAGGGCGATGATCAGCACCAGAAACAGCACCATGCGCACGAGAAACCGGCGCGAACGCGTCACGCGCCGCCGCTCGACCCGCACTTCGCCGGCGATTTCGCGCTCAGCCATGCCGTGCGGCGCCCGCAACCCGGTGGTGGGCGGGCATCGTGTTGAGCCCGGCGGCGGGCATGCGGAGGCCGACGCCGCGGATCGCGGCGACCAGGATTTTATTGCGGAACCGCGCAGCCGCCATGACGACCAAGGTCATTAGGGACCCCCGGAACCTAGACCAGTTTCCGGCGACGCGGAAGCGGTTCCGCGGGCGCCGGCGGTCACGCCGCCGGGCGACCGCGCATCGCCTCCTTGATCAGCGCCGCCAGCGGCAGGTGCAGATGGTCGTTGGCGGCGAGGATGTCGCCGCTCGCCATCATCCCGTGGCCGCCGGCAAGGTCGCTGACATAACCCCCGGCTTCCCTGACCAGCAGCAGCCCGGCGGCGATGTCCCACGGCGACAGCCCGAATTCCCAGAACCCGTCGTAGCGCCCGGCCGCGACATAGGCGAGGTCGAGCGCGGCCGAGCCGAAGCGCCGCACCCCCGCGGTCGCCGCCATCACCGCGGCCAGCGTCGCCAGATACGGGTCGTGCTCAGCGCCGCGGCGCGCGGCGATGCCGGTGGCGACCACCGTCTCGTCCATCCGGCGCCGCGCCGACACCCGCAGCCGGCGGTCGTTGAGAAACGCGCCGGCGCCCTTCTCGGCGGTGAACATCTCATCGCGGGTCGGGTCGTAGACCACCCCGGCGATGATCTCGCCGTCGCGTTCGAGCCCGATGGAGATCGCGAAATGCGGGATGCCGTGCAGGAAATTGGTGGTGCCGTCGAGCGGATCGACGATCCAGCGATGCCGCCCGTCACCGTCGGCGGCGCCGCTTTCCTCGAACAGCAGCCCATAGCCCGGGCGCGCCCGGGTCAGCTCGGCCTTCAGCGTGCGCTCGGCGCGGAAATCGGCGGTTGAGACGAAATCGCCCGGCCCCTTTATGGAAACCTGGAGCTGCTCGACCTCGCCGAAATCGCGGATGAGCCCGCGCGCCGCCTTCAGCGCGGCGCTCGCCATTACATTGAGGACTGGTGACCGCACCGGCATCTAAGAATCCACCCGGGCTGTGCCCTAATCCTTCGCGCGCTCGACAAAGGCGCCGTCGGCGGTGCTGACGACGATGCGCGTGCCCGTCTCGATATAGGGCGGGATCATCACCCGCCGGCCGTTTTCGAGCTTGCCGGGCTTGTACGACGATGACGCGGTCTGGCCGCGCACCACCGGGTCTGCCTCGACCACCGCCATCGTTACGCTCGGCGGGATCTCGACCGACAGGGCGATGCCCTCGTAAAGCATCACCTTGCAGACCATGCCTTCCTGCAGGAAATCGGCGGAGTCGCCGATCGTCTCGCGCGGCACGGTGACCTGCTCGAACGTGTCGTTGTCCATCAAGGTCGCCTGGTCGCCCTCCATATAGAGGAACTGCATGTCCTTCTCGTCGAGCCGCACGCGCTCAACCGTCTCTTGCGTGCGAAAGCGCTCGCTGGTCTTGTTGCCGCCGCGCAGGTCGCGCATCTCGACCTGGGCAAAGGAGCCGCCCTTGCCGGGCTGCACCAGCTCCCGCTTCATCACCAGCCACAGCTTGTTCTGGTGTTCCAGTACGTTGCCCGGCTTGATATCGATGGCATTGATCTTCATGTCGAGGAATCTCTGATCCGGATTTGCGGAGTTGCGGGCTTCCTACCAAGAAGCGGGAAGCGGGGGAAGCGTTATGGACAGATGGTGGCGCCCTGATCGGCTTGCCACACGGCGCGACCGGCTCGCCGTGCGCGGCCGCATCCTGGCGGCGTTGCGCGGGTTTTTCGCCGACCAGGGCTTTGTCGAGGTCGATACCCCGGCGCTGCAGGTGAGCCCCGGGATCGAACCGCACCTTCAGGCCTTCGCCACGCTGCTGAACGACCCGCGCGACAATTCGCTGAAGCCGCGGTTTCTTCACACCTCGCCCGAATTTGCGATGAAAAAGCTGCTGGCCGGCGGCATGGAGCGGATCTGGCAGCTCGCTCACGTGTTCCGCGATGGCGAGCGCAGCGCCACCCATCACCCCGAGTTCGCGATGCTCGAATGGTACCGCGCCGGCGCGACCTATCGCGACCTGATGGCGGATTGCGCGGCGTTGCTGCGGGCAGCGCAGGAAGCGGCGGGAACCGAGGCGCTGGTCTGGCAGGGCAAGACCGCCGACGCCAGCCTCCCGTTCGAGCGGCTTTCGGTGGCCGAGGCGTTTGCGCGTCACGCCGGGATCGACATCCTCGCCACCGCGCCCGACCCGGAACGCCCGAATTTCTCCCTGCTGGCCGAGGCGGCGACCCGTGCCGGCATCACGCCGCATCCCGGCGACGACTGGGAAAGCCTCTATTTCCGCATCTTCCTCGACCGCATCGAGCCGCATCTCGGCAGCGGCGCGCCGACGATCCTCTACGACTACCCGGTGTCGATGGCGGCGCTGTCACGCGCGAAGCCGGGCGACCCGCGCCTCGCCGAGCGCTTCGAGCTGTACGTGTGCGGGCTCGAACTGGGCAATGCGTTCTCGGAACTGACCGACGCCAACGAGCAGCGCGGCCGCTTCATCGCCGACCAGGCGAAGAAGCAAAAGCTCTACGGCCAGACCTATCCGATCGACGACGATTTCCTCGCCGCGCTCGAGCACGGATTACCCGATTGCGCCGGCATCGCGCTGGGCTTCGACCGGCTGGTCATGCTGTGTACCGGCGCCGCAACGATCGAGGATGTGTTGTGGGCGCCGGTTTCCTGACCTAGCGGCCGTAGCGACCGACGATCTTCGCCGTGGTCAGCGCGTTGGCGCTCAGTTCCGGCGCGATCTCGGCATCTGGGGTATTGGCCTTGAGCGGCAGCGTCGCGACCTTGAGCGCGTAGACCCTGATCTCGTAGTGATGCGCGTGGTCGGCGGGCGGCGGGCACGGCCCGGCATAGCCGGGGGTCTTGAAATCGTTGCTCCCCTGGACCGCGCCGGCGGGCAGGCCCGTCGCCGCCGTGCCGCCGGCCCCGGCCGGCAGCCCGTGAACCGAGGCGGGAATGTCGAACACGGCCCAATGCCACCAGCCCTTGCCGGCCCGCGCGTCGGTATCGAACACGGTAACCGCAAAGCTCTTCGTGCCGGCCGGCTCGCCCGACCAGGCCAGCGCCGGCGAGACATTCCGGCCCTTGCAGAGGGTATTGACCTGCGCCAGCCGCATCGGGCTGCCGCTCTTGACGTCGGGTGACGATACCGTGAACTCGGCGAAGGCCGGCGTCGCCGCCACCGCCAGCGCGATACCCAGGATCAGCGCGCGCATCCTCAACCCCGTCGTTGTTTGCGGATCAATCCGCGATCAGCCGTGCGCCCTTCCGTGGCGGGCGAACACGGCGTTGAACTCGGCGACCGCCGCCTTCGGACCGCCGGGATGGCCCCAGATTGCCCCGATCACCGCGAGGAAATCGGCGCCGGCCTCGACCAGCGGTTCGCAATTCGCCTCTGTGATGCCGCCGATCGCACAGCACGGCACCACCGTCGTCTCGCTCCAGTCGCACAGGATCAGCGGGTCGGCGCGGTGCTTGGCGTCCTTCGTGCCGCTCGGAAAGAACGCGCCGAACGCGATGTAATCGGCCCCGGCCTCGGCCGCCACCAGCGCGCGGTGGCGGCTCGCGCCGCAGGTCACCCCGACGATGCGGTCGGGGCCGAGAATGCGCCGCGCCTCGACATAGGGCGCGTCCTCCTCGCCGACATGGACACCGTCGCAATCGAGCTCGGCGGCGAGGTCGGGGCGGTCGTTCATGATAAAGGCGACACCGTGCCCCTGGACGATCGGCTGCAACACCCGCGCGGCGCGGCGGATCGCGGCGTCGTCAACGTCCTTGAGGCGCAGCTGGACGCAGGCGACGTCGCCGCCCGACAGCGCCGCTTCGAGCTCGCGCGCGAAACGGTCGGGGTCGAGCGCGGGCGGCGTGATCAGGTATAGCCGCGTCGTCGCCCGCTCGGTGTCGATCATCGCTCCTCGCTTTCGTCGCACCCGCCGACGCGGGAGTGACGAATAAAATCAATCCTGTCCCTTGTAGATCTTGATAATCCGGTTGAGCATGTCGAGCGCCTCGGCCCTCGGCCGCTGAAATGTGTTGCGGCCGATGATCGAGCCGTTGGCGCCGCCGGCATAGACCGCCCGCACCTCGTCGAGCACGCCGTCGAGGTCCTTGGCTTCACCGCCCGAGAAGATGACGATGCGCCGGCCGTTGAACGCCGATTGCACGACGTGGCGGACGCGCGCCGCCGGCGTCGCGATGTCGATGCCCTGTTTTTCGTAGACCGCCTTGGCCGCGGCCAGTTCGAGGTGCGCGGATGGCGGCTTTACCTTGATGATATGCGCGCCGAGCTGGGCGGCGAGCTGCGCGGCATAGGCGCAGATGTCGATCGCGGTCTCGCCTTCGCGCGACAGGTTGCCGCCGCGCGGATACGACCAGATCACCACCGCGAGGCCGTGCGCCTTGGCTTCGCGGCCCATCTCGGCGATCTCTTCGAACATGTCGAACTGGGCGTCGGAGCCGGGATAGATCGTGAAGCCGACCGCCGAGCAGCCGAGGCGCAGCGCGTCCTTGACCGTGGCGGTCACCGCCTGGTTGGCGTTCTCTTTCTGCCGCGACAGGCTGTTCGCGCTGTTGACCTTGAGGATCAGCGGGATCTGCCCGGCATAGGTCGAGGCGCCGGCCTCGATAAAGCCGAGCGGGGCGGCATAGGCCGAAAGCCCGGCCTCGATCGCCAGCTGGAAATGATAGTGCGGGTCATAGCCCGCCGGGTTCGGCGCAAAGCTGCGCGCCGGGCCGTGCTCGTTGCCCTGGTCGACCGGCAGGATCACCATCTTGCCGGTGCCGCCGAGCTTGCCGTGCATCAGCATGCGGGCAAGGTTGGCCTTGGTGCCGGGGGTGTCGCTTTCGTAATTTGCGAGGATCTTGGCGACGTGTCCGTTGAGCTTCATCGCGAGGTTCCTTCATGGCGCGCGGGGGCTGAGCGAGTCTAGCAAATCGCCTTTGGCGAGGCGAGCGCATCGGCGCAGCGGCGGCGCAGGGTTTCGGCGTCGGCAAAGAACAGGTCGCCGAGGTCGAGCAGCGCATCCGGACGTTCGGTCAACAGCCGGCAGCCCTGCGCCGTGGCGATATCCTCGAGCCGCTCGGCGACATCGGCGCGGCCGGTGAAGACGATGGCTTCAACGCCCGCACGGATCGCCGCCATCGCCGCGCCGGCATCGTCGCCGCAATCGAGGATCGCCGCGCAGCGCGCCGCCGGTAGCGCCTCGCGCGCCGCCTCGATCAGCGCCGCCCACCACCCCGGGCCGGCATAAATCCCGGCGTCGCGGGCGCTCAGGAGGACGATCGCATGGCGGCCCGCCACCGAGATTTCGAGCGCCGCGACCGCCTGGGCGAGCGAATGAATCGAGATGGCCGGCGCCGCAGGGCCGCTCAACCCTTGCGCGCGGCCTCGAAGGTGTGGACCCATTTGACGTAGTTGTCGGCGATCATCCCGACCGCCGCGTCGCGCGTGATCTTGCCGTCGCGCAGCCCGCACAGCGCGTCCCAGAACGATGTGCGGCCGACGGCAAAGCCGATATAGGCCGGCAGCGGCGCCGCCTCCTTGAGCCAGTGGACGATGCCCGCTTCGTTCGAGCCGCGCCCCAGGAGGATGCAGCCGACCTTGCCGCGCCCGTCGCGGCGAGCCGCCTCCGCCACCGCCGCGGCATCGTCGCGGCGGTCGAGACCCTCGATCTTCCACACGTCGGGTTCGACGCCGAGCCCCTGCAATTCCTTGATCGCGGCGATCATCAGCGACGGGCGCAGGTGCAGGTCGTACAGGTGCTGGTCACCTTCGAGCCGCTCGTGCTGTTCCTTGGTCATCGGCACCAGCAGCTCGAACATGAAGTAGCGGCCGTTCTTGTGGGAATAATCCGCGAGGTCCTTGAGCCGCGCCGCCTGGCGCCGGTTCATCGCCTCGTCGCCCTCCGGGTTGTAGCGCACCAGCGCCTTGACAAAGGTCGGGTCGAACGCGGCGATGTGCTGCTGGTAGGCGCTGCCGTATTCGAAGTCGAATTCGTCCTGTCCGCTCTTCTCGGCCGGGCAGGCGGTCATGTAACCCTGCGCCTTGGCGTCGTGCAGGATGGCGGCTCCGAACTGCTCGTCGACAAGGATGCCGGCGGCCTCGCGCGGCACACCTTTGGTCAGCGCCAGCTTCAGCCCGTCGTAGACGACCTGCTTGCTCGCCGCGACGGTCGCGGTCTGCTCGGCCGAAAGCGGCGAGGTAAAGCCGAACAGCCCCTTTTCGAAGGAGGCGCGATGGTCGAACGGCAAAATGTAAAGCGGCTTGTCGTACCCGATCGCCATGCGACTAACTCCCCGTCGGTTGGATCGGCTATGCCATCGCGCCGAACAGCGCGGCGACCTCGACCATGCGGTTCGAGAAGCCCCATTCGTTATCGTACCACGACAGCACCCGCACAAAGCGTTTGTCGAGTACCTGGGTCTGGGTCACGTCAAAGGTCGAGCTGTGCGGGTCATGGTTGAAATCGACCGACACGGTCGGCGCCTTGTTCATCCCGACGATGCCCTTGAGCCGGTTCGACTTCGCCGCGTCTTCCATCAGCGTGTTGACCTCGTCGGCGCTGGTCTCGCGCGTCGCGTCGAAGGTGAAGTCGATCAGCGACACATTGGCGGTCGGCACCCGGATCGCGGTGCCGTCGAGCTTGCCCTTGAGCGCCGGCAGCACCAGCCCGACCGCGCGTGCCGCCCCGGTCGAGGTCGGGATCAGCGACAGTGCCGCGGCGCGCGCCCGGCGCAGATCGCTGTGCAGCGTGTCCTGCAGGCTCTGGTCGCCGGTGTACGAGTGGATCGTCGTCATATAGCCGCGCTCGATCCCGATCCCCTGGTGCAGCACATAGGCGACCGGCGCCAGGCAGTTGGTGGTGCACGACGCGTTGGAGATCACCTTGTGCTCGGCGCTGAGCCCGTCGTGGTTGACGCCCATCACGCAGGTGAAATCGGCGCCGTCGGCCGGGGCCGAGACAATGACCTTCTTGGCGCCGGCTTCGAGGTGCTTCGCGGCTGCCTCGCGTTTGGTGAAGATGCCGGTGCATTCGAGCGCGACATCGACGCCCAGCTCCTTCCACGGCAGCTTTGCCGGGTCGCGCTCGGCGGTCACCCGCACCTTGCCGCGGCCGGCGTCGAGCCAGTTGTCGCCGCTCGTCACCTCGTGCGGATAGCGCCCGTGCACACTGTCGTAGCGCAGCAGGTGGGCGTTGGTCTCGACCGGCCCCAGATCGTTGACCGCCACGATCTGGATCTGCTGGCCGGGGTGTTCCATGGCCGCGCGGAAGACCAGCCGGCCGATGCGCCCGAACCCGTTGATCGCGACCCGTACCGCCATCGCCATTCTCCTGTGCTTGCGCAGTCAGCTTAAGACTAGCACCCAGCTTAAGACAGATTGCCTGCGCGCGGGAAGCGGCCCACCGCCACCAGAGGCCGATTTCCGTTTCGCGCGCATTTCGCAAATGGCTTGCGTTACCGATGACTCATCGATTAAGCATTCGGCCGCGGGGCGAACGCGCGATACGGCTTGCCCCTTATGGAGGCGGCTGGTGCGGCATTTCGTTCGCGGGGGATTGATCGCCGCCCTGGCCATGGTCTCGGCCGCCCATGCCGATCCGATCAGGATCGTCGCCGCCGAAAATTTCTACGGCGATATCGTCCGCCAGATCGGCGGCCCGGGCGTGACCGTCGCCAGCATTCTCAACAATCCCGACCAAGACCCGCATCTGTTCGAAGTCAGCCCGTCGGTCGGCCGGGCGGTTTCGGCCGCGCGCATCGTCATCTACAGCGGCATCGACTACGACCCCTGGATGCCGAAGCTGCTGCGCGCCGCCGGTTCCACCGACCGCACCGTGCTCGTCGTCGCCCAACTGATGGGCCGCAAGACCGGCGACAATCCGCACATCTGGTACGATCCGCAGACCATGCCGACGCTGGCCAAAAGGGTGGCCAGCCTGCTGGCCGGTATGGACCCCGCCCGCAAGGCCGGATATGAGCGGCGCCTGGCACAATTCGAGCAGACGATGACGCCGATCCAGGCAAAGATTGCCGCGCTGCGCCGGCGCAGTGCGGGTATGCCGGCCACCGCCACCGAGCCGATCTTCGGCTACATGTTCGCCGCGCTCGACATGACGGTCAGAAACCAGAGGTTCCAGCTCGCCGCGATGAACAATACCGAGCCCAGCGCTTCTGACGTCGCCGCGTTCGAGAACGATCTGAAGACGCACAAGGTCAGGCTGCTGGTCTACAACAGCCAGGCGACGGACCCGATCGCCGACCGCATGAAGCGGATTGCGCAGGAGGCGGGGGTTCCGGTAGTCGGCGTCACCGAGACCGAGCCCCCCGGCAAGGATTACCAGGCGTGGATGATCGGCGAACTCGATGCGGTAGACCGGGCGCTCGCCGAGCCGGCTCGGTGAACGCCGTCGAATTCAATGGCGTCACGATCAGTCTGGCCGGCCGGGACATCCTCGCCGGCGTGACCTTGGCAATCGAGGCCGGCGAATTCGTCGGCGTGCTGGGGGCGAACGGCTCGGGCAAGACCACGCTGATGCGGGCGATCCTGGGTCTGACGCCGGCGCAAAGCGGCGACATCCGCGTGCTGGGCCGTCCGCCGGCGCGCGGCAATCCGGCAATCGGCTATATGCCGCAGGCGCGCAGTGCCGGCCGCCACCTGCATCTCACCGGCTGGGCGGTTGTCGCCGGGGTCGTCAACGGACATCGCCTCGGCCTGCCCTTTCTGGGAAGGGCGGCCCGCGCCGAAGTCGATCGCGTCCTGGATCTGGTGGGCGCGACCGCGCTCGCGCGGCGCCCGTTGAGCGAGTTGTCGGGTGGCGAGCGGCAGCGTCTGCTGCTGGCGCAGGCGCTGATCGGCCGACCGCGGCTGTTGCTGCTCGACGAGCCGCTGGTCAATCTCGACCCCAATTTCCAGGCGGCCGTGGTCGCGCTGACGGCATCCTTGCGCACCGAACTCGGCGTCAGCGTCCTGTTCAGCGCGCACGAGATCAATCCGCTGCTCGGCGCGATCGACCGTGTGCTTTATCTGGGCCGCGGACAGGCGGCGCTGGGGACCACCGACGAGGTCATCACCGGCCCGGTGCTGTCGCGGCTCTACGGCGCCGAGATCGACGTGCTGCGCGTTGCCGGCCGAGTGTTCGTGATGGCCGGCGGCCACGATGTCGAACGCGACGTCCACCGCCACGACCACGGTGACCACGCAGCGGCGCACCGCCATGGCCTGATGGCGGCGACTGACGGCGATGCTTGACTACGATTTCATGCGCAACGCCTTTGCCGCGGCGGGCATTGTCGCGGTTGTCGCGGGGCTTGTCGGCTATTTTCTCGTCTTGCGCGGCCAGACCTTTGCCGGCCACGCGCTCGCCCATGTCGGGTTTGCCGGCGCCACCGGCGCGGTGCTGGTCGGCGTCGAGCCGCTGTGGGGTCTGGTGGCGCTGACCGTGACGGCCGGCGTCGGCATGGGCGCGATCGGCGAGCAGCTCGCCAACCGCGACGTGGCGATCGGCATCGTCCTGGCGGTGTCGCTTGGCCTCGGCCTCTTGTTTCTGCATTTTTTCACCGCTTACGCGAGCCAGGCCACGGCCTTGCTGTTCGGCAACGTGCTCGCGGTAAATTTCGCCACTGTCTGGACCCTGCTGGGGCTGGGCCTCGTCAGCGTCGCGATGCTGGCCGTGATCTCGCGGCCGCTCCTGTTCGCCAGCCTTCAGCCGGAACTGGCCGAGGCAAAGGGCGTGTCGCTGCGGCTCTATTCGGTGCTGTTCCTCGGAATCGTCGGGCTCACCGTCGCCGAATGCGCGCAGATCGTCGGCGTCCTCTTGGTCTTTGCGCTGATGGTCGGTCCGGCGGCGACCGCTTTGCGCCTGACCGCCATGGTCGCAACCGGTCTTCTGCTATCCGCCGCCCTGGCGCTCGGCGAAGCCTGGGGCGGGATCGCCCTGGCGTTCTATACGGATTGGCCGGTGAGCTTCTGGATCACGGCGCTGAGCGCCGGCGGATACCTGCTTTCGACGCTGCTGCGACCCGGTCGGAACCGCTGAGCCGCCAAGGGCGGCGACCGCGCCTCCGCTTACAGCAGCGTGCGCGCTGCGTCCGCAACCTTCTCGGCGGTGATTCCGAAGTGGGGATAAAGCGCTTCGATCGGCGCCGAGGCGCCGAAATCATCCATGCCGACAAAGGCACCCCTCGGCCCCAGCCAGCGATCCCAGCCGAGGCGCACCGCCGCCTCGACAGCGACCCGCGGCGCGCTGCCGAGCACCGTTTCCTGGTAGCCCCGGTTCTGCTTCTCGAACAATTCCCAGCACGGCATCGACACGACCGCGGCGCGCACTCCCTGCGCCGCGAGCAGGCCGCGCGCCGCGACGGCGATCGCCACTTCCGAGCCGGTCGCCAACAGCGTCACCTGGCGCGGCCCGTCGGCCTCGACCAGTACATAAGCGCCATAGGCCGAGTAATTCTCCGCGGCCGGCTCGAGGCGCAACAGCGGCAGCCCCTGGCGGGTCAGCGCCAGCACCGATGGCGCGTGTTGCGATTTCAGCGCGAGTTGCCAGCACTCTGCGGTTTCGACCGCGTCGGCCGGGCGGAACACCTGGAGCCGCGGGATCGCCCGCAACGCCGCCAGGTGCTCGATCGGCTGGTGGGTCGGGCCGTCCTCGCCGAGCCCGATAGAATCGTGGGTCATCACATAGACGACCCGCAGATCCATCAGCGCCGACAGGCGGATCGACGGCCGGCAATAATCGGTGAAGGTCAGGAACGTGCCGCCATAGGGGATCAGCCCGCCATGTGCGGCAATGCCGTTCATCGCCGCCGCCATGCCGTGCTCGCGCACGCCGAAGTGGATGTAGCGGCCGGAGAAATCGCCCGGCTTCACTTCCTTCTCGTCTTTGGCCCTGGTGTTGTTCGACGGGGTCAGGTCGGCCGAGCCGCCGATCAACTCCGGAATGGTGGGGACCAGCCGGTCGAGCGCAGCGCCCGATGCCTGTCGCGTCGCCAGTTTCGCGTTCTTGTTGCGGAACTCGTCGCACAGCGCGGCGATCGTTCCGTCGAGCGCGGCCGGCAACTCGCCGCGCATGCGGCGGCGGAATTCGTCGCGCCGCGCGGCGTCGGCGCGATCGAGGCGCTGTTCCCATTCGCGTCGCGTCGCCGCGCTGCGCACCCCCGCCTCGCGCCATTCGGCGCGGACGTCGTCGGGCACGACAAACGGCGGGTAGGGCCAGTCGAGCCGCTCGCGCGCGCCCTTGATCTCCTCGGCGCCGAGCGGGGCGCCGTGCGCCGCCGCGGTGCCGGCCTTGGTCGGCGCGCCGAACGCGATGATCGTCTTGCAGGCGATCAGGCTCGGCCGGTCACGGCCGTGCGCCCGCCGGATCGCTGCGGCGATCGCCGCGTGGTCGTGGCCGTCGACCCGTTCCGCCGCCCAGCCATGTCCGCGGAACCGTTCGAGCTGGTCGTCGGACACCGCGAGGCTGGTCGGCCCGTCGATCGAGATCGAGTTGTCGTCCCACAGCAAGATCAGCTTGTTGAGCCCGAGATGCCCGGCGAGCGACAACGCCTCGTGGCTGATCCCCTCCATCAGGCAACCGTCGCCGCAGAACACGTAGGTGCGGTGGTCGACGAGGTCCGCGCCGAACTCGGCGGCGAGCATCCGCTCGGCGAGCGCCATGCCGACCGCGTTGGCGATGCCCTGGCCGAGCGGGCCGGTCGTCACCTCGATGCCGGTCGCGCGGTCGCGCTCCGGGTGCCCGGCGGTCTTGCTGCCGAGCTGGCGGAAATGCTTCAGCTCGTCGAGCGTCATGTCGGCATAGCCGAGCAGGTGCAAGAGCCCATAGAGCAGCATCGAGCCGTGTCCGTTCGACAGCACAAAGCGGTCGCGGTCGGGCCAGTCGGGCGCGCGCGGATCGAATTCGAGGAACTCGGTGAACAGCACGGTAGCGATGTCGGCCATGCCCATCGGCATGCCGGGATGGCCGGATTTGGCCAGTTCGACCGCGTCCATCGCGAGCGCGCGCAAGGCGTTGGCCATGCGTCGCAGCTTGGGGTTCTGGGCTTCGGGGAGGGGGGCGGGCGCATTCATGACGGGTACTCTAGCTTGCATTTCCTGGAGGGGAAACGCCGTGTATCGCGTTTCGTCGCGCCAGGATTGCCGGGCCGAACCGCGACGTAAGCATCGCCCGCTGCCCTGCTTTGGCACAAACATGATTAACTTTGGGTGGTGTGTCGGAGAAATTTATTTGCCATTAAATATTTCGGTAGCGTTTTGTTTATCGGAAGTGCTTTGTTAAGCAGACTGGCAGTTTCCGCAGCTCTGACGAAAAAATCGCTGGTCCATGTGCATCGAAGAGACTTAAATTTATCGTTATGTAATAACCAAATTGGCGGTTTGCCTTTTATCTCAGGAAAACTGGCGGATGGACGAAGTCAAGATCATGGTTTCGCTACGCCGAGGTGCTGCCATTTATCTATCCATGCTGCTGGACGATCAGATCCTTAGCATCAGTGACAGCAACATCCCGTCCCATCTTGAAGAAATGCGGTGCGCCTACGAGCATATAAAGCGAGAGATCGAAGGGGCGCTGCGGAACCGCGCCCTGCTGGTCGACCATGGCTAATCGAAGACCCCGCCACCTCATAGAGCAGTCCCGCCTGCGCCTTCAATGTTCGCTCTCCCGAGGCAACTCGTGCGCCGCCGCCATCCCGCGAGCACAATCCTTGCCGGAAGATTAATAATTGCCGGCAATCTATCGATCGGCCGCGCCGGAGCCGGCCGGAGCCGGCCGGAGCTGATTGTCTGTCCTCGGCCGCTTCGCTAACGTTCGCTGCACAACGAAAGGGAGAACGCGCGATGGCGGACATCATCGTCGGCAGCGGCGACTACCGGTACCGGATCATCGAGAACTGGGCGAAGGTGCCCGACGGCTGGTCGTTCAAGGAGGTCGGCGCGGTCGGCTGCGACAAGAACGACAACGTCTATGTCTTCAACCGCGGCGAGCACCCGATGATGGTGTTCGACCGAAACGGCAATTTCCTGCGGTCGTGGGGCGAGGGGCAGTACCCGCGCGCGCACGGCGTCCACATGGGCCCCGACGACTCGATCTACCTGACCGACGATGGCGGCAGCTTTGTCCGCAAGTGCCGGCTCGAAGACGGCAAGGTGTTGCTCGAACTGGGCGTGCCCGGCAAGCCGGCGCCCTATATGAGCGGCGAGCCGTTTCATCGCTGCACCCACACCGCCCTATCGCCGAAAGGCGAGATTTATGTCTCCGACGGGTATGGAAACTCGCGCGTCCACAAATATTCGCCCGACGGCAAATTGCTGACGTCATGGGGCGAGAGCGGCTCGAACCCGGGCGAATTCAACATCGTCCACAACATCTGCACCGATGTTGATGGCTGGGTCTATGTCGCCGACCGCGAAAACCACCGCATCCAGGTGTTCGACGGCAACGGCAAGTACGAAACCCAGTGGAACAACCTGCACCGCCCGTGTGGCATGTACATGGATTATGCCCACCACCCGGTCTGCTATATCGGCGAGTTGGGGCCGGTGCAGGCGGTCAACCGCGATGTCGGCAACCTCGGCCCGCGGGTCAGCATCGTCGACAACAAGGGCAATTTGCTGTCGCGCTTCGGCGACCGCCATGCCGGCACCGCGCCGACCGCGTTTCTCGGCCCGCACGGGATGTCCGCCGATTCGCGTGGTGACCTGTATGTCGGCGAGGTGTCCTGGACCCAGTGGCCGCAATTCTATCCCGATACGCCGCGCCCGGATTTCATCCGCTCGCTGCAAAAATACGAGCGCGTCCGCTGAGCTGCGCGGCGCCCGGCCCAAGGCCCGCCGGGCTGCGTTGACGAGCCGGCCGGGCGCTCTCTAATCTGGCGCGATGAGCGAACTCGACGATGCGATTGCCCGGCTCTCGCGCGCGCTGGCACGGCTCGAGGCGGCGCCCGGCCTCAGCCGCGCCGGCGACGGCATGGCGGCAGCGCGGATCGCCGCGGCGAGCGCCGCCGAAGACCAGCGCGTGCAACAGCTTACCGCGGCGATCGTGACGCGGGTCGAAGCCGCGCTCGACAAGATCGGGCAGGCGCTTGGGGAGGACGGCTGAAATGGCGCTGGTCAACCTCAGGGTCAACGGTCGCGATTTCCCGGTCAGCTGCGAGGACGGGCAAGAGCCGCGCCTCCGTCGACTCGCCCAATATATTGACAGCAAGGTCCAGGATTTCGTCAAAATCGTCGGCCAGGTCGGCGAGGCGCGGCTGATACTGCTGGCCGCCCTGGTCATCTCCGACGAGCTGTCCGACGCCAACGAGGCGTTGCAGCAGGCGCGCAACCGGCCGGCGACCACCGAAACCGCGGCGGCGACCGGGATTCACGGCATCGCCCAGCGCATCGAATCCATTGCAGCGCGGCTCGAATCATCCTAGCTAAGAGGTGGGCGGGGCTGCGCGGTGCGTTAGGTCGCTTAACCCCGGGGCCGATATCTACCGTTTGGGAGCTGTCCCTGTCGGAGTCGTGGCTTCGATACATGGCGCCCACCTGCGAAGCAGGGCCACGGTGGGTTTGCAATACCGACGGCCGAGGCGGCTCCGCCCAGCGCCTCGGGGAGTGGTCAGCGTGAATATCCTGTTGTGCGGCGATGTCGTCGGTCGGCCGGGGCGCGAGGCGGTTGCGGCGCATCTGCCGCGGCTGCGCGCCGAGCTGGCGATCGACGTGGCCATCGTCAACGCCGAAAACGCGGCGCACGGCTTCGGGCTGACCGAGAAACTGTGCGGCGAGCTCTACGAGGCCGGGGCCGATGTGCTGACCACCGGCAACCATGTGTGGGACCAGCGCGAGATCATTCCCTATCTCGAGCGCGATCCCCGCGTGCTGCGCCCGGCCAATTTTCCGGCCGGCACGCCCGGCGTCGGTATGCGGCTGCACACGCTCGGCGACGGCCGCCACCTCGTCGTCATCAACCTGATGGGCCGGCTGTTCATGGACCTGCTCGACGACCCGTTCTCCGGGCTCGATGCCTGTCTCGCGGTGCAGGGCGCGAGCTGGAAGGCCAAGGCGATCGTCGTCGATTTCCACGCCGAGGCGACCAGCGAGAAACACGCGATGGGCCATTTCGCCGACGGTCGCGTGTCGGCGGTGATCGGCACCCACACGCATGTCCCGACCGCCGATGCGCGCATCCTGCCGGGCGGCACCGCCTACATGACCGATGCCGGCATGTGCGGCGACTACGATTCGGTGATCGGCATGCAGAAAGAGGCCTCGGTGCGCCGCTTCGTCACCCGGATGCCGGGGCAGAAGCCGCAGGTCGCCGAGGGCGAAGGCACGCTGTCGGGCGCGTTTATCGTGATCGACGACGCGACCGGGCTGGCGCGGCGGATCGAGCCGGTGCGCGTCGGCGGCTGCCTCGCGCCACAGGTGCCGCGGTTGTAACCCCGGCGCTGCACCCACATCTTGCGTCCCTCGAGACGCTCCCGACCGTTAGGAGACCATGTCGAAAATCCTGATCACCTCGGCGTTGCCCTACATCAACGGCATCAAGCATCTCGGCAACCTGATCGGGTCGATGCTGAGCGCCGATGTCTATGCCCGCTTTATGCGCGCCGCCGGGAACGAGGTGCTGTTCATCTGCGCCACCGACGAGCACGGCACGCCGGCTGAGATCGCCGCGCTCGAAGCCGGCATGTCGGTCGAGCAGTATTGCGCCGAACAGCACGACATCCAGGCCCGCATCTACCGCGATTTTTACTTGTCGTTCGATTATTTCGGGCGCAGCTCGTCGCCGCAGAACCGTGAATTTACCAACCATTTCTACCACCGCCTCGACGATGCCGGGTTTATCGACGAGCGGCTGGTGGCGCAGGTCTATTCGGTCGAAGACGGCCGCTTTCTGCCCGACCGCTACATCGTCGGCACCTGCCCCTATTGCGGTTACGAATCGGCGCGCGGCGACCAGTGCGAAAACTGCACGCGGCTGCTCGACCCGACCGACCTCAAGGATGCGCGCTCGGCGATCTCGGGCAGCCGCAACCTCGAAGTGCGCGAGACCCGGCACCTCTATCTGAAGCTCGCGTCGCTCGCCGGCCGGGTCGAGGAATGGGTCGATGCGCAGCGCGACTGGCCGCTCCTGGTCAGCTCGATCGCCAAGGGCTGGCTCAAGGAGGGGCTGCACGACCGCTGCATCACCCGCGATCTGCACTGGGGCGTGCCGGTCGATCGGCCCGGCTTTGAGGGCAAGGTGTTCTACGTCTGGTTCGACGCGCCGATCGAATATATCGGCGCCACCAAGGAGTGGGCGGACGCCGATCCATCGGGCGGGCGCGATTGGAAGAGCTGGTGGTATGGCCCCGGCGCCGACCGCTATGTCGAGTTCATGGCCAAGGACAACGTGCCGTTCCACACGGTCAGCTTTCCCGCGACGCTGCTCGGCGCCGGCGAGCCATGGAAGCTCGCCGACTACATCAAGGGCTTTTCCTGGTTGACCTTCTACGGCGGCAAGTTCTCGACGAGCCAGAAGCGCGGGGTGTTTCTCGACCAGGCGCTCAACGAATACCCGGCCGATTACTGGCGTTACTGGCTGGTCGCCAACGCGCCGGAAAGCGACGATTCGTCGTTCACGTTCGGTGGGTTCGCCGGGGTGTGCAACAAGGACCTGGCCGACACGTTCGGCAATTTCGTCAACCGCGTTCTCAGGTTCTGCAGCGCCCGGTTCGGCAACGAGGTGCCGGGCGGCGGCGAGTGGGGGCCGATGGAGGGCGCGCTTGCGGCCGATGTCGCGGCGGCGCTCGGCCGCTACGCCGCCGCGCTCGAAGCGATGCAGCTCCGTAAGGCTGCCGCCGAGCTCAAGGAGCTGTGGACGCTCGGCAACGTCTATGTCGACCGCGCCGCGCCGTGGACCGCAATCAAGACCGACCGCGACCGCGCGGCGGTGATCCTGCGCGTCGCGATCAACCTGGCGCGGCTCTATGCGATCGTCGGATCGCCGATCATCCCCGACACCTGTGCCCGGCTGCGCGCGAGCCTTGGGGTCGAGATCGGCGACGCCTATTGGCCCAAGGACGCCGCGGCAGAGCTGAACGCGTTGCCGGCGGGCCACCGATTCGAGGTTCCGCCTCCGCTGTTCCAGAAGATCACGCCGGAAGAGACCGCCGATCTCAGCCGGCGCTACGGCGGCGAAGAGGCGGCCGAGGCCGCCGCCTGAACCGGCCTCGGCGGGCGACGCAACCCGGCGGCCGCCTGCCCCAATCCTGCCATATTGGCTTGTTAGGCCGCCCAGGCAGCGTAAATGGCCTTTTGGTATAATTCCGGCCGGGGAAACTACGAGGAGCCGCGGCGATGTCTGGCCATTCGCAATTCAAGAACATCATGTACCGCAAGGGCGCGCAGGACAAAAAGCGCGGCAAGGTGTTCACCAAGATCATTCGCGAGCTGACCACCGCCGCGCGCCAGGGGCTGCCCGACCCGGCGGCAAATCCGCGCCTGCGGGCCGCCGTCTTGGCCGCGCGTCAGGCCAACATGCCGAAAGATACGGTCGAGCGCGCGATCAAGCGCGGTGCCGGCGGCGGCGAGGGTGAAGCTTACGAGGAGGTGCGCTACGAGGGCTACGGCCCCGGGGGCGTCGCCGTCATCGTCGAGGCGCTGACCGACAACCGCAACCGCACCGCCAGCGATGTCCGCGCCGCCTTTACCAAATCGTCGGGCGCGCTGGGCGAGACCAACAGCGTCAGCTTCATGTTTGACCGGGTCGGCGAGGTCGTCTATCCGGCCGACGCGGCGAGCGCCGACGACATGCTCGAAGCCGCGATCGAGGCCGGCGCCGAGGATGTGCAGAGCGATGCCGAGCGCCATGTCGTGACCACCGGCCCGGAAGACTTCAACACCGCCCGCGACGCGCTCGAACAGCGTTTCGGCGAGGCCGCCTCGGCCCGGCTGGTGTGGCGGCCGAAGACCACCGCGCCGGTCGACGAGGACACCGCGGCGGGTCTCTTCAAGCTGCTCGAAACCCTCGAAGACAGCGACGACGTGCAGAATGTCTACGCCAATTTTGAGGTGGCCGAAGATGTCATGGCCCGGCTGAGCGCCGCTTGATGCTGTGTAGTGGGGGCAGCATCGGTCGGGTCGACCTGCGGCGGGGGCAAAGCCCATGCGCGTCGTAGGGCTCGATCCCGGCCTGCGCCATACCGGCTGGGGGGTCATCGACGTCAGCGGCAACCGGCTGAGCCATGTCGCCGACGGCGTGGTGCACGCGCCGACCGACCTGCCGCTTGCCGACCGGCTGGTCGCGCTGTTCCGCCAGATCATCGAGGTGATCGAGCGCTTTCGCCCCGACGAGGCCGCGGTCGAGGAGAGTTTCGTCAACAAGAACCCGGCCTCGACGTTGAAGCTCGGCGTCGCCCGCGGCGTCGTGCTGCTGGCGCCCGCCGAGCGCGGCCTGCCGGTCAGCGAATATTCGACCAACCTGGTCAAGAAATCGGTGGTCGGCGCCGGCCACGCCGAGAAGGGCCAGATCCAGCTGATGGTGCGCCGGCTGTTGCCGGGTTGCGCGGTCGCCTCGGCCGACGCCGCCGACGCGCTGGCGGTGGCGATCTGCCACGCCCACCACGCCGGCACGCTGCGCGTGTGGCAGGCATGATCGCCAAGCTCTCGGGCATGGTGGACCAGGTGGGCGCCGACAGCGCGGTGATCGATGTCGGCGGGGTCGGCTATCTCGCGTTCTGCTCGGGACGCACGCTCGGTCTGCTGTCGTTGGGGCAGCCGGCGAAGCTGCTGATCGAGACCCATGTTCGCGAAGATCACATCCACCTCTACGGCTTTATCGACGCCGTCGAGCGCGACTGGTTTCGCCTGTTGACGACGGTGCAGGGGGTCGGCGCGCGGCTGGCGCTGGCGATCCTCAGCGCGGTCGCGCCCGATGCGCTGACCCTGGCGATCGTCGCGCAGGACCGGGCGATGCTGGCGCGCGCCGAGGGGGTCGGGCCGCGGCTCGCCGCCCGCATCGTCAACGAATTGCAGAACAAGGTCGGCGGGCTCGCGCTCGCCACCGCGCCTGCCGCCGGCGCGGCGCCGCCGGCAGGTGCGGTCGGCGGCGCCGTCGCCGACGCGGTGTCGGCGCTGGAAAACCTCAAGATCGGCCGCGCCGAGGCGTTCGGCGCGATCTCGGCGGCGGCGCGGCGACTCGGCGATGGCGCGACGGTCGAGGATTTGATCGCCGCCGGTCTGCGTGAAGTCGGCCAGAGGGCGGAGCGTTGAGCGGGCCGGTGCCGCGCATCGTCGCTGCCGAAGAGGCCGCGCAGGATGCGGCCGAGGCCGAAGCCTCGATCCGGCCGTTGAGCCTCGGCGAGTTTGTCGGCCAGCGTCAGCTGCGCGAAAACCTGCGGGTGTTCATCGACGCGGCGAAGGGCCGCGGCGAGGCGCTCGACCATGTGCTGTTTTTCGGCCCGCCCGGCCTCGGCAAGACGACGCTGGCGCAGATCGTGGCGCGCGAATTGGGGGTCGGGTTTCGCGCCACGTCCGGGCCGGTGATCCAGCGCGCCGGCGACCTCGCGGCGCTGCTCACCAACCTCCAGCCGCACGACGTGCTGTTCATCGACGAAATCCACCGCCTGGCGCCGCCGGTCGAGGAAATCCTCTATCCGGCGATGGAGGATTTTCAGCTCGACCTGATCATCGGCGAGGGGCCGGGGGCGCGTTCGGTGCGCATCGACCTGCCGCATTTCACGCTGATCGGCGCGACGACGCGCTCGGGCCTCATCACCCGGCCGCTGCGTGAGCGCTTTGGCATTCCGCTGCGGCTGGTGTTCTACGAGGCGGCCGAGCTGGCGCAGATCGTCGGCCGCGGCGCGCGGGTGCTGGGGCTCGACCTGCGGCCCGACGGCGCCGGCGAGGTGGCGCGCCGCGCCCGCGGCACGCCGCGCGTGGCGATGCGCCTCTTACGCCGCATCCGCGACTTCGCCGCGGTGGAGGGCTGGGACAGCGTCGACGCCGCGGTGGCCGACCACGCGCTGTTGCGGCTCGAGGTCGATGGGCGCGGGCTCGACGGGCTCGACCGCCGCTACCTGCGCTGCATCGCCGAGAATTACGGCGGCGGGCCGGTCGGGGTCGAAACGATGGCGGCGGCGCTCGGCGACCAGCGCGACGTGATCGAAGAGGTGATCGAGCCGTTCCTGATCCAGGAGGGGTTTGTTCAGCGCACCCCGCGCGGTCGCATGCTGACCGAGACCGCGTTCCGCCACCTTGACCTGCCGGTGCCGGTGACGCTGCCCGGGCAGTTCGACCTGCTGGCCCCGCTCGCCGACGGCGAGGTCGCGCCGTGAACCCCGGCCGCGCCGCGATTGCGCCGCTTGCCGGGCCGGCGGCGTCCGGCCACTGCCATCCGGTGCGCGTGTATTACGAAGACACCGACGCCGGCGGCATGGTGTATCACGCCAACTACCTCAAATTCGCCGAGCGCGCCCGCACCGAGTTGATGCGCAGCATCGGCTTCAGCCACAGCCAGTCGCACGCCGAGAGCGGCATTCGCTTTGTGGTGAGCCGCTGCGCGGTCGAGTACCGCGCCGCCGCCCGGCTCGACGACGCGCTGACGGTGACGACGACGGTCGCCAGGATCGGCGCCGCGACGCTGTTATTGCAGCAGGTGATCCGCCGCGACGGTGAACTGCTCGCAGTACTCGATATCGTCGTCGCCTGCATCGGGCGCGAAGGGCGGCCGTGCCGCCTGCCGCCGGCGCTGCGCGCCGCGCTGGCCGCAGGCGGCCAGCCTTCTCTTGCCACCCCATTGTCCAAATGAAGCCATAAAAGGCCGCCATCTATGCAGCCCTTGCCAGCTACGCCGCTACCGGGTTCCGTGCCTTCCAGCCTTTCGATCATCGACCTGTTCCTGCAGTCGGATACCATCGTCAAGGTGGTGATGTTCATCTTGCTCCTCGCCTCGTTCTGGTCGTGGGCGGTGATCTTCGACAAGACGCTGCGGCTGCGGCGGCTGCGCTCAGCGGCGGCGAGCTTCGAGGAGAGTTTCTGGTCGGGCGGCTCGCTCGACGATCTGTTTGACCGTGTCGGCCAGCGCCCGCTCGACCCGATGAGCGCGGTGTTCACCGCGGCGATGCGCGAATGGCGGCGTAGTGCGGCCAAGGGGCTGCTCGGCACCGCGGTGATGCGCGCCAGCCTGCAGCAGCGCATCGAGCGGGTGATGAACGTGACCGTCGGGCGCGAGATGGACCGGATCGAGCGGTTCATGAGCTTTCTCGCGACGGTGGGCTCGACCGCGCCGTTCGTGGGCCTGTTTGGCACCGTATGGGGCATCATGGACAGCTTTCAGTCGATCGCCGCGTCAAAGAACACCAGCCTCGCGGTGGTCGCGCCAGGCATCGCAGAAGCGCTGTTTGCCACCGCGCTCGGCCTCGTCGCGGCGATTCCGGCGGTCGTCGCCTACAACAAGCTGGCGACCGATTTCAGCCGCTACGCCGGGCGGCTCGATGCGTTTTCCACCGAATTCAGCGCGATCCTGTCGCGCCAGCTCGATGAAAGGCCCTGACCCATGGCCGCGTCATTCCCCGGCGGCGTCAACGGCCGCGGCCGTATCGGCGCGGCGCGCTATACCCCGATGTCGACCATCAACGTCACCCCGCTCGTCGACGTCATGCTGGTGCTGCTCATCGTGTTCATGGTTACCGCGCCGCTGCTGACGGTCGGGGTGCCGGTCGAGCTGCCGCGCACCCAGGCGCCGCCGATCAACGAGCCCAAGGAGCCGCTGGTCATCTCGGTGACCAAGGACGGGCTGATCTTCGTCCAGGAAACCAGCGTGCCGCTCGATTCGCTGGTCGCCAAGCTGGAGGCGATCACCGGCAGCAACCCCGACGCGGTGCTTTATGTGCGGGGCGACAAAGACATCAACTATGGCCGCGTGCTTGAGGTGATGAGCCTGATCAGCGCCGCCGGCTTTCATAAGGTTTCGCTCGTCGCCGCGGCGCCGAAGGCCGGCAGCCCGGCGGCGAAGCCGGTTCCGCGGATTGAGCCGGGCAAGCGCTGAGGCGAGCGCGCGGACGGCGGCGATGAGCGTGGCGACGATAGGGCCTGGGCTGGCCGACCAGGACCTGGTGCCGGGCTCGGCGATTTCCGACCGGATGCCGGGCGGCATCGCGCTGTCGGCGACGCTGCACGTCGCGCTGTTGACGGTGATCGCCCTTGGCCTGCCCAACCTGTTCCGCCCGCCGGTGCCGCAGGACACCCCGATCGCGGTCGAGCTGGTGACGATCGGGCCGGAGACGCGGGCGACTCATCCCAACCCGCACCGTCCGATCCCGCACGCCAAGCCGCTGCCGCCGCAGCCGGCACCGCCGGCGCCGATCCCCGAGCCCAAGCCGGCCCCACCGCAGGCCAGCGCCGAACCGCCGCCATCCGCCGCGCCGCCGCCTCCTCCTCCGACCCCGCAGCCGCCAAAGGAAGCGCCCAAGCCGACCCCGGCGCCGCCGCCGCCTCCACCTCCACCCAAGCCGATGGCGGCGGAAAAGCCGCCGCCGCCTCCGCCGCCGCTAAAGCCGCAGCCGCCGCGGGCCGAGCCCAAGAATCCGCAGCCGGCGTTTGACACGCTGATGCACAAGCTCGACCGGCCGCAGCCCAAGCCGGCGCCGGCGAGCTTTGATTCGCTGCTGAAGAACCTGACCCGAACCGAAAGCGCACAGACCCAGGACGCGCCGCCGCAGCGCCAGCGCGTCGCCGCGACCTCGCCGGCGTCGTCGCAGCCCCGGGCGCCGCTCGGCAGCCAGCTCAGCGCCAGCGAGATCGATGTGATCCGCGAGCAGATCGAGCGCTGCTGGAACGTGCCGGCCGGCGCGCGCGACGCCAAGGACCTGGTGGTCGAGATTCATGTCATCATGAACCCGGACGGCACGGTGCAGCAGGCGACGATCGTCAATCAGGGCAATATGAACGATCCGTACTATCGTGCCGCCGCCGAAAGCGCCCGCCGCGCGTTCTACAACCCGCAATGCACACCGCTGAAACTGCCTCCCGGCAAATATGACGTCTGGAAGGATTTCGTCGCGGATTTCAGCCCGAAGGACCTCCTATGAATTATAAAGGCCGGATCGCCGGCATGCTGACAAAGGCCCTGAGCCCGACCTTGGCGCTGGCCGTCGTGCTGGTGGCGGCGCTGCCGGCCCGGGCCGAGCTGCGGATCGACATCACCCGGGGTGTCAGCCAGCCGCTGCCGATCGCGCTGCCGGCGTTTCAAGGCAGCAGCGGCGGCGAGAGCCAGGCCGGGCAGGACATCGTCGGGGTCGTGTCGAACGACTTGCAGAGCTCGGCGCTGTTCCGGCCGGTCGACCCGAAGAGCTTCATCCAGAACGTGTCGGTTAACGCCACGCCGCGCTTTGCCGACTGGCGCCAGATCAACGCGCAGGCGCTGGTCACCGGCTCGGTCCAGACGCTCGGCGACGGCCGCTTGCAGGTCGCCTTCCGGCTGTGGGATGTCGATGCCGAGCAGCAGCTCGCCGGATTTTCCTACACCACGACCCGGCAGAACTGGCGCCGGATCGCCCACATCATCTCCGACGAGATCTATAAGCGGATCACCGGCGAAGAGGGATATTTCGACACCCGCATCGTCTATATCGCCGAATCGGGGCCGGAAAAGACGCGCGTCAAGCGGCTGGCGATCATGGACCAGGACGGCGCAAACAATAAGTACCTGACCGACGGACGGGCGCTGGTGCTGACGCCGCGCTTTTCCCCGTCGGCGCAGGAGATCACCTATCTATCCTATGCCCGGGGCACGCCGCGCGTGTTCCTGTTCAACATCGATACCGGCCAGCAGGAATCGATCGGCGATTTCCCGGGCATGACCTTTGCCCCGCGCTTCTCGCCGGACGGCAACCGCCTGATCTTCAGCCGAGAGGAGAACGGCGCCAGCAATCTGTTCGCGATGGACCTGCACACCCGGCACCTGACCCGGCTGACCGACGACAACTCGATTGACACCTCGCCGTGCTATTCGCCGGACGGCAGCAAAATCGTGTTCAACTCCGACCGCGGCGGCTCGCAGCAGCTCTATGTGATGGACGCCGGCGGCGGCGGCGCACACCGCATCAGCTTCGGCTCGGGTAAATACGGCACGCCGGTGTGGTCGCCGCGCGGCGACCTGATCGCCTTTACCAAGATCGACAGCGGCTCGTTCTATATCGGGGTCATGCACCCGGACGGTTCGGGCGAGCGGCTGCTGACCCAGGGATTCCTGGTCGAGGGGCCGACCTGGGCGCCCAACGGGCGGGTGATCATGTACTTCAGCCAGACCCCGTCGAATCGCAGTGGAACCGGTGGCACATCGCATCTCTATTCGATTGATTTGACCGGATACAATCAGCGCGAGGTAAAAACGCCCGGCGATGCTTCCGATCCGGCTTGGTCCCCCTTGCTTCGCTGAGATATGGCGATATAGTCCGCGCCGCTTGTCGCCGGGGGTTGGACCGGCTGAGTAAAAGGGGGGGCGGCTGCCCCATCGCGGCGACCGACGTCGCCACCCGGCTGAGGGAGTAAGTCGATGTTTGGACGATTGACCGGTCTCGCGGGCGTGCTTGTTTTGCTGGCGGCCTGCAGCAACACGCCGCCGGCGCCGACGACCTCAGGCCCGGGTGGGCCGGG
>DATLRD010000090.1:0-68309 GCA_035534855.1 Allostellaceae bacterium | reverse complement strand
GCGGCGGCGGCATGTCGCCCTTGGCCGCGACCTGCACGGTCCAGGTGCCGGCGATCTGCCCGAGCAGCGAGCCCAGGGTCAGCGCCACCGCGGCCTCGTTGCCCTCCGGCACGGACATCCCGAGCGCCAGCGATGGAACGTGCGGCCATTGGGCGATCCGCTCCGCCACCCAGTCGGCGCGGGCGACGGCGGTCGCGGTGCGGGCAGCAATCCATTGCGGATAGGCGTCCTCGACCGCCAGCGGCTCCGGCAGCTTGCTGCCATCGGGGGCCACCGCGCCGATCCAATGCTTCCGCGCCTTCGCCTCTGCCTCGGCGCGCGCGGCGAGATCGCGCAGCTCGCCCGCCTCATGCTGGGCGCGCGCCAGCCGCTGGGTCAGGTCGGCGACCGTGCGATCCTGCACCTGGCGCTGCGCGCGCTGCTCGGCGAGGCCGCCGGCCATGTCGCCGACAATCGGCAGGAACAGCTCGCCGGCGCGGTCAAGCTCGCCCTGGACCCGGTCGCAGATGTCGGGGAGCGCCGGGTCGGCGGCGCAGAACGCCGCGTAGACCGTACCCAGCCACCCACCAAGGCCGGATGCCGTGTGGCTGTCGGCGACGCCAGCACGGTTGTGCCGCAACTCGGGTGCCAGAAAGGCGTCGATCGCCGCCGCGGACGCCACCCCCGCCGGCCACGACTGGCCGAGATCGGCCGCCATCCGGGCCGCCACGCTGTGCCAGCCCGCGGCACCAACCAGCGCCTCGTAATGCACGATCGTCCGCGCGGCGCCGCGCGTCGCGCGCTCGGCTTCGAGCACATGCCGCAGCCATAACAGCGCGGCGCATTGCACATTGATCCCGTCGCGCGCCCGCAGCGAGGCCGCAACCTCGATCGGGTGGCGCAAGGCGAGGACAAAGCGCGGCGTGACGCCGAGCCGCGACAGCACCGGCAACCACAGCGGCAGCAGCCGGCACAGCCGCGGGTCCTTGACCCCCCACAGCGGCGCATCGGCAAATTCGCGCTGCAGGATGGCTTCCAGCCGCTTCGTCGCCGGCCCGTCGCCGAGCAGCGCCGCGGGCAGCGGCCGCAAATCGTCCCAGGCAAAGCCATAGCCGGCCATCAACGATTGATGCACGTCGACGATCTCGGCGTGTTCCCAATAGCCGCGCGGGTTGTCGTTCGTTGCCGGCATCAGGTGGGCGCCGAGCCCGACCCCGAGGTGATGCAGCATCCCGGTCAGCGCCGAGGTGCCGCTGCGGTGCATGCCGAGCACCAGGATCGCGGTCGATCCGGCCAGCGTCGCCGCCGCGCCGCCGAGCGTGACCAGACGGGCTATCTCGTTTTCGTCTGCCGGCCTATCGTCGTCTGCCGGCCTGTTGACGAGCGCGGTTTCATCCATCCTGCCCTCTTCCCGACCGCCCTGCGGCCTGGCCCAATTTCCGCCTGCTGGGGGAGCGGATCGGCGCCGACAGACCCGGCTGAAACGTCTATCGGTATTTCCGTTTTTCGTCAACTTTTCGTACAGCGATCCCCGCCAGCCGGCAGACTGTCGCCGCCGCTAATGAATGAAACTGAACAGCGTCAGGTTCTGCACTTTTGCAAACGCCAGCTGCGCCGCCTGCAGCGCGGTGAGGCTTTCGCTGTAATTGGCCATCACCTGCGGCAGGTTAGCCGATTGCAGGTTGCTCAGATCGGTCTGGGCGTTGGTGTAAAGGTTCGTGACCTCCCCCTTCACCGCGCTGATCTCGCTGAGGTTCGAGCCAAGCGTGGCCTGGGCCGACAACGTGCTGTTCTGCGCCGCGCCAAGATTGGCGAGGACGTTTTGGATCTGCTGCTGGTATTGCGCGTTGGCGGCACTTCCGGCCGGGTTGCTTTGCAGCGTCGACACGAGGTTCTGCACGTTCTGAAACATGCTGGTCGTGGCATTGGTCTGCACGTTGAACGTGTCGCCGGCCGCGGGGGTGCCGTTGATGCGAATGTCGACACCGCCGAACACCAGGTCCGAACCGCCAGTAAAGCTGCCCGAGGCGACCACGCCGCTCGTCGCCGTGAAGCCGGCGCTTCCCGGGCTGCCGGTGCCGCTCGCGACGGCATAAGTGAGACTGCCGTTCGGCCCCGCGGCAAAACTGATTGCGTATTGGGTGCCGGCCAGCTGCGCGGCGGAAAACTGGCTGCCGTTGACGATGCTCTCGGCCACTGCATAGGCCCCGCCGCTATTGCTGCTGGCAGCGGTCACCGCGAGGCCCTGGGCGCCGGCCGGAATGCCGGTGAAGATGCCGCTGCCCGACAGGCTCGACAGCACCGAAAGCGACGGCGCGATCTCAATGACGTTGGTGCTGGCGTCGCCGTTGTACAGGACCTGCCCGTTGGGCAGCGCCGAATACGGCACCGTGGCAACCTTGCTGCCGCTGAACAGGTAGTTGCCGCCGGCCGTCTGCGAATTGGCGAGCTGCAAAAGCTGCTGCAGCGCGCCCTGGGCCTCGGCCGCGAGCGACTGGCGCTCACCGGGTGCGATCGTGCCGTTTGCCGCCTGCTCCGCGGTCTGCAGCAGTTGGGCAAGCACCGTACCGACCTGCGTCAGCACGCTGACGCCGTTTTGCAGCGACTGGGTCGCGGCCTGTGCATTGCTCGTATCGTAGTTGAAGCGGGCGATCGTCGAGGCGTCGCCGATCGCCTGGCTGGCGCCCGACGGGTCGGCGGTGGCGCTGAGCATCGTCTCGCCGGTCGCGATCTCGCGATTGAGCTGGTTGACGTTGCTCTGCTGGGCCAGCATGTCGTTGGTCGCGGCGAGCAGAAACTCGTTTGTGCTGATGCGCATGACGCCCTCGCGCTAACCCATCTGGACCGCGGTCAGCAGACTGGCAAACAGCGTCTGCGCCGTGCCGATGACCGTGGCGGCGGCCTGATAGGCCTGTTCGAAGCTGACCAGATGGGCCGCCTCCTCGTCGAGATTGACCCCCGAGACCGATTGCTGGACCGTCTGCGCCTGCGACAGCACGCCTTGCGCCGCCTGGGATGCGACCGACGCGGCCTGGCCGTTGCTGCCGACCACGCCGACCAGCCCGGCATAGACGCTCGACAGCGTCTGCCCGGAGAGCAGGTTCTGGCTTGCCAGGCTTGCCATCGCCACCATGTTGCCGTTGCTGCCGATCCCGCCCGGAGTCAGCGAGAAGGTGTCGCCGGCGGCGGCACTGCCGGGCGACAGCGTGACGGTAGCAACCTCGCCCGCCGGCGCCGATGCGGGGTAGGCGATCGCGATCTCCGCACCGGTCGCCGGGTTGAAGCTGCCCGATGCAAGCACCGCGTTGCTGCTCGACAGCACGTTGAAGCTGTTGGCCGAGGTGAACTGGATCGACAGGTTCTGGCCGAATTGCGCGGCCGGGATCACCGTCGTGCCGGCCGGCAGGGCGCTGCTCAGCGTCGGGCTGCCGGCGGCCGCGGTAACGTTGCCTGCATTGGTGTCGGCGGCGGTCGCGACATAGGGCGAGGCGGCAGCGATCGCTGCCGGGGTGCTGGTGACGACCCGCAGCGCGGCGGCCGCCTGGGTCGTCGGCTGCAGCAGAAAGCTGTCGCCGACCGCGGCGCTGCCGGTCACGGTGATGGTCATCCCGTCGAGGTTCAAAATCGGGCCGCTGCCGAGCGCGGTCGCCTGGCCGCTGGTCGTGTTGACCGCCTCGAACCCGCTTGCCGTATTGGTGATGATGAACTCGCCGGGGGTAAACGCGTTGGGGCTGGTGATCTTGGCGCTGAGCGCGGCGCTGCCGGTGTTCGCCTGATCGGGCAGCGCCATCGGGCCGGCAGTGGCAAACAGCGCCGTTCCCAAGCTGCCGTTCTGGTCGAGACCCAGCGTCTGCTGCGTGTTGATCGCGTCGGCCAGCGATACCGCCAGCGCGCCGACCGAATCCTGGGCGCTGATCAGCTGGCTGCGGGCGGTCAGCAACCCGCCGATCGTGCCGCCGGTCAGCGCTGCGGTCATGTCCTGGCCGTTCGGACCATAGATTATCGATACGGCGCCGGAGCCATACGCCCCCGGGGATGTCGAGAGATGGTAGGCCGAGGAGCCGTTAACCAGCGCGTCGCCGCTCGCGGTGTAGACGTCAACGGTGCCGTTGCTCTGAGGAATCAGCGTTAGCCCGAGCTGCTGGCCCAGCTGCTGCACCAGATAGTCGCGCTGATCGAGCAGGCTGTTGGGCGCGCCGGCCGCGCCGGTGGATTGCGCGCCGATCACCGCGTTGTCGCTGGCGATCTGCTGGGCCAGCGTGTTGATCTGCTGCACCGCCTGGGTCATCTGGTTGTTCAGGTCGGTCAGATTGGTCGCCAGCTGGGAGCCGAGAGAGTTGAAATTCGAGGCCAGCGACTGGGCGTTGTTGAGAAACAATTGCCGGTTGGGCTGGCTGGTCGGGTCCTGCGCGACGGTGTTGACCGCCGCGAAAAAGCTGTTGAGCGTGGCGCCAAGCCCGTTGGCCCCGCCCGACGCAACCGGAAACAGCGCCGACAGGGTCTGCGCGCTGGTCTGGTTGACCTGCGCCGCCTGGCTGGCAGACCCGGCGGCGACGAGCTGCTGGTAGACGAATTGCTGAAACGAGCGCTGGATCGACGTGACCTGCACGCCCGAGCCGGGGACGCCAGGTTGCCCCGGGATCTGGACCTGGTTGACCGATTGGACGTTGTAGCCGGGCGTGTTGACGTTGGCGGTGTTGTTCGAGACGGTCTGCATCGCCTCGGTCGCGGCCATCACGCCGCTGGCGCCCGTGTACAGCAGCTGGGTCAGGCCGGTCATCTCAGCCTTGTCCCAACAGGCGGCCAGCGCCGCCGACGCCGCGCAGCCCGCTGGCCTCGCCCAGGTGGCGGCGCGCCGCGATCTCGTCGGCGAGGGCCGCGGCCAGCGCCTCGGCGCGGCCGCGCGACCACGCCGTCTCGTGCGCCAGGTCGCGGAGCGCGGCGGCAAGTTCCGGCGACGGCTGCAGCCCCAGCGCCCGGCGGCGTCGCTCGAGTTGCGCCAGCTCGGCGAGCAGGTCGCCGCGCCGCGCGACCAGCCGCCACACGGTCTCTGCCGGCCGGCGATCGTAACCTCCGGCCCGCTCGGCCCGGAACAACCGGCCGAGACGCCGGGCCGCGCGGGCCTCCCGGATCATCAGATCGGTTTCGGGCGCGGTCATCGGCGCTACAGCGGGATGGCGGCGAAACTGGCCGGCCGCAGCACCACCGGCGGCCCGGGTTGCGCAAAGGGCGCGCGGGCGCGGGCGCCACCGGCGACCGCTTCGAGCTTGCGCACATAATCGATATCGGTGGCCCAGCCGCCGGACATCAGGGCCTGGGCGTAACCGGCAGCGTCCTCGCCCTTGCCCAGCGCAGCGCGGTAGCGCGGACTGCTGGAAACCAGCGAGACGAAATCCTGTACCGACGCAGCGAGGCTCGGATAGGCGCGGAACGAGTCGACGATCGGCACCATCTGGCCGTTTTCATATTCGTGGGTCGCGCTCGACACCCGCGCCCCGGTCCATGACGAGCCGGCCTTGATCCCAAACAGGTTGTTGCCGACCACCGAACGGCCCCAGCCGGTCTCGATCGCGGTCTGCGCCAGCAGAATGCGCGGCGACACCCCAAGCTGCTGCGCCGCCTGCTGCAGCAGCGGCGCCAGCTCGGCGGCGAACGCCGCCGTGCCGCCCTCGCGCGCGGCACCGGCCCCGTCGCCGCCCGCCGGCGGCAGGGCGGCTGGCGTCGGCGGCAAACCCGCCGCCGGCGCCGCAGCATTGGCCGGCGGCAGCACGAACGCCGCGGCCTTCATATACCGCGACAGCGGGATCCCGGCGGCGGTCACCGGCGCGGCGGAATGCGAGGTCGTGGCGGCGGGTGCGGCAGCACCGGGACCAGCGGCGAGCGGACGCATGCCGTTGGCCGCCCAATAGGCCGAGAGCGGAAACCCGTTGCCGGGCCCGCGGGCGGCGGCGGCGGCGCTTGTGCCGCCTGCTGCGGCGCCCGTGCCGTTTGCCGCGCCGGCCGTCAGGCCGTGCGCCTGCTCGGCCTGCTTCTGCTCGATCGAACGCAGCATCAGATCGGCCAGACCGAGCTTTTCGCCCGACATCGCGACCTTGCCCATCGTGCTGGCAAACAACGAATTCACCACGCCGGCGCCGACCCCATCGGCCACCGGAATGCCCGACCCGTCATTCTGCTGCAGCAGCCCTTGCAGCAACAGTGCGCCGAATTGCTGCGCCACCGCCCGGGCTGCGGCGGGCGTGTCGGCGTGTTTAAGCAACCCCGACACCGCATTGGGGTTGTTCATCGCCGCGAGATATTGGGCGCCTGCCGGGCCCACGTCAGATCACCTTGATCCGGGCGTGCAGCGCGCCGGCCTCTTTTAGCGCCTGAAGAATGGCGATCAGGTCGGACGAGGTCGCCCCGATCGCATTCAGGTTGCGCACGATATCGGAGACCCGGGGCGCGTTTTGCAGCTCGATGACCTTGAGCGGCTTTTCGCTGGCCTGAACCTGGGTGCGCGGTACCGTCTTCGTTTGGCCCCGGCTGAACGGCCCCGGCTGCGACACCTGGGGCGTTTCGTTGACGGTTACCGACAGCATGCCGTAGGCCACCGCCGCGGGGCCGATATGCACATCCTGCCCCATGACGACGGTGCCGCTCTGCGCGTCGATCACGACCTCCGCGTCAGGCGCCTCGACGGTCACCGGAATGTCGAGCAGCCGGGCGACGAACTGCACCTGTGCCTGGGCCACCTGCGGCCCGCGGACCATGACCTGGGCCGGCCCGTCGGCCACCGCGATCGGCCCCATGCGCGCGTTGATCGCGTCGCTGATCCGCGCCGCGTTGCCGAACGAGCGGCGATCGAGATCAAGCCTGACGATGCCGTTATTGGCATAACTCGCTGCGACCCGCCGCTCGATGGAGGCGCCCTGCGGGATTTGCGCGACGGTCGGGATGTTGACCGTAGCCGACGCCGCCTGCCCGCTCGCTTCGAAGCCGCTGACCAGCAGCGAGCCCTGCGCGATCGCATAGACCTGGCCGTCGGCGCCGCGCAATTCGGTCATCAGCAGCACGCCGCCGCGCAGGCTCTTGGCGTTGCCCATCGCCGACACGGTGACGTCGATGCGCTGGCCGATCTGCATGAACGCCGGCAATTCCGCCGTCACCATGACGGCCGCCACCGCGGTGGGCTGCAGAAACGACTGCGGGTTGAGGGTCAGGCCCATCTGCCGCAGCATGTTGGTGATTGCCTGGACGGTATAGGGCACCTGCGTCGTCTGGTCGCCGGTTCCCGCCAGCCCGCCGACCAGCCCATAGCCGATCAGCTGGTTGCTGCGCGCACCTTCGACCTGCGCCAGATCGCGGATGCGCTCGGCCTGCGCCGGCTGCGGCGCAAGCCCGCAGACCAGCGCGACCAGCGCGACCAGCGCGACCAGCGCTGTGATGGCTAGAACCAGTCGCCCGGCCATACCGTACTCACCGAGAGGAACAGCCGCTGCAACAGCCCCATCTTGGGTGCGAGATAGGTTTCGCCATCGCCGCTGAACTCGATATGCGCCTCGGCCATCTGGGTCGAGTTGACGACGTTGCCCGAAAGGTCTTCGGGGCGCACCACCCCGGCGATGCGGATGTATTCCGGGCCGCCGACCAGCTTGATTTCGTCGGTGCCGGCGATGACCAGATCCCCATTCGGCCGGATGCGGTGCACCATCGCCGAGACCGTGGTGACAAAGCTGTCGTTCTGCGCGGTCGCGCCGCTGCCGGCGAAGGTGTTGTTGCTGGAATAGTTCAGGTTGGGGTTGAACTTGGAGGTCGCGCTCGAATGGCCGAACGAGGTCGGCAGGCCGAACAGGTTGGTGAGCGTGCTGGAGACGTTGTCGGTGCGGCCGAGATTCTGGCTGACGTTCTTGCTCGCGGCGGCGTTCTGGGTGATCTGCACCGTGACGATGTCGCCGATCTGCCATACCCGGTGATCGCGGAACAGTTCAAACCCACCGGCGCCCTGCACGTTGCTCTGATAGATCGCGCCGTTGGTGACCGGCGCCGAGATCGGGCGATCGCCAGGCAGGTGGTCGAGCTGTGCCAGCATGTCGCTCTTGTGCGGCGGGGCCGGCCCCTGACACGCGGCCAGACCGCTGCCGAGCACCAGAAGCACCGCCCCGGGCGAAACTCGGCAGCGCGGATTCACGACGCAGTCTGGGTGAGGTAGCCAAGCATATTGTCGACGCTCTTGGCCGCCTGCGTATTAAGCTCATAGGCGCGCTGCGTCGCGATCATGTCGATCATCTCGTCGACGACCGATACGTTCGACCCTTCGAGATAACCCTGCGCCACCGTCCCGAGCCCGTTCTGGCTCGGCTGCCCGGTTACCGGCGGACCGGATGCCTGGGTCTGGATCGCCAGATTGCCGCCGGTATTCTGCAACCCCGCGGGATTGACGAAATTGGCGAGCTGGATCAGCCCGACTTGCGACGGATTGGCCTGCCCCTGGATCTGCACGCTGACCGTGCCGTCGGTACCGACCGTGACGCTGAGCGCGCCGCGCGGAATGGTGATCGGCGGCTGCAGCGCGTTGCCGGTCGCGGTGACGACTTGGCCGGTCGCGCTCAACTGAAAGCTGCCGTCGCGGCTGTAGGCGAGTTGGCCCGACGGCAGCAATATCTGGAAGTAGCCGCCGCCGTTTATCGCGAGGTCGAGGGCATTGCCGGTCTGTTCGAGGCTGCCCTGGGTCACCACCGGCTCGGTCGCCACCACATTGGCCCCGGTGCCCTGCTGCAGCCCGGACGGGTAGTTGGTCGCCTGCGAGGTGAAGCCGCCGGGCTGGGTCGCGTTCTGGTACAGCAGGTCGTTGAAGATCGGACGCATCTTCTTGAACCCGGCCGTGTTGATATTGGCCAGGTTGTTGGAAATGATGTCCATCTTGGTCTGTTCGCCCTCGAGGCCGGTGCGAACCACGGCCAGCGACTGCATCATTTTCGGACCTCCGCGGCGGCTCGCCGCTCAAGCTCAAGTAATGCTGAGGGGGGTGCCCTGGCTCTGCTGGGCGCTCAGCACCAGGTGCGTCAGTTGGGTCTGCATCTGGAACATGCGGGTGTTTTCCAGCATGCTCATCATGATCCCGACGGTGTCGGCGTTGCTGCCTTCGAGCGCGCCTACCTGCAACTGCACCGTGGGATCTGGTTTTGCCACACCGGCAGTGTCGGTGAACAGCCCGTCGGTCCGGCGCTGCAGCGCCTTTGCCGGCGGGTTCACCAACAGTATCCGGTTCAGCGCGACAATCTGGTCGGGGCTCTGCCCTTCGAGCGCACCGGAGATCGTGCCGTCCTTGCCGATCGTGATATTCTGCATCGGCGGCAGGGTGATCGGCCCCCCACCGGAGCCGAGCACCGGGTGGCCGTCGCTGGTTTGCAGCACGTGGGTCGGCGACAGCGACAGCGAGCCGTTGCGGGTCAGCGCGGTCGAGCCGTCGGTGGCACGCACCGCGATCCAGCCGCTGCCGCTGACCGCGACATCGAGCTTGTTCCCGGTCTGCTGGATCGGGCCCGGCTGAAAGTTGGCAGTGTCCTGCTCGGCGCCGACATCGACGCGATCGGCCAGCCCCTGGCCATACAGTGGAAAGGCCTGAAACACCGGGCGCTGCGCCTTGAACGCCGTGGTGTTGGCATTGGCCAGATTGTTGGTGTTCGCGGTGATGCGATCCATCGTCGCATTCAGCCCGCTCAGCGCCAGATAGAGCAGTTGCTCACTCATCCTATCTCACTCGGCACGTTCTGGGTCATTGGGGCCGCGCGGCTACTGGATGGTCAGCAGGCGCTGCACGTTCTGCTGCTCGACGTTGATGCCCTGGACATTTGCCTGGTACGCCTGCTGGGCGGCGATCAGGTTGACGAGCTGCGCCGACAGATCGACGTTCGACCCCTCGAGTGCGCCGGATTGCACAGTGCCGAGCCCCGCCGAGCCGGGCGTGTTGAGCACCGGGTTGCCCGAGGCGATCGACGCCTGCCAGACATTGTTCGAGGTCGGAACGAGGCCCTGCGGGTTGGCGAAAGCGGCCAACGCGAGGGTGCCGTAGGTCCGCGTCAAGCCATTGCTGAACTGGCCGGTGATCGCCCCGTCGGATGAGATCTCCACCCCGGTGAACTGGCCGGCGCCGTTACCGTCATTGCTGATCGAATTGACCCCGAACGTGAGGTTCGACAGCGACGTGCCGGAGAATGACTGGACGATGTTCAGATTGGCCGCACCGCTGGGCAAGTTGTTGATCGTGATCGTGCCGCTGCCCGAGGTGAGCTGGCCGGCGCTGTTGAAGTTCAGCATCGGCCCGCTGCCCGAAGCCACTGCAGTGCCCGAGGTGTCGCTCAACTGCCAGTGCGTCTGCCACTGGTTGGGTGTGCCCGAGCCGCTGACCTGGGTGAAATAGGTGGTTAACGTATGGGATACCCCGAGGCTGTCGTACACCGCCGTGGTGGTGCTTTCATCATAGCTGCTGGCATTCGTGACGCTGAACGGATTGGTCGTCGTGTTGATCGGCGCATCGGTCGACGGCAGATTGACGTTTAGCGTCAAATTCGCGGTAGGCACCGCGCTGATATTGCCGCCTGGCACCTTGATCGGCTCGATTACGCCATTGGCGCTGCTGCCCGGCACCGGCGGCGAGAACCCCATGACCTGGGCGCCGGCGTCGGTTACCAGATACCCGCTGCTGTTGATCTGGAAGTTGCCGTTGCGGCCATAGGCGATGCCAGCCGGCGTCTGCAGCTGGAAAAACCCGTTGCCGTTGATTGCTACGTTCAGCGGGTTGCCGGTCTGGTTGATCGTGCCCTCGGTGAAAAGCTGCGCCAGGCTGGTGGTGTTGACCCCCTGTCCAGGTGTGGTATTCGCGCCGGCGGCGCCGACCAGTGAGCCGGCGTAAACGTCTGAGAAATCGGCGGTCGAGCCCTTGAACCCGGCCGTCGCCACATTAGCGATGTTGTTGCCGACCGTGTCGATTTGGGTCTGCGCGGCCTGCACGCCCGAGAGTTCGACGAGGAGAGACATCTGCTGACTCCGTCCCTGGGGGTTAGAACACCTGCTGCACCGCGCTGAGCGCCACTGGCGCCGCGCCGTCGCCAAGATTGAGCGTCGGCCCATTCTGGGCGTTGAGGACGACGGCGGTGACCGGCACCACCGAATACGGGGTCGCCGATACCGCTGTGCTGCCGGCCGAGGTCGGCGCCACAGCAAAGCTGTAGTTGCCGGCCGGCAAAGTCGTGCCGGCGATCGACTGGCCGTTCCACGTGAAGGTCTGGCTGCCGGCCGCCATTGACCCAAGGTCGAGCACGGCGACCAAGTTGCCGCTCGAGTTCGATACCGTCACCTGGACGTCCTTGGCCGCACCCGACAGTGAAAACGCGCCGGTTGCGGCGCCGCCGCTGCCCAGCACGAGCGTATTGCCGGCGACCGCAACATTGTGGCCGACGAGACCGGCGGCCTGGATGCCGCCCGCAGCGTTCATCGTAGTGTTGAGGCTCTGCACCCCCGTCGCGGTCGAAAACTGCGCCAACTGTGCGGCGAAATCGCTCGGGCTTAGCGGGTTCAACGGGTCCTGGTGCTGCAGCTGGGCGGTCAGCAGTTGCAGGAAGTTGTTTTGGGTCAGCGTCGTATTGCTGGCGGCCGCGCTGGGAATCTGGGTTCCCTGCGGCAGGGTTGTCACCGTCGGCGGCATCGTCGAAACGAGGCTCATCGCACGCTCCCGTACCCCTGGGCTAGATCTGCAACGTGTGAAGGGCCAAGGTCTTGGCGACGTTGAACGCCTCGAGATCGGCCTGGTAGTCCTGCTGCGCCGACAGCATGTTAACCATCTCGTCAACCGGGTTGACGTTGGGCATCTGCACGTAGCCGTTGGCATCGGCAAAGCTGCTGCCCGGGTCGTAAACCTGCTTGAGCGGGGCGTTGCTTTCGACCACCGCGGCAACCTTGACCCCGGCCATCCCGGCCGATGCGGGGCCGTTGTTCCCGCCATCTGCCGGCACCGCCTGAAACACCACCTCGCGCGCCCGGTAGGGCTGGCCGGTGGAACTCGTCATCGTATTGGCGTTGGCGATGTTGCTCGCCACCGCCGACAACCGCTCGGACTCGGCGGTCATGCCCGAGCCGGAAATCCCCAACACCCCGAGCAGTGACATCGTCTATGCCCCGCTTGCCTGACCTGGACTACCGTTGATCGCGGTAGCCAGCATCCGCAGCGTCTGGGTGGTAAAGGTCGCCACCGCCTCATAGTCGACGCCGTTGGCCGCCGCCTCGGTCTTTTCGTGATCGAGGTCGACGCTGTTGCCGTCGAGCGTCACCTCGGTGCCGACCTGGTACTTGACCGCATCGGCAACCGAGCTGCCGCCGGCGGCAGCGCCCGATGGCTGCATCTGGCGCGGATCGTCGACGAGCCATGCCCGCGCCGGCCCGCCGGCCGAAACATCCGCGCCGGCACCTCCGGCGGCCTGCTTCAGCGCCGCGGCAAAATCGACATCGACCGCCTTGAACCCCGGCGTGCTGGCATTGGCGATGTCGGCCGCCAGCACTTCCTGGCGATAGCCGCGTACGGCCAGCACCTGGCGGTAGAAATCAAGTCCAGTATCAAGCACTCCGGCAACCAATCCGCTCTCCAACCGAAATATGCTGCTCGCAGACTTTCCGAACTTGCCGAATTTCCGATTTTCGGTATGCTAATGCGATGTTGCGAAAGGCGCAAGGGGAAAGTTCAGATGATGCGCCAGTATTCGATGCGGTGGTTGCTGCTAGTTGGCATTACGGCAGCGTTTTTCGCCAAGGTGAGCCTCGCTGCGGCCGGCGCAATCGAAGACCCGATGACGATCAAGGCGGCGGTCAAGGCGGCGGTGCAGCCGCGACTTCCAGTAATCAAGGGCACGAATATCGGTATCGAGGTCGGGTCGATTGATCCGCGACTTCAGCTGCCGGAATGCCCGTCGGTCGACGTGACCCTGCCGCCCAACGACGCGGCGGTGATGTCGGCCGAGGTGACCTGCGCGGCGCCGGCCTGGGCCATCTACGTGCCGGTGCATCTGCACGCCTGGGTCGAGGCGGTGGTCGCCGCCACCAACCTGGTCCCGAACCGGGCGCTCAGCCCACGCGATCTGACACGCGGCCGGGTCGACATGTTCACCGCGACCGGCGGGGTGCTGACCGACCCGCGTCAGGCCGAGGGCAAGATCCTGCGCGCCGGGCTGCCGATGGGTGCGCCGATCCTGTCGTCGCTGCTCGACCTGCCGATCGCCGTGCACCGTGGGCAAAAAGTGGTGCTGACCCTGCGCGACCCGACGATGACGATCCGAACCGCGGCGCTGGCGCTCGAAGACGGCCGGGTCGGCGACAGCATCGAAGTGCGCAACCCCGAGACGCAGAAGACGCTGCGGGCGATGGTCGACAGCGACGGCGGCGTCGAGCTGAAATTCTAGCGGAGCGAGGGCACGCCCATGACCACTCAGCCTGGCCGGCTTTCTGCCCTGCTCGACGAGTTGACGGCGGTGCTCGAAGAGGAACGCGCGACGTTGCTCTCGGGCGGCGCCGAGGCGATCAACGCGGTGACGCGCCGCAAGCTCAGCCTGGCAGAGACGATCGAGGCCGCGGTGGCAGCGCCCGACACGCCGCTGCCCGACCTCGAAACGCTGACCCGGCTGGCCCGCTACAACCGCGACAACGCAATCATCTGCGGCGCAATGCTGCGTCACCTGACGGCGGCGCTCGACCGCCTGCGCCGGATCGACCTGCACCGGTCCTACAATTCCGATGGCAGCGAGCAGCGCCCCGCGGCGCGGCATTCGCTCGGCGCTGCCTGACCCGCAACGCGCCGCCGCCGGCTTACGCATCGAACTCCGCCGGCGGCTCAAAGCGGCCGTCCTGCGGCGCGGTCGGCGACGGCCGCCCGGCAGTCCGGGCCGCGCGCAGCCGGTAGACGTAAGCCAGCACCTCGGCCACCGCGCCGTAGAGCCCGGTCGGGATCTCGCTGCCGAGTTCGACATAGCGGCAGATCGCGCGGGTCAGCGGCGGCGCCTCGATGATCGGCACGCCGTGCTCGGCGGCGAGTTCGCGGATGCGCAACGCGACCAGCCCGGTACCCTTGGCGACCAGGCGCGGCGCCCGCATCCGGTTTTCGTCATAGCTCAGCGCCGCCGCGTAATGCTGTGGGTTGGTGACGACCACATCGGCCTTTGGCACTTCGGTCATCATCCGCGCGCGAGCCAGCTTCAGGCGCAGGCTGCGGATGCGGCGGCGGGTCTGCGGATTTCCGTCGGTCTCGCGATGTTCGTCCTTGATGTCCTGGTGCGACATCCGCAGGCGCCTACGGAACGACCAGATCTGGTAGGGCACTTCCAGCGCCGTCACCAGCGCCAGCGCCACCGCGAGCACGAGCAGGATGTTGGCGATCAGCGCGGCGACCTGCTGCAGGGCAAACGGCCAGGTTTCGGCCGCGACGTGCAGAAACCGGTCGAGCCGCGCGCGCACCAGCCAATACGCGACCGCCCCGATCACCGCGGTCTTGACCAGCGCCTTGACGATCTCGGCCGCCGCATCACTGGAAAACAGCCTGCCGAAGCCGCTGATCGGGTTGATCCGGTCGGCCTTGGGCATGAGCGGCTGCGGCGTAAATATCCAGCCGCCGATCGCCAGATCAGTGACGAAGGCGACCGCCGCCATCAGGAGCAGAAACGGCGCCAGCGCCGCGAAGCCCGGCCGCAATACGTCGCCGGCCGCCTCTAGCAGGCGCGATGGCTCGCGCATCGGCTCGGGGGCGAGGCTCAACCCCGAGCGCAGGCTCGTTTCGAGCAGTGCCACGAGCTTGCTGCCGCCGATCAGCAGCACAAACGCGCCGGCCACCAGCACCGCCGCGCCGGCGACCGAATGGGCGCGGATGATCTGGCCTTCCTCGCGCGCCTTTTCCAGCCGTCGCGGCGTGGCCTGTTCGGTGCGGCCCTCTGAACCATGGGTGTCGCTCAACGGTGCGGCCCTTGCAGCGCAGCGTGGGCGAGGGCGAGCCCGGCCTGGATCATGTGCTCGACCGCCGGCACGAAGAACGGCACCAGGGCGAGCACGGCAGCGATCCCGACCCACATGAACAGCGAAAAGCCGAGCGACATGATGTTGAACTGGGGCGCCACGCGCGACACGACCGCGACCGTCAGATGCGCTGCCAGCAGTACCGCGATCACCGGCAAGGCAAGCCACACGCCCATCTGGAACAGCAGCACCCCGGCATGAGCCAGCGCCCGCCAGCCGGCGAGCGAGATGCCACTGCCCGGCGCGATCGGCACGATCGCGAAGCTTTTGACCAGCACGCCGAGCAGCACCAGATGGCCGTTGAGGGCGAGGAACAGCATCAGCCCGGTGAGGCTGAAGAAGTTCGACATCACCGGCACCTCGAACCCGCTCTGAAAATCGAACAGGCTGGCGAAGCCGAACCCCATCTGAATTCCGACGAATTCACCCGCCAGCGCCATCGCTGCCAGCGTCACCTGCATCGCAAAACCGAGCGCGATCCCCACCAGAACCTGCTCGACCACCAGCTCGGCGGTGGTCCACGACAGGTTGACCGGCGCCGACGGCTTTAGCGTCGCCGCGATCGCCACGGTGACGATAAACGCCAGCGCCACCTTGGCCCGCACCGGGACCGATGCCGAATTGAATCCCGGCGCGGTTGCGAACAGCGCCAGTGTGCGCAGAAACGGCCACAGGAACTCGCCGAGCCAGCGGGCGATATCCCCGTTGCCGATGGTCAGCATCGGCTCACTCGTAAATCGTCCGTGCCGCCGCCATCGAATGCTCGACATAGGCACTCATGTGCCGGGTTGCCCACGACGCCGAGAGATAGACCACCAGCAACACCGCAAAAAACCGCGGCACGAAACTGAGGGTCAGATCGTTCATCCGGGTGCTCGCCTGCAACAGGCCGATGACCAGGCTGGCGAGCATCGCCACGCCGAGAAACGGGGTCATCAGCAGCAGCGTGATCACCAGCATCTCGCGAGCGGCGGAGAGGATCTCGACGGTGCTCACCGGATAAATCCCTCGGCCAGCGACCCGATCACCAACGTCCACCCGTTGACCAGCACGAACAGCGCCAGCTTGAGCGGCAGCGACACGCTGGTCGGCGACAGCAGCATCATCCCCAACGACATCATCACCGCCGCGACGACGATGTCGATCACCAGGAACGGCAGAAAGATCAGAAAGCCGATCTGGAACCCGGTCTTAAGCTCAGAGGTGACGAACGCCGGCACCAGGATGCGAAACGGCACGTCCTTGGCGGTCGGATAGGTGGTGCCGCCGGCCAGCTTGATAAACAGCCCCAGATCCTCGCGGCGGGTCTGCTTGATCATGAAGTCATGCAGCGGGCCCTGCGCCCTGTCGAGCGCGTCGGTGGCGGAAATCTTGTTGTCGAGCAGCGGGCGCACCGCCTGGTCGCCGACCTGGGTGAAGACCGGTCCCATCACAAACATCGTCAAAAACAGCGCCAGCCCGATCAGGATCTGGTTGGGCGGTGTCTGGGTCAGCCCGAGCGCCTGGCGCAGCAGCGACAGCACGATGATGATGCGGGTGAACGAGGTCATCGTCAGCAGCAGGGCGGGCAGGAACACCAACCCCGCCATCAGCAGCAGGATCTGCACCGGCACGGTGTAGCTCTGCCCGCCATGCCCGTCGGGGTGCACGTCGAAGGCGCCGATCCCGGCAGCGTGCGCCGAAACGCAGGCCACCAGGCACGCCCCCCCGACCGCAATCGCCAGACATGCCGTCAGCCGCCGCGCCATCGCCCTACCGCCTTTCGTATTGCCTCACCGAATCTCTGGTCGGCCGCGCCACCGGCCGACGGAAGCGGTTCGTCGAGCTCGCACAACAGCGAGACCGACGCCGAGCCGACCCCGACGACGAGCTGCCGGCTGCCGACCCGCACGACGACGAGCCGCTCGCGCGGCCCCAGTGCCAGCGAGCGGATCACCGCGCAGTCGCGCCCGTCCCACAGCGAGACCGCGCCGGGGCGCATCCGCCGTACCAGCCACACCGCGCCCCACAGCAGCAGAACCAGGATCGCAATCGTCAGCGACAGCGAGGTCAGATCGTCGACATCGTAGGGCACGGTGGCTTTCCCCCGGCGCGGCGTCGGTCATTCCACGATCAGCGTCGGGAAATAGACGCTCCTGACGAGCGGCTGGCCCGGCTTGCCGCCGTTCGCCTTGTCGATGCGCTCCTGACCGAGTTCGGCGACCAGCGCCCGGTTGACCTGCGCGAGAAGCGCGACGCGCACCTTATCGAGCGTTTCAGGCGATTGCATATCCTCCGATTTGAAGGTCAGCAGCGTCTGCCGCATCGCATCCTTGATCTTGGGCAGCACGGCATCGACCAGCGCGGAGGCGGCCGACCCGGACACCTGAAACGAGACGCCGAGCTGCACGAAATGCGACGGCCCGGAGCGGCTCGGCACGGTGACGACAAACGGTTTCAGGTCGAGAAAGACCGGCAGCGGCGCCTCGACTTCTTTCGGCGCATGCGCGCCGCCGAGCAGAAAATACCACGCCGCGCCGGCGCCGGCCCCCAACAGCACCACCGCCACGGCGATGATGATGTAGAGCTTTATTCTGCCCTTGCCCGATTTTGGCGCCTCGACGTCGAGGTCGACGGTCTGATCGGTCATTTCGCGAAATCCCGTTTTACGTCAAGTTCTCTTATAAGACTTTTCCGACCCGTTGCAGCAAATCGTCGATCTCGGCCTGGGCGCGCTGCAGCGCTGCCGCAAGCTCGCGCGAGGCGATGCGCTCGTTGACGATTTCGTACATGCGCTTTTCGCGACGGGTCTCGATCAACTCCTGCCACTGCCGGGCACAGGCCTGTTCAAGCCGCCCGACCTCGCTTTCCTGGCGCAGCACGACCTCGTCGATCTGGCCGATGAAGCCGAGATAGGCCATCGTCGACATCGCCGGCATGCCCTCGCCGAGCCCGTCGCGCAGCATTTCGCGATAGCGCTCGCGATGCTGCTTCAACAGCGACAATTTCATCAGCGCCTCGTCGCATTGCGCCTTGAGCCGCTGCCAGATGGCGAGCGCCCCGTCGCTCTTGTGCGAGGCCATCGTTATCAGCTTGTTCAATCCTGCCATTTTCCCCCTCACATGCCGACAATTTCGCCGAGCGACGCGACGCTTTCCGAGAAGCGCATGGCGTTGGTCATGTCCTGGCACAGAAATTTGTTGATCGCCGGCTGCAACGAGACGGCGAGGTCGAGATCGGGGTCATTGCCCGGGCGATACCCGCCGATCGCGAGAATGTCCCGGCTTTCTTCGAGCCGGGTGTAGAGGTGCTTGAAGCGGTGCGCGCGGGCGAGTTGCTCGGGCGGCACGACCGCCGGCATCACCCGGCTGATCGACGCCGCGACATCAAGCGCCGGATAGTGGCCGCGATCGGCCAGCCGCCGCGACAGTACGAGGTGCCCGTCGAGGATCGACCGTGCCGAATCGCCGATCGGGTCGTTCGGGTCGTCGCCTTCGACCAGCACGGTGTAGAACGCGGTGATCCCGCCCGTGCCCTGCTCGCCGTTGCCGGCCCGCTCGCACAGCGCGGCGATCCGCCCGAACACCGAGGCCGGATAGCCGCGGCTCGCCGGGATTTCGCCGGCGGCGAGGCCGATCTCGCGTTGCGCCATCGCAAAGCGGGTCAGTGAATCCATCAGCAACAGCACCTGATGGCCGCGGTCGCGGAAATATTCGGCGATCGCCGTGGCGCGATAGGCGCCGTGCACCCGGCCGAGCGGCGAATCGCTCGCCGGCGCGGCGACGACGACGGCCTTTTTCAGCCCGTCGGGGCCGAGGATGCGCTCGACGAACTCCTTGACCTCGCGGCTGCGCTCGCCGACCAGCCCGACGACGACGATATCGGCGCTGGTATAACGCGCCATCATGCCGAGCAGCACGCTCTTGCCGACGCCGCTGCCGGCGAACAGACCGAGGCGCGAACCTCGGCCGATCGAGAACAGGGCATTTATCGAGCGGACCCCGACATCGAGCGGCTCGTCGACCAGGGCGCGGCGCATCGGGTTGATCGACTGGCCGAACAGCGGCACCCGCTCGGTGCAGCGGATATGCCCTTTGCCGTCGATCGGCGCGCCGCCGCCATCGACCACGCGGCCGAGCAGCTCAGGCCCCACCGCCACCTCGGTCGAGTGGCCGGCCGGCATCACCCGTGCGCCCGGTGCCAGCCCGTTGGCGTGAGCCTCGGCCATCAGCAGCACCCGCCCGCCGTCGAACCCGACAACCTCGGCCGACAGCAGCCGGCCGGCTTCGTTCTCGACGTAGCAGCGCTCGCCGATCGCGACGTGGATGCCGCGCGCCTCCATGATCAGGCCGACCGTGCGCACCAGGCTGCCCTGCACGGTGATCGCGTTGTCGCGTGCCGCCAGCCGCGCGCGGTAGCGCGCGACGCTCGCTGTCAGCCGGTCGGGTTCGATGCCGGGTGCCAGCATCTCAATCCTCCTCGCCCTCGAACAAGGTCAGGATCACGCTGCGCCAGCGCGAGGCGAGGGTAAGGTCGACCTGCGAGACGCCCTCGCCGCCCCGCGGATGCCAGCGCCGGTCGGCGATCGGCCCGCTCTCGCCGTCTGCCACCACCAGGCAGCCGCCGGCCTCCATCGTCTCGTCGGCGACCAGCGCGACCCGGTTGTTGCCGATGTCGGGGGCGAGGTCGCGGACGAGGTCGAGATCGGCCGGGTTCAGCAGCACGCGGGGCGCCCCCATCTCGATCGGCACCTTGGCGACCGCCTCGCGGATCAGGCGGACCAGATATTCGTGCGAGCGGCTTACCTCGTTGCCGATCACGCAACGGGCGATTTCCAGCGCCAGCGCGGCGATCGCTTCCTCGACCGGGCGCTGCAGCGCAGCGATCGGCTCGCCGAGGCGATTGACGATCGCCGCGAGGTGCTGAGCCTCGGCTGCGGCGCGGTCGCGCTCCGCCTGGGCCACCGCGACCCCGGCCGCGTGACCCTGCTCGCGGCCTTCGGCATAGCCGCGCTGCAAGCCCTCGGCATAGCCCTCCTTGATCCGCTCGCCGATCATCGCGGCGACCGCCTCGGGCTCGGGCGCCGGCGGGACCGGCGGCGGTTCGGGCGGCGGGTCGGGGCGCTCGGGCGGAGCCGCCCGTTCTTCGGGCCGCGCGGTGTCGAGCATCGGAAATTGCCACCGTCGGATCGCCGCGTCGGCAAGGTTCAAGCGCGAATTCATAGGACATCCCGATTCAGTTGGATGCGCAGCCGTGCCAGCCCGAGCCGTCCGGCGGCGAAGACCAATTGGGCGAGCGCGATCAGCAGCCGGGCGCACACGACGTCGGCCAAGAGGCGCATCCCGATAACCAGCGCATAGCTCCAGGGCGGCCCGCCCGGCAGCGCCATGACCGGCTGCTGGAACTCGATGAACCAGACCAGCCCGAGCCCGCCCGCCAACAGCACCGGCCGCAGCGGTTTGCGCGGCGGTGCTGCCTTTTGGGATTTCGCGCTTTTCTTGGCCATCGCGGCGCTGCTGTCCGACCCGCGTCAACCCGGCGGCGACGGCTTGGCCGCCGGGAGCGGCGGCCCCGGCGGCGCGGGGGTGCGCGACGGGCCCATCATCGGCGTCTTCGCGGGGCTCGTCCGCTGCACCGGCGAGACCACGACGATCGACACCCGGCGGTTCATCGCCTTGCCCTGCGCCGTGGCGTTCGACGCGATCGGGTGGTATTTGCCGAACCCGGCCCCGACCAGTCGGGTCGGGTCGACCCCGGCGGTCACGAACCGCTTGACCACCGAGATCGCCCGGGTCGCCGAAAGGTCCCAGTTCGAATCGAACTGCACGTTGTGGATCGGCGCGTTGTCGGTAAACCCGTTGACCTGGATCTGATACGGCAATCCCTTGAGGATCAAGGCGATCTGGTCGACCAGCGGCAGCGCTTTCGGGGTCAGGTCGGCCTTGCCGCTGTTGAACAGCAGCACCTCGTTGATGTCTATGACCACGCCGAGCGATTGCAGCGACACGTGCACTTGGCCGGTGCCGATCAGCGGCGCCAGCGCGACGCGAAGCTGTTGAAACGCCTTGTCGATCTGCTCAACCCGGTTGGTGATGTCGGTTTTCAGATCGGGCGACGCGTTGAGCCCCTCGGTCGACGGAACCGGAAGCGGCACCGCGGTCGGCGACGCTGGCGGCTTGTTTTGCTGCTCCGGCGGCGCGACGGTCGACGGCGCCGGTGCCTGGGGCTGATCGGGGCGGCCGTGCGGCTTGGCACGCTCCGGCTCTTGTTCGCGGATCGCGATCGGCATGTTTTTGACGTGAACCTGCCGGGTGATGATCGGCAGATGCACCGGCGACGGCATGAAATCGAACGGCGATTTGTTCTCCGCAGCAAAGCCCGAGGCCTGGATCGTCATGGTCCGGCCCATGAAGGCGGTGGAGAACGCCTCGGCCATCTCCTGAAATTTCGACGAGTTGATGCTGGAAACCGCGTACATCACCACAAACGTGGCGAGCAGCAGGGTCGTGAAGTCGGCGTAGGAAATGATCCAGCGCTCGTGGTTTGGCGGTTTTTCCGGTTCTTCGTGGATCGCCATGCTTCCTCCTTTTGCCGACCGCTATTCCGCCGGCGCCGCGGCCGCACTTGGCGCCGCCGCGTCTTCGCCGCCGGAGGACGGCTCGCCCTTCGCGTCTTCGAGATAGCTGCGCAGCCGCATTTCGAGTTGCAGCGGGCTTTCCATGATGGCGATGCCGACCATGCCTTCGGTCACCATCTCCAGCGTCCGCATGCGGCGGCGTACGATCAGTTTCAGCTTTCCGGCGATCGGCAGGCACACCAGGTTGGCGCTGGCGACGCCGTAGACGGTGGCGACAAAGGCGGTGGCGATTCCGCTGCCCAATTTCGACGGATCATCGAGGTGCGACATCACGGTGATCAGCCCCATCACCGCGCCGAGAATGCCAACGGTCGGTGCATAGCCGCCCATCGCCTCGTAAATCTCTGCGCCCAGCTTTTCCTCGTGCCCCTGGGTGGTGATGATCGACTCGAGCACGGTGCGGATCTGCGCCGCATCCATCCCGTCGACGACAAGGCGCAGCCCCTGGCGCATAAACGGATCGGTCTGCTGCTCGGCGACCGGGTCGAGCGCGAGCACGAACTGGTGCCGGGCGATGCGCAGCCAATCGGTGAGCAGGTGCAGCCGCTCTTCGCGGTCGTCGCGCGGCGGAAAAAACACCCAGATGGCCATTTTCATGCCGCGCATGAAAACCGACATCGGGGTCTGCAGAAGCACCGCCCCGAAGGTTCCGCCGCCGACGATGACCGCCGCCGACAATTGCAGCAACGCCAATAGGTTGCCGCCATCGAGCGTCATCGACACGATGATCGCTCCGAAACCCAGCGCCAGCCCGATAAACGACAGGATATCCAAGCCCTACCCTCCCGCCGCCGGCCGCCGGGGCTCGCCCGCGGCGCCCCAGCCGCCCAGTGCGGCGCGCAGCATCAGCAGGGCCCGGCCGTGGACCCGGCACACCGTAGATTTGTCGAGGCCGAGCACCTTGCCGACCTCGTCCATGTTCAGTTCGTGCTCGTAATAGAGCGACACGACCAGCTTCTCGCGCTCCGGCAGCGCCGCGATTGACCGCGCCAGATCGGCGAGCATGCGGCTGCGGTCGAGGCTTGCGTCCTGGTTCTCCGGCGCATGAAGCCCGCCGTCTTCGCCGCTTTCCACCTGGTCGATCGGCAGCAGCCTGATCCCGGCGACCTCGACCAGCGCGGCGTGGTATTCGCGCAGCTCCATGCCAAGCTCGGCGGCGACCTCGTCGTCATCCGCCTCGCGCCCGAGGCGCAGCTTGAGTGCACGCATCGCCTGCGCCGCCGCCTTGGCGAGACGGACGATCCGCACCGGCGCCCAGGCCTCGCGCCGCGCCTCATCGATCATCGCGTTGATGATCGAGCGGTGCAGCGGCGGGTCGCGGATCTGCGCGGCCCCGCCCTGGCGCATGATCCGCAGCACGGCGATCAGCCCGGCCTGCACCAAATCGTCGAGCTGCACGCTTTCCGGCAGCCGGCCCTTAAGGTGCATCGCCAGCCGCTTAACCAGCGGTACGTAGCGGCGGATGATTCCGGCCTCGTCGAGTTCGGCGCAGTAGGCGGCGCGAAACTCCGAAGCGGGCGACACCGCCTCGCCCTGCGCCGGGGCGTCGAGCGTTGCCGCGGGTTCAGTCGCCATGGATCTTTCCTGCCGAGCGGCCGAGCAGCTCGACGACCCGGATGCTCTTCTCGGGCGGGATTTCGGCGTATGACAGCACCCACATGCGCGGCCGCACTGGGCGCAGCAGCTGGGTCAGGAGATCGCGCAGCTCGGCGCGGACGATGACCGCGGCCGCCGGGGCCACCGCCTCCAGGCGCACCGCGGCCGCGGCTGCCGCGGTGCGCAGTTCGGCCGCCAGCCCTGGCTCGACCGCGAACGAGCCGGTGCCGGCCGACAGCCGCAGCACTTCCTGCAGCAGCCGCTCGAGATCGGGTTCGAGCGACATCACCGTCAGCTCGGCGACCGCGCCGAACACGGTCTGCACGATGAACCCGCCGAGCCTGACGCGGACCGCTTCGAGCAGCGCCCTCGGCTCCTGCGTCACCGCCGCGCCGTCGATCAGCGCGCCGACGATCGTGCGCAGGTCGCGGATCGGCAGGTGCTCGGCCAAGAGGGCGCCGAGTACCATGTGCACCGTGGTCAGCGGCAGCAGTTTCGGGGTCAGTTCCTCGACGATTTTCGGCATCACCTTGCCGAGATAGCCGAGCACGGCGTCCAGTTCCGTCCGGCCGAACAGCCCGTCGATATGATCTTTGACGACCCGCTCGAAATGGGTGGCGATGACCACCGCGGCGTCGAACACCGTATAGCCGGCGGCGCGCGCCTGCTCGGCCGCCGCCGGCATGATCCAGTGCGCCGGCCGGCCGAACACCGGGTCGCGGGCGAGGATACCCTGCACCTCGCCCAGGACCTTGCCCGACGCCATCGCCAACAGCCGGTCGGGGTGAACCTCGCCGGTCGCGCGCTCGACGCCGTAGACGAGGATGCGGTAGGCGGTCGAGCGCAGGTCGGGGTTGTCGCGCACGTGGACGACCGGCACCAGAAACCCGAACTCGCGCGATACCTGGCGCCGTACCGCCCGCAAGCGGCGCAGCAACCCGGCATCGCGCTCTTTGCTGACGAGGCTGACCAGGCGGTAGCCGACCTGCACTTCGAGCGGCTCGACCAGCTCGACGACACCGATATCGATCTCGCCGCTGTCGGCCGGCACCTCGGGCGGGGGCGGCGGCGCCTGCGCGGCGCGCGCCTGCTCGCGGCCGAGCCACCAGCCGCTTGTCCCGAGCACCGCGGCAAAACTGAGAAACGGGAAATGCGGCATTCCGGGTACCAGCCCGAACAGCCCGACGATTCCGGCAGCGATGCCCCACGCCTTCGGAAACGTCGCGAGCTGCGACATGATCTGGTGGCCGACATCGGACCCGGTGGAGACCCGGCTGACGACGATGGCGGCCGCCGACGAGATGACCAGCGCCGGGATCTGCGCGACCAGCCCGTCACCCATCGTCAGCAGGGTGTAGGTCTGGCCGGCTTCGGCCATCGACAGCCCGTGCTGCCACACGCCGATCACCAGGCCGCCGACCAGGTTGATGGCCAGGATCAGCACCGCCGCGACCGCGTCGCCGCGGACGAACTTGCTGGCGCCATCCATCGCCCCGAAGAAATCCGCCTCGCGGCCGACCTCCTGGCGTCGCGCGGTCGCCTGCTCCTGGTTGATCTGCCCGGCATTGAGGTCGGCGTCGATCGCCATCTGCTTGCCGGGCATGCCGTCGAGCACAAAGCGCGCCGCGACCTCGGCAATGCGACCGGCGCCTTTGGTGACGACGACGAAATTGATGATGACGAGGATCGCGAATACCGCGATGCCGACTGCATAGTTGCCGCCGACGACAAAGGCGCCGAACGATTCGATGACCCGGCCGGCGGCGGCCGAACCCTGGTAGCCGTCGAGCAGGATCACCCGTGCGGCAGCGACGTTAAGCGACAGCCGCAGCAGCGTCGTCATCAACAACAGGCTGGGAAACGACGAGAAATCCGTCGGCTTGGCGGTGTAGAGCGCCGCCAGCAGGATCATCAACCCAAAGCAGATGTTGAACGTGAACAGGAAATCGAGCGCCAGCGGCGGCAGCGGCACCACCACCATCGCCAGGATCATCACGAACGCGCCGGGCCCGGCGAGCGACGGCAGGTGCCGGCGCCACGCTGCGAACGGGGAGCCGGAGGCGACCGGCACCGCGGGGACGGTCACGACAGCATCCCTGGCAGCCCGGACAGGATCATGATCGTGAACTGCTCAAGCTGACGTAAGAGCCAGGGACCCAGCAGCGCCAGCGCCAGGGCGGTGCCGAAGAATTTCGGCACGAAGCTGAGGGTCGGCTCGTTGATCTGGGTGACCGCGAGGAACACCGCGACCACCACCCCGATCACCATGATCACGGCGAGCAGCGGGCTTGAGACGTTAAAAATCGTCAGCAGCGCCGCGTGCCCCGCCTCGGACATTTCCCCCATTCACCCCTCCGAACCGGCCGTCAGCGCGTCCCCTGACACACCGACAACCCCCGACCGCTAACCTGACCGCGAACCCAACCGCTTCACCCGTTCCGCCTGGCTCACCACCTCGACAAAGCGCAGCCCAAGCCGATCCTGGTTGACCAGCACGACCTCGCCGCGGCCGATCAGCACCCCGTTAATCCGCACGTCGAGCGGCATGCCCGGGCCGCGGTCGAGCTCGATGATCGAGCCCCGGCCGAGATTGACGACCTCGCGGATCGCGATGTCGGTGCGGCCCAGCTCGACCGACAGCCGCACCGGCACGTCGAGCACGAGATCGAGTGCCCCCACCTCGCCAACCGGCGCGCCGGCGATCGCCTCGCCCTGCATTTCGAGCGCGGCAAACGGCGACTCTCCGCCGGGTGCATCACCGTCTGTCGCTTGCGGCATCTCGGCGCCGCCTTGTGGCGTATCATCGGCCATGGACGCCTCCGTTCTTCCGCGGTTCTGGCGGCCGGCTCAGCCGCTCCTCGATGCGCAAGCCGATCTTGCGGCCGTAGCGGCCCCAACGGCCGCGAAACAACGGAACGCCACCGGACTCGACGGTCAGGGTCTCGGGCCGGTCCATCTCGAAGACGTTGCCGGGCCGCAGCCCAACGAGGTCAGCGACGCTGATCACGATCTCGCCGAGCTCGACATTGAGGGTGATCGCCGCCTGTTCTACGCCGCTGCGCAACTCCTCCGACCAGCGAATGTCGCGCTCGACGGTGTCCTCGGCGATGCCCGAGGTGAGTTCGCCGTGCATCGGCTCAACCGCCGGATACGGGATACAGATGTCCAGCCGGCCGCGATTATGATCGATCTGCACCTCGAAGGCGTTGAGGATGATCATTTCCTCGGGGGGAGCGAACCCGGCGAATTGCGGGTTGGTCTCCAGCCGCGCGACCTCCGGCTCGAAGGTACCGAACGGCTCCCAGGCGAGCGCGAACTGGTCCAGCGTCGCGTCGAGGACCCGGCGCATCGACTTCAGTTCGAACGCCGTGAAGTCGCGGTTGCCGGTGCGCATCGGAAAACGCCCGGTGCCGCCGAAGCGGCTCTCGACGATTGAGACGACGAGCTGTGAATCGAGCGCGATCAGGATCGCGCCGTGCAGCGGCTTCATGTTGACGAGGGCGATGTAGGTCGGCATCGCGAACCGCTCTATCAGCTCGCGGTGCCTGACCAGTTCGATGCTGCCGCTGCTGACCTCGACGCCGCGCCGCAGATGCTGCAGCAGGGTCGCGCGCAGGAACCGCGAAAACCGATCGTTGATCCGTTCCAGCGTCGGCTGCACGGTCGGCATCCGAGTGGCGGTCGGTCCCTGATCGGTGAACAGGGCATAGCCGCTGACCGGGCCCGCCCCTTCCCTCACGTCAGACATAGATGCTCACTCCCGATCCGCCCCGTGGCGCCGCGGGGGCGACGCGGGCAGTCGCGAAATTTGGTCCCGCGGGCAGGGCGGCCGGCGACGGCAACGGCACGTTGGCGCCGCCGCCGCCGGAGCCCGACGCATCGGCGCCAACCCAGGCGCCGCTGAGGTTGTAGCCGGCACTGCCGAGGTCAGCGTGAAGCTGGCCGATTGCCTGCGAAATCGTCTGCTGCACCAGCGGCTGCGGTGCGCCGAACCAGGCGGTAACGTCGCGCCCTTCGACCGCCACCCGCACGGTTACCTCCCCGAGCTCGGGCGGGTGCAGCCGGACCACCGCCGAGCGATCCGAGTTGGCGAGCAGCCGGACGATCTGGTGCGACAGCCGATCGGCGAGATCGGCGGTGGTCGCGGCACCGGCATCCGGCGCCGGAGGGCCGGCCGCCGCGCCGGCACTAGCCGGGTCGACACCGCGCGCCGGAGGGTTTCCGCTGCCGTCCTGGCCGGCCGCGACCGCAAACACCGTTGCATTGCGGCCCCGGTCGCCTGCGCCCGGCGAGGTCGCGCCCGAGCCGTTTCCGTGCGCCGCGCCGGCGGCAACCGCATCGGCCAGCATCGCGCCGATCGTCGGCGCCGCCGCTTCCGGCCGGCTCGGCGCCGCGATCGCCCCGGCGTCAGGCACGGCGGGCGCGGCCGACCGATCCGTCGCCCTGTTCGGCGCCCCGGCATCCGCCGGGCCACCGACCAATGCGGCGGAGGCGGCCGCGACGTCGGCTATGCCCAACGGCGGAGCCGCCGTGGCGAGCCCCGATGTCGTGCCCGACAGCGCTGCGGGAGAATGGGTAGGGTCGTTTCGGGTCGGCACCGAGGTCGAGGCCTGCAGCGATGCCAGGACCTGCAGCGATGCCGGGGTCTGTTGTGATGCCGGGGCTTGTTGCGGTATCGGGGCCGAAGGTGCTGCCTGCCGCGAGGCGAGAGAGGGCGTCGGACCTCCTTGGGCCGACGCGCCGACTGCGCCAATCGTCGCTCGCGGACTGATCGCCGGGTCCGTTGAAAGCGGGGTGGGCGCCGCCGAACTCACTGAAGCGGCCGCGCGCAAACCCGCCGGCGAGTTGCCGGCGGCTGCAGGCGCCGGCGCGACCGGTGCCGGCTGACCTGCCGAGACCGTTACCGCCGCGTCGAGGGCGGCTCCGACCGCCGCCTTGGTCGCGTCGGCTCCGGGGGCAGCGACCGGCCGGCGGCCGGAAACCGGCTGGCCCCCCACCGTCCCCGCCGAGCCGTCGTCTCCGGCGCCGATCGCCCAGGCGCCGGGCATGCCAAGGACAGAGGCGGCCGCGCTGTTGTCGGCGGCCAGAATCGAGGACGCCGGCTGAGAGTTCGCGCCGATCGCGGCGGAGCCGTCCCGGCCGGCAGCATCACCGGTGGCGGCATCGGCGGTCGTCTGCTGGCCGCCGTCGCTCCCACCGGCGGCGTCGCCGAGGCCCGCCTCGGTGCCGGGCTGGCGAGGCTGCGCCGACGGGACGGCCGGCGCAGCCAGTGCCCCGAGCGCTGCGGCAAAGCTACCATCGGCATCGCCGGAGTCCGCCGCGTGTCCGGCGCCGACGCCGCGACCTGGCGCCTCGACGCCACCCTTTGCTGAGGTGATGCGGACCGTCGTCATCGCGGCTCGCTACGACACCACTTCGGTCGGGTCGGTACGCAAGATGATCGCGCCTTCGTGCTCGAGGCGCTGCGCGGTGGCGACGATCTCGCGTTTGGCAGCCTCGACCTCGGCGACGCGCATCGGGCCGCGCGCGCCGATATCGTCGCGCAGCATTTCCGCCGCGCGCTGCGACAGGTTGCTCAACACCTTGTTCTGCAGCGCCGGGTTGGCCCCCTTCAGCGCCGACACCAGTAGCTTCTGGTCGACCGAGCGCAGCAGGATCTGGAAGTTGCGGTCGTCGACCCGGATCAAATCCTCGAACACAAACATGCTGTGTTCGATCTTCTCTGCCAGTTCGGCATCTACGCTGGCGATCTGCTTGAGGATCGCCTCGACCCGCGCATTGTCGATGCGGTTGAGGATCTTGGCCGCCATGTTGACGCCGCCGACCGAGACCCGGGCCTGCTGGGACTCGCCGGCAAGCAGGTCTTCGATCGATTCGTTGAGCTCTCGGATCGCGTTGGGCGGGATCGAATCGAGCGTCGCCAGGCGCGGGATCACCTGTTCGACGAGATCGTCCGGCAGAAAGCGGATCAGCTCGTCGACCTGCTCGGGTTCGAGGTAGGCGAAGATCATCGCGACGATCTGTGGATGCTCTAGCTTGATCATCTCGGCCAGAACGCGCGGGTCCTGCCACTGGATCGCCTCGATCCCGGCAAAGTAGTCGCCCTGCCGCAGCCGGCTGACCAGGCGCTGCGCCTTGTCAGGGCCAAGCGTCTTTTCGAGCACGCCGCGGATGTAGGAATCGGCGCCGATGCCGATCGAGGTTTCCTGCAGCATCAGGTCGATGAATTCCTGATAGACCGTGGTGACGGTGGTCTTCGACACGTTCGAGATGCGGGCCATCGCCACCGACAGCAGATTGATCTCGAGCTGCGACAGGTGCTTCATCACCTCGGCGGCGGCATCCTCGCCGATCGTCATCATGACAATCGCCGACTTCTCTACGTCGGTGAGGTTAGCTCGCCTGTTTAAGACTATTTCTGTCACCGGCTATCCACCCTCTGATGACCTGCGCCGTGCGCGCCGGATCGTTGTTGATCAGCGTCAACACGGTATCGACCTCAATGCTGAATACATCCTGACCGGTGGCGAAGGCACGCGCCGCCCCGTCCGACATGTCGAACGGCGGCGGGTCGGCCCCCGGCGCCTGGCGCGGGCGTGGCGCCGCGGCCGACCCTGCCGCGCCGCGCGTCGCGCCCGGCCCTGCCGCGCCGCGGGGCGCGGCCGGCGACGCGGCGCCGGCGAGCGCCAGCTCGGTGGCGCCGAACCGCCGCAGCAGCGGGAATACCCCGCCGAACAGTGCGAGCATCCCGGCGAGCGCGAGCAGCCCGCTGCGCTCGACCGCCTCCATCCAGCGCGCGGCGTACCACGGCGCCTCGGGCCCGGGGCCTGCGGCCGACAATTCCTCGAACGGCAGGTCGACCACGGTGACGTGCGGGTTCTGCGACGCGCCGATCGCCGAGGCGACCAGGGTCTTGACCGCGTTGAGCCGGGCGGCCGGCATCGGCTTGCCGGACTCGTTGTTGACCAGCACCGCGATGCTGATCGAGCGCAGCCGCCACGGCGGCTGCTCGAGGTACTGTACGGTGCGGTCGATGTCGTAATTCGTCGTCTTGTGGACATCCGTCGGAACCGGGGCGGCCGGTGCCGCAGCCGGCGGGGTCTCCGGTTTTGTCGGTGCCGCCGCGCCTTTGGCGGGTGGAGCCGGGGTCGCGGCCGGTGGCGGCGGCGCCGGCTTGCCGCTCGTCACCGGGGTATCGGGGCGGCGGTTCGACAGCGCGCCCGGAATGCCGATGTCCTGCTCGGCGGCGCCGCTCTGCATGTGGGATGTCTCGTCCTGGCTCAGCACGTGCGCGGTGCCGTATTTGACGAGGCTTTCCTTCGACTGAGAGAAGTCGATGTCGGCGTCGGCAGACACCCGGAAGTTTCCCCGCCCGAGCACCGGCGCCAGCAGGTCGGTGACCGACATCTCGTAGCGATGGGTGACGGTGCGCGCCAGTTCGAGCTGTTGCGGCGCCTGCTGCAGCCCGTCCTTCGGGTCTCCGTTCAGCGCCCGTCCTGACTGGTCGACGATCGTGACCTTGTCGCGCGACAGGCCCGGCACACTCGACGCGACCAGCCCGGCGATGCCGTCGATCTGAGCCGTGGTCAGCCGCGTGCCCGGACGCAGGCGCAGCAGAACCGAGGCGCTCGGCTTCGGGCTGTCGCCGAGAAAATCGCTCTCTTTCGGCATCGCCAGGCTGATCTTGGCCGACACCACCCCGTCGACCTCGCGCACGGTTTGTGCCAGCGCCGCCTCGACGCCGCGCACGTAATGTACCTGCTCGACGAACGGGCTCACGCCGAGGCTCTCGTTGTCGAGGATCGACCACTCGTCATTACCGCGCTTAGGCACGCCGCGCGCCGCCAGTTGCAGCCGGGCACGGCCGACATCGTCGGTCGGCACCAAGATGACCCGGCCGCCTTCGCTGATCCGGTAGGGAATATTGAGCTTTTGCAACTCGGCAAGGGCCTGGCCGCCTTCCTCGCCCGACAGCCCGGCATAGAGCACCGAATAACCCGATCCCCATGACCACAGCACGCCGGCACCGAGCAGCGCGAGTACGAGCGCGGCACCGACGAGGCCCAGCACCTTGCCGCGGCCGGCGAGCAGCGGCACCAGCCGCGCCGACATCGCCGGCGGCAGGAATCTTTGCAATATTTCGTCGATCGAACCCACGCCTCACCCGCACGCCGCGCTAAACTTGCATGTTCATGACGTTGGAATAGGCGGCGACGATCTTGTCGCGGACATTGGCGGCCATCTGCATCGCGAGATTGGCCTGTTCGAGCGACACCATCACATCGCTGAGCGGAATGTCGTGGTTTCCGGCGGCAAAGGATTTGGCGACGCCGTTGGCCGAGGCGACCGCGCCGTCGAGGCGATCGAGCGCGCCGCGCAGCGCGGCGGAAAACGACGTGCCGGAACCGCCGGCGACGTTCGGCACCGCACCGGCCGAAGCGGCCGAGGGCGCGGTGATGTCGCTGGCGATCGATTGCAGATCGGCCAGGGTCGTGGCAATCGCGGAAAGCGCTTCGATCATGGGGGCGTCCTCGCCGAATGAAGGCTCGGTCGCTCGCCGAGCTGGCGTCGTTGCGTCAGAAAGGCGAGCCGGACCAGCGCCTCACCGGTCGCTGGCGGCATCACGTCGAGATCGGCCTGCACCTCGCAGCAGCCGGTTCTTGCATCGGCCGGGCCGCAGAACGCCACCCTTCCGTACAGCACGACGGGTTCGAGGAATACCGGGTGAAAATAGAGCTTGAACCGGAGCCATCCGCCGATCGTCAGCACCTCCGGCGACTGCCAGCCGATGCGGGCCAGGCTCAATTCGAGGTCGCGGCGCGGCGGCACCTCGATGTCGCGATAGGACAGCCGGCCGAGCATTTCGATAATCATCTCGAGTCGGGCATGGATCGGGGCGAGCGCCTCGACGAGCCGCTCCTCGGCCGGGCGCACCGCGGCGCCAAGATCGATCTCGTGCAGCAGGAACCGCATTGTGCCCGCGTTCGACCACTCCGCCGTCGCGCGGGCTTTGGCCGCGGGGGCCTGGTCGAGCGCATCCCACCCGAACGGTAGGCTGAGGCGGGAAACGAGGTTCATCCGGTCCGGCATCGGTCGCTCAGCAGCGAAGCGACCGGCACGCGCCGCGATGCGTTGGGCTTGACCAGAAATTGCGCATGAACTCCTTCCGCGATCTCTTCGAACACTTGACGAAAACAGGAAATACCGCAGGTTGGAGGTATCATGACCGCGACTCGCTTGGCAAGCATCGTTGACATCACAGACAGATCGGCCGATTCCGGCGCTCTGGCGAAGCCCTGCGGTAGCGGCATTTCATCGGCAATTTCATAATCTTAGATTGAAATATATCAACCATCCGGGTCTGCGGGCGAGACCGTCCGCCGACGTATGAAAAGACCCACCGTTTCTGGTTTTCGCGAGGCGATTTGCGCGGCGCGCATGTCTCGACACCGCCGCCCGAGAATAGGGTTTGAAATTTATAAATACTCGTATAACGAGTATAGTTAGTTATATAGGTGGTGTCGTATGGTGCCCCCGCTAATGGCGGAGAATTGGCTGGTGTTCCGCGCCGGAGCTCGGCTTTGCACCGTGCCGCTGGCATCGGTGGTCGAAACCATGCGGGCATTGCCGGTCGAGCCGCTGACCGGCGGGTCACACGCCCTTGCCGGGTTGTGCATGATCCGTGGCGTGCCGGTGGTCGATGTCGCCGCCCTGTTCGGCGACGAGCGCGCCATCACCGCGCGCCTGGTGACGCTTTCCGTCGCCGGGCGCCGGGTCGCGCTGGCGGTCGGCGACCTCGTCGGCATCCGGTCGTTCGCGGCCGCCGACGCCGGCCCGCTGCCGCCGCTGCTGCGCGACGCGAGCACCGAGGCAACCACGACTATCGGCGCGCTCGACGGCGAATTCGATGCGGAACCGGCGTCTTCCGCAAGTAATACGCCATAGCTTGATCGCCGGCGTTGCTCTATAATAATCAGCCTCCTCCTGGGCCGCGGCTGCTTCGCGGTGAACGAGGAGAGGAGATCCGTTTGGGGTAACTGCCGGCGCCAATGCCGGCGGTGCACCGCCGGCATTGGCTCCGAATAAAGACACCACAGGGGGGGAAACATGAACTTGCCCATCACGTTCAAGACTACTCGACGCTCGGTACTGACCGCCGGCGGCGGGCTGCTTGCCGCCGCCGCGCTGCCCCGTATCGTGCGCGCCGCCGACAAGCCGCCGATCGGCACCTGGCCGGCCGGCTCGCAAGGCGATTCGGTGTATATCGGCATTACCGTCCCGCGTACCGGCACCTATGCGGTGCAGGGCGAGGACGAGTTGAAAGGGATGATGCTCGCGGTCGAGCATCTCAACAACGGCGACCCGGTCATCAAGATGATTTCGCCGAATACGAAAAAGGGCGTGCTCGGCAAGGAGGTCAAGACCGTCGTCGCCGATTCCGAAGCGAAGCCGAATACCGCGGTGCAGGAACAGTCGCGCTTCATCAGCCAGAACAAGATCGTTGCGATGACCGGCTCGACCTCAAGCGCGGTCGCAGTCGCGCTCAACAAGCTCGCGCAGCGCGAAAAGGTGCTCTACCTCGTCGCCATCTCAGGCTCGAACGACACCACCGGCAAGGATTGCGTGCGCTACAGCTTTCGCCAATGCTTTTATGGCCAGACCGCCGCTGCAGCCTTGGGTCCGGTGCTGCTCAAGACTTTCGGCAAGAACAAGAAGGCGGCCTATCTGACGCCGGATTACACCTATGGCCACACCGTTCAGCACTCGATGGAGGATTATCTCGCCAAGAACGGCGGCTGGACCACGGTGACCAACCAGGTCATGCCGCTCGGGACACCCGATTACAGCTCGTACCTGCTCAACATCGCCAATTCCGGCGCCGATTTCCTGATCAACGTCAACTGGGGCAACGATGCCGTCCTGTCGATCAAACAGGCCGAGCAGTTCGGCATCTTCAAGAAGATGAAGCTGGTGATTCCCTACCAGATCCCGTTCCTGTCGAAGGAGGTAGGCCCGAAGATCATGGAAGGCGTCTATGCCGCCACCGATTTCTGGTGGACGCTCGAAGACAAATTCCCGATCGCCAAGGCGTTCGTCGAGGCCTTTGACAAGAAGTACGGGTACAAGCCGGAATGGGGCGCCAACAACGCGTATATGCAGTTTGCGATGTGGGCCCGCATGGTCGAAGAGGCCGGCAGCTTCTACCCGCCCGATGTGATCAAGACGTACGAGAAGGGCGAAACGATTCCGTCGACCGTCGGCGACGTTCATTTCCGCGCTGCCGACCATCAACTCGTCCGCCCGGTCATCATCGTCGAGGGCAAGGCGCCGAGTGCGATGAAGAGCAAGGACGATTACTGGGAGGTGCTCGAAGTCGTCCCCGGCGCCGGGCTGATGCAGGCACCCGACGCGTTCGGCTGCAAGCTCGGCGACTATACCTGAACCGAAACGCCGCCGGGCCCGCCCTCGCCTTTCCGCGCCACCGGCGTGGGAGGGCGGGGTGCGCTGCGCCCGGCAGCGCCCGCATGTACCCATGATCACCTGGCCGAATTTCTTCTCGCAACTGTTCAACGGGCTGGCGACCGGCACGCTGCTTGCGCTGATCAGCTCCGGGCTGACCATCATATACGGCACGCTCGGCGTCTTGAACCTGGCGCATGGCGCGATGTTCATGCTCGGCGGCTATGCCGGCTACCTCGCCTATCAGCTGACTGGATCGTTTCTCGTCGCGGTGCTCGCCGGCGCGCTGACGCTGGTGATCGTCGGCGGCGTCATCGAGCGCGGCATCATCCGGCATTTCTACAACCGCCCGCCCGAGGACCAGATCTTGGTCACGTTCGGGCTCGGCATCGTCATCGTCGAACTGGTGCGGTTTGGCTTTGGCAGCCTGTCGAAGACCGTACCGCCGCCATCCTGGGCCGCCGGGGTCACGGCGATGAGTTTCATGATCTACCCGACCTACCGCATCGTCGTCACCGGGATCGCGGCGGCGGCGCTCGCGGTGCTTTACGTGGTGCTGTACCGCACCCGGCTGGGGATGATCGTGCGCGCCGGCATCGAGGATTCGACGATGGTCGGGATGCTCGGCATCAACGTCTATCGCGTGTTCATGGTGGTATTCGGGGTCGGCGCGATGGCCGCCGGGTTTGCCGGCATCGTCAACGCCCCGGTGGTGTCGCTGACCCCCGACATGGGCGAATCGATCCTGGTGCAGACCTTTGTCGTTGTGGTGATCGGCGGGGTCGGGTCGTTTCCCGGGGCGATCCTCGGCGGGCTGATCGCCGGCGAGATTTTGAGCCTCACCTCGATGGTCGACCCGGCCTATTCCCAGGTCATGCTGTTTGCCGCGATGACCCTCGTCCTGCTGATCCGCCCGCAGGGCCTGCTCGGCTCGCTTGGCCGCGACTAGCGCTTGCGATGTTGCGCCGCCGCCCCCTCCTGGTCGAGGCCCTGACCGCGATCGGCCTGATCGCCGCCCCGTTCGTGTTGCCCCATCTCGGCTTTGCCCCGAACACGGTCAACCAGATCCTGGTCTGGGGCCTGTTCGGGATCGGCTTCGACATCCTGTTCGGCTACACCGGGCTGTTGTCGTTCGGACAATCGGCGTTCTACGGCACCGGCGGCTTTGTCGCCGCATACCTGCTGACCAACAACCTGATTTCGCACGTGCTGCCGGCGCTCGCCATCGGCACGGTCGTCGCGGCGCTGATCGGCATCCTCGTCGGCATCGTCGCGCTGCGCCGCACCGGGATCTATTTCGCGATGATCACGGTGGCGATCGCCGAGATGTTCTACTTCACCGAGTTCTCGCCGCTGGCCGCCTATACCGGCGGGGAAAACGGGCTGCCCGGCGTGCCGGCGCCACGATTTTCGCTGTTTGGCTGGTCGTACGATGCCAACACCAACTGGTCGATGTACGCGTTCCTCGCGGTGTTCTACTACCTCGGCATCGTCGTCGCGCTGCGCATCGTGCGCTCGCCGGTCGGGGCAGTCCTCAGCGCGATCCGCGACAACCCGCTGCGGGCGCAGGCGGTCGGGCATGCCGTCGGCCGCTACAAGCTCACCGCGTTCGTGATCGCCGCCGCCTATGCCGGGCTGGCCGGCGGGCTGCTCGGCGTGCTGCAAGGTTTCATGCCGCCCGACGCGTTCACCTTCGAGACCTCGGGCCAGCTCGTCATGCAGACCGCGATCGGCGGCGTCGGCACGCTGTTCGGGCCGCTGCTCGGCGCCACGCTGTGGCTCTACCTGCGCGATTTCCTGCAAGGCGTCGTGCATCTCGGCGCCACATGGAAGCTGGTGCTCGGGATCGCCTTCGTGCTGCTCGTGTGCTTCCTGCGCCGCGGGCTGATCGGCGGGCTGCGCGACCTGTGGGCGCTTGCCGCCGAGCGCCGCCGCCCGCCGGCACCAGAGGAAGCCGCCGCCGCCGCCGACCCCGTGCCGGCGCCACCGCCGCCCGCCAGCCTCGGCCCGGCGCGCCGCCGCCCGGGGGCGGCGTTTGCCGGGCCGGTGCTGGAGGCCCGCGGCGTGTCGAAATCGTTCGGCGGCATCGCCGCCAACCGCGACATCGACTTCACAGTCGAAGACGGAGAGCTGCGCGGCATCATCGGCCCGAACGGCGCCGGCAAGAGCACGTTCTTCAAGATGCTGACCTGCGAACTGCCGCCGACATCCGGCCGCGTCGTCTTTCGCGGCCGCGACATCACCGGCATGGACATCGCCCGCGTGTGTCAGCTCGGCCTGACCAAGAGCTATCAGGTCAACCAGCTGTTCTCGCGGCTGACGCTGCGCGACAATCTGGTGATCGCGGCGCTCGCCGAGCGGCGCGGCCCCTTTGCCCTCGACCTGCTGCGCCGGATCGACCGCGTGCCCGGGCTGGCGGCGCGGGTCGAGAACACGCTGGCACTGGTCGGGCTCAGCGGCCGCGCCGACGTGCCGGTCGCCGAATTGGCCTATGGCGAAAAGCGCCGACTCGAGATCGGGCTGGCGCTCGCCTCGTCGCCCTCGCTGTTGCTGCTCGACGAGCCGCTCGCCGGGATGAGCCCGCAGGAACGGCTGGAAACCGTGCAACTGCTCAAAAACATCCGCCGCGGCCGCACCCTGGTCATCGTCGAGCACGACATGGATGCGGTGTTCGAACTGGCCGAGCGCATCACCGTGCTGCACGAGGGGGCACTGCTCGCCGAGGGGACCCCGGCGGAAATCCAGCGCAACAGCCTGGTGCAGGAAGCCTATCTCGGCGGAGTCGCGGCAGAATGAGCGCGCTGCTCGAGGTCGAAAACCTCAACAGCTATTACGGCGACAGCCACATTCTGTTCGACGTGTCGCTGCACGTCGAACAGAACGAGGTCGTGGCGCTGCTCGGCCGCAACGGCGCCGGTAAGAGCACGACGCTGAAAAGCCTGATCGGCGTGGTGCGCCCGCGCTCGGGGCGGATCGCGCTCGACGGCACCCCGACCCACGCGCTGCCGCCGCACCGCATCGCCGCGCTCGGGCTGCAGTTGGTGCCTGAGGACCGGCGCATCTTCGGCAGCCTCAACGTCGAGGAAAACCTGGTGCTGGCCGGGCTGACCGCCAAATCGCGCTGGCCGCTCGACCGGGTGTGGGAAATGTTTCCGCGCCTCAAAGAGCGGCGGCGCAGCCGGGGCACCGACCTGTCGGGCGGCGAGCAGCAGATGCTGGCAATCGCCCGCGCACTGGTGCGTGACCCCAAGATCATCCTGCTCGACGAGCCGTTTGAAGGGCTGGCACCGATCATCGTACGCGACCTGCTCGGCACCTGCCGCGCGCTGGCCGCGTCCGGGCATACCATCGTCGTCGTCGAGCAGAACATCTCGGCGGCGATGAGCCTTGCCGACCGGGTCTATATCCTGCGCAACGGCCATGTGGTCGAAGAGCTGACCGCCGCGGCGCTGCGCGAGCAGCCCGAGGTGTTGCGCCGGCATCTCGGCGTGTAGCGCCGCCGCCTCAGCCGAGAAACGCGGCGAGCAATTCGCGCGCCGCGGCCTCCGGCGAGCGCGTGCCGGCGGAAACCTCGGCCTCGATCGCGGCGAGCCGGCCGGCGACCACCGGTGTGGCGCGAAACCGCTCGATCAGCGCCTCGCCAAGCTCAGCCCACAGCGCCGCCCGAGCCTGCGCCGCGCGGCGCTCACGCCACAGCCCGCTGGCTTCGAGCCGGGCGCGGAAGCGGGCCACATCGTCCCAGATTTCTGCCACGCCCTCACCGGACAGCGCCGAAACCGCGCGCACCGACACCTCCCAGTCCGGCACGGCCGGCGGCACCAGACGCAGCGCACTGGCATATTCGGCGGCGGTGGCCCGGGCGTGGGCTTCGAGATCGCCGTCGGCCTTGTTGACAAGGATCAGGTCCGCGAGCTCGATGATCCCGCGCTTCAGCCCCTGCAATTCGTCGCCGGCGGCGGGCGGCAGGATCAGCACGAACATGTCGACCATCTCGGCGACCGTGGTCTCGGCCTGACCTGCGCCGACGGTTTCGACGACGACCGTGTCGAACCCGGCGGCCTCGCACACCAGAATCGCCTCGCGCGTGCGCCGCGCGACGCCGCCGGTCTGCGTTCCGGCCGAGGACGGGCGGATATAGGCACCCGGGTTGCGCGACAATTCCGCCATCCGGGTCTTGTCGCCGAGGATCGCGCCGCCGCCGCGCTTGGAGCCCGGATCGACCGCCAGCACCGCCAGCCGGTGCCCGGCGGCGATGCCGTCGAGGCCAAAGCGCTCGATAAAGGTCGATTTGCCGGCGCCGGGAGGGCCGGAGATACCGACCCGCGTCGCGTTGCCGGTAAGCGGCAGGATCGCGTCGAGCAGTCGCTCGGCCTCGCCGCGATGATCGGGACGCGTCGATTCGACCAGCGTCACCGCCCGTGCCAAGGCGCGCCGGTCGCCGGCGCGCAGCGCGATGACGAGGTCGGCGAGCGCCGTCAGCGCGGCCTCACTCGCCGACCAGCGCGGCCTCACGGCGCGCCGCCTCCTGCTGGCGGGCCCACATCGCGGCGTAGACGCCGCCCTTGGCGGTCAGCGCGTGATGATCGCCGCGCTCGACGATGCGACCGTGATCGAACACCAGAATCTCGTCGGCATCAACCACGGTCGACAGCCGGTGGGCGATGACCAGCGTCGTGCGGTCGGTTGCGATCTCGGCAAGGCTCGCCTGGATTTCGCGCTCGGTCTTGGTGTCGAGCGCCGAGGTCGCCTCGTCGAACACCAGGATCGGCGGGTTCTTGAGGATCACCCGGGCAATCGCGACGCGCTGCTTTTCGCCGCCCGAGAGCTTGAGCCCGCGCTCCCCGACCATCGTGTCGTAGCCGTCGGGCAGGCCGGCGACGAAATCGTGGATGCGGGCGAGGCGCGCGGCGTTCTCAATCTCGGCCCGGGTCGCGCCGGGGCGGCCATAGGCGATGTTGTAGAGGATCGTGTCGTTGAACAGCACGGTATCCTGCGGCACCACGCCGATCGCGCGGCGCAGACTGTCCTGCGTCACCTCGCGCAAATCCTGGCCGTCGATCTCGATCGCCCCGACATCGACATCGTAAAACCGGAACAGCAGCCGGGTGATCGTCGACTTGCCGGCGCCGCTGGCGCCGACGATCGCGACCGTGGCGCCGGGTGGGACGCGGAAATCCACCGCGTTCAGGATCGGCCGGCGCGGGTCGTAGCGGAAATCGACCGCGTGAAACGCCACCGCGCCGCGGGCGACCACCAGTTCCGCCGCGCCAGGCCGATCGACGATATCGGGCGGGATCGCCATCAGCCGCATCAGCTGCTCGAGATCGGCCAGCGACTGCTTGATGTTGCGATAGACCATGCCGAGGAAATTGAGCGGCATGTAGAGCTGGACCAGATAGGCGTTGACCAGCACGAAATCGCCGACCGTCATGCGCCCGGCGGCGACCCCCTCGGCAGCCAGCAGCATGATTCCGACAAGCCCGCAGCCGATGATCGCGCCCTGGCCGACATTCAACAGCGCCAGCGTCGTTTCGCTTTTGACCGCGGCGCGCTCGTAGCCGTAAAGCGAGAGGTCGTAGCGCTCGACCTCATGCTCTTCGTTGGCAAAATACTTGACCGTCTCGAAATTGAGGAATGCGTCGACCGATTTTGAATTCGCCTCGGTGTCGCGCTCGTTCATCTCGCGCCGAAAGCGCACCCGCCAGTCGGTGACGGCAAAGGTGAAGGCAATATAGGCGGCGATCGTCGCGAAGGTGACCGCAGCGAAGGTCCAGTTGTAGAGCCGCCACAACACCACGCAGACGACGAGAATCTCGATCAGCGTCGGGACGACGTTGAACAGGATGAAGGAGAGCAGAAAGTTGATCGCCTGGACGCCGCGCCCAACCGACCGCGCCAGACCGCCGGTACGCCGCTCGAGGTGAAAACGCAGCGACAGCGCGTGCAGATGGCGGAACGCCGACAGCGCCACCCGCCGCACCGCGCGCTGCTCGACTTTGGCGAACACTGCGTCGCGCAATTCGCCAAAGCCCTGGGCCATCACCCGCGACACCCCGTAGGCGACGACCAGCATCACCGGCACCGCGACCGCCGCACCGCCGGCGCCGTTCAGGCGATCGACAGCGTGCTTGTAGAGAAGCGGGACGCCGATATTGACCAGCTTGCCGGCGAACAGCGCCAGCACCGCGGCCACCACCCGCACCCGCAGCTCGAGCGCGTGACGCGGCCAGAGATACGGTAAGACCGCCTTGAAGGCGCGCAGCCCGTCGATCATCCGGCCCTGCGGGCCGTCGATCGCCGAGGGCGGCGGGCGGCCCCGCGGGCTCATCGGCCGGGCCGCACCGGCTGCGCCATCGCGCCGCCGTCGATGGCGCGCATCGCGCCCCACAGCCAGCCGCACAATCGCTTCGACCGCGCCATCGCTAGCCGCCGACGATGCGAGTGACGGCGGCCGGATCGAAGCGGTGGCGGTCGATCTTCAGGTGAACGACACCTTCGTCGACGGCGACGGCGGCTTCGACCACCCCCGGCACGGCGGCGAGCCGAGCGGCGAGGGCGCCGACTTCGCCGCGGTCGGCGGTGCCCAGCGGCGCCAGATAGCTCGAATAGGCGCCCGGCCGGCGCATCGTCAGCGCCAGCAGCAGCCATACCAGCGCCACCACCACGGCAAAAGCGAAGACACCGCGGGGGCCGCCCGCCGCCAGCGCCCAGCCGCCCGCCGCACCGCCGACGAAAATGCCGAGGAACTGCGCGCTCGAATAGACACCGGTCGCAGTGCCCTTGGCGCCGGCCGGGGCGGTCTTGGTGACGAGCGACGGCAGCAGCGCCTCCATCACGTTGAACGCGGTAAAGAAGCCGACCAGCGCCGCCACCGCCGCCGCGGCAAACTGCCCGACCGCCCACAGCGCAATCAGGCTGGCAGCGAGCAGTGTGATCGCGGCGACGAACGTCCCCTTCATCAGGTTCCGCTTCTCGGCGATGATGATCGCCGGCACCATCAGCACCACGGACGCCGCCAGTACCGGCAGGTAGACGAGCCAATTGCGCTCGTTCGACAGATGCAGCGTGTGGACCAGCAGCGCCGGCACGGCGAGGAAGCTCGCTGTCAGGATCACGTGCAGCGCGAAGATCGCGAAATCGAGCCGCAATAGTTCGCCGTCGCGGAGCACCCGCGCCAGCAGCGCCGGCACTGCCTCGGCGTCGCCGTGGCGGACGAGACGCGCCGGCGCCGGCACCGCACCGACGGCGATGGCGATCCCGACAACAGCCAGCACCGCGGTCAGCCAGAAGATCGCCGGCACCCCTGCAGCCGCCGCGATCAACGGCCCGACGACGATCGCCACGACAAATGAAAACCCAATCGTCATCCCGACCATCGCCATCGCCCGGGTGCGCACCTCCTCGCGCGTCAGGTCGGCGATCAGCGCCAGGGTCGCCGAACCGATCGCGCCCGTGCCTTGCAGGATGCGCCCGAGGATCATCCCGTCGATCGTCGTAGCGAGCGCCGCGACAACACTGCCGATGCCGAACAGCAGCAGCCCGCCGGCGATCACCACCTTTCGCCCGATGCGGTCGGACAACAGGCCGAACGGGATCTGCAGCAATCCCTGCGTCAGGCCGTAGGCGCCGAGCGCGAGGCCGATCGTCTCCGGCGTCGTGCCGCGCAGGTGCCCGGCATAGCCCGCGAACACCGGGTAGATCATGAACAGGCCCAGCAACCGCATCGCAAAGATCGCGGCGAGCGAGCCGGTCGCACGCAGTTCGCGCGGCGTCATCCCCGGGCTCCTTTTTGCCCGCGCGCAGAGCTTGTCCGAGCGCAGACGCGGTTAACGATGCCGAACCCGATCAGGTCGATGAAGACGATGAGGAACAGAATCAACATGCCGCCTCAGGTGATACAGCGCGCGCACCCGGGCAAACAATAGGCGATGCGGCAGACGGCCCCGGCGCCGCCTCAACCGTCGCCCGAGCCCCGCCCGATATGCGTAATATAATTAATCCAAAACGATGCTTCGTTTGAATAAACCCAAAAATTTATCAAATAATTTTAAAGATAAATTCATGAATTGATTTCCTATTAATGTTTGGCACAGAATTTGATTCGGCGAATCAACCGCACGAAACTCTTGGTTAAGGACGAATGGCAAGAAGAAAACCATGGATACGTTGCGGACAATCGAAAAGAACCTTTTCGGCCGCAGGGTCGGCCAGCCGCTTGCGGCATTGTGGCGCGACGACAGCGGGGTCACGGCGATCGAATACGAGCTGATCGCCGCGCTGATCGCAGTCGCCGCGGTGACGGCTTCGCCCGATCCGCACGCGTGACCGGCATGCGAACCCGCCGTAAGATGACCTCCATACCGCGCCGAAATCGCGGTGCGGCAGGCGGAGGGATCGCATGAAACTGGGCAGACTTGGCGTGTGGAACGCCATGGACTCGATGAGTGCGGCTGACGGAGCCGCCTTCGCCAAGCGCGTCGAAGCGTGGGGTTACAGTGCGCTGTGGCTGCCCGAAAGCCGGGGCCGCAACGTGCTGGTTCACTCGTCGTGGCTGCTGGCCAACACCACCCGGCTGATCGTTGCGCCGGGCATCGCCAACATCTATGCCCGCGACCCGATGGCGATGGCCAACGGGCAGCGCGCGCTTGCCGAGCAATCGGGCGGGCGCTTTCTGCTCGGCCTCGGCGTGTCGCATGCTCCCTCGGTCGAGGGAATGCGCGGCCACACCTACGGCAAGCCGGTCTCGACGATGCGCGCCTATCTCGCGGCGATGGCGGCGGCGCAGTACGCGGCCCCGGAGCCGCCCGAAAAGCCGCCGACCGTCATCGCCGCACTCGGCCCGCGCATGCTCGAACTGTCGGCGAGCGCGGCCGACGGCTCGCACCCCTATAACGTGCCACCCGAACATACCGCCGAGGCGCGGCGCCTGATGGGCCCGGGCAAGCTTCTGTGCCCCGAGGTGTGGGTGCTGCTCGAAACCGACCCGGCGACTGCTCGCGCCGCTGCGCGCCAGGCGCTGGCGCCGTACCTGCGGCTCGACAATTACGCCAACAACTGGCGCCGGCTGGGCTTTGGCGACGACCTTGCCGGCGGCGGCTCGGACCGCCTTGTCGACGCCAACGTCGCGTGGGGCGACGAGGCGGCGATCCGCAAGCGCATCCAGGAGCACTGGGACTCCGGCGCGGACCATGTCTGCATCCAGACGATCCGGCCCGACGGGGCGCGGCTACCCGACGAACGGCTGCTGGCGCTGCTGGCGCCGGGCGGCTGACGCCGCGCCGCGGCCTTGACGCTTCCGCCCGAGCAACCGACATTGTGCCGCGCCGCCCCCTTGCGCGCGCCTGCTGTGTTGCGGCGCGCCGGTTCCGCAGCGAAGGCCGACCCGATGTATTCCGAAACGACCCGTTCAATCAAGATCACAGTCCGCCCGTTCTACCTCGAACAGCACTCCTCGCCGGCAGACGACCACTTCGTGTGGGCGTATCACGTCCGGATTGAGAACGGCGGCGGCGAGACCGTGCAGCTGCACAATCGCCACTGGCGCATCACCGACAGCGCCGGACGGCTTCAGGAAGTGCGCGGCCCGGGCGTCGTCGGCGAGCAGCCGGTCCTCGCCCCCGGCGAAAGTTTTGAATACACCAGCTCGTGCCCACTGCCGACCCCGTCGGGGATCATGGTCGGCGATTACGAGATGTCGACGCAGGCCGGCGAGCGCTTTCTGGCGCATGTGCCGGCTTTTTCACTCGACAGCCCACAGCAGGCGGTGCGGCTCAACTGACCGGCGCCGCCCCGTCACCATTGTGGCCCCGCGGGCGCGGCCACGCCGACGATCCCGCCAAGAAAGAACGCCAGATGTCGTCTATCGCCAATCCCGCTTCCGTCGAACGCATTCACAAGCCGCGCACGATCCGCCGCCCGGGCCGCGAAGAAGCGCTCGAAGCGGTGCGCACCCTCATCCGCTGGGCCGGCGACGACCCGTCGCGCGAAGGCCTGGTCGGCACGCCAGACCGGGTGGTGCGCGCCTATCAGGAATATTTCAGCGGCTACGACGAAGACCCGGTGGCGCTGCTGCAGCGCACCTTCGAGGAGATGGACGGGTATGACGAGATCGTCATGCTCAAGGACATCCGCTTTGAGTCGCATTGCGAGCACCATCTGGCGCCGATCATCGGCAAGGTCCACATCGCCTACCTGCCCAACAACCGGGTGGTCGGCATCTCGAAGCTGGCGCGGCTCGTCGAGGTCTATGCCAAGCGGCTGCAGATCCAGGAGAAGATGACCGCGCAGGTGGCCAACACGATCGACGAGGTGCTGCAGCCGAAAGGCGTCGCCGTTGTCATCGAGGGCGCACATCAGTGCATGACGACGCGCGGGGTGCACAAATCCGGCGTCACGATGGTGACAAGCCGCATGCTCGGCGTGTTCCGCGCCGACGCGACGAGCCGGCGCGAGGTGCTGGCGATGATCGGCACCCCAGCCGGCGGGACTGGCGATTACGTCTGAAGCTTTACTCGCGGCGACGCTCGGCATCCTTGAGCGGCTCGTCGCCTTCGATACCACCTCGTCCCGCCCCAATCTGGCGCTGATCGAGTGGATCGCCGACTACCTGCGCGGCTTCGGCATCGCGAGCGCGCTGAGCGGAGACACCGCCTCCGGCAAGGCCAACCTGTTTGCGACGATCGGTCCGCCCGGGCGCGGCGGCGTGATCCTCTCTGGCCATACCGATGTCGTGCCGGTCACCGGCCAGCAATGGGCCAGCGACCCGTTCGCGCTGACCGAGCGCCCGGGGAACGACGGCGGCCGGCTCTATGGGCGCGGCACCGCCGATATGAAGGGGTTCATCGCGCTGGTGCTGGCCCTGGTGCCCGAGATGGCGGCGCGGCCGCTTGCGGTGCCGCTGCATCTTGCCTTCACCCATGACGAGGAGACCGGCTGCTTTGGCGCGCCGGAGCTGATCGCTACCCTGCCCGCCGGGCTGGCGCGGCCGCGTCTGGCGATCATCGGCGAGCCGACATCGATGCAGGTCGCCACCGCGCAGAAGGGCTGCTGCTTCTTCCGCACCGCGGTCACCGGCCGCGACGGGCATTCGAGCGCTCCCGGCCGCGGCGTCAACGCGATCGCCGCGGCTGCCCGGATCGTCGGCGAGATCGGCCGCCTGGCCGCCGAGGCCGAGGCGCACGGCCGGCCCGGCAGCGGCTTCGACCCGCCCTACACGACGCTGAGCGTCGGCACGATCGAGGGCGGTGCGGCGGTCAACATCATCCCCCGCGACTGCGCCTTTACCTGGGATTTGCGCGCCGTGCCGGGCGACGACCCCGCGGCGCTGAAGGCGCGGATCGACCGTTTCATCGATGACGAGTTGCTGCCGGCAATGCGGGCAGCCTATCCCGGCGCGGCGATTGCCACCGAGGCGCTGGTCGCAGTGCCGCCGCTGGTGCCGCAGGCGGATTCCCCGGCCGAGGCGCTGGTCCGCCGGCTCACCGGGACCAACACGACGACCACCGTGTCGTTCGCCAGCGAGGCGGGTCTCTATCAGCAGGCCGGCATCCCCGCGGTGATCTGCGGGCCCGGCTCGATAACCGTGGCGCACCAACCCGACGAATTCATCACCCGCGCCGAACTCGCCGAAGGCCAGCGCTTTCTCGGTCGCCTGCTCGATTGGGCCCAGACCGGCGGCGGCTAGACACTCAGCCCGATTGCCTCGCGACGGTCCGCGGCGCCGCGCTCACCCTGAAGTCGGGGTGGGTTCCGGGGCGGCGATCTGACGCGTCTCGATGCGGCCGGGCGGCGTGCCGAATTCGAGCCGGATGCGATAGCGCTGCCAGTCGTGGCGGTACGCGACCGGGTCGGGCAGCGGTATCTGCGCCTTCGAGATCGTGATCAGCAACCGGCCCTCGCTGCGGATGCCGGGGGCGATCGGGTCGGGCAGGGTCAAATCGGTAAGGCCGCCACCCGTCGGGTCACCCCCGGTGTTCTGCCCGCCGGCAAAGCCCGGCTGCGGGGTCACATCGATCGCATCGGCCATCGTCACCCTGCCGTCCGGCGCGATCAGCTCGGCGATGCGCAGCGGCAGCGGATCGACCGCATCGATCAGGATCACCTCGGCGAGGCCGTGCGGCGGAAAGCTGGCGCTGACCGATTCGACCGGCAGCGGCGACGGCCCGCTGCCGCCCTCACATGCGGCCAGCAGCAACAATGGCAAAAGGCTCGCCAGGCGAGCCGGCAACAGCAAAAGGCTCGCCAAGCGAGCCGGCAACAGCAAAAGGCTCGCCAGGCGAGCCGGCAACAGACGGCGCATCACCCCTCCGAGCGGCACGTCGGAACATGCGGTGTAGCGCGAACCGCGCGCCGCCGAAAGAGCCGGTATGGCCGGCATCGCCCGGCGGTGGCAGAATTGGCCGGTGCACGGCACGAGGGAGGACGGTATGAACGACGCAGCCGCGGTCAAGACCGCCGATATCGGGACGGTCGCGGACCGGTTCTTCACGATCCGCGAGTTCCGCCTCGGCGACGGCACGGTGCTGCCCGAGGCGCGGATCGCCTACGAGACCTATGGCCGGCTGCAGCGCCACGGCCGCAACGCGGTGCTGATCACCCACGGCTATACCGGCAGCCACCACCAGGCCGGGCGCAACCCGGCCAACGGCAACCAGCCGGGCGCGTGGGACGGGCTGATCGGGCCGGGCAAGGCGATCGACACCGACAAGCTGTTCGTGGTTGCTTCGAACATGCTGGGCTCGTCGTACGGCTCGACCAACGCGGCGAGCCTCAACCCGGCGACCGGCCAGCCCTACGGGCCGGATTTTCCTGCCGTCACGGTGCGCGACATCGTCGCCGCGCAGAAGGCGCTGATCGAATGGCTGGGGGTTTCCCACCTGGTGGCGGTCGCCGGCCCGTCCTATGGCGGCTATCAGGCGTTCCAGTGGGCGACCGCCTATCCCGATCACATGGACGCGATCGTGCCGGTCAACACCGCGCCCTACGCCTCGGCGAATACCGACAAGCAGCTTGCCGAGTTGACCGCGCGGCTCGCCGGCGACCCCGAATGGCATGGCGGGCGTTATTACGGCAAGGGCGGTGCGAAGACCACGCTGGCCGAGATCCGCGTCGAGACGCTGAAGCGCTACGGCATCGAGGCGGCGCTGGCGCCGCGCTATCCCGACCCGGCGGCGCGCGAGGCGGCGATCCGCGAGGTCGCGGCAAGCTGGGCCGCCGGGTGGGATGCCAACTCGCTGATCATCCTGCGCCGGGCGCTGCTCGGCTTCGACACGCGGCCGGATTTCGCGCGGATCAAGGCCAAGGTGCTGTACATCCTGTGCCGCACCGACGCGCTGTTTCCGCCGGCGATCGCCCCGGCGGTGATGGCGGCGTTGAAGGAGGCCGGCGTCGGCGCGCGCTATTTCGAGCTCGACAGCGAACTCGGCCATACCGCAAGCGGCCCTGAGCACGCCAAATGGTCGCCGACGTTGCGCGAATTCCTCGCCCCGTTCGTCGCCCGGGCGGTGTGATTACCGTGTCATTGCCGGGCGCTGAAGCCGGCGAAGCAATCTCGTGCCGATCGTGGCCGATCCGATCGAGATTGCTTTCCCCGGACCAGGTCCGGGTTCGTAATGACGGGCGATAGTCTGAACCTCCGCACGCTCGGCCACGCGACGCTGGCGCTGTTTCGCGATGGCGAGAGCCCGCTGCTGGCGACCGATCCGTGGCTTGTCGGCTCGGTGTATTGGCGCAGCTGGTGGCTGCAGCACTACCCGAGCGGCGACGAGATCGACTGGCTCGCGGGGGCCGCAAATGTCTACATCACGCACGAGCACCCGGACCACCTGCACCTGCCGTCGATCCGTCGCCTCGGTACCGGTCCGCGCTATCTGTTTCCCGACCTGCCGGAGCCCGATTGCCTCGCCTATCTGCAGACGCGCGGCTACAGCGTCGCCGCGGTGCCGCCGCGACGCTGGCAGGCCGTCGCACCGGGCATCGCGATGCTGTCGATCCCGCTGTGGAACGATGACAGCCTGTTGCTGGTCGACACGCCCGACGCGCTGATCCTCAATTTCAACGACGCGAAGCCGCTGCCGCCGGTGCTGCGCGCCGTGCGCCGGCTCGCCGACCGCATCGGCAAGCGGCGGGTGCTGCTCGCCAGCTATTCGCCGGCGAGCCTCGTCAACAGCTTTGTCGACGAGCGCGGCGGCATCGTCTCGCTGCGCGCGCCGGAACACTATGTCAATTTCATCTGCCGGCTGTGCGACAGGCTTGGCGCCGATGTCTACCTGCCGTTTGCCAGCCAGGCGGTGTTCGAACGCGGCGACAGCACCTGGGCCAACGCGCACCGCACCCTTTACACCGCACTCGTCCGCGGCTGGAGCGCCGCAGCACGGCTCGCCCCGCCCTATGCGACGCTGAACCTCGCCGATCTGAGCTTTACCGCACCCGGCCCGGCCGATTACCGCCCGGCTGCGGCGGCGACCGTGGCACGGCTGACCGCGGCGCGGCTCGCCGCCGAGGAAGCGGCCGAGATCACCGACGGCGATGTCGCCGCGCTGCGCCGCAAGCTCAACGTGTGGCGCTTTCTGCTATGGCCGCTGTTCCCGCGCGGGTTCGGCTTTCGCCTCGGCCGGCGGCGGCTTTATTACGAGGCACGGCGCGGCCGGCTTGGCGACGTCGGCGAGGGTCCGGCCGGCGATTTCGAGATCGCGGTGCCGGCGCTGACCATAAAGGAGGCGCTGGCCAACGACCATCTGACCGATCTCGGCATCACGATGTTCGTCCGGGTCCGCCTGTTTCGCCGGGTCGATCTGCGCCGGATCTATGGCCTGTTCGTGCTGTTCCAGTTCCACGATTACGGCCACCTGCGCAGCCCCGCCTCGCTGTGGCGCTGGACGCGTGCGATCGTGCGCGACCTGCTTCCCGGCCGGCTGCCGGCGCTCAGCGCCGGCTCGCCTGCCGCGGCGGCACCCGGTGATGGCGCAGATAATCGAGCGCTGCCCGCAGCTGACTGTCCCGAGGGGTCCCGATAATCTTTGGGTTGATCGGCCGGTCGTTATCCTCGGCCTGCGGCGCCCGCGGCTGCGCCGGGCCGGTCGGCGCCAGTGCGCCGGTCGGCTTGAGCGACCCGAACAGATCGCTTTCATGCGTCATCAGCGCGTTGGCGACCTGCTCGTCCTTGGGCAGCGCAACCTCGATGTCGGGGGTGATGCCGCTCCCTTGGATCGAGCCGCCCGACGGCGTGTAGTAGAGCGCGGTCGTCAGCCGTAGCGCGCCGTGCCCCTCGATCGGGATGATGCTTTGCACCGAGCCTTTGCCAAAGCTGCGGGTGCCCATCACGATCGCCCGGTGGTTGTCCTTCAGCGCGCCGGCGACAATCTCCGAGGCCGAAGCCGTGGCGCCGTTGATCAGCACCACCATCGGCACCCTGCGGATCAGGTCGCCCGTAGCCGGTGCCACGAAGATGCGGTTTTCGTTGGAGTCGCGGCCGCGCGTCGACACCACCGTGCCGGAATCGAGAAAATCGCTGGACACGTCGATCGCCGCGTCGAGCAGGCCGCCGGCATCGTTGCGCAGGTCGAGCACGAACCCGTTGAGCCGGCCGCCGGCCTCGCGCTTCATACGCAGGAGCGCGGTGCGTAACTCCACGGGCGTCTTGTCGTCGAACGTCGATACGCGGGCGTAGCCGATGCCGCCCGGTTGCAGCGCGGAGGTGACCGAATCGACATGGATGATCGCGCGCACGATCGGCACGTTAAACGGCTCGCGATTGGCGCGTGCGATGGTCAGCACCACCGGGCTGCCGGGCGCGCCGCGTAGCCGGCGCACGACATCCTCGATATCCATGCCGACGGTCGGCTGGCCGTTGGCCTTGATGATGCGGTCGCCGGGTTCGATCCCGGCCGCGGAGGCGGGCGTGCCGTCGATCGCCGAGATCACCTGCGGCACGCCGTCCTGCACCGAAATCTCGATGCCGACGCCGCCGAACTGGCCGCTCGTGGTGGCGACCAGCTCCTGGTACTCGTGCTCGCTCAGATAATCTGAATGCGGGTCGAGGCGGTCGAGCATCCCTTTCAGCGCGCCGGCGGTGAGCTTGTCGGGCCCAACCGGCACGACATAGTCTTTCTCGACTTCCTGCATGACCGTCCGGATCAGCCCCATGTCGTTCGACGCGACCGGGGCCGCGGGTTGCGGCGGCCGCGCGCAACCCGCCAGGGCCAGGAGAGTGGCCGCCACCGCGGCACAACAGAGGGGGCGGCGGCTCATGGTTCGTAATCGGGCTGGCGGGTCGGATGGGCGTGGGCGAAAGCGTCGAGCGTCATGCAGGTCTCGTAAATCCGCCGGATCGTCGGAAAAGCTGCGAGGTTTAGACGATATCGCTCGCTGTTGACAACCTGCGGCACCAGCGCGATGTCGGCAAGACCGGGCGCGTCACCGTGGCAAAACGCGCCGGTGCGCGGGTCGCCGGCGAGCAGCGGCTCGAGCGCATGGAAGCCGGTTTCGATCCAGTGATTGTACCACGCCGCGATCGCCGCCTCGTCGTGGCCGAGCGGCCCGTGCAGATAGCGCAAAACCCGCAGATTATTGATCGGGTGGATGTCGCAGGCGACGATCGCGGCCAGCGCCCTGACCCGTGCACGGCCGGCCGGATCGCGCGGCAGCAGCGGCGGCTCGGGGTGGCGCTCGTCGAGATACTCGACGATCGGCAGCGACTGGATCAGCGTCAGCCCGTCGGTCTCCAGCGCCGGCACCAGACCCTGTGGGTTGACCCCAAGAAACTCCGGGCGCTCCTGCTCGTGACGGCGCAGGTGGACAAAGACCTGCTCGCTATCGAGCCCCTTCAGGTTCAGCGCGATGCGCACGCGGAACGCGGCGGAAGAGCGGGAAAAGCCGTAAAGCTTCATCGAACGCGCCTGTCGGCCGGCCGCAAGGGCGGGCCCCGCGACCCTACTCTGCCCACGACGCCGCGCAAAGGACGCCGAGATCCGCGCGGCTTCGCAAATGCGTGATCGGGCGGCGGCGCCTCAGCGCGGCCGCGTGCTGGCCACCCGGCCCAGGTAGTAATTGTCCTCCTCGTGCTCGCGGACGTCGTTTTGCGGCAGGTAGCCCTGGCCGCTTGCCCGCCACAGATCGATAAAGTTCGATCGCGCCACGCGCTGCGTCGGCTGCCCCTGGTTATCCTGCGGCGCGGCGCCGAGGATGCGGCGATAACAGGCGGCGCGCTCGACCGGGTCGGCCCGGTTGAAGGTGTGGTCGCCCGAGAAGCACATTGCGAGCGCCTGCTCCTCATGCGGGTCGCTCGGATAGATCGACTCGTAAAAATTGACCGCGCGGTCAATCACGCGGGCCGGGTTCACCGCCGCGTAGGCACCGGCTGCACCCGCCCCCAGCAGCACAACGATCGAAGAAAAGCGCATCAGTCTGCCCCCCACAGATTAGCGGCTAAACGTCGCACACACCCCCCCCTTACAGGGACGCGACAGCGCCGCCGACGAAACGAGCGACCGTCGCGAGAAACTGCTGCAGCATTATCGGCTTCGCGATGTACCCGTCGCAGCCGCTGTCGCGAGCCTTGCGCTCGTCGCCCGACATGGCGAACGCGGTGACGGCGACGATCGGGATCGATCGGGTCGACTCGTTGGCCTTGAGACGGCGTGTCGCCTCGAGCCCGGAGATATCAGGAAGCTGAAGATCCATAAGTATCAGATCAGGATGAAAGCGCCGTGCCAGATCGACGGCGATCTCCCCCTGATCGGTCTGAAGGGTGTCATAACCATGCGCTTCGAGAACGTCGTTCAGCAAGCGCATATTGAGATCGTTGTCTTCGACGATCAGTATCCGCTTGCGCGCGCGGGACCCGACACAGGGGGGAGGTAGGTCATCCGTCATCGCCATCAACCGTGCGGCACGCGACAACGGCGGCCGCCTCCATCGCGCAAACTTAGCCCTATCGCTTCGAATTCGTCGCAAAATTAGTGGTTAATTACGCCAAATTAGGCCGATTTGATGTCCGAGCTTCGCATGACCCGCAGGCGCCCCAAAACGCACTGGCTGATCGGCTTCGCCGCGCTGCTGGCGCTCTGTGGCGTGGGCACCCGCTCGGCACGCGCCGAAGACCTCGCTGCGCAGGAGGCGGCCCGGCGCCAGGCCATCATCGCCCATTTGCCGGCCGATGCGGCCAAGCGCGTGTTCGGCGAGGCGGCGAATCCGACCCCCGGACCGACCGAATCGGTCGGCAGCTATGCCAGAGGCTGCATCGCCGGCGCCATGCCGTTGCCGGCCGACGGCCCCGACTGGCAGGTCATGCGTCCGTCGCGCAACCGGGACTGGGGCAACCCGGCGCTGATCAGGGTGGTCGAGACGCTGGCCGCGGAGGTTCCGGCGCTCGGCTGGCCGGGCCTGTTGGTCGGCGATATGGGCCAGCCGCGCGGCGGGCCGATGGTGACCGGCCACGCCTCGCACCAGATCGGCCTCGACGTCGATATCTGGCTGACCCCGATGCCGGGCCGCCGCCTTACCCCGACCGAGCGCAACAACATGGCGGCGACCAACCTCGTCGCCGCCGACGGCAACAATGTCGACCGCGCGGTCTGGGGGCCGCAATACCGCCGGCTGCTCGAAGCGGCCGCCGAATTGCCCGAGACCGCGCGCATCTTCGTCAACCCGGCGATCAAGCGGGAGCTGTGCCGCGAGGCCGGCAGCGACCGGGCCTGGCTGAGGCGCATCCGGCCATGGTGGGGCCATCGGACGCATTTCCACCTGCGGATTTCCTGTCCGCGCGGCGAGCCGGCGTGCCGCGACCAGGCGCCGGTGCCGCCCGGCGACGGCTGCGGCAAGGAACTCGACTGGTGGTTCACCTACGAGGCGCGGCACCCAAAGCCGAGCCCGCCGAGCCCGCCGCTCCTGGTGTCGCAACTGCCACCGCAATGCGCCGCGGTGGCGGCGGCGCCGTGACCCGTCGGCCGTGACCGAAAGAGGCCGGCCGCGGACGACGACATCAGTGCAGCCGGGGTGCCTTCATCATCCGGGTGCGGTCGGTCGAGGCGATGCGCACGGTGCGCGCGTCGTTGTCGCGCACGACCTGGAGCACCACTTCGCTGCCGGCCGGGCCGCTCGCCCACACCCGGCGCCAGAACGAGGCGAGGGTCGAGACCGGCTCGTCGCGCACCGCGACGATGCGGTCGCCGGGCCGCAGCCCGCTCTTGATCGCCGGACCGCGCTCCGACATGCCGGCGACGACCACGGCATTATCGTCCTCGACCTCGGCGGCGTAGAGGCCGAGCCACGGCCGCGGCGGGCGGTTGGGCCGGCCAACGGTCAACAGATCGTCGAGAATCGGCGGCAGGAGGTCGATCGGCACCACCATGTTGACGTCGCGCCGCAGCTGGCGCCCGCTCGAATGCTGCACGTGCAGCGAGCCGATGCCAACCAGCGTGCCGTCAGCTGAGATCAGCGCCGCCCCGCCCCAGAACGGGTGCGCCGGCGCGGTAAAGATCGCGCGGTCGAGCAGGTATTCCCAATGCCCGGCGAATTCCTGCCGGGCGACGACGGTCGCGGCGATCGCGTGGCGCCGGCCGCCCTCGGCGGCGATGATCGCCTTGTCGCCGGCGCCGACGCGGATGCCGGTGCCAAGCTCGATCGGCGACACCGACAGGCGGCCCAGCGCCTGCACCAGGCCGAACCCGGTTTCCTGGTCGTAGCCCAGCAGGTGCCCCGGCACCGCACCACCGACGCTGGAGGTGAGCCAGATCGATTCCGCCTCGGTGATCAGATAGCCGATCGTCAGCACCAGCCCGTCTTGGCGGATCAGCACGCCGCTGCCGGCGCGCTCGGTGCCGAGGGTCGACGCGGTGAACGCGTCCTCAGGAACCGTCGTTTGCAGGCCGAGGATCCCGGCCAGCTTGGCGTCGAGATCGAACGTGTAATCCTCGGGCTTTGGCTGGAGCTCGCTGGGAATTTCCCATTCGATGTTTCGCGGCATTGTGGCGGCCCGTTCATAAGGGGTATAGCGCCGAGAGTGCCGCGCGCGCCTCCCGTTGTCAAAATCCTGCCATCGCGCCCCGTCGCCGGCGCGGGTTGCTTGACAAGATTTTCGCTTGCTCCTATCTGAGCAGCACTCTCGGGTAGGGAGTGCTACCCGGATCGCGTTTCAATGTCTCGAGGAGGGATTTCATGAGTTTCCGGCCACTGCATGACCGCGTGCTGATCCGGCGCGTGGAGGGCGAGGAAAAGACCAAGGGTGGCATCATCATTCCCGACACGGCGAAGGAAAAGCCGATGGAAGGCGAAGTCGTCGCGACGGGCCCGGGCGCCCGCGGCGAGGATGGCAAGCTGGTGCCGATGGATGTGAAGGCGGGCGATCGGGTCCTGTTCGGAAAGTGGTCGGGCACCGAGGTCAAGATTGACAGCGAAGAGCTCATCATCATGAAAGAATCCGACATCATGGGCGTGATCGCCTAAAGGAGCGCGGAAACATGGCTGCCAAAGACGTAAAATTTTCGGCCGACGCCCGGGAGCGGATGCTCCGTGGCGTCAACATTCTTGCCGATGCGGTCAAGGTGACGCTGGGCCCGAAGGGCCGTAACGTCGTCCTCGACAAGTCATTCGGCGCGCCGCGGATCACCAAGGACGGCGTCACCGTCGCCAAGGAGATCGAGCTCGCCGACAAGTTCGAGAACATGGGCGCACAGATGGTGCGCGAGGTCGCGTCCAAGACCAACGACCAGGCCGGTGACGGCACCACCACCGCGACTGTGCTGGCCCAGGCCATCGTGCGCGAAGGCGCCAAGGCCGTTGCCGCCGGCATGAACCCGATGGACCTGAAGCGCGGTGTCGACATCGCGGTCGACGCGGTGGTCGCAAACCTCAAGACCCAGTCGAAGAAGATTTCGACCAACGAGGAGATCGCCCAGGTCGGGACCATCGCCGCCAATGGCGACCGCGACACCGGCGACAAGATCGCCGAAGCGATGCAGAAAGTCGGCAACGAGGGCGTGATCACGGTCGAAGAGGCCAAGAGCCTTGAAACCGAACTCGACGTCGTCGAGGGCATGCAGTTCGACCGCGGCTACCTCTCGCCGTATTTCGTGACCAACGCCGAGAAGATGCTGGCCGAACTCGAAAACGTCTACATCCTGATCCACGAGAAGAAGCTGTCCGGCCTGCAGGCGATGCTGCCGGTGCTCGAATCGGTGGTGCAGAGCGGCCGGCCGCTGCTGATCATCGCCGAGGACGTGGAAGGCGAGGCGCTGGCGACCCTGGTCGTCAACAAGCTGCGCGGCGGGCTCAAGGTGGCCGCGGTCAAGGCGCCCGGCTTCGGCGATCGCCGCAAGGCGATGCTCGAGGACATCGCGATCCTGACCGGCGGTCAGGTGATCAGCGAAGACCTCGGCATCAAGCTCGAAAGCGTCACGCTCGACATGCTCGGCCAAGCCAAGAAGCTGCGCATCGAGAAGGAAAACACGACGATCATCGACGGCGCCGGCAAGAAGGACGACATCGAAGGCCGCTGCACCCAGATCCGTCAGCAGATCGAGGAAACCACCTCGGACTACGACCGGGAGAAGCTGCAGGAGCGGCTGGCCAAGCTGGCTGGCGGCGTCGCGGTGATCCGGGTCGGCGGATCGACCGAGATCGAGGTCAAGGAAAAGAAGGATCGGGTCGACGACGCGATGCATGCGACCCGCGCCGCAGTCGAAGAGGGTGTCGTCGCCGGTGGCGGCTCGGCGCTGCTCTATGCCTCGCGCGCCCTCGACAAGCTAACCCCCGCCAACAACGACCAGAAGGTCGGCATCGAAATCATCCGCAAGGCGCTGCAGGCGCCGGTGCGGCAGATCGCCGAGAATTCGGGCACCGACGGGTCGATCATCGTCGGCAAGCTGCTCGACAGCAAGGACACCAACTACGGCTACGACGCGCAGAAGGGCGAGTTCACCAACATGATCCAGGCCGGCATCATCGATCCGACCAAGGTCGTGCGGCACGCCCTGCAGGACGCCGCGTCGGTCGCCGGCCTCTTGATCACCACCGAGGCGATGGTGGCCGAGAAGCCCGAGCCCAAGGGTGCGCCGGCGATGCCGCCGGGCGGCGGCATGGGCGGGATGGACTTCTAAGCCACCCGAACCAGCGGTTAACGACATGGCTGCCTGCCCGGAACCCTCCGGGCAGGCAGCCGCTTTTTTGGCTACCCTCACCCACCAGCCGTTTCGCGTCTGGTCCACCCCTTCCCGCATGCGGGAGAGGGTGTCGAAGGGCGAAACCCCGAGACGGGCGAGGGAGAAAATCGATGCCCGAAGCGCTTCGATCCGCGCGGCGCACGGCCACGATGTTGCAGCGATCGTCGCGCTGCTCGCCGACGACCCGCTCGGGCGCGGCCGCGAAGACCTCGCCGACCCGCTGCCCGAGGCATATGTCCGCGCATTCGACGGCATCGCCACACAGCCCGGCAACTTCCTGTTCGTCGCCGAACTGGCGGGCGCAGTGGTCGGCTGCCTGCAACTGACCGTAATCCCCGGCCTGTCGCGCCGGGGCATGACCCGCGGGCTGATCGAAGGCGTGCGAGTGGCGGCCAGCCGGCGCAGCCAGGGGATCGGCGAGCGTCTCGTGCGCCACGCGATCGACGCGGCGCGCGAGGCGGGATGCGGCCTCGTCGAGTTGACCAGCGACCGATCACGCATCGCCGCACATCGCTTCTACGAACGGCTCGGCTTCCACGCGAGCCATGTCGGAATGAAACTGGTGCTCGATTAACCAGGTTCGGCGGTACGCAGCGCCGCCGGGCAGGGTTGCTGTTGTGCGTCGCGGCGAATCCTTGTCACGCGGCGGCTCGCCACCCATACTGTCGGGTGATGCGGCGTTCCTCGATCAACCCCGTGTTCGCGCCCGAGCCCGACCCGCCGGCGCGACTGTGCGATCACCCCGGCTGCGAAGCGGGCGGGGATTATCGCGCACCGCGCTCGCGCCTCGAACTCGACCATTATTATTGGTTCTGTATCGAGCACGTTCGGGCCTACAACGCCGCGTGGAATTATTACGCGGGAATGAACGAGAACGAGATCGAGCAGGAGATCCGCCGCGACACGGTGTGGCAGCGCCCAAGCTGGAAGCTCGGCGAGCGCCATGGCCCCGCCTATACCCCGCATGTCCGCGACCCGTTCGGGTTTGGCGAAGCTGGTTCGCGGCCCAATGGCGGCAGCGGCCGCCGCCACGGCGAGGCGCCGGCGCGCGCCGCCGCAGCCGCCGAACAGGCGATGGCAGTGTTCGACATCGAGCCGCCGTTCACCGCGCTGAGCCTCAAATCGCGCTACAAGGTTCTGGTCAAGCTCCACCACCCCGACGCCCACGGCGGCGACAAGGCCGCCGAGGAAAAGCTGAAAATCATCAACCAGGCTTATGCCACCTTGAAAGCCAGCTATTTCGGCTGACAATGGGCGCTTGAGGTAAATTTCCACTCCCATCAGGACACCCGAAAATAATGCCCTCCGTAGAACCAGCGGCACTTACGCCGACGCCGACCGGCATGCCCGACATCACGATCTCGGTGCGTCAGACGTTTGGGATCGACAGCGACCTTCAGGTTCCCGCGTTCAGCGCGCCGAGCGAGCACGTGCCCGATTTCGACGACGCCTACCGCTTCGACCACGACACGACGCTGGCCATCCTCGCCGGTTTTGCCTTCAACCGCCGGGTCATGATCCAGGGCTACCACGGCACCGGCAAATCGACGCATGTCGAGCAGGTCGCCGCTCGGCTCAACTGGCCGTGCATCCGCGTCAACCTCGACAGCCACATCAGCCGGATCGACCTGGTCGGCAAGGATGCGATCGTGCTGCGCGACAACAAGCAGGTCACCGAGTTCCGCGAGGGCCTCCTGCCGTGGGCGCTGCAGCACCCGGTGGCGCTGTGCTTCGACGAGTACGATGCCGGCCGCCCGGATGTGATGTTCGTGATCCAGCGCGTTCTCGAAGTCGACGGCAAGCTGACGCTGCTCGACCAGAACCGGGTGATTCGGCCGCACGGGGCATTCCGCCTGTTCTCGACCGCCAACACGGTCGGGCTCGGCGACACCAGCGGGCTCTATCACGGCACCCAGCAGATCAACCAGGGCCAGATGGACCGCTGGAGCATCGTCACGGCGCTCAACTACCTGCCGCACGACACCGAATGCGAGATCGTGCTGGCCAAGGTGCCCCATTACGACAACGAAGAGGGCCGGCGTAAGATCAGCGCGATGGTGGCCTGTGCCGACCTCACCCGCAGCGGGTTCATCAACGGCGACATCTCGACCGTGATGTCACCGCGCACGGTGATGACCTGGGCCGAAAACGCGCGCATCTTCAACGATATCGCGTTTTCCTTCCGGCTCACCTTTCTGAACAAGTGCGACGAGACCGAGCGGCCGGCGGTCGCCGAATACTACCAGCGCTGCTTTGGCACCGATCTGCCGGAGACCGGCGTCAACGCGACCCTGATGTAGGCGGGCGGGAGAAGACGTGGCGCAGGAATTCTCACCAACCGAAATCTTCAAGCGGGCGACCGCGTCGACGCTGCGCGCAATCGCCGAGCGCGACGATCTGAACGTCGGGTTCGGCCCGGAGCCGCCCGGCGTCTCGGGCATCAAGGTCAAACTGCCAAACCCGGCGCGCGACCTGCCGCCCGAAGAGGCGGCACAGCTGCGCGGCGCCGCCGACAGCCTGGCACTGCGGCTGCGCTATCACGACGATGCGATCCACGCCAAGCGCCTGCCCGGCGGACCGCTGGCGCGCTCGATCTTCGAGGCGGTCGAGCAGGCCCGGGTCGAGGCGCTGGGTTCGCGCCGGATGATCGGGGTCGCGCACAATATCGGCGCGATGCTCGACGAGCAGTACCGCCGGCAGGGGTTTGAGCGCATCAGCGAGCGCACCGAAAGCACCATGGCCGAGGCGGTGCGCCTGTTGACCCGCGAGGCCCTGACCCACGAGCCGCCGCCGCCCTCGGCGCGACGCGTCGTCGATCTGTGGCGGCCGTGGCTTGAAGGCAAGATCGCGCGCGACCTCGGCGAGCTCGACCGCTCGATCGAGGACCAGGATTCCTACGCCCGGATCACCCGCCAGATGATCCAGGACATGGACCTCGACCTCGGCGAGGTCGACGAAAGCGACTCGGAAAACTCGCAGAACCAGGGCGAAGAATCCGAAGGCGACAACCAGACCGACAGCGGCGAAAGCGCCGCCACCGGGGCGCAGCCGTCGGCGGACGGTTCGCCGGCCGACAGCGCCGGCGACGACGCCGAGGAAGACGGCGAGGCCGATGCCGACGGCGAGATGATGCCCGGATCGAGCGACGATGACCCTGGGCGGCCCGGGCGGCCCGGCCAGCTGCCGCGCGGCCGCGGCGACGACATGGCAACGTATCGCGTGTTCAGCAGCGAGGCCGACGAGGTCGTCGAGGCCGATGAGCTGTGCGACGGAGACGAGCTGACCCGGCTGCGCCATCTGCTCGACCAGCAGCTGTCGCACCTGCAGAGCGTGATCGCCCGGCTCGCGAACCGGCTGCAGCGGCGGCTGCTCGCCAAGCAGACCCGCGCCTGGGAATTCGACCTCGACGAGGGCATCCTCGACGCCGCGCGGCTCGCCCGCGTCATCGCCAATCCCGTCCTGCCGCTTGCCTACAAGATGGAGCAGGAGATGGAGTTCCGCGACACCGTCGTGACGCTCCTCATCGACAATTCCGGCTCGATGCGCGGCCGGCCGATAACGGTGGCGGCGATGAGCGCCGACATATTGGCGCGCACCCTCGAGCGCTGCGGCGTCAAGGTCGAGATCCTCGGCTTTACGACGCGGGCGTGGAAGGGCGGGCAGGCGCGCGAGCGCTGGATCGCCGCCGGCAAGCCGGCCAATCCCGGCCGCCTCAACGATCTGCGGCACATCGTCTACAAGCCCGCCGACGCACCGTGGCGCCGCGCGCGCCGCAGCCTCGGGCTGATGCTGCGCGAAGGCATCCTCAAGGAAAACATCGACGGCGAGGCGCTGACCTGGGCCTATAACCGCATCCTCGGCCGGCCCGAGGAGCGGCGCATTCTGATGGTGATTTCCGACGGTGCCCCGGTCGACGATTCGACGCTGTCGGTAAACCCCGGTAACTACCTCGAAAAGCACCTGCGCGAGGTAATCGCGCAGATCGAGCGCAGCGGCGTGGTCGAGCTGACCGCGATCGGCATCGGCCACGACGTGACCCGCTACTATCGCCGCGCGGTGACGATCGTCGACGCCGAGCAGCTGGGCGGCGTGATGCTCGAACGCCTCGCCGAACTCTTCGAGGAAGAAAACGCCATGCCTCGCGGCAGACGGCGCCGCAAGGCGGCCTAGCTACACCTCCCGCCGCGCGTTCAGCGCCGCGGTCAGGGTGCCTTCGTCGAGATAGTCGAGTTCGCCGCCGATCGGCACGCCCTGGGCGAGGCGCGAGATTTTGGCGCCGGTCGGTTGGGCGCGGTCGGCGATGTAATGTGCGGTGGTCTGGCCGTCGACCGTAGCGTTGAGCGCCAGGATCAACTCCATGTTCGCGCCGAGCCGGGCGATCAGCCGGGCGATGTTGAGGTCTTCCGGCCCGACCCCGTCGAGCGCCGACAGCGTGCCGCCGAGCACGTGGTAGCGCCCGCGGAACGCGGCGGTACGCTCCAGCGCCCACAGATCGGCGAGGTCCTCGACGACGCAGATCACCGCACCGTCGCGACGCGGGTCACGGCAGATCGCGCACGGGTCGACCGTGTCGAGGTTGCCGCACTCGCTGCACGGGCGGATCGCTGCCGCGGCGGCCTGCAGCGCGGCTGCCAGGGGCATCATCAGCCCCTCGCGCCGCTTGATCAGGTGCAGCGCGGCACGGCGCGCCGAGCGCGGCCCGAGCCCGGGCAGCCGCGCGAGCAGCTGGATCAGCGTGTCGAGTTCGGACAGGGAATTTTCCTAGAACGGCAACTTGAACCCGCCGGGCAGGCCGAGCCCGCCGGTCAATTTGCCCATCTCCGCCTCGGTATGGGCGTTGACCTTGGCGCGCGCGTCGTTGAACGCTGCGACGATCAGGTCTTCCAGCACTTCGCCCTCTTCGGGGTCGAGCACCGATTTGTCGATCTTGACCTGCTTGACGTCGCCCTTGCCGTTTAGGGTCAGCGACACCAACCCGCCGCCTGACACGCCGGTCATCTCGACGGTTTCGAGCTGCGCCTGCATCTCGGCCATCCGGGCCTGCATCTGCTGCGCCTGTTTCATCAACTGACCGAGATTCTTCATGAATCGTCCTCTGTGTTGCCGGTGTCGTCATCGGCCGGCGGCTCGGCATCGGGCTCGACCCCCGGCTCGGCGCCGGCAAGCCGCTCGCGCACCGCGGCGATCGTCGCGCCCGGAAAGGCCTCGAGCGCGGCGCGCACCAGCGGGTGGGCGGCCACCTCACTCTCCAGGGCACGCGAGCGCTGTTCCTCGTCCTGCGCCAAGGTCGGCGCGCCCGCGGCCTGCGACACCGACACGACCCAGCGCGCGCCAGTCCAGTCGCCAAGGCTCTGGCCGAGCCGGTTGGCGAGGTCGCGCGGCGCGCCGTCGGCCGGGCAAAATTCGATGCGGCCGGGTTCGAAGGCGACGAGGTGAACGTGCTGCCTGAGCTGCGACGCGGCGAGCGCCTCGCGATGCGCGTCGAACAGCGCGACGACCTCGGCGAAATTCTGCGGCATCGGGTCGAAGGCGGCGCTGGCGCTCGGGGTCGGAGACGGGTCGGGCACCGCCGCCGGCAGCGGCCGGGCGCTCGCCACCGCCCCGTCGCCGCGCGGGCCGGCCACCGGCGGCGGCGCGACCGAGGGCGAGAGCGAGGGCGGCCGCGACGGCGACGGCACAGCCGGCATGCTGCGCACGGCGGCGACCGGCTCGTGCGACTGCAGGCTGCGCACCAGATCGGCCGGCAGCGGCAGGTCGGCGGCATAGGCGAGGCGGATCAGCACCATTTCCGCGGCCTGCGCCGGCGACGGCGCCGCCTGCACCTCTTCGAGCCCCTTCAGCAGCATCTGCCAGGCCCGCGCCAATACCGGCATCGCCAGCGCCGCGGCCAGCGGCTGGGCGCGGGCCCGGTCGCCCTCCTCCATCGGGTCGTCGGCCCCGGCCTCGGGCACCAGCTTGAGACGGGTCACGAAATGGCAGAAATCCAGGAGGTCCTGCAGCACCATCAGCGGGTCGGCGCCGCCCTGGTAGAGCGCCGCCATGCGGTCGAGCGCGCCGGCCGCATCGCCTTTCATCACGGTCTCGAACAGGTCGCAGACGAGCCCGCGATCGGCGATGCCGAGCATGTCGCGCACCAGCGACTCCTCGATCGGGCCGTCGGCCAGCGCGATCGCCTGGTCGAGCAGCGACAGCCCGTCGCGCACCGAGCCGTCGGCGGCACGGGCGATCAGCCCGAGCGCGGCCGGCGAAATCGCGACGCCCTCGGCTTCGGCGATCCCGCGATAATGCGCAGACAGAATATCGGCCGGCACGCGGCGCAGCGAAAACCGCTGGCAGCGCGACAGCACGGTGACCGGAACCTTCTGCGCCTCGGTCGTCGCGAACACGAACTTGACGTCGGGCGGCGGCTCTTCGAGCGTCTTCAACAGCGCGTTGAAGGCATTCTTCGACAGCATGTGCACTTCGTCGATGATGTAGACCTTGAACCGCGCCGAGACGGGGCGATAGCGGATGCCGTCGGTCAGGTCGCGGATGTCGTCGACCCCGGTGCGCGAGGCGGCGTCCATCTCGATCACGTCGACATGGCGGTCCTCGGCGATCGCGCGGCAATGGTCGCACACCCCGCACGGCGATACGGTCGGGCCGCCGGTCCCGTCCGGCCCGACGCAGTTGAGCGCACGGGCGATGATCCGCGCCGTCGTGGTCTTACCGACCCCGCGCACCCCGGTGAGGATGAAGGCGTGGGCGATGCGGCCGGTCGCAATCGCGTTCGACAGGGTGCGCACCAGCGCCTCCTGCCCGATCACCTCGGCAAAGGTTTGCGGCCGGTATTTGCGGGCCAGCACCCGGTAATGCGTCGCCGGTTCGGTCATAGCGCGGCACGGAAATGAGGTGGGAGACCGTGCGGACGACCCAGGCCGGAACTCGTTACGGCTGCTTCCTTCCGGACCTGACCGGGTTGGCGAGGGGCCTGCCCGCCGACGATCTCCCGCTGCACTATATCAGGCCGCGGTGCCCGGCGGGCAAGTTTCCCGGCGCGCCGGCCGGATGATATGTGGAACCGGCGGCGGCGACCGCGCTCGCGCTGCAATTGGCGCGCGACGTGCGTACCGCTTTTGGCGGCAGCACGGCGTGGAGCGATGGGCACCTTTCTTCTTGATGGCTATGACCCGGGCAGCCTCTACTGCGAGCTGCTGCATTGCCCCGACAACGCGCCGCTGCGCGACCGGCTGGCGCGGCTGCCGACCGCCGTCTTCAAGGGCCGCGCCGCCGACGCGGAGCGCGCGCTCTACAACCTCGGGATCACCTTGACCGTATATTCCGACAGCAGCGCGATCGACCGCATCCTGCCGTTCGATGCGATCCCGCGCGTGCTGTCGGCCGCCGAATGGGGCCATACCGAGGCCGGCGTGATCCAGCGCGTCACCGCGCTCAACCTGCTGCTCGACGACCGGTCGCGGCTGGTGGTCAAGCCGGTCGGCGAGGCCGGCGGCTACGGCATCACGATCGGCCCGCGCGCCCCCAGGCCGAACTCGACGAATGCCGCGCCAAGCGGATGCGGCACGCCGTGCCGCCGTCCGGAACGTGGACCGGGTTTCCGTCAGATTACCTGGGCATGAGCGTCGAAGTGTCGGTCACCTCCGATGCCGAGGCGGATGCCGATGCCGCCGCGGCGCCGCGGTCGCAAACGGCGGGGTGACCGCCGCGTCCCTAATCGCCGCTGAGCCTTGCCGCTTGGTCGCGGAAAAACAGGTCTTCCCAGCTCGCTGGCATGGCTCCGATCGAACCGGTCTCGTGCATGAACTCGGCGAACTTTATCAGCCCGTGCGGATTGCCAGAGAAGGAGATTGACCGATCGTTGATCATGCGGGCGATCTGCAACGGACGCGTGCCCTCGACCTTGACGAACGCCTCGCCGGCCAGCTGTCGGTCCTTTCGCACCAATTCGATGGCCTCGTCGAACGCGGCCATGACCGCGGCGACAATCTTCGGGTTTTCGTTATGGAAGGCAGAGGTCGTGTAGAGCAGCTGATTGGTCACCGGCCCCATCAGATCCTCGCTCCGCAGCACCAGGCGAACCCCGGGAGCGTCGAGCTCTTCATAGGCAAAGGGTGCGCCGATGAAATCGGCTGTGATCTCGCCACGGCCGGAGATCAGCTGCGCCGCCCCCTCGGCCTGCGGCAGGCCGACGGTCAGCCGGTTAAGCCGATTGTAACTCCCGATCCCGAATGTCTTGGCCGCGGCCATCTCGAGCAGAATCGCCGGCAAGGACGCCTGGGGGGCGGCCACATTGATGCGGTCGTAGTCGCAAAAATCGGCAATGGTGCGAACGGCAGGGTTGCGCGTGATCAAATACTGCGGAAGGGAGCTGATCGCGCTGAGCGCCTTCACCCCGAGATCGGGCCGGGTCCGGTCCCACAGCAGCAGAAACGGCGGAACACCGCCGGCGGCGATCTGGATGCGGCCGGTAAGGAGCCCATCATTAACCGCCGCGCCGCTGTGGAACGAAACGTAATGGACCGTGAGGTCGCCGAGCCCGGCGGCGCGGGCATGTTTTTCGACGAGCCTGCGCACCTGCATGACCATAAGCGGCAGATAGCCACACACAGGCTGGCGGGCGATCGTCACCTCGCGCACTTCTGCGGCTGCGTTGCGGGCCAGGAGATCCAGACAAGGGGCCAGGAACAGCGCTTGCCCCAGCTGCTCGCCGAGCGGCGCCAGCTGAGGAATTTCCCCGGCATGGGAGCCGCCCGGCATGCCGCGGAAAAAATATGAGGTGCGAACCCCGAACAGGTCGCAGGCCGCATCGAGCCACTCGGTCCGGATCGGAATTTCCCCGGCCTCGAGCCGCGCGAGTTTCCGGACGCTCACGCCAAAACGCTGCGCTGCGTCTCTTTCGGCAATCCCGACCTGAAGACGGCGCAGGCGTAACCGCGCAGCGACGTGCTTATCGACGGTATCCGCCACGGTCCTGAGGGCGGCGCCACCCAAATTAATCAGGCCCACGGGCCCACCCGCCTGTCCCATCCCCTAAGCCGATCGTATTACCAGTAACTCGGCCGCGAAACCTATCGTAAGCCACTTCCCAATAGTATTTCATTCGCGTAAAACGCAACAGGAAATAGTGAGGCGTGCAGCATGTTGGGCATGCTGGTTGATGACCGGGGCAGGGTGTGGCCAGCCCCATCGGGGGCATTGACTGGGTATAGCGGGGCCGATGTCGAGGCCGACGCGATCTGGTCCCGTGGATTTGTCTATCTGTGGCGGCTTGGCGACGATTTGATCGTCGCATTTCGGCCGCGGCTGATCTGTCGGCCGACCCTGGCCGCGACGTTTTTCGCGATCTGCCGACAGGCGCCGCGGCGGGTGGTGCTGTCGTCCTCGGAGTCGCCTCTGACACCCGAACTGTTTGTCAACCTCGACCTGGCGCTGCAGCGGATGGAAGAGGTGGTGACCGAGGCGCAGCACGACACGCCACGGGGGCTCGTAGTGCGGCGCGAGTCGCTGGATGCGATCGACACTCTCGGCGGGGGCCGCATGACTGGGCTGTTCCAGGCGTGGCACGAGGGGCACGGCAATTGGACGCCCGAAATCCTCGGCCGCCTGCGCGAGGAACGCCTGCTCGACCAGACGGTGGTGGTTCGCAACCCGGCGCAGTCCTCCTCGCTATTGATCGAGCACTGGGGCAAGAAGCGCGACATGTTCGGCGCGAAGTGGGTCCGCGAAGCCCGTGGGAAGCACGCCGAGGACCAGCCCTATACCGGGCTCGCGCTCTGGGCCGCGCGGCGGTACCGCGAAGTCATCGCCGACCAGCAGCCGCGCCTCGACGCGATCTCAGTGGCGATCCTCAAAAGCCGCGGCGAGATCCGCAGCAAGCGCTATGTACGGCTGCTGCTCCCGTGGCGCGCCGACAACGGCGACGCTTTCGCGATGACCGTCAACCTTCTGTAGCCGAGACGCGGGCCGGGCTCAGCCTTTTGCCTGTGGCAGGTTCTCGAACCTGACCGCAACCGCCGCGCTGGCGATGATCGCGACATCGCCGGCGTCCGGGTCGGGCACGTCGAGCCCACCCTTGACCACCGACACCGTCGCTTGGCCGTGCGGCAGCGAGGCCGCGACCCGGGCGGCGTCGACCTTGTCCGGCTGCTGCACGCCGATCGTCACGGCGACCTGCATCTGCCGCGAATCGAGGCCGAGGGTGCGGATGAAGACGAGCGACGAATGGTGCAGCGCGTCCTGCACCGCGCGCAGCGCCGCCTTGGTGTAGTCGCCGCCGTGCAAATCGTTGCCCATGCCCATTTCGAGGATGATGCGCGCCGCCATCGTATGCTCCTCAGCCGATATCGAGCCGCACGACCGCGGCAGCGTTGGCGATGACGGTGCTGCCGGTGCCGGCGTCGTTGACGATCTCGAGCCCGCCTTCGACGATTTTGACCGTGCCGGTGCCATGCGGCAGCACCGCCAGCACCGCGGCCTTGTCGACCTGCTCAGGCTTGGGCACGCCGATCGTCACCTCGACCTGCATCGCATCGGTGTCGAGCCCGACCGCGTTGGCGATGCCGAGCGAGTTGTGCCACAGCGCGTCGCGCAGCGCCCGCACCGCCGCCTTGGTGTAGTCGGTGCCGCGGATGTCGGTGCCCATGCCGATCTGCAGCACCATGCGCTTCAGGGCCATATCGTCCTCAGACTGACCTAAATCGGCATCAGTCTACGGCGTTGCAGGCGTGGCGTCATCTCTCCAACGCCCCTGACAAAAGGAAGATCAACGGTGGTATATTCCCGCATTGCGTGCAATTGGAGAGGAGCCGGGAATGCTGCCCGAATTCGACCCGCAAGAGGCGTTGGAGATGCTGGAACTCTGCGCCTATGTGGAGGCAGGAGCACCGCAGCCGCCGGTCCCCGATCCGAGTACTGGGTGGAATCTGATGTTTGACTCGCCCGTGATGGGCTGGTTCGACAATAAGTGGCAGCTTTGGAAGCGAAAAAGCGACGGAGCCTTTGCCCTGGCAATTCGCGGCACGGTCGCGGAAGCGGGCAGCATCATCGAGGATCTGATCTCCTTGATGATTGAGGCGAAGGGAACGCTCTGCATCGGCTCCTCCGCAGCGGGCGGTCGGGATATCGACACCAATTCGCCGACGATCCGGCGGCGGGAGTGCATTACGGCTTCGCCCTCGGACTATTCGCTTTGCTCGATGACCCGGCGAACGGGATCCTGGCCAGGATCAAGGCCAATATCCCGGCAGGCAGTCAGCTCTACGTCACCGGACATAGCCAGGGAGCGGCAATCGCGACGTTGCTGCGCTCTTATCTGCACTACAAGGGCGGGCTGCCCGACGGCTGCACCGTGAAGACATACGTCTTTGCCCAGCCCCGGCCCGGGAACGCGCATTACGCCCAGGATTTCGAGAAACAATTCTCGACCCCGGGCCTGGCCTTTCGCGTGACCAACACGCTCGACTGGGTCACGG
>DATLRD010000089.1:0-34849 GCA_035534855.1 Allostellaceae bacterium | reverse complement strand
TGTTGAAGGGGGGGTCCCGGCCTGCGCCGGGACGACGAGTGAATAGTCGAAGGAACCTCAGTAATGCCCGCCTTGCAGCCGGCTCGCGGCACGCAGGATTTGTTGCCGGAGACCGCGCGGCGCCACCGCATGGTCGGCGAGACCGCGCGCCGGCTCGGTGAGCTGTACGGCTTTGCCGAGATCGCGACGCCGATCTTCGAGTTTACCGAGGTGTTTTCGCGCCCGATCGGCGAGCACACCGACATCGTCTCGAAGGAGATGTACACGTTTACCGACCGCGGCGGCGAAGAGCTGACGCTGCGCCCGGAAAACACCGCCGGGGTCGTGCGCGCGGTGCTCTCGAACGGGCTGACGCAATCGACCCCGCTCAAATATTTCTATTCGGGGCCGATGTTCCGCTATGAACGGCCGCAGCGCGGGCGCTTTCGCCAGTTTCACCAGATCGGCGTCGAGATTCTCGGCGTGGCGCAGGCCCAGGCCGATATCGAGTGCATCGCGCTCGGCTGGCGCATCCTCACGGCGCTCGATATTGCCAAGCATTGCGTGCTCGAGATCAACACCCTCGGCGACCCGGAAAGCCGCGCCGCCTATCGCGAGGCGTTGGTCAGTTACTTCTCGGCGCACCACTCGCGGCTCTCGGAAGACAGCCAGCGCCGGCTCGAGCGCAACCCGCTGCGCATCCTCGATTCGAAAGACCCGGAAGATGTACGCATCAACGCCGACGCGCCGCCCTTCGACGAATACCTGAATACGGCGTCGCGCGACTTCTTTGCCCGCGTGCGCGGCGGGCTCGACCGCATCGGCGTCGCGCACCGGCTCAACCCGCGGCTCGTCCGTGGCCTCGATTACTACACCCATACGGTGTTCGAGTTCGTCACCACCGATCTCGGCGCGCAGGGCACGGTGCTGGCCGGCGGGCGCTATGACGGGCTGGTCGAGCTGATGGGTGGGCCGGCGATGCCCGGGATCGGCTGGGCCGCCGGCATCGAGCGACTGGCGCTGCTGATCGCCGAGCCGCCGGGGCCGGCGCGCCCGGTCGTGCTGGTGCCGATCGGCGAGACGGCCGAGGCCAAGATGCTGACGCTGGCCGAGGAATTGCGCGATGCCGGGCTTGTCGTGGAGCTCGGCTACTCGGGCAACGTGCAGCGTCGCATGCGGCGCGCCGACCGCCTTGGCGCGCGCGCCGCGGTGCTGCTCGGCGACGACGAGATCGCCGCCGGTTCGGCGACGCTGCGTGACCTCGACAGCGGCGCGCAGGAAGCGGTGCCGCTCGCCGCGCTCGCCGAGCGGCTCAAGGCGCTGCAGGGATGAGCCTCGAAGCGGTGCTCGAGGGGCGCCTCGACCAGCTCGTCCGGCGCCATGCCGAGCTGTCGGCGGCGCTCGCCGGCAGCGGGCTGTCGGGCTCCGAATTCACGAAATTGTCGAAGGAATATAGCGAACTGTCGCCGATCATCGAGGGTATCGAGGCGCTGCGCCACGCCCAGCAGGACATGGCGGCGGCGAGCGAGATGGCCGCAGGCGACGATGCCGAGATGAAGGCGCTCGCCGAGGAGGAGATGCAGACCCTGCGCCAGCACCTGCCGGCGTTGGAAATGCAGGTAAAGCTGGCGCTGTTGCCCAAGGATGAGGATGACGAGCGCAACGCGATCCTCGAAATCCGCGCCGGCACCGGCGGCGACGAGGCGGCACTGTTCGCCGCCGACCTGTTCCGCATGTACCAGCGCTATGCGGCGCTGCGCGGCTGGCGGTTCGAGCTGCTTGATACATCCGAGACCGGCATCGGCGGGACCAAGGAGGCAACGGCCTCGATAACCGGGCGCGATGTCTTCGCCCGATTGAAATTCGAGAGCGGCGTGCACCGGGTCCAGCGCGTGCCGGAGACCGAGGCGTCGGGCCGCATTCACACTTCGGCGGCGACCGTCGCGGTGCTGCCCGAGGCCGAAGAGGTCGACATCAAGATCGACGACAAGGATCTGCGCATCGACGTGTTTCGCGCCTCGGGGCCGGGCGGGCAATCGGTCAACACCACCGACAGCGCGGTCCGCATCACCCATCTGCCGACCGGGCTGGTGGTGATCCAGCAGGACGAGAAATCGCAGCACAAAAACAAGGCGCGGGCGATGAAGGTGCTGCGCGCCCGGCTCTACGAGGCCGAGCGGCAGGCCAAGGACGCCGTCCGCGCCGCGGACCGCAAGAGCCAGGTTGGCAGCGGCGACCGCTCCGAGCGCATCCGCACCTACAATTTTCCGCAGGGCCGCGTCACCGACCACCGCATCAATCTGACGCTCTACAAGATCGACAAGGTGATGAGCGGCGAAGCGCTCGATGAGATCATCGACGCGATCCTGACCGAGGACCGTGCCGCCAAGCTCGCCGCCGCGGCGGAGTGACGGTTTGAACACGATCGCCTCGGCCATCGCCGAGGCTGCGGCGGCGCTCGATGCGGCCGGGTTCGACGACCCGCGCCGGCGCGCGCGGCGGCTGGTCGCGTCGGCGCTCGGCCTCTCGGCGAATGAGGTGTTCGCCTATCCCGAGCGGCGGGTTGATGAGGGCGGCGCCGTGCGGATCGGCGATTTTCTGCGGCGCATCCTGGCGCACGAGCCGCTGAGCCGGGTGCTCGGAACGCGCGAATTCTGGGGCCTCGATTTCCGCCTGTCGCCCGACACACTCGACCCACGGCCGGAGACCGAGACCGTCGTCGAGGCGGTGCTGGCGCGGCTGCCGGAGCGCAACCGGCCCTATCGCCTGCTCGACCTCGGCACCGGCAGCGGCTGCCTGCTGCTGTCACTGCTTTCCGAACGGCCGGCGGCGACCGGAATCGGCGTCGATTACACGTTCGGTGCGGCGACGGCAGCGCGCGCCAATGCCACCGCGCTCGGCCTTGCCGCGCGCGCCCGGTTCGCGGTCGGCGACTGGGCGGCGGCGCTCGCCGGCCGGTTTGATGCGGTGGTCGCCAACCCGCCCTATATCGCCACCGGCACGATCGCTTCACTGCCGCCCGAGGTGCGCGATTTCGATCCGCATCGTGCGCTCGATGGTGGCACCGACGGGCTGGAAGCCTACCGCACCATCGCCGCCGAGCTGACGCCCTTGCTCGCGCCGAGCGGGCTCTTTGCCGCCGAGATCGGCGCCGGGCAGGGCACGGCGGTCGCCGCGATCCTCGCCGCGCACGGCCTGGCCGTCGACGCCTTTGCCGACGATCTCGCCGGCATCCGGCGCTGCATCATCGCCCGCCCAGCGGGAAACCGTCACGGTCAAAAAATGTTTGGAATGAGCCGCGCTCGCGGCTAGGGTGTTGCCCATTCGGGAACCCGCGCCGCATGAAGATGCAGGCGCATGCTGATAGCCGGCGCGGTAGGCGTCGCGGCGAGGTTCCTGTCGGGCATCGGTCCGCTTTCAACTCCACCGCGATCAGATAGGTGCCATGAGACCAGGACAAGGCAAACGCTCGCGCGGCCGCAATGGCAACAACCCGCATCACGGTGGTGGGGGCGGTGGTGGGGGCGGGGGCGGTGGCGGGGGCGGCAATCGCCCGCGCATGCCGCAGCGCAACCAGACCTTTGACAGCAACGGCCCGGCGGTAAAGATCCGCGGCAACGCCTATCAGGTGTTCGAGCGCTATGTTGCGATGGCGCGCGAGGCGGCGGCGGGCGGCGACCGCGTCGCCGCGGAGAACCTCTATCAGCACGCCGAGCATTATTTTCGAATGATGAACGCGGCCGGCGAGGGGTATCCGCAGGGCCAGCAGCGGCCGATGACCCCGGCCGACACCGAGATGAACGGCGACGGCGACCAGCAGAACGGCGACCCGCGCAACGGCGACGAGGCGCAGATGCAGCCGGTCCATGTCCAGCACCAGCAGGTGCCGCCGCCGAACCCGCCGCCCCCGGACGACGAGCAGCCGCCGGGGTATTGAGCAGGCGGGCTTCGCCCCGCGGCGTTGACCTCGATCAAGGCGGGAATGCGCGCCGGCTCTAGGGTTGAGCGCTGCCCGGCTCGCCACCATATCTCCGACCGAAGGACTGCTGGGCCTGCCTGATGGGGGTCGGGGTAGTCGGTTCATCGGAGGTTGGCCCACCATGGAGCTCGAGAAATACACCGAGAGGTCGAAGGGGTTCATCCAATCGGCCCAGAACCTGGCGTTGCGCACCGGCCATCAGCGTCTGACGCCCGAACATCTCCTCAAGGTCCTGCTCGAAGACAAGGAAGGCCTGTGCGGCAATCTGATCCGCGCCGCCGGCGGCGACCCTGCGAACGCGCTTGCTGCGGTCGAAGCCGAGCTCAGCCGCCAGCCGCGTGTCGAAGGCAGCGGCGCCGGCCAGGTCTATCTGAGCCCGGAGCTGGCGCGCGTCTGCGACCAGGCCGAGAAGATCGCCGAAAAGGCCGGCGACTCGTTTGTCACGGTCGAGCGGCTGCTGCTGGCGATGGCGCTGGCCAAGGAGCTGCCCGCCGGCAAGACCTTGGCCGCTGCCGGGGTGACGCCGCAGAACCTCAACGCCGCGATCGAACAGGTACGCCAGGGCCGCACGGCCGATACCGCCTCGGCCGAGGAAGGCTACGACGCGCTGAAGAAATACGCCCGCGACCTGACCGCGGTGGCGCGCGAAGGTAAGCTCGACCCGGTCATCGGCCGTGACGAGGAAATCCGCCGCACGATCCAGGTGCTGTCGCGTCGGACCAAGAATAACCCTGTGCTGATCGGCGAGCCCGGCGTCGGCAAGACCGCGATCGTCGAGGGCTTGGCGCTGCGCATCGTCAACGGCGACGTGCCCGAGGGGATCAAACACAAGCGCCTGTTGGCGCTCGATCTCGGTGCGCTGGTCGCCGGCGCCAAATACCGAGGCGAGTTCGAGGAACGGCTCAAGGCGGTGCTGGCAGAGATCACCGCCGCGGCCGGCGAAATCATCGTCTTCATCGACGAATTGCACACGCTGGTCGGCGCCGGCAAGGCCGAGGGGGCGATGGACGCCTCCAATATGCTGAAGCCCGCCCTGGCGCGCGGCGAGCTGCATTGCGTCGGCGCCACCACGCTCGACGAATACCGCAAGCACATCGAAAAGGATGCGGCGCTGGCGCGGCGCTTCCAGCCGGTCTTCGTGACCGAGCCGTCGGTCGAGGACACGATCTCGATCCTGCGCGGGATCAAGGAAAAATACGAACTGCACCACGGCGTGCGCATCACCGACGGTGCGCTGGTCGCGGCGGCGACGCTGTCGAATCGCTATATCAGCGACCGCTTTCTGCCCGACAAGGCGATCGACTTGATGGACGAGGCCGCATCGCGGCTGCGCATGGAGGTCGATTCGAAGCCCGAGGAAATCGACGAGCTCGACCGCCGCATCATGCAGTTGAAGATCGAGCGCGAGGCCTTGAAGAAGGAAAGCGACCCGGCGTCACGCGACCGGCTCGACAAGCTCGTCAAGGAGCTTGAAGAACTGGAGCAGCAATCGGCCGAGCTGACCGCGCAGTGGCAGGCCGAGAAAAACAAGCTCGCCGGCGCGCAGAAGTTGAAAGAGCAGCTCGACCAGGCCCGAGCCGAACTCGACGTCGCGCAGCGCCGCGGCGATTGGGGCCGGGCCGGCGAATTGACCTACGGTGTGATCCCCGACCTCGAACGCAAGCTCAAGGAGGCCGAAGGCGCCGAGGCCGGCCGCTTGGTCGAGGAGGCGGTGACGCCCGAGCACATCGCCGGGGTCGTGTCGCGCTGGACCGGCATCCCGACCGAAAAGATGCTGTCGGGCGAGCGCGATAAGCTGCTGTCGATGGAGGACAATCTGCGCCACCGCGTGATCGGCCAGGACGAGGCGGTGATCGCGGTGTCCAACGCGATCCGCCGCGCCCGCGCCGGGTTGCAGGACCCGAACCGGCCGATCGGCTCGTTCCTGTTCCTCGGCCCCACCGGTGTCGGCAAGACCGAGCTGACCAAGGCGCTCGCCGAGTTCCTGTTCGACGACGAGAGCGCGATGGTGCGCATCGACATGTCGGAATACATGGAGAAGCACGCGGTCTCGCGGCTGATCGGCGCGCCGCCGGGCTATGTCGGCTACGATGAGGGCGGAGCGCTGACCGAGGCGGTGCGCCGCCGGCCCTATCAGGTGATCCTGTTCGACGAGGTCGAAAAGGCGCACCCGGACGTGTTCAATGTGCTGCTGCAGGTGCTCGACGACGGGCGGCTGACCGACGGGCAGGGGCGCGCGGTCGACTTTCGCAACACACTGATCGTGCTGACCTCCAACCTCGGCGGCGATGCGCTCGCCAGCCTGCCCGACGGCGCCGATACCGAGGCCGCGCGACCGCACGTGATGGAGGCGGTGCAGGCCGCATTCCGCCCGGAATTCCTCAACCGGCTCGACGAGATCCTGCTGTTCCGCCGGCTGTCGCGCGATGACATGAAGGGCATCGTCGACATCCAGCTGATGCGGCTGAAGAAGCTGTTGGTGGATCGCAAGATCACCCTCGACATCGACGACAAGGCGAGTGCCTGGCTGGCCAATACCGGCTACGACCCGGTCTATGGCGCGCGCCCGCTGAAGCGGGTGATCCAGCGCGATCTGCAAAACCCGCTGGCCCAGCGCATCCTCGAAGGACGCATCCAAGACGGCGCCCGGGTCGCGGTCACCGCGAGCCCGCTCGGCCTCGTCATCGGCGACAGCACCGCGGCAGAGGCCGCGGCTGCATAGTAGGCGATCCTGGAGGCGGGAACCCCGGCTATTTCAAGTCTCGCGCGATCGTCCTCATAGTCTTCGTCAGGTGCTTTCCGGTCAGCTTCATGACGTTGACGCTCCCAATCGCGATCATTGCCGCGATCAGCGCATACTCCACCGCCGTCACGCCTTTGTTGTTGCGGACAAACCGCTGGATTGCAATCAGCATCTGTGTCTCCCTAACGGGCGAAATGATGCCGAGGCACGCTTAGCGATGGGTTAATAGACCTCTACTTTGGCCGGATGCTTATATTCTAACGGCCGATGCCCAGCCCGGTCTGCAGATCGTCGAGCACCTGGTCGCGGGTGCGGGTGTTCCAGCGCCGGCGGCGGCCGATCGGCTCGTTCTCAACCTCGGGATAGACCTTAAGCGCGCAGAACACCGGGCCGGGCCGGGCGAAGATCTCGGGCAGCGCGCCGGCGAAATCGGCAAGCTCGGTAAAGGAATAGGCGCGCGGATAGCCACAGCTGAGGGCGATCTTGTCGTAGGCGACATTCTTGGCGTTGGGTACCGGCTGCCCGCCGGTCGTTGCGTAGACCTCGTTGTCGAGCAGAAAGTGAAAGAAATTGCCCGGCGCCTGCTCGGCGATCGTGGTCAGCATGCCAAGGCTCATCAAGATGTCGCCCTCGCTGTCGAACAGCACGACCCGGCGTTTCGGCTGCGCCAGGGCGAGGCCGAACGCAAACCCGGCATGGCCGCCCATCGCCGGGTCGCCGAGCGGCACGTCGAGGGTTTCGTCGGTCGTCAGCCCGGTCCAGAATTTTCCGCCGCGCCCGGGCACGACGATCGCTCCGCCGCGGTGCGGCTTGAAGGCTTCGAGCGCCTCGGCGATGCGCATCATGGACGTGTCCTTTACCGGTTGAAGCCGTGGTATTCGTCGCCGACCAGCACGACGACCGGGCGCTGCGTGCGCTCGGCCTCGGCAAAGGCGTGGCTGATGCGCGGCGCGTCGGCATCGCTTTCGACGAGATAGTAGTCGAGCCCGAACGCGTTGATGAAACGCTCGGTATAGGTGGCGGCGGTGTCGGTGGTGACGCCGTGCCTTGTCCAGCCGCGATAGCCGACCATCATCACGACCGGCACGTTGAGGCCCAACAGCCAGCCGCGGATCGAATCGCCCGATTCCATCATCCCGGTGTTCTGAATGAGGATCATCGGTTTCTTGCCGCCGGCGGCAAGTCCGGCCGCGATCGGCATCGCATGCCCTTCGCGGCTGACGCCGATCAGACGCAGGCTCGGCTCGGCCTGCATCAACAGGTAGAGCCAGTTGGTTTCGCTGTCGGGCAGCCACACGATGTCGGTGACCCCGCCCGCCTTCATCTCCCGCAATACGGTTTCGGGGCTTAGGGATGCCGCCTCACTCATCGCGTTCTCCGCCTTGTCGCAAACATCGTAGGCAGCAGGCGTGAAATCCCGCAAGATCGTGCGATGCTGCAAGGTCGTGCAAAGCTGACGGGGGCGCAGCGCCGCTTTCTCGACCATCACCGGGTCGGCCGCCTGGCGACCGCCGACCGCGCCGGCGCACCGCATGTCGTGCCGGTGTGCTATGCGCTCGGCGACGACACGCTCTACATCGCGATCGACCAAAAGCCGAAGCGCCGCGACGTGCCGCTGAAGCGCGAGCGCAACATCGCCGAAAACCCCAACGCGGCGTTTGTCGTCGACCGCTATGACGAGGACTGGACCCGGCTCGGCTGGGTCATGCTGCGCGGGGCCGTGGAACTGCTGGCCGCCGGCGACGAATACGACCGGGCGCAGGCGCTGTGCCGGGCGCGCTATCCGCAACTTCGCTCGATGGACCTGACCGGGCTGCCGGTCATTGCGTTGCGCATCCGCCGGGTAGCGAGTTGGGGCGATCTGGCGGTCGCGTAACCGCGGGCCGCCGCCGTCGAGATTGCGTCGCTCCGCTCGCAATGACACTCTGATCGGTACATTGCGAGGCGTCGGAACGGCGTCGCGGCAACCCCGGCGGACCGACGGCAGGGAGAGAAGCCATGCATTTCGGCGCATTGATGTTCATGACCGACTACGCGATGCCGGCGCCGGCGATGGCGCAGGCGATGGAGGAACGCGGGTTCGAATCGCTGTGGGCGCCAGAGCACTCGCACATCCCGCTCTCGCGCAAGACGCCGTTTCCCGGCGGCGGCGACTTGCCCAAGCCCTATTACGACGCGATGGACCCGTTTGTGTCGCTGACCGCGGCGGCAGCGGCGACCAAGACGCTCAAGGTCGCCACCGGGGTCTGCCTGGTGATCCAGCGCGACACGATCCAGCTCGCCAAAACCGTGGCCTCGCTCGACCAAACGTCGGGCGGGCGGTTCCTGTTCGGCATCGGCGGCGGCTGGAACCAGGACGAGATGGAAGATCACGGCACGGTCTACGCCACCCGCTTCAAGAAGATGCGCGAGCAGATTGAGGCGATGCGCGAGATCTGGACCAAATCGAAGCCGGAATACCACGGCGACATCGTCAGCTTTCCGCCGATGATGACCTGGCCGAAGCCGGTGCAGAGCCCGCTGCCGGTTATCGTCGGCGGCGCCTTTCCGCACGCGGCGCGGCGCGCGGTGCGCTATGGCAACGGCTGGGCGCCGATCGCCGGTCGCGCGCCGTACGGCGACATCGGCGAGCAGCTGCCGAAATTCCACGCGCTGCTCGCCGAGGCCGGGCGCAAGAAGGAAGACGTGCCGGTGACGCTGATGGGCGGCGGCGACGATGTCGACCAGTTGAAGCGCTACCGCGACATGGGGATCGTGCGCTGGGTGGCGATGCTGCCGTCCGAGGGTGCCGACAAGATCCTGCCGCGGCTCGACCACTGGGCCGAAATCATGCGCCGGGTCAACGCGTAGCAAACAGGGGAGGGAACGCCATGCCCGATATCCGCATCATCACCGACGGCCTCGGCTTTCCCGAAGGGCCGGTCTGGATGGCCGACGGCTCGGTCATTCTCGGCGAGATTTCCGGCAGGAAGGTGACGCGCGTTATGCCCGACGGCCGCAAGACCGAGATCGGCCGGGCCGGCGGCGGGCCCAACGGCGTCGCCACCGGGCCGGACGGCGCGCTCTATGTGTGCAACAACGGCGGCGCAGTGTACGAGACGACGCCGAGTTTCCTGTCGACCGGGCCGGCGCCGGACTACAAGGGCGGCTCGATCCAGCGCATCGACCCCAAGACCGGCGAGACCCGCACGCTTTATACCGAGGTCAACGGCCATAAATTGTCGGCGCCGAACGATCTGGTATTCGACAAGCAGGGCGGGTTCTATTTCACCGACCTGGGCAAGCGGCTAGCGCACCACCGCGACAATGGCGGGCTCTATTACGCGCTGCCCGACGGGTCGAGCATCACCGAGCTGGTCTATCCGATCGTCACGCCGAACGGGGTCGGCTTGTCGCCCGACGAAAAGACCGTCTATGTCGCCGACACCGAAACCTCGCGGCTTTATGCCTGGGACATCATCGCGCCCGGCAAGATCAGGCACGACCCGTTTCCGGCGCCCTATGGCGGGCGTTGCGTGTGCGGGCTGCCGGGGTTCCAGCGCTTTGACAGTCTGGCGGTCCAGGCCAACGGCGATATCTGCGTCGCGACGCTGATGACCGGCCATATCACGGTCATCTCGCCCGGCGGGCAGGTCGTGCGCCAGGTTAAGATGCCCGACGTCTATCCGACCAATATCTGCTTTGGCGGGCCCGATCTGCGCACCGCCTGCATCACCCTTTCGGGCACCGGGCAGCTTGCGACGATGGTCTGGCCCGAGCCGGGGCTGCGGCTCAACTTCATGTGCTGATCCGGCGATGGAGGTTCCCGGCGACGCGGCGCTGCTGCGCATCTTCATTGACGACAACGAGGTGTCGGGCGACGAGCCGCTGGCCGATGCGCTGATCCGCAAGGCGCGGGAGATGGGGCTCGCCGGGGCGACCGCGCTGCGCGGCATCCTGGGCTACGGGCGACGGAGCAGCCCCAGCCCGACCGAGTTGCTGCTGTCGCCCGATTTGCCGATCGTCGTCGAGGTGGTTGACAGCCGCGAGAAGATCGACGCCTACCTCGCCGCGGTCGGGCCGATGATCCGCGCCGGGCTCGTCACCGTGCAACCCATCCAGGTGCTGCGCTATGGCGCGGCCGAAAGCGGGCAGGCGTAAGGCATGCAAATCGAAGTCATCTGCACCGGCGACGAAGTGCTGACCGGCAAGATCGTCAACACCAATTTCAGCTACATCACCCAAAAGCTCGAGGATGTCGGGTTGGCGGTGCGCTGGGGCACGACGGTCGGCGACGACCGCGAGACGCTGCTGGCGGCGTTTCGCCATGCCGGGGAGCGCGCCGATGCGGTGATCGTCAACGGCGGCCTCGGGCCGACGGTGGACGATTTATCGCAGGAGATCGCGGCGCAGGCGGCGGGCGTCGAGCTGGCGCTCAACGACGAATGGCTGACGACGATGGAGGCGTTTTTCGCCAAGCGCAGCCGAACCATGTCGCCCAACAACCGCAAGCAGGCAATGCTGCCGACCACGGCGGAAATCCTCGACAACCCGATCGGTACCGCGTGCGGTTTCGCGCTCGATATCGGCAAGGCGCGCTTCTTCTTCACCCCCGGCGTGCCGCGCGAGCTGCGCCGCATGCTCGAAGAGCAGATCATCCCGCGCCTGCTGGCGCGCAGCGGCGAACAGACCGTGATCCAATTGAAGCGCTTTCATTCCTATGGGCTCGGCGAAAGCCATGTCGATGCGCTGCTCGAAGGGGTCGAGGCGCTGGTGCCCGACGGCAGCGCCAAGCTCGGCTTTCGCGCCCACTACCCGCAGATCGAGACCAAGGTCACGGTGCGTGGCTCCGACAGCGCCGACATCGCCCACAAGCTCGCGCCGGTCGTCGCCGAGGTGCGCAAGCGGCTGGGGAATTTCATCCTCGCCGAAGACGACGACACGCTCGAAGGCGTGATCCTCAAACGGCTGACCGGGGAGGGCGGCTCGCTCGCGGTGGTCGAGATGTTCACCAGCGGCGGCATCGCCGCGCGGCTCGCGCCGCTGCCGGGTGCCGAAACCGTGTTCCGCCGCGGCCTGGTTGCCCGCGAACTCGGCGAGATCCAGGCGACGCTCGGCCCGGCTGCCGGCGGGGATGCTGAGATCACCCGCGAGGCGGCCGAGAATGTCGCCCGCGCGATCCGCCGCGCCAGCGGCGCCAGCCACGCGCTCGCCGTGCTGATCGACCTCGACACCGGCCCCGACCGCATCGATTTCGGCGGCACGATCTGCATCGGCATCGCCACCGAGGCCGAGACCGAGTCGCGACGCGCGCGCGTCCTCGGCGGGCGCGAATGGGTGCGGCTCGGTGCGATCGAGCTGGGGCTCGATTGCCTGCGGCGGTTCCTCTATGGGCTGCCGGTCTCCGAGCGCATCGATTTCGAGCGGAATTGAGCCATGCCGCGCGACGATAACGGGGTGGGCGAGATCCGCATCGTCCACAGCTCCGATGTGCATGTCGATGACGACCGGATCGCTTCGCTGCATGGCGGCGACGGTACCGGCGGGTTGGCCGCGGTGCTGGCGGCGGCGCGGCGGCTCGGTGCCGACCTCGCGATCCTCGCCGGCGACACGTTCGACAACCACATGGTCACGCCGGCGACGATCGAGCGCGCCGGCCGGGTGCTGGCCGAGGCCGGGCTGCCGGTCGTCGTGCTGCCCGGCAACCACGACCCGATCACCCAGGATTCGGTGTGGGCGAAAGGCGGGTTTGCGGCGATCGCCGATGTGACGATCTTTGGCATCAATGCCGCGCGCACGATTGCGTTCCCCGGGCATGGGCTCGAATTGTGGGGCAACCCGCACTACGACTATCGCGACATGGTGCCGCTCAAGGACCCGGTGCCGCGCTCGACGCGCTGGCAGGTCGCGGTCGGCCACGGTCATTACGAGCCGCCCGAGACCTGGCACAACCCGCTGCGGCCGTCGTGGCTGATCAGCGACGCGATGATCGCGGCGACCGGCGCCGATTATCTCGCGCTCGGCCATTGGGACCGGCCGATGCAGGTCGGCGACCGCACGGTGCCGGCGTATTACTCAGGCTCGCCCGATTGGGCCAAGACGGTCAACCTGATCCGCCTGACCGGCAACGGCGATGTCGTCGTGACGCGCGAGCCGGTATCCTGAACCGTCGTTCCGGCGCAGGCCGGAATCCACGCCGCCGCGTCCGATCGGTTTGAAGGTGGGTCCCGGCCTTCGCCGGAGCGATGTGGCTTTAAGGGAGGAGCCCCGATGCCCCAGACCATCCGCGCCATTGTCGTCGATCATTTGGCCGAGGGGCGGCTGGCGATCCAGCCGGTCAGTCTGCGCGACCCCGACCGCGACGAGGTTGTCGTCAGGGTCACCGCGATCTCGTTGAACCGCGGCGAGACCCGGCGGGCGGTGCAGATGGCCGAGCCGGGCTGGCGGCCGGGCTGGGATTTCGCCGGGGTGGTCGAGACCGAAGCCGCCGACGGCAGCGGCCCGAAAGCCGGCACGCGGGTTGTCGGCATTTTGCCGTCGGGTGCCTGGGCCGAGCGGGTCAACTGCCGCAGCCACGCGGTCGCCGCGGTGCCCGAAGCGGTCAGCGACGCGCAGGCCGCGACGCTGCCGGTCGCCGGGCTCACCGCGCTGCACGCGCTGCGCCAGGGCGGGCTGCTGCTCGGTCGCAAGGTGCTGATCAACGGCGCCTCGGGCGGCGTGGGGCATCTCGCCTGCCAGCTTGCGGCCGCCGCCGGGGCGCTGGTGTGGGGCCATGTGCGCCGACCCGAGATGCGCGACGCGGTCGGCTTGTATTGCGGCGAGCGGGTGGTGCTCGGTCCCGACCTCGCCGCCGCCAAACCGCACGGCCCCTATTGGCTGATCCTCGATTCGGTTGGCGGCGCGGCGCTGTCGGCGGCGCTCGGCATGCTGGCGCCAGGCGGCACCTGCGTCACGTTCGGCGTGTCAGCGTCAAACACCGCGACGATCGAGAGCCGCGAATTCTTCGCCACCGGCGGCGCGCGGCTTTACGGCCTGACCCTGTTCCACGAGCTGATGAGCGTCGAGCGCGGCGGCATCGGCCTCGCGCTGCTCGCCGGCGAGATCGCGCGCGGCCGGCTCAAGCCGGAAATCTCGGTCGAGGCCGGGTGGAGCGAGGTCGGCACGATCGCCCGCCGGCTGATCGACCGTGAATTCGCCGGCAAGGCGGTGCTGCACATCGGGTAAAGCAGGCCGGCGGGTTTTCAACCGCGGACGGAGACGCAAAGTGCGCCGCCGTTCCATTTAGGAATGATGACGTCATGCCGGCGCAGGCCTGCATCCATGACAGGTGGGTCCCGGCCGTCGCCGGGACGACGTAAAGAGTAAAGGACCTTCGCGCCCTCTGCGAATTCCTCCGCGGTCTCTGCGCTGAAGCCTTTCGCGAGGGCTCAGGCCGCCGGCTGGCAGACGTGGATTTCGCGGTTGGCCAGCAGGTCCTTGGTTTTGGCGGCGTAGGCGGCCATGTGCGGCGAGCGGGCGTGGGCGCCGAGATGATCGAGGCTCTCCCACTTCTCGACGACGACAAACGTATCGGGGCCGAATTTGGCGCCGGCGCCGCCTTCGGCGTCGATCACCGGGCCGTATTCGATGCACCCCGCCTCGGCGTGGACCGCCGGCATGTTGGCGCGGAACGCGGCGAGCACCTCGTCGCGCTTGCCGGGCTTGCAGGTGATGATGGCGAGGACGTGGATCATGGTTCGGTACCCCCGTTCGTTCGTTCGATAATCGCGGCAGGATAAAGGGGTGGGCGAGCGAAGGATACTCGTATGGCGCAGCGCGGCATGAAGTTCGGCATCTTTCTCGCGCCGTTTCACCAGCTCGGCGAAAACCCGACCCTGGCGATGGCGCGCGATCTCGAGCTGATCGAATGGCTCGACTGGCTGGACTATGACGAAGCGTGGACAATGTCGAGGCGGTCCGCCGCGCGTTCACCGATACCGGGCGCGCGGTGCCCGACGAATTCAAGTACCGCACGGTCGGCGCGCGCGACATCGAACCCGCCGCTGAAGAGTGATCGCCGACGGTTTGGGCGGTAGTACAATGTTTACGATGTGCCGGCGATAATCCCTCGGCGTTTGGACAAAGAGGGATCGGTGGTGGAGTCGTTTATCGATCGGCTTCAGCCGGTAGCGCGGGAATTGCTGGAGGCGTGGTCGCGGTTGCCGCGATACGAGGGCGTGCCGCAGCGCGAAAGCTTTAACCCGATGACGGTGCCCCGCATCCTCCCGGTGGTCAGTTTGATCCAACGGATGCAAAACGGCGAGTGGCGCATGCGGCTGGTCGGAACCGAGATCGAGCGGCGCTGGGGTCGGGCGCTGACCGGCGTGAACTACGCCGACCTCACGTCGCCGGAAGCGGCTGAAGCGACCCTATGCGAATTCGAGGCGGTCTGCGATCAGCCGTGCGGGTCATGGTCGCGGCGCCGCGTTGACGCGCGCTCCGGCTCCGGTTTCGATTCCGAAACGCTGCGTCTGCCGCTGCGTGCCTCGGACGGCAGCATCACGCTGATCCTCAGTTGCAGCGGCGAGCTCAGCGACCGGTTCCTGCACGAGAGCGACAATTCGTGCGGCATCGTCACCGTCATGGAGCAGGGATTCATCAATATCGGTCGCGGCGTGCCCGGCTGGGTTTGCGCACCACGGCCGACCGGCGGCTCGTACGGCTGACCGACCGGGGGGCGCTCCGCTTCGCTAGGACGCGCGCGCCGCCCCGAGCGCCGCGGCCTTGCCGTTCAGCGTTGCGATCAGCCCGTCGACCCCGCGGTAGCGCAGGATCGAACCGAATTCCGAGCGCCTGGTCGCCAGCTCGCTGATCGTGCCGTCAAGATACACGTCGGCGATCTGCCATGTGCCGCCCGACTGGCGCATCAGATAGTTGATGTGCACCGGCGAGCCGTCGGACTTGACGATCTCGCTCGTGACGATCAGGCCGCCGGCCGAATTTTGTTCACCGGTGACCTGCAGCCGCTCGCCCGAATAGCTGTCGAAGCGCTCGGCATAGACCGCCGCAATGTACCGGGTGAACGCCTGCATGATCTGCTGCTGCTGGGTCGCGGTAAGGCTCGACCAGCTCGGCCCGACCGCCAACCGGGTCATCAGCGGGATGTCAAAGACCTGGGTGACCACCGGTTCGATCCGGGCATAGCGGCCCTGCGGGCCGAGCGCCGGTCCGTTCTGCATGACGTTGAGCAGTGTCGCATAGAGCGTCCGCACGGCGCCGGCACCCGCCGATTCCGCCCGGGCCGCGGCGGGCAGCGCAATGGCCAATGAGAGGCCTATCGCCGCGAGTGCGTGTCGACTAAAGATTTTCGGGGACTTCATCGCTACCTCGGTTCGGCCACCGGCCGCCTTAGCCTGCTTAAGTGAGCAATCCAGCGCCGCATTCAAGAAGTCGCATCACCGGACGGCAGATTGCCGCATCGCTTAGATTTGCCGGCAACGCACGGAATCGCCTGCTACGCGGCCGCGGATCGGCTAAGCTCTAGGCTTTCTCAGGAGGATCGCCATGTCCTACATTTATGTCGTGCAGATGGATATCCCGGCCCAGTATGAGGCCGATTTCAACCGCATCTACGACACCGAGCACGTTCCGATGCTGTCGAAGGTGCCGGGGGTCCACAAGGTGACGCGCTACCAGCTCGAACAATCCAACGACACGCGCATGCAAAAGTACATGGCAGTTTATGAGATCGATTCGCCGGCGGTCGTCGACTCCAAAGAGTGGGAGGTCGCCGGCGCGTGGGGCGACTGGGCGACCAAGATCCGCCCGCACACGACGAGCCGCCACCACAGCTTTTTCAAAAAGCTCTGAGCTGAGTCGCGCAAGCCATCGCGGCCCCTCGCGCGGACGATCCGGCGTGACGGGGTCGGGATGGGGCGGCGCGGGAGGGCTGGAGGCCATGGCTGACAGCGTGGTAGTGCGACAGGCCCGGCCGGCGGACGGTGCCGCCCTCGAGGCGGCGGTCGAGCAGATAAACAGCGAGACCGAATTTCTCGGCGTTCCCGGCGAGGGCCATCCGTGGGACGGGCATTTCGCCGAGGAGATCGCGCGGATCGCAGAAAACGGCTCGGGCGTGGTGTGTGTCGCGGTCGAGCGCGGCGTGATCGCCGGCTATCTGTCGGCTTTCACCGGCTGGTTCGCGCGCAACCGCGGCAATGTCTTCATCGCCGTCGTCGGCTTGCGCGAGGCCTATCGCGGCCGCGGCATCGGTACCCGGCTGTTTGCGGCGGTCGAGGATTGGGCCCGGGCGCGCGGCGCGTGGCGGATGGATCTCAGGGTCAGCTCGCTCAACGAAAGCGGCCAGGCGCTCTATCGCAAATGCGGGTTTGCGGTCGAGGGGCGGATCCGCCAGGCGGTGCTGCGACACGGTGCCTGGACCGACGATCTGTGGATGGGCAAGCTGCTCGACCCGGCGCCGCCCGCCGCGCCGGAGCCGACGGGCGCGGCGCGGCGGCGCGGCTCCGGCGGGCACGCGATCGCCACCCTGGTCGTGCGCGATATGCGGCCGGGCGATGGCGCGGCATTCCGCGACTGGGAGATGCGCATGACCGCCGCGATGCCGTTCGCGCTCAAGCAGCCGCACGAGGTCGCCGGCGCCGATGCGATCGAGCGCGACATCGCCGACGCGAATGCCGACCCACATTGCTGGGTCGTTGCGGTGCAGCCCGACATGTACGGGCCGGAGGCGATCATGGGCCTGGCTTCGGCGTCGATCGAGCCGCGCTTCCGCATGCAGCATGACGCCTTCGCCAGCGTGGCGATCCTGCCGGAATGGGCGGGGCAGGGGCTCGGGCGCCGGCTCTACCGGCGGGTCGAGGATTGGGCACGGCGTCAGGGCGCGCGGCGGCTCACGGCGGCGGTCCAGGCGCCTGATCTCGGCGGCCGCGGCTTTGCCGCCGCGCTCGGGTACGACGAGGAAATCGTAATGCGAGGCTATTCGCGCATCGACGGCGCGCCCGTCGACCGCATCCGCCTTGGCAAGCTGCTGAGCGGCTGATCTAGCGCAAATTCCGGCGATGTTGAATCGATCCCTCTGTCGTCGTGGCCGGGCTTGACCCGGCCATCTCCGGGGCGCCCCAGGATCCCCGGGTCAAGCCCGGGGATGACGATTTGAAAAGGCCGAACTACAATGAACGGAACCTGATCTAGAGCGGCGGCATCGCCAACAGCGGGTCGAGCAGGCGCACCAGCGGCAGCGACAAACGCTGATAGCCGGCCGCGCTGAAGTGCAACAGGTCGGGCGATATCGCGCGGGTCAACTCGCCGCGGAAACCGAGCACGACGCCGCCGATATCGGCGTAATACACCGCCCTGTTGTCGCCGCAGGTCTCGATCATGCGGTTGACCGCGCCGACCTCCTGGCGCAGGTGGTCGCCGACCGAGGCGCCGCGCGGCCACAGCCCGAGCAGCAGGATGCGGGTCTTCGGCAGACGCGCGCGCAGCTTGACCAGCACCGCGCGGATGCCTTCGGCGGCGATCTTGGGCGGCCGGCCATGCCCCAGGTCGTTGGTGCCGATGAGCACGATCGCGACGCGCGGCGGCGGGCCGTCGAGGTTGCCGTGGTCGAGCCGCCACAAGAGATGCTCGGTGCGGTCGCCGCTGACCCCGGCATTGAGCACGCCGCGCGGGGCAAGATTCTCCTGCCAGTTTTCCGGGTCCCACAGTTGGGTCAGCGAATCGCCGAGGAACAGCGCCCGATACGGCCGGGTGCGGACGGCCTCAGTGATCGCGTCGAACCGCTTGCGGGCGGCTTCGATCGGGCGCGGCTCGGGCGCCGCCAGCAAGCTGTCGGCGGCGAACGGGCGGCACGCCAGGGATTCTTGTGCCTGCGCGGGCGCGGCGCCTGGAAACGCGGCGGCCAGGACAAGGACGGCGGCCATCACGGCGTGGCGCGCGAAGCTCATTCGGCGATACTCCCCAAGCGGCAAGACGGGGGCGGACGGGCCGGCTAAGATATCGGCAAACGATCGGGGAGACGAGCGATGCCCCTTGCGATTAGCCCGCTATGCGGCGATTTTGCCGCCGAAATCACCGGCGCGCCGCGCGACTTGCGGGTCGGCGAGAGTGCGTTTCGCACGATCGAGGCGGCGTGGTACCGGCATCCGATTCTGGTGTTCCGCGATCTCGACATGGCGCCGGCGGACCATGTCGCGTTCACCCGCCGCCTCGGGACGCTGCACATCATGTTCCCGAGCGAGTTCAACCTGCCGGATCAGCCGGAGGTTTGGGTCGTCAGCAACGCCGAGGCCGACGGCAAGCCCCTGGGACTGCGCGGCGCCGGGATGGGGTTCCACACCGACGGCGAAGACAAGCAGGTGCCCAACGCCGGCTCGTTCCTCTACGCGCGCATCGTGCCGCCCGAAGGCGGCGACACGCTGTTTGCCGACATGTATTCGGCCTATGAAGCCTTGCCGGCGGAGGTGAAGGTCAAGCTCGCCGGCCGCCGGGCACGCTTCAGCCGCGCCGAGATGCATCGCATCAACTATCCGAACATGCGGCCTTATACGGCCGAGGAGCTGGCGGCTCGCCCCGATGTCTTTCATCCGCTGGCCCGGCGCCACCCAAAGTCCGGCCGCACCGCGCTCTATATCGGGCGCTGGGCCTGCGACGTTGAAGGGTTGCCGAGCGAGCAAGGCCGCGCGCTCGTCACCTACCTGCAGGAATTCGCGCGGCAGCACCGGTTTGTCTATCGCCACCGCTGGCGCGACGGCGACGCGGTGCTGTGGGACAACCGCTGCGCTCAGCATTGCGCGACGCCGTTTGACGAGGCGCGCTACACGCGGCTGATGCACCGCACGACGATCGAGGGCGACGCGCCGGTCATGGCGTAGAATTTCACTCGTTCACGTCCCTGCGCGGGGGCGATATCCAGCAAGGGGAGGAAAGGCGATGCCCGACGCTGCCGGCGCCAACTGGCCGAATTACCAGGAGGACGATTTCGTCCTCAGGGATTACCGCTTTGCCAGCGGCGAGGCATTGCCCGAACTGAAGCTCCACTACCGAACGCTTGGCACGCCGCGCCGCAACGCTGCCGGCAAAATCGTCAATGGCGTGCTGTTGCTGCAGGGCAATACCGGCACCGGGGCCAACTGGCTGCGGCCCGAACTCGCCGACGAATTGTTCGCGCCGGGGCAGCCGCTCGATGCGCGGCACTATTTCATGATCATGCAGGATGCGCTCGGCCGCGGCGGGTCGTCGAAACCGTCGGACGGGCTCAAGGGCAACTTCCCGCACTACCGCTATCGCGACATGGTCGATAGCGGCTACCGGCTGCTCACCGAGCATCTCGGAATCGGGCATCTGCGGCTCGTCATCGGCAGCTCGATGGGCGGGATGCACGCCTGGATGTGGGCCGAGGCGTATCCTGACCTGATGGACGGGGTGGTGCCTATTTCGTGCCAGCCGATCGAGATCAGCGGCCGCAACTGGCTCGGCCGCCGCGCCGCGGCCGAGGCGATCCGCAACGACCCCGACTGGAACAACGGCTTTTACGATAAGAACCCGCGCCACTACGTCTACAGCGCGGCCGGCAATTTCGGCGTCGAGAGCCCGACCCGCATCCAGGAAATGGCACCGACCCTCGCCGCCGCCGATGCGCTTTACGAGCGCCGGCTCGGGGACGCGCGCAAGGGCGACGCCAACAACCAGCTTTGGGCGATCGAGGCGATCCGCGACTACAACCCCGAGCCCGACCTCGACAAGATCACGGCCAGGGTCATGCTGATCAACGATGCCGAGGACCACGCCAACCCGCCCGAGCTCGGCACCGTCGAGCGCGCGATGAAGCGCGTGAAGCACGGGCGCTATGTGCTGATCCCCGCCGGCCCCGATACGCACGGGCATTTCAGCCATTTCTATGCCCGGCTGTGGAAGCCCTATCTGATCCAGTTCATGGCGACGCTCGGCCCGGAACAGGCCGCGGCGGCGGAGTGATCCGGGCCGATCTCCCTCTGCCTGCGAGCGGGGAGAGGGAAGATTAAAGCCCCGGCGGCCGGCGCAGGTGCCAGTCGGTCGCGTGCTGATAGGCCCAGCCGATCCTGAGTGCGGTGGCCTCGTCGTAAGGCCGGCAGGCGATCTGCAGCGAGATCGGCAGCCCGTCGGCGGTAAAGCCGTTGGGCAGCGCCAGCGCGCACATCTCCAACAGGTTGAAGACGCGCGTGTAGTGCGCCGGCGTCGTGTTCTGGTCGATGTCGTCGAGCGGGATCGCCGCGGTCTGGGTCGTCGGGGTCAAGACTGCGTCGATCCCGTCGATCGCGGCGAGGAACTCGTGCTTGACCCGGTCGCGCTCGGCCAGCGCCTCCAGGTATTCGCGCGCGGTGATCGAGCGGCCGAGGCCGATGCGCGGACGCACCGCCGCGTCGATCGGCAGGTTCGGGTTGTCGACCAGATCGCCGACCAGCGCATAGCTTTCGGACCCGATGATGCGGCCGGTCTGCATCATCGTGTCGGCAAAGCGGAAGGGCAGCGGCGGCGACACGATCTCGGCTCCGAGCCGCGCCAGCAGTTCGAGCGCGGCGTCGTAGGCCGAGAGGACATCGGGGGCGGTGCCGGCCCGCTCGGCGGCCGGCATCCGGCCGAGGCGCAGCCCTTTGACCCCGCGCTTCAGCCCGGACATCGGATCGGTCGGCGGCGGCGCGGCGAGGGTGCGCGGGTCGAGCGGGTCGGCACCCTGCATCACGCTGAACAGCAGCGCGGCATCCTCGACCGAGCGGGCAAGCGGCCCGGGCGTGTCGAGCGATGGCGCGAGCGGCAGGATGCCGTAGGTCGAAACCCGGCCGATCGTCGTCTTGAGCCCGCTGAGCCCGCACCACGACGATGGCAGGCGAACCGAGCCGCCGGTGTCGGTGCCGATGCCCCACGGCGCGAACCCGGCGGCGACCGCGACCCCGGTGCCGCTCGACGACCCGCCCGGGGTGCGCGCGACCTTCGGGTCCCACGGGTTCCATGGGGTGCCCATGTGCTGGTTGGTACCCCACCCGCCCATCGCGAATTCGACCGTATGGGTCTTGCCGAGCACGATCATCCCGGCGGCGATCAGCCTCTTCGCCAGCGTCGCCGTCACCGGCGAGCGGCGCTCGCGCCACACTGCCGAGCCGCCGGTGGTGATGCGGCCTTTGAGGTCGATCAGATCCTTGAGCGCGATCGGCACGCCGTGCAGCGGGCCTATCGCGTGGCCGGAGCGGATCGCCTTGTCAGCCGCCTCGGCGGCGAGCCGCGCACCGTCGGCGTAGAGATCGACAAAGGCCCGCAGTTTCGGCTCATGCGCGGCGATCCGGGCAAGACAGGCCTCGACGACATCGACCGGCGACAACCGTCGCGCCGCGATCTCGGCGGCGATCGTGTGGGCTGGGAGCAGGCTGGGATCGTTCGTTGATGAGGGCATGGCGGTCCGGTCGGGCGGCGAGGGGGTACGCTCAGGATACGCTGGCCCTCGGCGCACTCCAAAGCCAATCGGCCGGCCTGGTTCGGCTAATTCGCCCGGTCTCTCGCCTCGGCGATTTGCTCCGGGACGCTCTCGCGACGCTCGCGGGTGGCGACATGGTGCGGATGCCGGCTCGCCGGGTGTTCGACCCGCGCCGAGCGGGTTTCCGCATGACGCAGATGTTCGGCCTTGGCGGCGCGATGCTCGGCAACCCCGTGATGCTCGGCAACCCCGTGATGCTCGGCCTTCGCATCCGCAACGTGGCTCGGCGCGCGGCGGCGGGCGTGTTCGGACGGCGCCTCGTGGCGGGCTGCCAGCCTCTCTTTCTTGGCCTCGAGTTCCTCGCGGCGCCGCAGCTGTTCGGCCGCGGCGAGCCGCGTCGGCTCCGCCTTTTGTTCGTGGCGGGCCGCCAGCCTCTCTTTCTTGGCCTCGAGTTCCTCGCGCCGCCGCTGCTGTTCGGCCATGGCAAGCCGCTCGGCGTGCCGGTCATGGGCCTTGCTGTCCTCGCGGCGTGCCGCCAAATCGACGCGGTGCCGCTCCGCCTGGGGCAGGTGCTCGGCGACCGCCCGTTCGTGCCGCGTCGCCTCGGCGGTCCGCGGGTGCGGGTGACGGCGCTCGCGCTCGCGCTCGGCGAGCGTCTCACGGCGGGAGGTCGCGCGGAAGCCGAGACGATCGTGACGCGGACGGCGGTCTCGCGCCGGCTCGGTGTCGTCGATGGTCTCGTCGGAGGCGAGGCGAACCGCCGGAGTGTGGTGCGCCTGCCCGGCCGGATGATAAATCGCCGCGACCACCATGTCGTTCCCGTCGGGCTCGGGCCGGTGGGGATAAACAAAACCGAAAGTCGGGTTGATGCGGCCCCAGCTTACCGAACGGTAATCGGCAACCCTGACCGCCGACCAGTTGTTGGCAGCGGACACGTCGTAGACCGCCATGTCCTTGACCACCCGGCCCGGCACCCAGTTGGCCTGATTCACCAGGATCTCGCGCCGGTTGACGAGGTGCGATACGACCGCGACATGGCCGTGCCACATCGCGCCGAACGGTTTGAAGACCAACACTGCGCCGGGAGCCGGTGCGTGGCCACGGCTGTAGCGGCCAGCCGCGTTGTTCCACCATGCGCCGGCGTCGCCCGAGATATGCATCCCGGTGACAGCGCGCGCATAGGTGACGCAATTGCCGCCATAATATGACGCTGCTGAAGCGGGAACGCTAAGCCCTGCTGTCAGCAGGCAACAGAATAGCTGAGTAACCCCCGGTCGCACCCCGTGTCCCCCTCCCCCATCGGTGGAATTTCCCCATTCCTGCCGAGCGGACGCGTGTATCTCCTGAGGCACTGTAGCCGATAAACTTGAGGATGCCAGCCTTTTTTGACTTCACCATTGTCGCAGCTATTTGCGTTCTCGCCCGGAACTGGGTGTGTTGTTGTGGAAACACTGTGCTATTTGGGAAACACTCGACGGTAGACGCCCGGCGAACCGACGTCGTGCCGCATCGCCGGGCGCACCCGGTTGCTCCACGGATTGGAATCGCGCGCCTTTACCCATTCCGCGCTTTCCGAAACGGTTTCATGGGCGAATTCATAGAGCGTCAGGTATTTCGGCTGGCTGTCGATTACGACATAGCGGCGGGCGCCGAGGCAGCCGGGAACAGCCCGATAGGGCGGGATATAGGCGGCGTTGTACCAGTCGTTGAACTCTTCCTCCATCGCTGCGCCGATGTCGATCCGGCCCATTTGCAGAAACGGTGCGGGACCTTGCGTCATTTCGATCGGGTTGGTCTTGGTCGGAAAGATCTGGCGATAGCCGTTGATCAAGTAATTCCGGCCGATCGTGCCGCCGGAATACTGTACCCGCCGCGGTGAAGGGCGAAACCGCACGCCATCGAGAAACGCCGGGCTGCGCAGCACATCGGGGGTTTCGAGTTCATACAGCGCGAGGTTTCGCGGGCCGCCCTTGACCGCGACATAGCGTCCGGCGCTGAGAAACCCCGGTATCGCGAGCAGGTGCGCGATGTGCTCCTCGTCGTACCAGCGGTGGTAATCGGCTTCGAATTCGGGGTCGATGTCGGCCCACACCATCAGCAGCCCGGTTCCGCGCGTCTTGGCCATGGTCACCCTCGTCGTCTGAGGTCACCCTCGTCGTCTGATGCGCCGATCATTAAACACGCGCCGCCGAAGAGTGGCGAGGCTGCACTGGCGACTGCCGCTGCTCCGGGAAATGCCGTAGGATACCGGGCAACAGAGCGGGCCATGCGCGGTCCCGCTCGCGGAACGGAGCGCGCATCCCGTGCCGCAGCGCGATGTAAGGCACATCATCCGGCAGTGGGACCGGGAGATTCAGGAACAGCACCGCCTCGACGCCGAGCGCGAGGCGGCCCAGCGCGGGCCGTGGCGCTTCGTGTCGGGGCTGGTGCTGTGGTTCCTGTGGCTGGGCGTGCTGGTGATGATCGTTGCGCTGATCCGCCCGCTACACTGGTAGCCCGCCCGGCCACCGCCGATCAGTAACGCGGCGGGGGCGGCGGCATCGGGGCGCCGGGGCCATATCCGCCGGGGCCATATCCGCCGGGGCCATACCCGCCGGGACCATATCCGCCGGGGCCGGGACCGGCCGGGGCCGGCGACATGCCGGGCACCGAGTTGCCACGGGACGACATGCACTGGGCGTAATACATGTTGTATTGCTGCTGGATCGACATGCCGGCCATCGACGAATTCTGCACGCCGACGCCAGTGCCGAGCGCCGCGCCCGAAGCGGCGCCGATCGCCGCGCCGCGGCCGCCGCCGACCGCCGCGCCGACCCCGGCGCCGAGGGCGGTGCCGAGCAGCGCGCTGCCGAGCGCGTTGTTGTTGGCCTGCGCGGTCAACGGTGCGACCTGCTGGTTGGCATAGCCCTCACAGGTCGCCTGATCGTTGGCGAACTGGTTGAACGGCTTGCCCTGGGCCGGTGCGACCGGCACTGTCGGCGCCATCACCGTGGGTGCACACGCGCTGACGGTGAGAACCGCCGCCATCGCAGCGGCGAGCCGCCCATCGATATGCTTCATTTCTTTTCTCCTCCATCCGGCTCCCCTCCGGCTGCGGCATGCAGCCGGACCAGTCGCGCGGGCATGGCCAATTTTCGCGCCATCAAATTATTCGCGCCATCATAAGAACGCGCCATCATAACAAAGTGTCCCCGACAGAAATTGTCCCAGACAGAAATTGTCCCGGCGCGTTCAACGCGCGATCGGGCGGCCAGGCCACCCGAAGCGATTTCGCCCCGGGCGAAACTGATCTAACCTCGCGTCAGCGAACACCCCATCCCGAAAGCGGAGGCGATATGCCCGACACCAACATCCTGTCTATCACCGATACAGACGCGGCCCGGCCGGCCGCCGAGCGGCAGGCGCGGATCGACCTGGCGGCGGCGCATCGCCTAGCCGTCGAACATGGATTCAGCGAAGGGATATTCAACCATCTGACGCTGGCGGTGCCCGGCAAAACCGACCGCTATTACCAGATCCCATTCGGTCTGCATTGGTCGGAAGTGACCGCAAGCTGCTTCATGGAGGTCGGGTTCGACGGGCGCGTCCTGGCGGGGCAGGGCGAGGCCGAACGGTCGGCCTTTTGCATCCACGCGCCGATCCATCGGCTGGTGCCCAGGCACGCCTGCGTGTTGCACACCCACATGCCCTATGCCAGCGCACTGACGCGCCTCGAAGAACCCGAGATTCTGCCGATCGGCCAGACCGAGATCGGGTTCCTCGACAAGATCGCCTACGACCACGACTACACCGGACAGGCGTTCGACCCGGCCGAAGGCGAGCGCCTCGCCGGGGTCATAGGGCCCGACAACAAGGTGCTTTTTATGGCCAATCACGGGGTTCTGGTCTGCGGCGAGACAGTCGCCGAGGCCTATGACCTGCTCTACTATCTGGAGCGGGCCGCCCAGGTACAGCTCTATGCGATGTGGACCGGCCGCAAATTGCGCGCGGTGCGGCCCGAAATCGTCGCCCACACGATCCGGCAGTACCAGACGGTGTCGCCGACCTATGGCGGCAAGCCGACCGCGCAGCACCATTTCGATGCACTGAAACGCATGCTTGACCGCCGCGAACCGGACTACAAAGACTGAGGGGTTGCTGTATAATTTTGACCAGCGCACCAGACGCGACCGAAAGACGAGGGAGAGCCAGCCATGCCGATACCACAGCGTATCGCGTTTCCCGACGCGATTGAGCCCCTGGTTCAGTTCATTGAGGACACCTCGCCCGATGAGATTCTCGACCGCACGTTGGAAAAATTGCGGGCGGGCGTGCCGACCGAGACGATGCTGACTGCATCGGCGTTGGCGGTGACGCGTTCGACCGAGATGCCGCCGGGCCATCACGGCGGCCCGCTGCATCCGCTCGCCGGGCTTTATGCGATCTCCAGACTGCTCGACCGCCTGGAGGGCGAGGAGAAGTTTCTGCCGGTGCTGCAGCACGTGGCCCTGTCCAACAAGCACATCCACCACCCCGCGATGGGGCCTTACCAGCTCCTTGAGTTCGAGGCCGAGGATGCCGGCGGTGTTGAGGCGACGAAGGAAGCCTTCTGGACCGCGGTCGGCCGCGGCGAGTGGAACAAGTCTGACCATCTGTTCCTGTGGCTGTGGGATAATGTGCCGCACATCGAGGCGTTCGACCTCCTGCTGTCGGCGGCGCTGCCGAAAAACTTCCACGATGACCATTATTTCATGTTCCCGAGCACGCTGTGGCGCGCCTTCGAGAAAGGGGTCATCGACGAGAAGTACCTGACGACCCTGATGCGGCCGGCGGTGCGCTATGTCACGCGCAACCCGGTCGCGGCCAACAACCCGGCGGCATCGCCGATGCTGGCGATCAACGACCTGATCAGGGAGCATAAGCTGCTGCAGCGGGTGTTGCGCCAGCGCAGCGGCGACGACGAGACGGCGGCGCTTGGCGCGCTTGGCGAAGCGATCGGCCGGGTCGACGTGTTTGCCGACATTCCGCGCCTGATCGCGAAAGCCCTGGCGGACGGGCTGTCGCTGGAAGGCGCAGGCGAGGCCCTGTCGATCGGCGCCGCTTCGCTGTTTCTGCGGTCGCTCGGCGGCAATCCGATGGACGTGCACCTGCACACCACCGTCAATATCCGCCGCTACCTTATCGCGCTCGACGGCATCAGCCTGCGCAACAAGCTGCTGCTGCTGCTGACCTGGCATACCGGGCCGGAAATCCGCTCGACCGCCGGCCGCATGCAGCCGGCGCCGCAGCCCGACATGGCGACCGTCAACCGCATGCCGGCGCGCTCGCAGCCGGAATTGCTCGATGCGATCAAGCACAGCATCTACAACCAGCCGCCGACCGATTGGTCGCAAGTTACGAACCTCGGCATGATGGAGGCGGTGCCGGAGGTGCGTGACGTCGTGAACCTCGCGACGCAGTACATGAAGAGCGGCTACGACCCGCAGGCGCTGACCGCGATGCTCGCCGAGATCGTCTGCCACGACAATTTCACCGAGATGCACGCCTTCAAGCATCATCAGTCGATTGTCGAGGAATACAATGCGACCCGCCAGCCGTGGCGCTGGATGCATCTGGTTTGCGGGGCGCAGGCGGCGGCCATCTCGTTCGGCAAGAACATGGCCGTCTACGAGGAATATCTCGACCTGCTGCACGCGGCGTAATCCGGCGGAGCGGCGCGGGGGCCGGCCCTCCGCGCTCGCTCTCCGCTTGGGGAGGGCGCCCGTGAACCGCACAAGATTTTCGGGAGGAACCCTTCGATGAACGACGCTTCCCCTCTGCGCCGGCTCGCGCCGGTGACGCAGGCGATCATGCCTGCCAAATTCGCTCATTTCGTGCTGCGGACCGGGCAGGTCGATAAGCTCGCCGCGTGGTACCAGACCGTGCTCGCGGCGCGCCTCGTGTTTCGCGACGAGCGCCTATGCTTTCTGTCGTACGACGACGAGCATCACCGGCTGGCATTGATCCAGATCTCCGGCCTGCCGGTACGCGACCCCGATGCGGTCGGTACCGATCATGTCGCTTACAGCTACAACAACCTGGGCGAACTGCTGGCGACCTACCGCCGGCTCAAGGCCGCGGGCATCCTGCCGCACTGGCCGATCAATCACGGCGTCACGACCTCGATGTATTACCGCGATCCCGACAACAACCGGGTCGAGTTGCAGATCGACAATTTCGCGACGCCCAAGGAGCTTGACGGGTATTTCCAGAGCCAGGCATTCCGCGATAACCCGGTCGGGGTGACTTACGACCCCGAGGAATTGTGCCGCCGCTACGAGGCCGGCGAGCCGATGGCCGACCTGTTGCGCATTCCGCCGCTGCCCGAAGGCAAGACGCCCTGGGACATGCTGGCCAAGCATTAAGGGGCGCCGCGTGATTGGCGCCGATCTCAACGGCAAGACCGCGCTCGTCACCGGCGCGGCCTCGGGCATCGGCCTTGCCGCGGCCGTCATCTTTGCCCGGTGCGGGGCGACGGTGGCGCTCAACCACCTGCCCGACGATCCGCGCGGCGCCGACGAGGTCGCGCGGCTGAAGGGCCTCGGTTACCGGATCGTCGGCGCGCCTGGCAATGTGGCGCAGCCGATCGAGGCCGAGACGATGACGATCCGCGCGATCGACGCGCTCGGCCGGCTCGATTTCCTGGTCAACAACGCCGGCACCCCGGCGACCCCGATGCCGATCCCGTTTGCCGAGCTTGACCGGCTGACCGAGGGGTTCTGGCAATCGATCCTAAACACCAACCTGATCGGGCCGTTCCGCTGCACCCATGCGGCGGTGCCGGCGCTGAAGGCGGCGCAGGGCGCGATCTGCAGTACCGCCTCAATCGCCGGGGTGCAGGGCAGCGGTTCGTCGATCCCCTATGCCGCCAGCAAGGCAGGGGTGATCAATTTGACGCGCAGCCTCGCCCGCGCGCTGGCGCCAGACATCCGCGTCAACGCGGTCGCGCCCGGATTTGTCGACAGCCCGTGGAACAAGGAATGGCCGGCAGACCGCAAGGCGCAGGCGATCGAGCGCACCCCTTTGCGGCGCCCCTGCAAGCCGGAAGACATCGCCGAGGTGATCTTCTTCCTGTGCGCCGGTGCGGCGATGGTGACCGGCCAGACGGTCATCGTCGATGGCGGGCTCACCCTCTGAGCGAACGCCGCGGCTGGCGGTTGCGATCTTGAAGAGAATTCGCGGTGTCGACGGTCGGGCGGCTTGGTCAGCCGCACCCGGCTTGAGGCCGCGACGCAAAGGGAGATCCGGTGATGACAGAACCAGCCAGGATGAACGGCGCCGAATGGCTTGCCCGCGCGCTTGCCGGAACTGGCATGACGCATGTGTTTTTTGTCGAGTCGGTGATGCGCCGCACGCTCTTGGAACTGGGTGATCTTGGCGTCACCCCGATCCTCGCACATTCCGAGAAGGCCGCCGCCTACATGGCCGACGGCTATGCCCGCGTGGCCAAGCGGCCGGGCGTGTGCATGGCGCAATCGGTCGGCGCGGCGAACCTCGCGGCGGGCTTGCAGGACCCCTGGCTCGGGCGCAGCCCGGTCATCGCGCTGACCGGGCACAAGGAGCCGTCGTTTCAGCACCGCAATTCCTATCAGGAGATCGCGCATGCGCCGCTGTTCTCGGCGGTGACCAAGTTCTCCGCCGCGGTCGATTCGACCGACGAACTGCCGCGCCTGCTGCGCCACGCCTGGCGCACGGCGCTGGCCGACCCGCCGCGGCCGACGCACCTCGATTTCAATGGGCTGCAGGGCGATGTCATCGAGCTCGGCCAGACCGGCGACGACACCCGGATCGAAAGCGAGAAGCGGCCGATCCCGGTGCACCGGCCGGTCGCCGACGCGGGCGACATCGCACGCGCTGCCGCGCTGCTGCTCGGCTGTCGCCGGGTGGCAATCGTCGCCGGCGACGGCGCCGCGGCGTCTGGCGCGGGGCCGGAGGTGCTGGCGCTGGCCGAGGCGCTGTCGGCGCCGGTCGCGACCTCGCTCGGCGCGCGCGAGATCATTCCGACCCGGCACCGGCTGTGCGCCGGTGTCGCCGGCAGCTATTCGGCGCCGACCACCAACCGCATCGTTCACGGCGCTGAACTGGTGCTGTTCGTCGGCTGCGACACCGGCGACCAGGTGACGCTGAACTGGACGATCCCGCCGATCCGCACGCCGATCGTGCAGATCGACGCCGACCCGACCGAGCTTGGCCGCTCGTATCCGAACACCACCGGCATTCTCGGCGATCCAAAGGCGACGCTGGCGCGGTTGGTTGCGGCTGTCGGTCACCCGGTGCGCGACACCGGCTATGCCGATGAGGCGGCGCGCATCGTCGCCGATTGGCGCGACAGCATGGCGTCGCTGGTCGAGAAGAACACGGCGCCGATTTCGGTCGAGCGGTTGTGCGCCGAGATCACCCGCGCGCTGCCGCAAGACGGCATCCTCGTCGCCGATACCGGCTATTCCGGCATCTGGACCGGCACGATGATCGACTTCAATGGTGCCGGGCAGACCTATCTGCGGGCCGCCGGGTCGCTCGGTTGGGCGTTTCCCGCCTCGCTCGGTGCGACCTGCGCCGCAGGGCCACGCAAGGTCGTGTGCTTTACCGGCGACGGCGGGTTCTATTACCACCTGCCCGAATTGGAATCGGCGCGGCGCTGCAAAATCCCAGTCACTGTCGTGGTCAACAACAATTCCGGTTTCGGTCAGAACCTTACCGGCGTGCATCGCGCCGCCGGCAACCGGCCGGGCCGTGGTGAAGAGCTGATCCGGTTTGGCCCGACCGATTTCACCGCGGTCGCGCGCAGCTTCGGCGTTCGCGGCATCCGCGTCGAAGATCCGTCGCAGATCGGACCGGCTCTGGCCGATGCGATGGCGGCCGACGAGCCGGTGCTCGTCGATGTCGTCACCGCACTTGACCCGCGGGCACCGGAATTCTGGTCTCCGCCGCAGAATTGACCCGCCGGGGCGCGAGCCGGCCGCTCGCGGCCAGGTAGATCGCCTGGTTGGTGTCGACCGTGTAGCGCCGCCGCGCCGCGTCGGGCGGAAACTGCCGGCGGGCCCGGACCCGCTCGGCGAGTTCGAGGTAATTGCCGATATCGAAGAACTCGATGGCGTCGGGGTGGTAATCCGCAAAACCGAGAAACGCGTGCGTGCGCGAGGCGATGATTCGGCAGCCGAGTTCCAGCGCCTGCGCGATCGGGCCCGACGCCGACTGACCGACTTCGAGATAGGGGAACACAACGGCATCGCAGATCGCCATGCCGACCAGGAAATCCTCGTCGGCGAGCGCTCCCATGAAGTGAATCCGCGCGGCGAGGTCGCGCGGGTGCGGCCCGATCAATTCGGCAAGGCCGCGATCGACATTGAAATTCAGCCGCGGCGCGTTGTCGGACCGCGGAGCAGACAGCCGGTCGTACGGGCTGGCGTCGATATACGCCTCGTCGTAGAGCGTTAAAAGGAAGGGGTGGATCGGTTGCTGCGGCACGATCTCGTTGGGATGAATGCCGCCGAAGACCAGCAGGTGGTGGTCGTCAGGCAGGTGGTGCAGCGCCCGGATTGCCGTGCTCAGGCCTTTGTAGTCGTTCAGGAAGCCGAACGTGCCGACGAGCTTGGCGTCGCCTGGAACGCGGTCGAGGATCGGGAAGTGGTGGCGCGTCGCGCGGCGGTGGACCGCATCTGCCTCTGCCGGAGAGAGAAACGTCAGCGGATGGTCGAAGACGTGATCCAGGCCGTAAATATGGCGCACGTCCTTCGCATTGCGCCGGGTATGGACGATCGCGCTGATCGGCCTGGCGCGCTGCCCGCGCCGCAGGCGCCGGCCAAGCTTGGGCCCCAGCACCCGGCCGCGCCGGTAGTGGTCAAGGGCACGGCGCGCCTGGCGGAATTTAAGGGTCAGCAGCGCCGTGACGCATTCGGCCACCGGCAGGCGAACCGGCGGCGGCAGGGTGTGAAAGGTGACCGAAAGCTGCGGCGCGGCCGCAAGGATTTGGCAGAAACGACGATAGATATCCTTGGGCGCCCGTCCGAGCGTACCGTGTTCGAGCTGCAGGTTTACCGCATCGAAGCCGCCAAGCAGGACGCAGATTTCCGCAATGTGGCGGTCGCCGAGCCGTCGCAGGCGTGCGCCGCTGCCGCGCAGCAGGTACTGGTCGAGATCGAACACGGTGAGATCGAAGACGCGGCCCAGGTTGCGTTCGAGCGCCGCGGTATAGGCCGCGATCCCGCACAGCTTGTTGGTCGTCGAGACGATCGCGAGGCGGGCGCGGGGCCGTGCGGGGGCACCGTCGATGCCAAGCGGGGCAGAAGAGGGCGGCGTCAACGTGTCCATGGGACGCTCTCCGACGTTCAGCGACGCTTCCTCGGCATCGGCTAAAGGTGGTCTCGGATCGATTGCAGTGTCAGGCAGCCGATCCCCCATCCGGCCAGGGAGATCAGCGCGACGACGCCGAGCGCGCGCCAGCGCCGCGGATAGAGCGGCTCTTCCGGCAGCCGCGGCGGCACAAAGCTGGCGACGTAGACGTGCTGGCGGTCGGCGTTTGCCCGCGCCGCGTCGAGCCCGACCAGCGCATGACGATAGGCGTCTTCGGCGAATTTACGCTCGCTCTCCAGCGCCTCGAACGAGCCCAGCGCACGCGACAGGGTTTCGTCGCCGCCGGGGGCCGGCGCCGATGCGGCGCGGGCGAGGGCGCTCTGCTGGCTTTCGAGCGAGCGGATGCGGGCCTTCAGCACCGATAGGGTCGGGGAATCGTCGCGCATATAGGTTTCGAGCGTCGACAGCCGGGTATGGGCGCTGACCAGTTCCTGCTGGACCCGCGCGGCGAGCGCGGCGCTGGCGGCCGCGGTCTTGCCCGGGTCGATCAGCCCTTCGCGGGCTCGCAGGTCGCCGATCTGCGCGAGCACCGCAGCGAGGCGTTGCCTCGCCTTGTCGGCGTCTGCCCGGGCCTGGCGCAGCGCGTCGCGGCGGACCTGCAATGACAGGCTATCGACCAGGTGCTGGCACGCGGCGACGACGGCTTGTGCAACGCGCAGCGCGTCGTGCGGCGTGAACGCCCTGACCCGCACCGCCACGGTCTGGTCGGACGGGTCGTAATTGGCGGTGACCTGGTGGCGCCAATAGGCGACGAGTCGTTCTATCGGCGCCGGCTCGTCGAGCCGCGACCACCAGTCCGCCGCCGGATTGGCATAGATGCGGCGAAGATCCAGCGTGCCCGACAAATCGTCGACGACGGCGCGGCTGCGGACGTAATCGACCAGAAGACGGCTTTCGAGCCCCGCCCGGCCGTCGGTTGCAGCGGCGCCGGCGAGCCAGCTCGGCACCACCGGCGCCGGCTCGGCGGTGCGCAGCGTGAAGCGGAATTTGGCGACGTACTGGTCTGCCGCGACGCCGAGCCAATAGACCGCGGCGCCGACGACCGGCAGCACCACGACCAGCACAAACGACAGCAGATGAAGATGCCGCCTCGGCCGGTCGGTGTCGGGTGCCGACGCAGGGTGCACCAGGCGGGGCGCCGCCACGGCGTTGGCGGCCGGGATCTGCACCAGCGATTTCGCCACCGGCGCGACCGGGCGGAGCGGCGTGGCGGGCGCCGCGCGATGCCGCAGGCTCAGCATGCGGCCGCTCCGGCAAGCACACGACGATAGCGGTCGAGCGCACTCGTCGCGTCGTCGCACAGGGTCAGCGCGCCGCCGGCCAGGACCGCGCCTCGGTCGCAATACTGGCGGATCGTGTGGCGGTTGTGGGTGACCAGGATGATGTCGGAGCGTGCCAGCCGCTCGCGGAACGCGGCAGCGCATTTGCGGCGAAAGCGCTCGTCGCCGATCTCGGTAACCTCGTCGATCAGGTAGACCTCGAACTCGACCGCGAGGCACGCGGCGAAGGCGAGCCGGGCTCGCATGCCCGCCGAATAGGTGTTTACCGGCATGTCGAAATAGGTGCCAAGCTCGGCAAACTCGTCGACATAGCGGGTCACTGCCCGCACCGCGGCGCCATAGACCCGGGCGATGAAGCGGACATTCTCGCGGCCGGTGAGGGCGGTATTCGGGCGCAGATGGGACCAAATTGGCGCTACGTTTCCTCAAGCAACGCGATACGTCTATAGTTCACGCCGTTTGAATGGCGAGCCTTATTAGATTCACAAGTGGGGGGGCATCTTGTCCCCAAGGGAAAATTTTCCGAACGGCTTAATGCGGTATTGTCGGGATACTTTGGAACGGGCTTGACGTTTCGGCTCTGTTTCCACATACAGATACCGCGGGTCGTTGACGCGACCCGCGGTTTAGTCCGCCTCAAGGACGGAAACTCGGGTCAGGATTCCGCAAGACCCCGAGCAGCTAGAGCGCGGTATCTAGCGGAATCCTGGCCTTTTCGCAACCCGCTTGTTGGGGAAAGGGCTAGTTGTGTCTGAGTACGACTATATCCGCGACATTATGACTCATCCGAATCGCGCCACGAATCTTCCGCCGCATCAACGAGCGGATTGGCTGTTTCGGCCGGTAGACAAGAGACCGCGCGAACGTCTGCGCCCGCCGAAACCATCAAAGCGGATTTGGCACCCGGCACCACGGCCACGGCTTTAGTCGCGAGCTGCAATTCCTTTCGCGCTGCCATCCTCGCGGAATACCAGCTCCACGCCCGCACCCTCAATGACGCGGCGCATGGCCGCGATGTTGTTCGCGATCGGCTGCCGTCGCCCGGCCTCGAAATCCCGCACGGTCGAGATGCCGAC
>DATLRD010000088.1:0-103912 GCA_035534855.1 Allostellaceae bacterium | reverse complement strand
CGAACGAAAATTTTCGTCAACTCTGGCCGGTGCTGGAAGACGTCCTCGTTCCAGGGAAACCGTTCGAGGTGATCTCTCGCACCGCGGTCGAGCGCGGCGTCCTCAACATCGGCGACGAGGATATCGAGGACTATATCCGCCCCACCGTCGCGTGGCACCGGGCGTGCGGCGAGCCCGACGAGCGTCGGTTGGGCGACGGCCGCTGGATACGGCTCGTGGCGCGACGCACGCGCGACGGCGGTATTGTGGGCATCCGAACCGACATCACCGAGCGCAAGCAGTCCGAAGAAGCATTGAAAGCTGCCCGGCAGCAATTGATTGACGCGATCGAGTCGATCTCGGAGGGCTTTGTGCTCTTCGATATGGACGATCGCTACGTGCTAACCAACAGTAAATACCGAGACCGCTATCCTCATTTGACCGAGTACTTCGAGCCGGGCACCAGATACGAAACGATGCTGCGCGCCGCGGTCGCGAGCGGCATCCACGATGTCGGCGACGATCCCGAAGGCTGGATCCAGCGCAACATGGCATGGCACCGCGCCTGCGGCCCGGCGATGGACCGCCAGTTGCGGGATGGCACCTGGGTGCGGCTGATCGAGCGCCGGACGGGCGATGGCGGCATCGTCGGCCTGCGCACGGACATCACCGCGATCAAGAACGCGGAGGCCGCGCTGACGCGCAAGGTCAGCGATCTCGAGGCCGCGCAGCAGCGATTGGAGCGGCTGCGCGAGGACTTGACCGCGATGGCCATCGACCTTGCTGCGGCGCGCGACGCGGCCGAAGCCGCGAGCCGGGCCAAGTCGGATTTCCTGGCGAACATGTCGCACGAGATCCGCACCCCGATGAACGGTATCCTCGGAATGAACGCCCTGCTGCTCGAGAGCGAGCTCAGTGCGGAGCAGCGCCAGTGCGCTGCGGCCGTACGCGACAGCGCCGAGGCCCTGCTCGCCCTGATCAACGACGTTCTCGACGTTTCCAAGCTCGAGGCGGGCAAGGTTCAGCTTGAGGTGATCGATTTCGATCTGGTTGAAATCGTCGAGGCGTCGGTCCGTCTCTTGGCCCCAACGGCGCGCGAGAAGGGCATCGATCTTCAAGTGTTGATGGAGCCGCGGGTGCGGTCGGGCTATTGCGGCGACCCCGGCCGCCTGCGCCAGATACTGCTCAATCTCGTCGGCAACGCGGTCAAATTCACCGAGCGTGGGGGCGTATCGGTCAAGGTCGCCGCTCGTGTGGCCCGCCGTAAGGGCCACAGCCGGATACGCTTTGAAATCAGCGATACCGGAATCGGCCTGTCGGAGAGCGCATCGGCCGCGCTGTTCGAGAAATTCCATCAGTCCGATACGTCGATCTCGCGCCGCTTCGGCGGAACCGGGCTCGGGCTCGCGATCTCGAAGCAGCTCGTCGAGATGATGGGCGGGCGGATTGGGGTCCGTAGCAAACTTGGCAGGGGCAGCACGTTCTGGTTCGACGTGCCCCTGCGGCCGGCAAGCGACCCGGCAATCCGCCGCCGCGCCCTATCGCGCAACGGCGAGATTGACGGAAAATCCCCCGAGGCGGCAGAAATCCCGCGGCCGCTGCATGCCTTTCGATCGCTGCGCGTGCTCGTCGCCGAGGACAACACGATCAATCAGCAACTGGCCGTGATGTTGCTGAAAAAGGCAGGACACCTCCCCGAAATCGCGGAAAACGGCGCTGCCGCGGTCGCCGCAGTGGAGGCCAAGGTATTTGACGTTGTCCTGATGGACGTGCAGATGCCGGTGCTCGACGGCATCGAGGCAACGAACCGTATCCGCAGTCTGCCCCCGCCCCGCAACGCGGTGCCGATCATCGCCGTGACCGCGCATGCCATGGCCGGCGCCCGCGAGGAATACCTCGCCAGCGGCATGAACGGCTATCTCTCCAAACCGCTCGATTCAGCGGCGTTGCTCACCATGATTGAACAGTTCGGGACTAGACAGTTTGGCCAGGGCGCGGGCCCCGTCGAAGATTTCGGCCACGAGCCGTGCACAGACGTCGATTTCGACATGCAATACCTCGCAGCGCTTAGACAGCATCTCCACCCGGCGCAGATCCGGGAGCTGCTGACGATGTTTCTGGGTGAACTCGACGAGCAGTTGGTGCGCTGCAAGGAGTTCGTCTCGACAGAGGATTGGATCGCCCTGGGACGCGAGGCGCATACCCTTGCCGGCGCGGCCGGAAACATCGGGGCGATGCGCGTGAGTCACGCCGCCCGTGCGCTCGAAGCGGCCTGCAAAGAGCCCCAAGACGGAAGTGCCCCTGACCTCACGGCACAGCTCGCGAAATTCGGCGGGCACGCCGCTTGGGCGATACGGGACTGGCTGGCGACCGAGGCATCGAACATCCGCCAGTCCGCTGCGTGACCGAGTACCACAGCGCGGGGCATAACCCCGCCGAGCGACGGTCGGTAGGCATAAAAAAAACAGGAAATTTGCATCGGATTTCTTCATCGCTGAGTTTCCCGAAAAATAATTTCAGTAAATCTACCGAGATTACTAAACAATTTTGGGCCAGTTGAAAAATTTGTCATTCGCCCCATATATTGGAAAATATCATGAAAGCGAGTTTTGAATGCGTATCTCCTTGGTAGACAGCAGGGCGCAGGGCTTCAAATGTTGGTCGATCGCACATCAGCCGGGCAGCAATGATGACGATCGACCGGGCGGAGCCACGCCGATCGCCCTCGCGGTCCCGGACACGCTCGATACGATGGTGGCACCACCCGAACAGCCCCACCGTCCGTGGATGGTGCCGGGTGTGGGCCGGCTATGAAGCCGATTATGGTGCTGCGGCAGCAGACAGCACCAGCCGATGGGTGTCGAGGACCCGATTGAGATGGCAAAACACGTACACGTAAAGGTCCAGCCCCCCGCCGCCGATGCCAGGCAAGCCGAGGCCGCCAAAACCACGCTCCTGCGCTCGCTTCGGCTCGCCAAGGAAGCTGCCGACAGGGATGCTGCAAGGCTTGCGGCCCCCCCGATCCCGGCGCCGCGGCGGCGTAACCCGGCATCGTCTGCGCTGCGCACTAAAGCCTCGCCACCGGGCGATTCTTCCGACGGACACTGACCGTCCGACGCGCTTTCAGTCGAAAGCGTCGGATCACTCCTTCCCTATCCACAGGCACTATGACACCATCACCAGATCCGCGACCTCGCGGTCGCTATAACGGCAACAAGCCGCCACAGCAGCGGCATTCGCCGCAGCGCGATTACGACCCCGACGGCAACAGCCCCGCAAACAAAATCCGCGGCAATTCCGTGCAGCTCTTCGAGCGCTATGTTGCCCTCGCGCGGGAGGCAGCGATCAGCGGCGATCGCGTCGCCGTCGAGAATTTTTATCAGCACGCGGAACACTATTTCCGCATCAACAACTCAAACCGGGCCGGCGCCGCGCGGGAAGGGCCGCAGCCGATCGTGGCGGACGGCACGCTTTAGGGCCGCAGGCCCCAAACGGACATCAACGCGAAGGAGCTTGTGATGGCGAAAGCGCAAAGAAGGTCCAACCGGGAAGCCAAAAAGCCGAAGCAGCCTAAGTCCGAAAAGAAAGCATCGCTGCCGGCGGCGACGCTTCTCGCTCCGGAACGCAATCCGATAAAGGGCCCGAGAGACCGCTGATCAGCGGCGCCTCAGCGCGCCCGTAAGGGCGCGTTCCAGGTCCCAACAGTTCAGGAAAACCTATGCGCCGGTATGTACGCGCCGCTGCGCCCCGACCTCGACAATTTCCTCTTTGCCGCGGTGGGAGCGGAGATCGACGGTATGCCGCTGAGCATGATCTCGGCGTTGACCCGGCTCGGCCTCGATCCCTGGGATGAAGCCGGCCGGCTCTCGTCATTAGGCAAGCAAGAGGCGGTCGCGCAATTGGCTCGCCTGATCGTGCGGCTTCCCGGCTCGGTCTAGTCGGCTCTGGAGGCCAGAAGCCTTGCCGCCGACCTGATCGACCTGTTGCCGAGACGCGACAGCGCGCCGGAACCGCGAACCGCAGGACGTAGCACACCCAAGACCGACCAGATCAAATCGTGGATGATCGGGCTGATCCTCGTGGCGGCCGCGCTGGTTTACATGCTGGGACTGGAAGATTTCCGTTCGGCAGCCGCCAGCCTTCCGACCCTGCCCAAGCGACTGAAGCCCCCCGCAACCCGAAATAGCAGAGTGCCGAAAGCCGGGATATCCGGGCCTTAGCCGAGGGACGCGCGCAACTCGCGCCAGCATCGCCCGGCGGACGTCAGCTTCGCTGTGCCCTTCCCCTTACCGAGCCATCAGCAGCCCCCGCGTCGTCGACCCAGGGTCGGGGGCGAACCCGTATCGACGCATCAGCCATACTCGTAGATGTCGCAGGGCCGCCTGCGCGACCTCGCCGGGGCGCTGCACGGCGTCGTCATATCGAAGCTTGTACATTGCCGACACGGCGATTGGATCGACACGCAGGCGATTGGTCTCGATCGTCATGCCGGTCGGAAGATGCATCACCCGGCGAACGGCGCCATCGTCGGAGATCTCGAAATCGGCGCTCGGATAATCGCCTGGCATTGATGCCTCTCACTAAGTGCTGGTTATCGGGCGTCCGCCACAGTGGACGATGCTCCACCGGACAGGTGTTGCTGAATGACCCCAAGCACTTTGATCCAGGACTTCGCCCGCGTCACTTGCCCGTCGCGCGCTGCGGCCCGGGCGTTTTCCCGCGCTACGGCGGCGGCCGCGACGACTCCGTGCACCTCTATCATGTCGCGAGCGAGCGACCACGCGTCATCGCCGTCGGCGATGACGGTTACGGCGCCCACTGGGGTGTCGGACGAGGCCGAAGGTCCGGGTTCCATCTTCGTTTCGGCGGGCTCAATGGAACGCGCGGAATGTGGTGAGCGCCGCCAGGGCCAGACCGATCAGGATCGGAATCACGATCGGCGGAACGATCCAGGTTTTGATCACGCACGTCCTCCGCTGGCTAACTCCTGCTGGTCGGCGATGACCGGGCGGCTCGGCTTCCAGCCTTGCGCTATCAGCTCGGCCTTTTCGATCTGAGCCGCCGTCAGACGCGAGGCGGCTCGCCGATAGGCGGACCGGGCGCTTTCGAGAAGTGCGCCGCGCAAATCCGTCGTCGCCAGAAGGAACCACGCGCACGCCTGTATCGAGTTCTCCGGTGTGTCAGGTCCATCCGCGTACAACTCGGCGAGTTTGATCTGTGCGCGGGGCAAGCCCTGCTCGGCGGCAGCAAGCAGCCACCTCACCGCCTCCGACCGGCTGCCTTCGATGGTGTAGCGGCTGTCGACCAATCCGTTTTGGTACATGATGCCGAGATTGAACTGGGCGTTCGCATCCCCGCGTTCAGCGGCTTCAAGCAGGTGCTTCTTCATCCGCGTCGCTCCTCGACAATCCGGGATCGCGCGCGTCGCTGCCATCGCCGGAGGGATGCCCTCCCCCCCAAAGGGGAAGGCATTGCCCTTTCCAGCTTCGGCCGCGGGCGCGGCTAGTAGTCCATGCCGCCCATGCCACCGCCCGGCATGCCCATGCCACCGCCCGGCATCATCGACGGGGTTGCACTCTGCGGCTTCTCGGCGACCATCACCTCGGTGGTGACGAGCAGGCCACCGATCGACGCCGCGCCCTGCAACGCGAGGCGCACTACCTTGGTCGGGTCGATGATGCCTGCCTTGACCATGTCGACATAGCTGCCGGTCTGGGCGTCGAAGCCGTAATTGGGATCTCCCTTGTCCAACAGCTTGCCGACGATGACCGATCCATCTTCACCGGCGTTGGCAAAGATTTGCCGTGCCGGCGCCTGCAGCGCCTTGCGGACGATCTCGATCCCGACCTTCTGGTCGTTGTTCTCCGGGTTGAGCCGGTCAAGCGACCTGCTGGCATAGAGCAGCGTCACGCCGCCGCCGGGCACGACCCCTTCCTCGACCGCGGCGCGGGTTGCATGCATCGCGTCATCGACCCGGTCCTTGCGTTCCTTGACCTCGATCTCGGTCGCGCCGCCGACGCGGATGATCGCGACACCGCCCGCCAGTTTGGCCAAGCGCTCCTGCAATTTCTCCTTGTCGTAATCCGAGGTCGTCTCGTCGATCTGCGCCCTGAGCTGGGTACAACGGCCTTCGATGTCCGCCTTCTTCCCGGCGCCGCCAATGATGGTCGTGGTGTCCTTGTCGAGAACGATCCGCTTTGCCGTACCGAGCATGTCGAGCGTAACGTTCTCCAGCTTTATGCCGAGATCTTCGCTGATCACCTGGCCGCCGGTGAGAATGGCAAGGTCTTCGAGCATCGATTTACGGCGATCGCCAAACCCTGGCGCCTTGACCGCAGCCACCTTGAGTCCGCCGCGCAATTTATTGACGACCAACGTCGCCAATGCCTCGCCCTCGATGTCCTCGGCCACGATCAACAGCGGATTACCGCTCTGCACCACCGCTTCGAGCAACGGCAGGATTACCTGGAGACCTGACAGCTTTTTTTCGAAAAGCAGGACATGCGGGTTTTCGTATTCACAGATCATCTTTTCGGCGTTGGTGACGAAATACGGCGATAGATAGCCGCGATCGAACTGCATGCCCTCGACCACGTCGAGCTCGGTCTCAAGGCCCTTCGCCTCCTCGACCGTGATCACGCCCTCGTTGCCGACCTTCTGCATCGCGCTGGCAATCATCTCGCCGATTTCGCGATCGTCGTTGGCCGAGATCGTTCCGACCTGTGCGATTTCCGCGTTGGTCGAGACCTTTTTCGAGACCCTCTTGATCTCGGCGACGACGGACTCGACGGCCAGGTCGATGCCGCGCTTCAAATCCATCGGGTTCATCCCGGCAGCAACCGCCTTTGCCCCCTCGCGCACGATCGCCTGGGCCAGCACGGTCGCAGTGGTGGTGCCGTCGCCGGCCTGGTCGCTGGTCCGGGCGGCGACCTCCTTGACCAGTTGCGCACCCATATTCTCGAACTTGTCGGAAAGCTCGATCTCCTTGGCGACGGTGACGCCGTCCTTGGTGAGGCGCGGTGCGCCGTAGGATTTGTCGAGCAGGACGTTGCGCCCCTTGGGGCCGAGCGTGACCTTGACCGTGTTGGCGAGAATATCGATACCACGCAGCATGCGATCGCGCGCGTCGCCGTCAAACCTGATGTCCTTGGCTGCCATGTCGGGTATTCCTTTGGGTTAAGCGGAGTCGGTTAGGCGGCTTTCTTGGCGGCGACGGGGTGATCGACCACGCCCATGATGTCGCCTTCTTGCATGATCATGAGCTCCTCGCCATCGAGCTTGACCTCGGTGCCGGCCCATTTCGCGAACAGCACGCGGTCGCCAGCCGCGATGCCCAGGGGATGCAGCGTGCCGGCCTTGTCGCGCACGCCAGGGCCGACGGCCACGACATCGCCTTCCATCGGCTTTTCCTGCACGTTGTCGGGAATAAAGATGCCGCCGGCGGTCTGTTTCTCCGGCTCGACACGGCGGACCAGGACACGGTCCTGCAGCGGGCGCAGCTTCATAGGTGGCCTCCTCGGCCCCGGAATTTCTAGGAGATTTGGCGCTGTCGGATCGCGAGTGCTAACCGACACTGTTCTAAGTGGGCGAAAATTGCCTAAATACAACCGGAAAAATTCGATGGCCGTCATTTATTTTTAAAGACAGTATCGAAGATACCCTCATATGTATTTAGTCCTCATATCCCAATATCAGGTCATTTTGATATGATATTCGGCGGTTGAATTTGCCAATTTGTATAAAATATCCATTTTTACTTGACATCGCAAGCATTCTGGCGCTGCGGCAAGCAGCGTCGGAATAGCCGGTTTTTTCTGCGACGGCGCCGCTTCTGGTAGAAGAATTCATCGCGACTCGCGAACCGCGCCTGCGTATCACCGCGTTATGGGCCGCGATGCCTTCCTCTGACACCGCCACCCGACAAGGGCGGCGGTGTCTTTCCGGGGGTCCATTGCCAATACACGCGGCCCGATGTTAAATGCGGCGTAGTATTACGGTTCGCGGAATGCGCGAGACATGCTGTCCTCGATCGGCCTGAACAAATATTGGAAAAAGGTGCGCTCTGTCGTTTTGATATAGACCTCGGCGGGCATGCCCGGGGTAGGTGAAAAGCCGGGCACTTCCTTTGCCACCTCCGCCCTGTCAAGGCGGATGCGCGCGACGTAGTGATCGCCTCCCATAATGGTATAGCCGGCCCGGTCTTCCGGCAGCGCATCCGCCGACACGTAGACGACCTTCCCGTGAACCATCGGGGTCGACCGCTGGTTTAAAGCGGTTAGCCGGATCGTGGCGCTCTGCCCATCCTTCACATACTCGATATCCTGCGGGCGGATGTGGGCCTCGATCAACAGATCATCCTGAATTGGTACGATCTGCATGATTTCTCTGCCGGAGGCCACAACGCCGCCGGTGGTGTGGTAGGCCAGCCTCACGACGATCCCCCTTACCGGGGCGCGTATCTTTTCCCGCTGCAGGATGTCCGAAGCCGCACGGATGCGTTCGCGCGTGTCGTCAAGATCCGAGCCGACCTGGTGCAGTTCGTCGACAGCGTTCTTCACCGCGTTGTTGCGAACCGCCTGCATCTGCTGCTGAGTGCGCGCGATCTGCTCCCGTGCGTTGCCGTTATCTCCTTGCAGCCGACCCAACTCTCCCTTGGCATTGGCCACCGCACGCTCCACCGCGAGGACTTCGGGCAGCCGAATGAGACCGCTTGAGAGCAGCGACCGCTTGGAATGCAGCTCTTGTTTAAGGAGATCCAGCTGCTCCTGAACTGAGCTTATCTGCAGGTTCGTGCCCTTGATGCGCTCGTCGAGAGCGGCGATCCCGCCTTGCAGAACCGCCAGATCACTGTTCATATTTTTTTGGTGCGCCCTGAAGGTCATCATCTCCTGGTTCAGCATCCCCGCAATATCCGGGTCGCGGGCGTCGGCCCAGAGATCGTACGGGAAACTCATCTGGGTGGCTTGTTGCGCTTCACCTTTCAAGCGAACCCCGACAGCCTTGAGCCTCGCGTAACGAAGGGTCAATCGACGCATCTCGGCTTTGGCCACCGTGTCATCGAGCACCATCAGCACCTGGCCAGGCTGGACTATGTCACCTTCCTTGACGTCGATCTCGCGGATCACGCCACCTTCGAGGTGCTGGATCGTCTTGTTGTCTCCGGTTGTGACAAAACTGCCGGGGGCGATAATCGCCCCGGCAATCATCGCCATATTTGCCCACACGCCGAAGCCGAGCAGCGTTATCGTGATGAACACAAAGCCGAATGTCCCCCACCGGTTGGTGGTGCGCGGGATGTCGATTTCCCATTCGCGCGACTGAACAAGGGACTGCATGGTTGGGGACTCCGGTTTCCGTCGTGTGTGCGGCGAAGGGGGTGACGGTGAGAACGGCGCGGCCTATGCCGGAGCCGCGCCCGAATTGACAGCGTTCCGCTGCGCCTCAGCCTCGATCCGTTGGGTGAGCGCGGGGAGGATGTCCTGCCGGTTTCCGACCGCCTGCACAGTCCCGTTGTTCAGCAGCATGATCTTGTCGACACTGCTCAACAGGGTGGTGCGCTGGGTGATGGCCACCACGGTGATCCCCCTTGCCTTGGCCCGCGCGAGGCAACGCGCGAGCGCAGCTTCACCCGGCGGGTCGAGATTTGAATTGGGCTCATCCAGGACCACGAGGCGCGGATTGTTAAAGAACGCTCGAGCAAGGGCGATGCGCTGTTTTTGGCCACCCGACAATGGGCTGCCGTCCATCGCCACCATGGTCTCGTAACCCTGAGCAAAGCTGGAGATCAAGTCATGAACTTCGGCCATCTCGGCGGCGTCGAAGATCGCCTCGTCGGTCGCGTCCATCCGCATGCGGCCGATATTCGCTTTGATCGTGGCCGGGAACAGCTGCACGTCTTGCGGCAGGTAGCCGATGTTCTCGCCGAGTTGCAGCGGGTCCCAGTTACGCAGCTCCATCAGGTCGAGCCGCACGCTCCCGGCGGTCGGCGATATCGACCCCACCAGCATTCGGGCCAGCGTGGATTTTCCGCTGCCCGAGGCGCCGACAATGGCCAGCGACTCACCGGGGTCAAGATGCAGGCTGACGCCATTCAGGATCACCCGCTTCTCTGGCGGCGGCACGTAAAGGATGCGCTCGACATCCAGGCGGCCAATTGGGCGCGGCACCCGCAGGCGATCCAGGTTCAGCGCCGAGTTCTGCAACAGCATTTTGACGCGGTTGTAGGCCATCCGGGCCTGGACGAAGCTGCGCCAGCCGTCGATCGAGCCTTCGATCGGCGCGAGGGCGCGGCTGCCGACGATCGAGGCGGCGATCATCATGCCGCCCGTCAACTTGCCGTCGAGCGCGAGGACAGTGCCCCAGCCGAGAATGGCGATCTGCGTACAGAGGCGCACGAATTTCGACAGCGAGGAGATCACCGCGTTGCGGTTCTGCGCCGAGATCTGCGCCTTTAAGGATTGAATGGTCTCGCGTCCCCACAGCACGACACCTTCCGGCACCATGCCCATCGCGTTCATGACACCGGCGTTGCGGGCCATCGCATCGGCTTGCAGGTTCGCCCGGGTGCTGAATGCCGAGGCCCGTGCAAACGGCATGGCCGTCAGCTTCTGGTTCACAAATGCGAACACGAGCAAAAGTGCACCCGTCGTCGCAACGATCCAGCCGAGATCCGGATGGATCAGAAAGACGGTCAGCAGGTAGATCGGCGCAACCGGCGTGTCGAGCATGGTCAGCAGCACCGGGCCGGTAATGAAGTTCCGAACCTGCTGCAGGTCGCCGAGAACCTGGAACTCCTGGCTCGAGCCGTTCTGCGATGCGCGTGCGGCGGCGCTGACAACAGGCGGTCCCAGTCGCGTTTCGACGTCGACGGCGATGCGCATCAGCATCATGCGGCGCACCATGTCGAGCACCACGTGGCTGAGAATGCCGCCGACGATGACGATCGTCAGCATATACAGCGTATCAAAGCTGCGGCTGGTCAGGACCCGGTCGGAAATGTTGAACAGGTAGATCGGGACCCCGAGGATCAGCAAATTCACCCAGAACGAGAAGAACGCCACGACCATGAGGCCACGACGAGCGGGGGCCAACCCCGTCGTCAGGACCTCGCGGAAATCGTGGTCTCGACGCCGCTGATGCAGCTGGGGCGGGCGCACTTCGGCGGCTGTCGGACTGGGGTTTGCGACCCCTCCTTGCGCTGACTTGGAGCGCATGCCGAACCGGCGGCCATAGCTGACGCTCGACTTCGCGATCCCCGGTACGGCCGAGCCCACCGGCGATCCATCCGGAACGCCGTTTTGCGCCGCGGTCTCCAAGGTAGCAGCCGTCTTCGGCCGCCTTGACCGTATCGCCATGTTCTTTACCCCTGTTGCATGATTGTGTGCGCCGGCGAGATTCAGCTCATGACGCCGGCAATCGGGTCGTGATGCATCGCCGTCGCGACCCCTGGCGTATCGGCTATCGGAGCGACGACCATCGGTGCATCGTGGCCGAGGAACGCGATCACTTCACTGACCAGCGCATGTGGGTCGGCCGTCGTGATCGTGCTGGCGTTTTCGAGGATGTTTGCCTGGACCAGCATCGAGTCTGAGTAGTGCGCGCCGGCGAGGAATTGCGTGCCCAACGTATTGACGTCGATAATCTGCGCAATGTTGACCGCCTGGTTGCCGCCGGTCGAAATCGTCTCGCTTGCCGTACCAGGCCCGCTATTGCCGCCCATCAGCTGCAGCGCGATGTTCGGGTCGGAGAGCACATTGGTCTGCGACACGAGGTTGATGTCGTAATAATTCCCCGTGACGAACAGCACGTTGGGCTGGCCCACCGCCGGCGCGAGGCCGGCAATGTCGGCATTGAAGCCGTTGTTAGCGTCGTGCGCTTCCGCTGTCTGCTGGGCCGACAGCCCCTGTATATTGTTGGGGAACGCCGTAATGCTCGCCTCGTTGGCCAGCGTATTGCCGCCGCTCGAGACCGACAACGTACTGTGATCGCCCCCGAGAACGGCCTGGATGATGCTGTCGTTCAGGGCGACGTTGGTCTGGTCGATGATGTTCGCGTTTTGATAATTGCCGAGAACAATGACCATGTCGAAAGCCGGGGCGGTCGCGCTCAGGAAGAACTGGTTCACCTGCTGGTTCGCGCCGGTGATGGCTTCATAGAAGCTGCTCTGCGTCGTCTGAAAGCTGACGCTGCCGGCATCCAGCACGTTAAGCTGCGACACCATGTTGACGTTGTAGAAATCACCGTTGACGACGTCGACATGCCACGAGGTATTGGTGAGGGGCGTACTGTTCGAGCTGCCCGAGCTCACCAGCAGCGAGTCACCGTTGATGAAGCTCGCGAAATTGTTGAGGTGGTTGTCGGCATTGAGGATGCTCGAGAGCGCATCCGGCGCGGCGGTCGTGATGCTGGTCACGTCGTGCAGGATGTTGGTCTGAAAGATCGCGTCCGTCGAGTACGAGTTGCCGAGCACGATCAACGAATCGTGCTGGGCGTTGGCGTCCAGAATGCCTGCAATGTTTTGTTGCGCGTTGCTTCCGGCGATGACCTCGACGCCCGGGTTCAACCAGCCATTGGTAATGGTCACGCCATCGGCGGGGGCAAAGCCGGGCACCGTCGGCAGGTCGAATTGTGGAAAAGGTGTGGAAAAGTTCGCGTCATAGACCCCGTTTACGTATTCGCCGAACGGCAGCGCCGGCGGGAGCGTGATCTGGGTCGTCAGAAACGCGTCATGCCCATTGACGAGCCCCAACGGATCGATCGTGCTCGTGGTCAGGATCTGCCCGTCGGTCTGATAGTTGTTGAGTACGTCGAACCCGTCCGGGATCAGCGCTTGCGCCACCCCGACCATGTGCTCAACCTGCGACGCCGGGTGGAACAGCTCCGTCGCCTGGGCCGAGGGGTTATCCGACTGGAGTCCGACCAGCTGATCCGCGACCGCCTTGTTGGTCTGATCAACCGCTACGTTTTCCGCGAATGGCGTTATCGGCGGCTGGGTCCCCGTGATATGGGGATAAAATGGCCACTTGTCGATTTGAACCTGGTCGGCCTGGTATTGGTAAATGTAGATCGTGGTTATATTCATCGCCGACGTGGTCACGTGATAGTGACCCATCCGCAGGAAATGGAAGGGCGCTTCGTCGACTATCGCGAGCGAGGTGGAGAACGATACTGTCTGGTCCGCGCCGCCCGGAATGCCGCCAGGGTTGACGCCGATCGGTACCAGATCCGATCCGACATACATAGGCTCTGCAGGGTACAGCAGGTGAAACCAATCGCGGGTCGGCTCCTCGAACAACTGCATCATGCCGGCAAAATACGTGATAATTTCCTGGACGCCGCCGGGGGGCATGCGACATTCCTCCAAGGACCTGGGCAGGACTTGCCACACCGCTTTACCGCGGTTTTTTAACCATTTAACGATTCTTTAACGAACATATTTAAGAACTTTGGCCGAATGTTAACTATGGGGGATCGGCCGTCGTTCCTTCTCCCTGTTAACCAACTCGCGGGGGGTGGCCCGCGCGGAAAAATCCGCGCGGGCCGTACCCGAAGTGCTTAGCTAGCTAGTGCGCGATGTGATCGGCCGCATGGCCGCCGACCGCGCTCACCGAGTCGCCGCCGACGTTGTTGAGCGTCAGGCTGTTGAACTGAATATTCGCGCCGAGCACGATGCTCTGCGAGAATGCGCTCATGGTAATCGAGTTGGTCGACGTGGCCGTCGTGGCCGCACCCTCGGCATGCGTGGCGCTGTCGCCAATACCACCGCCTGCATTGAGGCTGACCAACGCGCCCGATGACGGTACGCCCGCGTCCCCGTAGGCCCCGGCCGACAGCGACACGCTGTTGTGGGACGCGTCGTTGTTCGCGACCAGGTTGTTGACCTGATCGAGAGCAAAGTTGTGCCCGCCGGTGTCGGTGGTCTGGATCGGATCGAAGACTGGCGTAAACAGGTTCGCGCCAGCATCAAGGTGCGCATGGGTGTTATCGACCAGACCATTCCACGAATGGTTGTCGCCGCCCAGATTCCCGCTGGCGCTCAGGTCCACGTTGACGTTGACGTCGACGCAAACCGCAGCGATCGCGGCCGAAATCGCCTCGGAACCCGACAGGGCACCGGCACCGGCCAGCGCACCCGAGCCGGCGAGCGAGCCTGCCCCGGAGAGCGAGCCCGAACCGGACAGAGCGCCCGAACCCGAACCTGAGAGCGAGCCGGAGCTCGAGTGGCTGCTGCTCGGATCGTTATGGACATCTGGCATTGTAGTTCTCCAACCAGGGGTTAAGGACGGCGCCCTAGGAGAGCCACAACGCAAATCTTCTGCGTCTGCGCTACAGCGACCCGGGGGAGCCGGTTCCGCCGGCCAGTGAATGGGGGATGCCGGGGAAACGGGCTTACCAAACCCCAAGTCGAGCGTTCGCCGCCATCGCGGAATTAGGAACCGGTAGTCCGGAAATTCCCTACAATATCCGGAAAATGCGAATTGAGATTTAGGAATATTTCCCTATAATCCCGTAAAAATTGTATCAAGCGCACGCCTTTGCTCGTCTCCGAAGCATAGGAAAGGACGCCGCATGAAACCCATGGTAAGGGAGCGCGCGGAACTGCGAGTACGGGCGAACGCTGCCATCAACTTGGAAGCGACTGACGCCCGTTCACATTGCACCGACGCGGAAAAGACAGCGAAGAAAGGCACGCGGTTAGCGGCAAAGGCCATCCGGGAGCTTAAGCACGAACTGGCGCAGGAGGTGCACGATCATACCGGGCAATTTATAGCCGCGCTGTTTCTGCGCCTGAATATGCTCGACCGGCACATCAGCGCGCCCGAGGGCCATGCGGTAATCGAAAAGATGCGGTGCGACCTACATCAGCTGGGACAGGAGTGCAAGCGGGTCGCGCTGATCGGCCGCCCTGCCCTTCTCGATCACGCCGGTCTGTCCCATGCTATCGCCGCCTTGCTCGAACATTGGGCCGAGGTTGCGGGTTTTGCGACCGAGTTTCGCTGCAACCGCCCGGAGATACGGCTTGAGCCCGCGGTCGAACTCGCGCTCTACCGCGTCACCCAGGAGGCGCTGACAAATGTCGTGAAACACGCCGTAGATACGCCGAAGGTTTCGGTCACGCTGCAGTTTGACGCGGCGGGCTGGAAATATCTGAAGATCGAGGACCGCGGCCCAGGGTTCGATCTCGAAGCCCGAGACGGCGCGAACCGTGACGGAAGGTTGGGGCTCGTCGGTATGCGGCGGCGGCTGCGCAGCATCGGCGGGAGCCTGGACATCATCTCGTCGCGCGGCTTTGGCACGGCGATCCTGGCGTGGCGGCAACCGCCGGTGGCAACACGCAACCGGAATCTCGCACGGCCCGGACCGAAAACTGAACTTCCCTATCCGGATTGAGGGGAATCCCGTAACCCTTTAGGCAATACGCTATGAGCAATCCGGGGATGAGCAATCCGGGATGAGCACTCCGGATCGCGGAACAGTTGAATGAATATGAACGAATAGGCCGGTAACGCACTTTAGGAAGGTTAACGATGGCGATACGCAAACCGCCGATCAGGGTCGTCGCAATCGACGATCACGCACTCGTCCATGAAGCCGTCCGAGCCCTGATCGAAGCACGGGAAGACATGCTGCTGGTCGGCATGGAGACCAATGGCGCACGCGGCCTCAAGCTCGCCACCGAGCTGAGCCCCGACGTCACCGTCATCGATCTTGCGCTCGGCGATATGAGCGGACTGCAGGTGGCGCAGCGCCTGGCCAAAGAGGTGCCGTTGACCGCCATCGTCGTACTGACGATGCACGAAGAGCGGGCCTATGTGCGAAAGGCGCTCGAAGCGGGTGCCAAGGCGTACGTGTCGAAGCGCTCGCATGGCGATCACCTGCTGCAGGCAATTCGCGCCGCCTCTGAGGGTGGCGTTTACATCGACCCCACGATCGCCGCCCAACTGCTGGTCGCGCGGGGAGGGCCGACGGCTGCCGGCGAGTCTGCCGAAGCGGGAGGCGCCGCGCTGACCGAACGCGAAGCCGATGTCGTGCGGTTGATCGCGCTCGGCTACACGGCGAAAGAGATCGCCGGGCAGCTGGGTGTCACGGCGAAATCGGTCGAGACCTACAAGGCGCGAGCCTGCGAGAAGCTCGACATGAAAACGCGCACCCAGCTGGTGCGCTATGCCGCCTCGCAAGGCTGGATATCGTCGGTCTAATTCGCACCAGATGGCTAATTCGCGCCAGATGGCTAATTCGCGCCGGCTGCCCCCCCGCCCGCTGCGGCACTGCCGATGCTAGCCTGCAGGCGCGGCAGGAACGCCCAGATATCCCGGTTGAGCGTCTTCAACCGCTCAATCAATTGAATAATTTGCTGAATGGCGTCGCCATCGAGCTTCCGCGTAACGCCGAACCTCAGCTGGCCGCGCCCTTCCTCAAGGCGCATCGATTGCAGATGTGTGATCTCACCATGCTCGTTCACCACGTACATGCAATGATTGAATTCGTTGCGCAGTCGGGTGCAGGTGTTGAACTGCTTGATCAATGCCGTGAGGGTGCGAGCGATTTCGGGTTCGGTTACCTTCACGCTCGCCAGGCGCTGTATCAGGTCGATGCGAGCCCGCGTCGTGTTCAGCGTGGCAAACACGATAGCGGCGGTCGCCTCATCGCTGTCGAGCAGGATCATCAGAATATAGATGAACATGCTCTCGTTGTTCGCCCAACTGAACACCAGGTTGCCAATCAGCGCCAGGATCATGGTCTGCCGATCGGCGAATTTGGTCGCTTCGGTTTCGAGTGCCGCGAAGTCGGGCATTTGCGGTAGTTGTGCGCGCGCCATCATTTCGCCTCGAAGATGAGATCGCGCCGGGGCCGCTCCCTAGCACATTATATTATACAAGATTTTGCGCGAATTGGCACTTGTCGATATCCCCCGGAAATCACGTGCTTATTTGCGATTACCGTAATGCCGCGCCGGTTAGGTCGGCGACGCCGCAACTTTGAATGCGCCGAAATAATCGGTGCGGTTTAGGGCTCCTTAAATCTCCTGTCGTACCGTGAAGCATCGGCTGCTTGCGGGCTCGATGGCATTGTGCTTCAGCGCCGCACCGTGGGCCATATCACGGTAGGTGAAGGGCTTTGCTCGCCACTCGAACGCAGCGCCCGCAAGGAATTGCCGGTTCGAAGCCAATCGCGCGATAAAGCTTTGGAATGTGTGCGTGAAACGAACATTCACAGTGCCGGGTAGTTATGTTACGGCTGGTCGATACAGATCAACGCGCTTGTTCCGCACCCGACTGCTAGGATAGTGTCATGGCTCTAGCAAAACCACGACGCTTGACCACGATCCGTGCGTCGCTCGCGCGCTTGGTACTGGTTGCCATCCTGCCCGTATTGCTGGCGACCGCCGGCTTGCTTTACCAGGTGCAATCCGATGCCCGCACATCCATCCAGCGCGACGTAAGCACCACCGCCCGAGCCCTTATGATGGCCGTCGACCGCGATCTGGCAAACGCACAGACGGCGGCGCTGGTCATGTCGAAATCACCGGACCTTCAGACCGGCGATCTGCGCGCCTTTTACAGCCAGGCGATCGAGATGGTGCGGTCGGGTGTTGCCAGCAATGTGATTCTCACCACCAAATCGGGCCAACAGGCACTCAACGTGCTCGTGCCCTATGGAGAGCCGCTGCCGGTCACCAGCAACCTGGACCTGATCCAGCAGGTTTTCGCCACCCGGAAGCCGGCGATTTCCGACCTCCATAACGGCACGGTGCGTCACCAGCCGCTGATATCGGTCTACCAGCCGGTCTTCGTCAAAGGTCAGATGACCTATATTCTCAACGTCGCTCTATATCCTGAGCGACTTTGGGAGATCCTGAACCAGGAACACCTTCCGCCAGGGTGGATAGCCTCGGTCGTTGACCATCACGGGTCGATCGTGGCGCGCACCCAGGCCCAGGACAAATATCTCGGCAGAGAGGCGAATCCAGAAATTGCCCAACAGATTCGGTCCCATACCGAAGGGGTCGTTGAGACAAACACCCGCGATGGCGTTTCGGTCACTGCCATATTCAGCCGCTCGGCGATATCGGGGTGGACGGTGGTCATCGCCGTACCGACGTCGGAGTTGATAGCGCAGCGCTGGAACTCACTGAAACTAACTCTTGGAAGCACTGCTATCCTCATTCTGCTAGGCCTGATGATTGCGCGCATTCAAGCGCGCCGGCTGGCCAAGCCGATCGGCGCGCTGGAAGCCATGGCTCTGGCTCACGGACGCGGCGAGCTGGTCGAGCGGCCGCGATTGCGGCTCAAGGAGGCCGACGACGTGGCCCGCGCCCTTGCCGAGGGGGCCCAGCAACTCCGCGCGCGTACGGCGGAGCGCGACAGGGCATACGCACAGAGCCACCGAGTTACCATTGAAAAAGAGCTGGTCGAAAAGCAGGCGCGCGCCCGGTCTGCCTATTTTGCCTATCTTACCCACGAGCTGGGTTCGCCGCTGATGGCCATCCGGGCGTTTGCCGGGGCGACAGCAAACCTGGTTCGCGGGACACCGGAACACCGGAAATGCCTCGATTACTGTGAACGGATTGACACCACCACGACGCACCTGATGGATATCATTGGCGAAATTCTATCCTATGCTCGACTCGACGCTCATGAAATCACACTCCAAAAGCAGGATATTGACGTTGGGTCAGAGATCCGCAACATCATCAAGATATGGAAAGTAAAAGCAGAACGAGAAAAGCTTACATTGGGCAGTCGCATCGCGCCGAAATTGCCCACCTTTTTGGTCGATCGGGTACGTTTTCGCCAAATACTCTTCAACCTTCTGTCAAATGCAGTAAAATTCACGCTGTCAGGGGGCAATATCAAAGTAATCGCCGGCGTCGAGGGCACCGATCTCGTAATACGCATCGCCGACACGGGCGTCGGGATCAGTGCCGAGGAACTGCCGCTCGTGCTGCAGCCGTTTGCCCAGGCCGCCAATGCACAGCAAGAGGGGCGCGAGGGCAGCGGCCTCGGACTTCCGTTCGCAAAAGGATTGGTGGAGCTGCACGGCGGAACGCTGGAGTTGGAAAGTACGCTTGGCGCCGGAACAACGGTCTCGGTTCGCTTTCCGCTGCAGGCACTGACCGAGCCGCGCGTGTGCGAAACGCTGCGCTAGAGGGCGGTCGGCGCGGTGCCGGTGCTGCCGCGCGTCAGCCGGCGAGCACGCTGTCGGCGTCGCGCACACGACATAGATCACCGGGATCACCAGCACGGTCAGCAGGGTCGACGAGGCGAGGCCGAACAGCAACGAGATCGCCAGCCCCTGAAAGATCGGGTCGCTGAGGATCGTCGCCGCGCCGATCATCCTGCTCGACCCCGAAATATTCGAGATCGTCCTGATCGATGCTGATGCGCAGCCGCGGCCGGGGATGACCGTAGGAATCGGTGACGTCGACGATGAACGGCACCGATTTGAACAATTTTTTGACCTCTTGCGCCACGGCGAGGCGCGTCTTCTCGTCCGGACCGTAGATCTCGGCAAGCAGCGTCGCCCGCACCGGCGGCCCGGGCGGCACCTCGATCCGCAGCAGCAGCTTCTGGTCGGCGACGACCGCGATAACCTGGCCTTCCCTCACCGCGTCGCCCTGGTGCACCGAGAGCGAGGCGATCGTGCCGTCGATGCGCGCCCGGGCCGGCACGACATACGGGCTCTCGACCGTGGCAAAGACGGCCTTCTCGTCGGTGGTGTCGGCGAGGTGGACGGTAAACGTCGCCTGCGCGCGGGTGCTCGGGCCGGCGGCACAGATCAACGCGAGGGTCAGAACTACGAGCCGGCGGCGCATCCTGGATCGCCCACGAGATGACTAGCGCCATCCGCCGCTTCTCGCCAGCAATCGACACCGGATCGCGGCTTGTCACATTGACCCAGATCAAGGCGCCACCCGGCGCGTACAACGATGCTGCGCTTCAAGAGCCAGCAATGCCAACTGTCGCTTGGACGCCGGCGGCTGTGCCCAGCAGGAGACAGCACATGGCCGAGATCGTCGTGCTTGGCGCCGGATTAGGCAGCACCCTGATGAGCTATGAGCTCGTCCCGCAACTGCGGCCGGAAGCGTCAACTGGTCGGGAAAGGGAAATGGGTGCACCTCGCAAAGGTCGCATTCGAGAAATAGTTCTTGCGCAAGGTGCGCACCGGCGCATCAGCGAACCGTTTTACGAAAGCTTCGGGCTGCGCCGGCTCGACCTGCACAAGCTGAAGAAAGCCGGTTGAGGTTATGAGATGGCCGATATTGCCCATGTGGTCTGCCCGCATTGCGGCGCAATAAACCGGGTGCCGGAGGACCGGCCCGCCACGGCGGCACGCTGCGGCAGGTGTCACCGCGGGCTGTTCGAGGCGCTCCCGGTCGCGGTCGACGAGGCTGGGTTTGAGCGCCACGTTGCGGACAACGACATTCCGGTGCTGGTCGACATCTGGGCGCCGTGGTGCGGCCCGTGCCGGTCGATGGCGCCGCACTTCGAGCGCGCGGCGGCGGTGCTCGAACCGCGCATCCGCCTGTTGAAGCTCAACGCCGATGCCGCGCCGCAGACCTGCAGCCGGCTCAACGTGCGCGGCATCCCGGCGATGTTCCTGCTGCACAAGGGCCGGGTGCTAGGACAGACCGCGGGGGCGATGGACGCCGACGCGATCGTGCACTGGGCGCGCGCGCACCTTGCGGCCCAACCATCGTGAGCCGCCCGCAAGCAAAAAGGAGATGACCGTGTCGATCGATCGCGCAGTGCTGTTTTTCGCCGGCGTCGTCGTGCTGCTGAGCGCGCTCTTGACCTGGCTGGTAAGCCCGTGGTGGCTGTTGCTGACCTTTTTCGTCGGGGCGAACCTGATCCAGGCCAGCATCACCGGCTTCTGCCCGGTGGCGAAGTTCTTCAAGCTGATCGGGTTCAAGCCGGGCTACGCGTTCCGATAGCCCCGCCCGCCGGATGGTGCTGCCGGCGGGAGCGGGCGGCCGCCGTCAGGCGACCCGGGCGATGCCGGGAAGCTCGCCTTCGCGGGCGACGACGCTGTCGGTGGTCCGGCGCAGATGGGCGTTGGCCGCGGAGACGGCACGGTCGGGGTCGCGCGACAGGACCGCGTCGAGGATCGCCTGATGCTCGCCTTCGACGTCGCGCGGCTCGGAGCCGTCGGCAAACGCGAGATAGCGGTACCGGGTGTTGCGGTCCATCAGCATCGCATAAAAGTCGATCAGCCAACGCGAGCCGCACGCCGCGATCAGCGCCAGATGAAACGCGCGATGCCGCTCTTCCCATTCCGGATTGAACGAGGCGTAGCCTTCCTCGCCCTCGCGCGGCACGCGCGACAGCCGATGCGCCGCCAGCACGACCGCCTCCTCCCACGCTGCGTCGCCATTGCCGATCGACTCGCGCAGCGCCAGCTCGGTGATCCAGCACAGGGTCTTGGTAAGCTCGGCGAGATCGGACAGGCTCACCGGCGCGACGCGAAAGCCGCGCTGTTCTTCGCGGTTGACCAGCTCCTCGGCCGACAGGCGGTTGAGCGCCTCGCGCAGCGGCGTCGCCCCGATCTCATAGCGCTCGCACAACCCGTCGATGCGCAGCCGCTCGCCCGGGCGAAACACGCCGCGCAGGATGTCGCGGCGCAGCCGCGCATAGATCGACGTGGCGAGGGTGTGCGGCGCGTCCATCGGGCGTCCGGAGCGGTTTTCTGCCTCACGCTAGCAGCAACGTATAATCAAGAAAATATATTTCTCTGCCTTGATGGCGCATAAAATATATGGTGCTGTGATCCAAAGGGCGCGGCCACCCGCCATGATTCATCCGCGGGCCGGTGCGCCGGAGGAGAGTCGATGGAGCTCTGGAACCATTGCGAGAACCCGTACCCGTTCGTGCCGAACGAGGTACTGGAACAGGCCGAGTCGGTGCGCGCCAGCCTGCCGAACCAATATTGCGACCCGACGATCGCGGCTCGGCTTTACGACGAGATCTTCGACGAATACCGGCTGTGCGACGACATCGGCATCAACATCGTCACCAACGAGCACCATTCCGGCATTAACAATTTGTGGGCGGCGAGCCCCGTCATCACCGGCATTGTCGCCAATATCACCAAGAACGTCCGCATCCTGTCGCTCGGCACGCTGATCACGGTGCGGCCCGACCCGGTGCGGATCGCCGAGGAATACGCGACGATCGACATCCTGTCGAAGGGCCGGCTCGAGATCGGGTTCGTCAAATCGGGCGCGACCGAGATGGTGTCGGGCGATGCCAACCCGATGCGCATCCGCGAGCGCGAGTGGGAGGCGATCGACCTGATCGAAAAATCGCTGACCACGCAAGACGGGCCATTCAGCTGGGAGGGCAAGTTCTTCACCCACCCGCATGTCAACATCTGGCCGCGCCCCTATCAGCAGCCGCGGCCGGAGTTCTGGGCGGCGACGAGCGACCTGCCAACCTGCGCCGAGCTCGGCCGCCGCAACATCGTCAACACGCTGTTGTTCGGTGGCTATGACCGCACTCGGCAGGCGTTCGATTCCTACAAGCAGGCGCGGGCCGTGGCGGGACTGCCGGCGCCGGGCGAAGACCGGTTTTCGTACATGGCCTTCGCCTATGTCGGCGACACCGACGAGGAAGCATTGCGCATCGGCCAGAAGATCGCTTGGTTCTTGACCGTCAGCATCAAGAGCGCGCCGCAATTCTCAAAATTCCAGCCGGGCGCGGTACTGCCCGAAATGGCGCCGGCGGCGTGGCGCACCGGCGCTTCGCGCCGCCCGCGCCCTGCAAATCTCGACGCCGAGGTGCTCGTCGGCCAGGGCCAGATGTTCGCCGGCAACCCCGACACGGTCGCACGGCAGATCAAGGAGTTCCGCAAGCGGGTCGGCGGCATCTGCCACATCATCACGATGACGCGGCAGGGCCTCGTGACCCACGCCGAAGCAGAGGCGAGCTTCAAGCGTGCGGCGAAATACGTGCTGCCGCAATTGCAGGACCTGCCGCCCGTCGACGCCGATGAGACGGCCTGGGAGGCGCGGCGCGCCGCCGCGGCGGCGCAATGAGCGACGTTTTGGAGCGCCCGTCGGCTGCGACGCTTGAACGGCTGGCGGTCGGCCCGTTCGATCTCGAAGTGCTGCGGCACGCGGCGAAACGGCCGGGCGCGCCGACCTTGCTGATGCTCCACGGCATCAATAATATCAGCTCCTTGTCGCCGTTTCTTGGTCATCTATCTGAGCATGGCGAGATCGTCGCGCCATCGCATCTCGGCTTTGGCAAATCACCCGATCCCGGCGATTGCGACACGATGTACGACCTCGTGCACCTTTATCATAGCGTGCTCGATGCGCTGCCGGCGAACCGGGTGACGCTGATCGGGTTTTCGTTCGGCGGCTGGCTCGCCGCCGAGCTGGCGGTCAGCAGCCATCCCAAGCTCGACCGGCTGATCCTTGTCGACCCGTTCGGCGTCAAGCTTGCCGGGCGCGAGCACCGCGACTTCCCGCACCTCTTCAACACCAACCCGGCCGAGCTCAACCGCCGGGCCTGGCACGACCCCGCCGCCCGCCCGCCGGGCTGCTATGGCATCGGCTGGCACGCCGCGATCGGCGACGCGATGAGCGACGAAGAGATGATGACGCTGGCCCGCAACTGGGATTCGCTATGCCTCTACGCGTGGCGGCCGCATATGTACAACCCGCAGCTCAGGCACTGGCTGCACCGGATCTCGGTGCCGACGCTGGTGCTGTGGGGCGCAGGCGACCGCATCGTGACCCCTGATTACGGCCGCGCCTATGCCGGCCTCGTTCCTGGAGCACAGTTCGAGATGATCGACCGCGCCGGGCACCACCCCGAGCTGGAACAGCCGCGCGCCTTTGTCGAGCGCGTCGCGCGCTTTATCGACCGTGGGGCAAGTGCATGATGTTCATCGTTCGTGGCACAGGCGACGCGCCGGGCGCGCCGGGGGTCGCGGTCAAGGCGACCCGCAAGACGCCGTCGATCGTCCCCAACGGTGCCGGCAAGACCGATTATTTTTGTGTCGGCGAGGCCGAAACGATGGGGGCGCTGCGCGAGCAGGGCCTCGAAATCGTCGAGCTGCGCGACGGCTGGTACGCCGACGACGCTGGCGGCGGGATCGGCATTTCGGGCCACGGCCGCTACTGGGAAATCCGCGACACGCCGCTCACTGTCAAGGAAGCGGTCGGGCCGTCGGGCGCGCCGGACCCCGCCGAGGCCGGTGACGGCGAGCAGGTGAACGTGCGCAAGGCAATCTTTGGCGTCTGATCGCGCTGACAGGAGAAGAACATGGCACTCGACGCGCTGCATCACGTGACGGTTCAGACCGACGACCTGGAAGCGACACGCGATTTCTATCGCGACGTTCTGGGACTGGCGGTCGGCTTTCGCCCGAACCTCGATTTCCCCGGGTACTGGCTTTATTGCGGCGACACCCCGGTGGTTCATCTGGTGCCGCGGAGCAACGCGATCGGCGGCGGAAAATCGAACGACACCGGGCCGTTCGACCATTTCGCGTTTCTCGCCTCCGATTTCCCGGGGGTCAAGGCAACCCTCGACCGCAAGGGCATCAAATACCGCGAAAACCACATTCCGAGCCCGCCGATCGACCAGCTGTTCTTTCCCGACAACAACAACGTGATGGTCGAGCTGAACTTTCCGCGCCACTGACGGCAGAAGCGCGGGAGAGATCACCATGTCCGGAAGTGTCGGGTTGCTCGGCGAGCAAGACGGTTATGTCGCGCGGGCCGAGGCGCTGATACCGCTGCTCACCGAGGCCGCGTCGCGCACCGAGGCGGCCCGCGAGCTGGCCGACGACGTCGTCGCCGCATTGCATAGGGCCGGGTTGTTTCGCGTGCTGATGCCGACATGGCTGCACGGCGGCGAGACCAAGCCATCGGTGTTCATCGAGCTGATCGAGACGATCGCGCGCGGCGACGCCAGCACCGCGTGGTGCCTGTGCCAGATGAACGTCTGCTCGCTTTCGTCGGTCTATCTTGGCCGCGAGGCGGCGCTTGAAGTGTTCGGCGCGACGGGCGCGGCATTGGCGTGGGGCAACACGCCTTATGCCAAGGCGGTCAAGGTTGACGGTGGCTACCGGGTCAGCGGCGAGTGGGATTTCGGCAGCGGCTGCCATCACGCGAGCTGGCTCGGCGGGCACTGCCCGGTCATCGACGAGCACGGCCAGCCGATCGCCGACGAAGACGCGCAGCAGGCCGAGCGGACCGTGCTGTTTCCCAAATCTGCGGCGCAGATCAGCGACGTGTGGCATGTTATCGGCCTGCGCGGCACCGGCAGCGACCGCTATTCGCTCGACGGGCTGTTCGTGCCCGAACGGCACGCGATCACCACGCTGATGCGCTGGCCGGACGCGCCGCGCCAGGAAATGGCGGCGCCCTATTGCTTCGGCGGCGGCAGCCTCTATGCCTCCGGGTTTGGCGCCGTGGCCCTCGGGAACGCCCGCGGCATGTTCGACCTGTTTGTCGATCTGGCGCGCAGCAAGACCGCGCGGGGCATGCCGAACCCGCTCGCCGAGAGCGCACTGACCCAGGTCGCCATCGCCGAAAGCGACACGATACTGCGTTCGGCGCGAACCTATCTGGTGCAGACCTTGCGTGAGTTCGAGGATGCGGCGACCGAGGCGGGCGGCCTGACGATGGATCAGCGGATGCGAATTCGGGCGGCGGGGACGTTCGCGATCCGGCAGGCCACCCGGGTCGTCGACCGGCTTTACGAAATGGCGGGCACCACGGCGATCTTCGAGGGTAATCCGTTCGGGCGCCGGTTCCGCGACGCCCACACCGTGTCGCAGCACCTGCAAGGGCGGATCAGCCATTTCGAGACCGTCGGCAAGCATCTGCTCGGCGTCGCCAACGAGCCCCGTTTTGTGTGACGAGACCAAGGCCTCGCCGGGAACACCTTCGATCCGACATTATTTTCAAGGCCGTCGCCGATCGGCCCTTGATTGCTGAGGTTGCCGCCAACATATTGGCGCCAGCAGTGTTCGTGCCCGAGCGGCGCGTGACCGAGCCTGCGTGAGCGCCACCGGCATGGTGGAACTGGCCCGGCCTTTATCCCCTGCCCTCCCAGGACAGCCCTAATCGCGCGGGTCGTCTCCCGATCCGAACGTCGCGCTCCTCTGAGCGCAATTCGGCGTATTGACACGGAAGGTCACGCCCACTTTGCCCAATTTTTCCGAGCTTGGACTCATCGCGCCGCTTCTCGGCGCGCTCTCGACCGAAGGCTACTCCACTCCCACTCCGATCCAAACACAGGCGATCCCGCCGGTAATGAGCGGTCGCGATCTCTGCGGCATCGCCCAGACCGGAACCGGCAAGACTGCCGCCTTTGCGCTGCCGATCCTGCAGCGTCTGTCCGTTGAGCGGCGCCGGCCGGCCCCGCGCACCTGCCATGCTCTCGTGCTCGCCCCAACCCGCGAGCTTGCCAGCCAGATCGCCGACAGTTTTCGCGCCTATGGCGCCGGCCTGCCGCTGTCGATCGCGGTGGTGTTCGGCGGCGTCGCGATCGGGCGGCAGCGCCAGCAACTGGCCCGCGGCGTCGATATCCTGGTCGCGACCCCCGGCCGGCTCCTCGATCTGGCCGATAGCGGCTCGCTGACCCTGGCCGCTGTCGAGGTGCTGGTGCTCGACGAGGCCGACCGGATGCTCGACCTCGGGTTTATTCCGGCGTTGCGGCGCATCGTTAAGATGTTGCCGCGGCAGCGTCAGACCCTGCTGTTTTCGGCGACGATGCCGGCAGCGATCGCTGCACTGGCCGAGCAGTATTTGACTGATCCGATCAAGGTCGTCGTCACCCCGGCTGCGACCACGGTCGAGCGCATCGAGCAGAGCGTGGTGTTCGTCGCGAGCGAGCGCAAGCGCAGCGTGCTGACCAGCTTCCTGCGCGATCCGGCATTTGAGCGCGTGCTCGTCTTCACCCGCACCAAGCACGGCGCCGATCGCGTGGTCCGCCATCTCGACGGCAGCGGCATCGCCGCAGCCGCGATCCACGGCAATAAGTCCCAGCCGCAGCGCGAGCGGGCACTCGCCGCGTTTCGCAGCGGCGATGCGCGCGTCCTCGTCGCCACCGACATCGCCGCCCGCGGGATCGATGTCGAGGGGGTCTCGCATGTCGTCAATTTCGAGCTGCCCAACGTGCCGGAGGACTATGTCCATCGCATCGGCCGCACCGCGCGGGCCGGCGCTGCGGGCATCGCGATCGCGTTCTGCAGCGACGAGGAACGGCCCTATCTGCGCGACATCGAGAGACTGACGCGGCGCCCGGTCCGCGTGGCGCCGACCCCGGCCGGCGCCGGATTGCCCTCGCCCACCGCGCCGGAGCCTCACGCCGCGGCAACCGCAAGCCGCGCCGCCAAACCGGCCGGGCGGCCGGCGTCGGTGCCCGGCGAGAGCGCGCTTCCCGCGTTTTTGCACCGCGGGCGCGGGGATTTCGCAAAGCCCGGCTCGCCCGGCCGTCGCCAATCCCAGCCGGCAAGGAAACCGCGCCCCGACGATCGCGCGCGGCGTGGGAGAGATCGCCTGCCCGAGGGAAACGCGGTGCGGTCACAGAGTCCGCGATTCCCATGAGCTGGGCGCCGGAACCGCGCCTTCCCCGAGACGGCGCGGTTTCAAACTCCGGTCCGCGTGAAGCGCTTCGGCCAAGTCGCGATTCGTTCGCGGCTGCTTCGCGTCCTGCGCCGCGATTTATGCACCGTGGGGCGCAGAAATGCGCCGCATGGTGCCGTCCCGCCCGGTCGTCGCTTGCAGAGCTTAACCCTTTCGGCAGGAGTCGGGTCCGCAAATGGCCAGACGTGATAAAGTGGTGCGAAGCGCCGAATACGTGCTGTTCGATGTCCTCTACGAAGACGGCTCGCGCAGTTCGAACCGCAAGGTGCCAAGCTCCGAATTGAGTAGTCTCGATGGCGACACGCCGGCCAAGCCCTACATCGAGGCGCAGGATCGAAAGATCGCGGAGATGTCCGGAAGGCCGCGCGGTCCGATCAAATCGCTGTCGCGTTCGCCGATCCGGTAGCGGCAAACCGCGCAAGGTACTGTCAGAGATAGGAGGCCACGGTGGCCCGCAGACCGAATTACCGCTTCGAGCGCGCCGAGCGCAATCGCGCGAAGGAAGCGAAAAAGGAAGAAAAGCTGAAGCGCCAGCAGGAGCGCGTGTCGGCGCGCGCGCCTGACGATCCGGCGGCGTTGCCGGCAGACCCTCAGGAAAACTGAGCCCGCCGTCTCAAAAACGGCAAGCGCGCCGGCCCCCTCAGCGCGCCATGCCGGGCGCGCCGGCCGGCACGTCGTAGAACGCCAAAGTCATCGAGACGCCGGTGTAATAGCCCATCAGCGTGATCACATCGGTGATGCCGACATGGCCGAGTGCCTCGACCGCGCGATCATAGAGCCCTTTTGAGGCCCAGCGCGAATTGCTGAGGCAGACCGCCATCTCGTAGACCACCTGCTCGCGGGCGTCGTCGAATGCGGCCGGCAGGCCCGACAGCAGCGCCTCGACCTTGTCGGCGGGCAGCCCGACCTCCTTGCCGCGCCGCTCATGCGCCGCAGTCGGGTAGGCCGCGTGCCATTTGCTGTTGATGACGATCACCGCGATCTCGCGCTCGCGCTCGGTCAGCGAGTAGCCGCCCGGATGAAAATGCGCCCCGAGCGGCCCGATCGCCTTCGCCAGTTTGGGATTGTGCACCCATATCTTGCGCGGCCCACCGAGCGGGCCGCGGGTTTCGAGCAGCGCGCGGTACCCCTCCTGCTGCTCGGGCGTCATCGCGTCGTGGGGCAGCTCGGCATAACGGCCAAAGGTCGGGGTCTCGGGCATTGCGCGCCTCCTTTCGGGTTCAGCCGCGGGCCAGGGCGTAGATCTGCGTGCCGCCCGGCGGTGGCGGCTGTGGCGTCCAGGTCTCGCCGGCATCGCGGCTGGTCCATACCTCGCCGCCATTGGTGGCGCACGACATGCGGCTCGGGTGGCGCTCGTCGAACGCCACCTTGAACATCGTATGCGGCACCGGCATGCCGACATCGACCTGCACCCAGCTGTCGCCGCCGTCGCGGCTGTGCAGCAGGATGCCGAGGTCGCTGATGAACCCGGAGCCGGCGGCGAGCCACAGGTGGCGCGGGTTGCCCGGCACCTCGCGAATGTCGCGGCAATAGATCTGGCCCTTGATGTTCAGCGGCTCCAGCGGCACGTGGCTCCAGTGGTCGCCGCCGTCGGCGCTGCGCCACATGCCGGCGCGGGCGATGCCGAACACCATGCCGGGCCGCCAGCGGCTCGCCAAAACCCCGTGCATGTCGACCATGTCGTCGTTGATGTACTGGCCGTGGCTCAGGTTTTCCCAATGCTTGCCGCCGTCGGTCGAGCGGATCGTGCCGCCGACTTCGATCGCGCCGTAGAGATGGTCGGGCTGGCTGGCGCTGGCGTCGAGCATCAGCACACGCTTGGCCGGGTTGGCGCCCGGCGCGGTCGTGATCTCGGGAAACCGCACGCTGACCGGCAGGCGGGTCCAGTGCTCTCCGGCGTCGTCGCTGCGGTAGATTTCGCAATTCTCGCAGCCGACCAGGATCACGTCAGGGTCGTGCGGGTGAAACAGGATCGACCACACCGGCAGTCCGTGATCGGGCAGTTCGACCGTTTCCCAATGCTCGCCGCGATCGGCGCTGCGATACGGCCCGAACTGCGTGCCGGCATAGACGATCTCGGGCTTCAGCGGGTGCACCGCGAGGGCACGGACCGCGGGTTTGTCGGGCAGGCCGTGGTGCAGCGCCTCCCACTCATGGCCGCCGTCGGCCAGCCGGAACAGCCCGCTGTCGACGACGCGGCCGGGCCCGGTTTCGCCGGCAAGCCCAGCAAAGAGATACGCCGGGCGGTCGCTGTTGCGGTGACTTGCCATGCCGTCTCCTCCCTCTCTCCGGTGACGCGGCGCCGCCCGCTCACCCGGGATTCAGCGCCGCCTTGTATGCCCTGACCGCCGCAGCAAACCCGATCTCCAGCGCATCGGCGGTCAGTTCGTGGCCGATCGAAGCCTCTGCGACCGGCGGCATCGCGGCGTTGAATGGCGGCAGGTTCAAAAGGCTCAGATCGTGTCCGACATTGATCGTGAGGCCGAGCCCGCGCGCCGCCTGCGCAGTCGCGACGCAATCGGATAGCGCCGCCGCGGCGTCGCCGGCGCGGAACGCGGCAGCATAGCCACCGGTATAAATCTCGACCCCGTCGGCGCCGGTTCCGCGCACCCGGTCGAGCGCGCGAAATCCGGGGTCGACGAACAGGATCACGCGGCAGCCGATCGTCTTGAGCCGGGCGATCGCCGGACGCAGCAGCGCAATGTCTTCGTTGCCGAGCTTCCAGCCGCTCTCCGACGTGAATGCGTCGGGCGCGTCGGGCACCAGCGTGCACTGCTCGGGCCGCGCCGCGTGGACGATACCGAGCAGCCGATCGTCCGGGTAGCCCTCGATGTTCAGCTCGACCGCGGGCCGCCATTCCGCCATCACCGCGGTCAGCGCCGGCACGTCGCTGGCGCGGATGTGGCGCTCGTCGGGGCGCGGGTGCACGGTGATGCCATCGGCCCCCGCCTCCTTGGCGATCGCCGCGAACTTCACCACGCCGGGCACGCCGGTATGGCGCGAGTTGCGCAACAGCGCGACCTTGTTGAGGTTGACGCTGAGCCGGGTCAGGTCTTGCTCCCGAATTCGAAGATCAGCGCGTCGCGTACCGTGTCGAGGTCGAGCCCGTGCGCCGCGATCATCGGCGCGGTCTCGGCGATGATCTCGTCGACGTCGCGGATCATCTTGAGCCGCTTGTACAGATCCTCGCCGTCGAGGCCCAGCCCGTCGCCGAGCAGCTCCATGAAGTTCAGCACCTCGAAGCTGCGGCCGTCGCCGGCGTCGCAGATTTCGCGGTGACAGGCGTGATACACTGTCGCCAGCGTATCGACCCCGGCATCGGCCACCGCCTGCAATTCGCGCTGCACCAGCTTGCGCTTGAACTCGGGCAACTGGGCGAGGCTGTTGGCCTGGGTCCCGACCCGCGGCACGTCAATCTCGACCAGCTCCACGCCCGGGATGATCGACAGCAGCTTCTTCACCGCCGCCATGACCTCGGGGAACACCGGCCGCTCGTGCAGCGCGACACGCCGTTCGACCCGGTGCTTCATCATCCCGGCGAGCTTGGCGGCGTGGCTCGCAAGAAACGGCAGGAACGGGTTGAGGTCGAACGGTTTTTCGCCGTGCTGCGCGGCGTAGTTCGGCAGCGACACCTCGCCGATCGAGATCTGGCAGCTCGGGCACCACGACACCACCTGACTGGCGCCGGCCGAGGCGAGACCCTCGATCGTCGCATAAGCCATCTTGCTGTTCGACACCAGGTCGCCTTCGCGGAACTGGTAGACGCCGCAGCACTGCCCGACCCCGCCCATCACCTCGTAATCGATGCCGATCAGGTCGAGAATATCGAGGCATAACAGCGCGATGTGCGGCGTCTTGATGACGTTACATCCGGTATAGAACACCACGTCGGGCGGTGTGGTGCGCCCCGCGGTCGGGCGCTTGAAGCGAGCCAGCGCCTCGGGCGGCATCTGCAGCCGCGACAGCACCCGCACGCCGCGGCTCATGTTCTGAAACCCTTTGCGCCAGCGAGTGTGCAGCGGCGCGCCGTCCCGCGCTGCGCGGGCAAAGCCGCGGGCGAGCTGAACCATGAACCGCGGGTTGATACCGTGCGTGCAGGCCGGGATGCAGTTGCCGCTGCCGCTGCACACCTCGGCCCAGCGGATCGCCTCGGCATTGCCGGGCCCGCCGGTGATCAGGTCGACGATCGCACCGGCGGTCTCAGACGGATCGGCCGCGGCGATCCCGCCCGGCTCGGTCATCGGGCAGGCGCGAAAGCAATCGCCGCAGCGCGTGCACGCCGCGGCGATCGAGTCCGCGCGGTTACGAAACGTGTCGAGGAACACATCGGCCGTGTCAGGTGTAACAGTATATGTCATGTCGTTCATCAAATGCCCTCGCAGCGGGGCCGCCCCGAAGAGAGTTGCATACGAAACACCCACGATGATAACCGGATCACCATACTCGCGCACCGCCTATGTCCGCATCGCCGGCGAGGGTTGCAGGAAGGGCGGGGAACGCTTGGATCGGGGGATTGTTTTGCGGGCAATGACCAGGAAAGACCGACACCCCGGCCCCCCCGGCACAGCCCGGCGGCGCGGCGCGCCACGCGGTCGCGCGGCAGCCGCCGCCGAACTCCGCGAAGTCGAGGAGATCCGCGCCTTTCTGACCGGCCGAACCAACGGCGGCTCGCTGTTGCACGCGCTCTACGACCACATCCTCGACGAGCCGGTACCGACCCGGCTGCGCACGCTCCTCGAGAAATAGCCGCCGAGACCGCGGCTTCTGGCGGTCAGCGCGGCCGCCGCAACATCGGGCCGAGGTCGCTCCCGCCGACGACATGCACGTGGAAATGCGGCACCTCCTGGTGCGCATCGGCGCCGGTATTGGCAAGGATGCGATAGCCGCTGTCGGCGATCCCTTCGGCGCGGGCGACGGCACCAATCGCGCGCATCAGCGCCGCCAGCTCGGCCTCCGAGGCCGCCGTGCAGAAATCGTCGGCCGAGACGTATTCGCCTTTCGGGATCACCACGACATGCACCGGCGCCTGCGGCCCAATGTCGCGGAACGCGAGCGCATGCTCGTTTTCGTAAACTTTCGTACACGGCAGCTCGCCACGCAGGATGCGAGCGAACACGTTGTTGCGGTCGTAGGGCATGCGCACCATCCCGTCGTCATTGCGCGGCGCCGCGAGGCGCCTCGACAGTCCCGTGCCGGCGAAGCCCGGCGCCCCGAGATTGCGTCGTCGCCGCGCGCCCCGCAATGAAGCGTTGCGTCAGTTCAATTCGGCGCGCAACTGCTGGCGAAACAGGTCGATCGGCACCAGCGCGCCGTTGCGCTCGACATGCCAGAACGCCCAGCCGTTACACGCCGGCGCGCCCTGCACCGAGGCCGCGACGGCGTGGATCGAGCCCTTATGCTCGGCCGAGATCACCGAACCGTCGGCGCGCACCCGCGCGCTGAACCGGCGGCGCTGGTCGAACAGCACCTCGCCCGGCCGCAAGAGACCGCGCTCGACCAGGTTGCCAAACGGGATGCGCGGTGCCTCCCGGCGCGACTCGAGCGTCACCGCCTCGCCCGCCGCCGGGGTCACCGCCGCGATCCGCCGGCGCGCCAACGCCGCATAGTCAGGATCGCGCTCGATGCCGATAAAGCGACGGCCGAGCCGCTTGGCGACCGCGCCGGTCGTGCCCGAGCCGAAAAACGGGTCGAGCACCATCTCGCCCGGCCGGGTCGAGGCGAGCAGCACGCGGTGCAACAGCGCCTCGGGCTTCTGCGTCGGGTGCGCCTTGGCCCCGTCGCTTCTCTTGAGGCGCTCCGGCCCACCGCAGACCGGGATGAACCAGTCGCTGCGCATCTGCAACTCGTCGTTCAGCGCCTTCATCGCCTCGTAGTTAAAGGTGTAGCGCGCCTCGCGCGAGCGCGCGCACCACAACAGCGTCTCGTGCGCGTTGGTAAAGCGGCGGCCGCGGAAATTCGGCATCGGGTTGGATTTGCGCCACACCACGTCGTTGAGTATCCAGAAGCCCAGATCCTGCAAATTTGCGCCAATGCGGAACACGTTGTGATAGCTGCCGATCACCCACAGCGCCCCCGACGGCTTCAACAGCCGCCGACAGGCGCCGAGCCAGGCCCGGGTAAAGCGGTCGTATTCGGCGAAATCGGCAAACTTGTCCCACGCGTCGTCGACCCCGTCGACCCGGCTGTTGTCGGGCCGCTGCAATTCGCCGCCGAGCTGGAGATTGTAAGGCGGGTCGGCAAAGACGAGGTCGACCGAGGCCTCGGGCAGGCGCGCCATCTCGTCGAGGCAATCGCCTTCGAGCACCGTGTCGCACACCAGAAGATCGCGATCGCCCATCTGGTCAATCTGGGCGCGAACGGCGAATCCGTCAATTGCTTCTGGCGATTACGCCCGGAAGTCGGGGTTGCGTCGGAGGTTTAGCGTCCATCGACACGGCGCGCCGCGCCGGCTCAGAATGACGGGGTGGCCGAGGAAAAACGGCCGGTCATGGTGAGGAGGCGGGCGCCGCCCGCCGTCTCGAACCACCCACCGCCCTCAAATCGCGGGCGGTTCCGCATCGCGGAACGCGTCCGGCGCATCGAGCCCGGCGAACAGCGGCAACAACGCCTCCTCGCCGGCGGCGAGACGGACCGGCGCGAACGAGCGGCGGTGGTGCGGACTGATCCCGAGTCGGCGGATCGCCGCGCCGTGCTCGGCGGTGCCGTAGCCGACATTGGTCGCCCAGCCATACCCGGGATGCCGCGCGGCGAGCGCGCGCATGATCCGGTCGCGCGTCACCTTGGCGATCACCGAGGCGGCGGCGATCGAAAAGCTCAGCGCGTCGCCGCCGATCACGGTGCGCACCGGGCACGGCAGCGCCGGGGCGATGTTGCCGTCGACCAGCGCGATGTCGGGGCCGATCCCCAGCGCCGCAACCGCCCGCGTCATCGCGAGCAGGCTCGCGCGCAGGATGTTGATCGTGTCGATTTCACGCCGGCTTGCCGCGCCGATGCCGACCCGCGCGCAGCGCAGCAGCGCCGCAAAGCACGCCTCGCGCTCAGTCCTGGCGAGGCGCTTCGAATCGTCGAGCGTCGCGCGCAGCGCGCCGCGAAACGCGCGCCGGTTGATTACCACCGCGGCGGCCACCACCGGCCCGGCGAGCGGTCCGCGCCCCGCCTCGTCGACCCCGCAGACGATGCCGCGGCACGTATCCTCGATCGCAAAATCCGGCATCGCCCCCGCTTCGGTCCGGCGCAATCAGCCTGCCCCCCCCCCGGCGCGGCCAACCCGATTCCCCGGCCGCTTGTGCCACGCGCGGCGACCGGCGCCAACCGGGAATGAAACACGAACAAAAAGCGCTTGACGGGTTTATCGAGCTGGTGTGTTCTCGTTCTGTCTAAGCAACCGATGCGGGAGCCGATGCGATGAAACCTATCCTGATAGCCGCCTTGCTCATCACCGCGCTGTGGCTTCCGGCGCAGGCCGCCCAGCCAGCGCCGGCCACCGGCCCCGATACGATCACCTTCGCGCAATACCGCGACTGGCGCGTCAATTTCATCGCCGAACAGCAGCGCCGGCTCGCCGGCCAGCTTGCCGAGACCGGGCTCAGCCAGACCGACCGCGAGCGGCTGTCGCGAGAGAAGGCCTATTACGACCGCCAGGCGGCCTTGCCGGCCGCCCAGCGTGACAAGATGTTCCGCGCCCGCTTCAACCTGATCGACACCGACCACGACGGCACCATCGACCAAGCCGAGCGCACCGCCTGGCACACCAAGCAGCAGGCCTATTATCGCCAGCGCGAAGCGCGCTACCGCCGGACGGACGCGGTCGCGACGGCGCATTGACGCGATCGGCGCGCGCCACCTGTTAATTTCCTGCAGATAACAGGAAAGACCAGGCGGGCCGGCCGGTGTGCTAGGCTCGCCGCCGTCCGCCTGTTGATGCCGGAGGCCGATGCTGATGACTCGCTTTGCCGACTGGACGCCGCGCGGCGTCATTCCCGCCGTATTGCTGCCGTTCCACACTGATTTCTCGATCGACGCGGCGGCGTATCGCCGACACCTGCGCGATGTCGCCGCGGTGGAGGGGATTGCGGCGCTCACGGTCAACGGACATTCGAGCGAGATCCACGCCTGCACCGTCGACGAGCAGCGCGAGGTGCTGCGGCTGACGATCGATGAAATCGGCGACCGGCTGCCGATCGTCGCCGGGGTCTATGCTGACGGCAGCCTCGAGGCGGCGCGCATCGCCCGCCTGGCCGAGGCGGGCGGCGCCGCGGCGCTCTTGGTGTTTCCGCCGCAATGCATGAGCATGGGCGGGCAGCTCAGGCCCGAGATGGCAATCGCCCATTTCTCGACGATCGCCGCGGCGACCGACCTGCCGCTGATCTGCTTCAACTACACGCTCGCGGGGCCGCTCGGCTACCCGCATGAAACGCTGCTGAAGCTGGTCGACGCGGTGCCGTCGATCCGCGCGATCAAGGACTGGTCGGGCGACCCGATGACGCATGAGCGCAACATCCGGGCGCTGCAGGGCTTGCCGCGCCCGGTCACCGTGCTGACGACGCACAGTTCGTGGCTGATGAGCTCGCTGGTGATGGGCTGCGACGGGCTGTTGTCCGGCGCCGGCAGCGTCATCGCCCAGTGGCAGGTCGAATTGTTCCGTGCGGTCAAAGCCAACGACCTCGCGCGCGTCCGCGCCGTCAACGAGCGCATCTATCCGCTGGCCCAGGCATTCTACGCGCCGCCGTTTCTCGACATGCACAACCGCATGAAGGAGGTCCTGGCGCTGATCGGCAAGCTGCCTCCGGCGGTGGTGCGCCCGCCGCTGATGAAATTGCCCGATGCGGAGATCGCTCGGCTGCGCCAGGCGATCGCCGCGTCGGGGCTCGGCCCGGACGAACCCGTCGCCCTCGCCGCCGAGTGAGTCGGGGCGCTACGTGGATAGCGGGCTGGCGGGGCTCGTCGTCGCCGAGACGGTGCTGAGCCACAGTGACGGCGCCCAGGGCATCCTGTGGGTGCGCGGCCACACACTCGAAGAGCTGTGCGCCGATTTCGGCTATGAGGGCGCGATCGCGCTGCTGTGGGACGGGTTCGCCGGCGACGGATTGAGCCGCGACGCGATCCGCGCGAGGCTCGGCGCCGGCCGCGAACGCGCCTTCGCCGGCCTCGGCCGATGGCTCGATTGCGCCGCACCGCGGCCGCTGATCGAGGGGGTTCGCCTGGCGCTGGCGCATCTCCCCGAAGGAGCCGCCCCGGCCGAGATCCTCGCGACGCTGCCGGTGGCGATCGGCGCCCTGTTGCGCCGGCGCCAGGGTGCGGCACCGCTGCCGCCCGACGCGTCGCGCACGACGGCCGACGACCTCTTACGCATGGCGCACGGCGCTCCAGTCAGGCCGGCGATGGCCGAGGCGCTTGACACCTATTGGACCGCGGTCATCGACAACGGCCTCAACACCTCGGCGTTCACCGCCCGCGTCGTCGCGTCGAGCCGCGCCTCGCTGTTGTCGGCCGCGCTCGGCGCCTATTGCGCATTCACCGGGCCGCTGCACGGTGGCGCGCCGGGCCCAACGCTCGACATGCTCGACGAGGCCGAGGCGAGCGGCGACGTCGCCGCCTGGGCGCAGCGCAAGCTCGCCGCCGGGGATCGGCTGATGGGTTTCGGCCACCGCGTCTTCCGGCTCGGCGACCCGCGCGCGACGATCCTCGGACGGGCCCTGGCGCGGCTGCGTGCCGAACTCGGCCCGGCGGCCGGGCGCCTCGACTTTGCCGCCACAGTCGAGCGTGCGGTCGGCGACGCCTTCGCCCGGCTGAAGCCGGGCCGCCCGCCACTCCAGCCGAATGTCGAGATCAACGCGGCCCTGCTCCTCGACGCGGTCGGGTTTCCGCGCGAGGCCTTCACGCCGGTCTTCGCGATCGGGCGCGCCGCCGGCTGGCTGGCGCACGCGATGGAGCAGCAGCGCGCCGGGAGGCTGATCCGCCCGTCCTCGGCCTATGTCGGGCCGGTTCCCGCCGCAGCCGACGGCGATTGAACGCTCAGTAGGCCGACTAGTTGATCGACCAGTGGTAGCCGATCTCCGGCGCGCTGCGGATCATATTGCTGAAGCCGATGGTCGGCCCGGTATAGGGGGTCGGCACCGCCGCCGGCGGAGGCACCGCCGCCTTGGTGGTGGCGAGCTCTTCGCTGCCGATAACCTGCCGGGCGGCGTCGGGAATGCCGCTCAGATCGACGCATTTGCGTCCCTTGCTCGGCAGGCACACCGCCCCTGCGGCGGTGCTTGTCAGCAGGATTGCCGCAACGCAAAGCGAGAATAGCTTGGGCATCGGCGCCTCCCCCAACACCCGGGGCAGAAACCAATGTAGCACCCAATAATGTACAAGGCGAATCGTGAATCCCCACCAAATCGAGAGATTTTACATTCTCGGCTAATAGCGCCGTCACGGCTGTCGAGGCGAGAATACACCGCGCATGTCTCATCGGCTGATACTTCCGCCGCGAGGATAAACCCTGTGATGCGGGATGCGGCCGTGGAAGAAATTTAAAGTCGAATTGACAATGCAACCGATTGCCGTAATGCCCATTTTGCCGCATCAGCAGCGGCGAGATGACGCCCCGAGCCGGTGCCTGAATAGACGACCGCCCGATCGAGATTCCGCCCGATCGGGCCGCACATGCGGATCGCGCAACGCTGCCCCGTGTTCACTTCATTGATGAATGCCGCAAAACGACCCGACATTTCGTCGTTAGTAAATTTGGAACGGATCGCCCATAGGTTGACCTCATGGGCCATTCCGGCCAAGTATCGAACGCTGGTGTCCGATCGAGTTGAAAGCGCTGATTTGACGGGCTTCTATTCAATCGGCACGATGACGCTTCGAGGCTTCGGCCGCAGGGGAGGCGGTGACCGCTTGTCGATACCAGACGCATATTCCGACGCCCGCAGGCGTAGCCGCGGAGCCAGGCGTCGCCGCGGAGCCAAGCTCGCGGCGGCGATCGTGCTGGCCGGCGGGATCGGCTTGTCGCCCGCCCTGGCCCTCGCCGCGGCCCCGGGGCCGGTGGCAACGCCGGCCGCCTTCGAGCCGGCGGCGGCCAACCCGGCGGCCCCGGTTGCCGACACCGAAATCAAGACGCGGCTCGATCAGGGCAACAGCCTGACGATCGCCGGCGAGCGTCTGCATCTGTCGCTGCTGCGGCGGTTTTATGCCGGGCACGGCTACCTGCCGGTATGGGACAGCCGCCCGGAAGTGGCGAAGGCGCTGTGGGCCGCTGTGCTGCGTGCCGGCGATCAAGGGCTCGACCCCAATCTGTTCCACGCCGCGGCGCTGATCAACCCTGGCGCTCTGTCGCCGATCGACCGCGACCTGCTGTTGTCCGATGCGTTTCTCGGCTATGCCGACGCGCTGGCCCGCGGTGCCCTCCCAGTCGAGGCACGAAACAGCAACGAGGAATTGTCGCCCGACCCGGTCGACGTGGTCGGTGTGCTTGACTCCGCGATCACCAGTCCGAAGCCGTCGGCAGTGATCGATGCGCTGGCACCGAACACGCCGGAATACGCGGCGATGCGCCGCGGCTACCAGACCTATCAGGCGATTGCCAAGGCCGGCGGCTGGCCGCGCGTCGATGCTGCTTCCCCCGGCGAGCGCCTGCGCCAACTCCAGCAGCGCCTGTCGGCCGAGGGCTATCTGCCGGCTGGCTTTGCCACCGGGGTGAACGACGACCAGACGATCGCCGCCCTCCGCGCGTTTCAGGAGCACCATGGCATCGAGCCCGACGGCCGGCTCGGCCCGGCGACGCTCGCCGAGCTCAATGTCAGCGCCGACGCCCGCGCCCAGCAGATTGCCGTCGGCCTCGAACGAATGCGCTGGCTGACGCGCGACATGCCGGCGACGCGGATCTGGGTCAACACCGCGATCCAGCGGCTCCAGTTCTTCCAAAACGGCCAGGTGGCGTTCACCACCCGTGTCGTGATCGGCCAACTCGACAAGCAGACGCCGGAATTCGCCACGACGATCAACAGCCTGCTCTACAACCCCCCGTGGAACGTGCCGTATTCGATCACCACGAAGGAAATTCTGCCCAAGCTCGAAGAAGACCCGGACTATCTAGAACGGCACAACATGGTGATGCGCGACAACGGGTCGGTGACGCAGCTGCCCGGTGCGGGCACCGCGCTCGGCCGGATCAAATTCGAGATGGAAGACAAATTTGACGTGTATCTGCACGACACGCCGCAACGCTATCTGTTTGCCCGCGAGAACCGCCGGCTCAGCCACGGCTGCGTGCGGGTGCAGAACCCGCGGGACCTTGCCTCGCTGATCAGCGACATCCCGATCGAAGATATCAACCGAGGCATCGCGCGGGGTACCACAACCCGGCACATGGTGCCCGCCCCGATCCCGGTATATATCGTCTATCAAACCGCCTATGTCGGCGATGACGGGCAGATCGCCTTCGCCCACGATTACTACCGGCGCGACGACGCGGTGTGGCGCCACTTGGTGCCGACCGCGCAACTGCCGGTCGCGGGACAGGATTACGGCAGCCAACGGCACGGCTGAACAGCCGGCACATCGGATCAACCAGAGCGCTTGACGCCCGGGTAAATTGCCGCGCTCGCTGCAATTTTGCGCATAACAGGCTTGTTTGGCCGGTTTTCGGATGGTATGGCGTCCCTAAGGCTGATGGGGGGATGACCATTGCCATCGACGAATTTGTTGACCCGGCGCCGGGTTTTCGGGGTCGCCGCGGCCGCTACCGCCGTTGCGTTTGTTCAGCCGAGCGCCGCCGTCTCTTTCGCGCCACGCTCGGTATCACTCTACAACACCCACACCGGAGAGTGGCTGCGCACGGTCTATTGGGCCGATGGGCACTACATCCGCGAGGCGGTGCGCGACATCAACTGGATCCTGCGCGACCACTACAGCAATGAAGTGCGCCCGATGAACGCGGGTGTGCTCGACGTGATCGGGATGCTTCGGACGCGGCTGGAAAGCCATCGCCCGTTTATGATCGTGTGCGGCTATCGCACCCCGGCGACCAACGCGATGCTGCGCAGGCACAGCTCGGGCGTTGCCGCCAACAGCTATCACATCCACGGCATGGCGATCGACCTGCGGGCCGAGGGCCGGGACCTGTCACAGGTGCACCGCGCGGCGGTCAGCCTCCGGGGCGGCGGCGTCGGCTATTACCCGCGCTCGAATTTCGTCCACGTCGATTGCGGGCCGGTCCGCTACTGGTAGCAGACGCGCGCTGACGCCTCACGGCGCCAGCTGAAACCCGGCGAGGCCGTCGCGGGCGATCTCGCCGGGCAGGTCCAACTCCCATTGCAGATAGGCGCGCATCGCCGCCTGGTTGCCGGCGTGGCGGTCGTGATTCCAGAACACGAAATCGATCCGCTCGCTATCGGGCGGATCGTCCGGCGTTGCAACGACCGGCAGCCTGGCCTTCTGCCAGCCGGCGACGCCGCCCTCGACCAGCGCGATCTCGGCGCCGGTCAGCGCCGCCAACTCGGCTGTGGCAAGCCGCGCGACCTCCGGCTCTGAATCGGCAAAGACCATGATCCGGCCGGCGCCGAGAACCGATTCCGGCAGCCGATCGAGGCGCGGCCGGATCGTCCACACCGCCCCGGCGGGATGCGCCGCGCGATAGGCGGCGCTCGGCCCGAGCACGATGGCCGCGGCCCCCTCGACCATCGCCCGCGACGCCGCCGTCGGCCCAATGCTGGCAGTCTGCGGCGCCGACGCGGCCGGCGCGGCGCTGCCGGTTTCGATCCCGGCGCCGCCGATGCCGCCCTCCAGCACGACCACGTCCCAGCCCATCTGGATCAGCCAGTGCGCGGTCATGATCGCCCGGGTCTCGGTGTCGTCGACCAGAACGAGCCGCGCGCCGCGAGTCGCCACCCACCGGTCGATCGCCTGCACAAGCTGCCCGCCCGGCGCCGATTCTGCCCCCGGCAGATGCCCCGCAGCAAATTCCTCGGGGGTACGCACGTCGAGGATGTGCGTGGTACGGCGCGGGTCCGCGCGCCACGCCGCCAGCGTCGCGCGCTCGATGCGCCACACCCCGAACCGTTCCGCGATCCGCGCCGCCAACGGCGCCGCAAAGCCTGCCGCGGCGGCACTGACCGGGGCGAGCGCCGCGCGCGTATCGCGCTCCAGCTCGAGCCCGGCGAGCCGCCAGCCCTGGGTCCCGCCCTGCAGCGAGACGACCCGGTTCGGCACCCCGGCGTTGATCAGCGATTGCGCGCCGATGATGCTGCGGGTGCGGCCGGCGCAGGAAACCACGACCAGCGTGTCGCGGTCGGGCACCAGGTCGGCGAACCGATGCACCAGCTCGGCGCCGGGGCACGACACCGCGCCGGGTACGTGAAACCGGTTGAACTCCTCGACCGTGCGGCTGTCGAGCACGGCGACCTTGGTGCCTTCGTGACGCAGGCGATCGAACTCGGCGGCGGTGACATGCGGCGTCGCACGGTCGATCTCGACCAGCTCGGCGAACGCCTTGCTCGGCACGTTGCTGCTCGGAAACAGCGGATGCGCGGCGCCCCAGGCCGCGACGCCGCCGGCCACGACCGAAACGTCGCCGTAACCGAGCCTGGTCAGCCGCGCGGCAGCGCGCGCCGCAACCCCGTCGCCGGAATCGATTAGCACTACCCGGCACGTCGGCCGCGGCACCAGCCGCGCGATGTCGAGTTCGAGCCGGCTATAGGGCAGGCTTACCGACAATAGCGGGTGGCCGTCGCAATGCTCGCCTTCCTCGCGCACGTCGATAAACGCGATCTCGCCACCATCGGCGAGCCACCGCCGCTGCGTCGCGACATCGATCTGCCTGGCGCCGTCAACCATTCGACCCCTCCCGATATGCCTGCTAGAGTTGGGTTTGCCCCCGCCGGCCGCACTGAGCCTCGGGCCAGCCGCGCGGTCAAGCCCGGCGACGATGATCCTACCGGGCGGTGCCCATCCGGGTCTCGTCGACAAAGCGTTCGGTAGTGTGGTCGATCGCCCGGCCGGCGCGGCCGCGCGGGGCATGCACGTAGAGCGCCCGTCCGATCGCAGCCGGCGGGCCGCTGCGCTCGGGCAGCGCGATCGGGTAATCGACCGGCATCGCGTGGTCGGCGAGCAGCAGATCGGGGCGGAACACGTTGTTGAGCTGAAACAGCCCGTGTACGAAATTGGTCTGCCCGCGCAGCAGCAGCTTGGAGATGATGCCCAGCGAGTCGATCACCCGCCGCAGGCCGAGGTGCTTACGATAGATCGCGCGCTGCAGCGCCACCAGCTCTTCATAGAATTCGGCCAGTGGCAGCCGGGTCGGCAGTACCGCATGCTGGATGTCGAACAGGCGGTAATCGCGGGTCGCGAGCCGGCGCTCCTCGGTGATCCAGCTTTCGGTGCCGGGATACGGCGTGTTGACGCTGATGTTGATGATTTCGGGCACATCGAGGCACCAATCGCGCACGACGCGGAACCGTTCGCGGTCCCAATCCGGGTCGGCGATCAGGTTGATCGCGACGGTGATCCCGAGCGAGCGGGCGAATTCCAGCGCTTCGAAATTGCGCCCGAGCGGCACCCGCTTGCGGTATTTCTTGAGCCCCTCCTCGTCGAGCGCTTCGAGCCCGATGAACATGTACTCGACGCCGAGCCGCTTCCAGAAGCGGAACACCTCTTTGTTGCGCAGCAGCACGTCGCCGCGGGTTTCGAGGTAGTACTGCTTTTTGATCCCGGCGCGGGCGACCGCTTCGCCGATCTCCATCCCCTGTCGCTCCTGCAGAAACGCGACGTCGTCGGTGATGAACACGCCCGGTTCGCGCAGCGAGCGCAAATCCTCGACCACCCGCTCGGGGCTCCTCACCCGGTACGAGCGGCCGTAGAAGGTCCACGCGCTGCAGAACGAGCAGTCCCACGGACAGCCGCGGGAGAATTCGACCGAGGCGCACGGATCGAGCACGCCGAGGAAATATTTGCGCCGGTGCCGCAAGAGGTCGCGGGCCGGCAACAGCGCGTCGAGCGAAGCGACGAACGACGGCGCCGGCCCCTCGCCATCCGCCGTCACCACCCCCGGCACGCTGGTCAGCTCGGCGCTTGCCTCGATCGCGGCCAGCAGCAGGGGCATTCCGGCCTCGCCCTCGCCCTTGAGCACGCAATCGATCGCCCCGGCGCCGTGCTCGATCAGCGACCCCGCGGCAAACGACGCGCTGTGCCCGCCGACACAGACAAAGGCGTGCGGCAGCCGCGCCTTTGTCGCCTTGGCGAGGTCGACGACCTCCGGGATGTTTGCCAGGTAGTTGCAGGAAAACGCGACCAGGTCGGGCTGCCACGCCGCCAGCAGCCGGAAATACGCGGGGTGGTCCTCGACCTGCAGGTCGATCAGCATCACCCGGTGGCCGGCCTGCCGTGCCGCCGCAGCGGCCAGTTCGAGCCCCAGCGGTTCGAGCCGCAGAAAGATCTTGGTGTACATCAGCGGGCCGGGATGAACGCCAAGGATTCGCATCGAAGTCCCTCCCCTTAGCGGCACTACTCTCTGGAACGACCGCGCACGGTGCGCGATCGTTCCCTGCGGCCCGGCCGGTCGTTACATTTTCAGCAACCGCTTGGCGTTGCCGTTCATGATCTTGGCCTTGTCCTCGGCCGAAAACGGGATGCGATCGACCCACGACGAGCCCGGCGGATTCTCGACAAACGGGTAGTCGACCGAAAACAGCACCCGGTCGATGCCGATCTCCTGCACGCAATGCACCAGCGCCGGGTCAGAGAAGAAGCCGCTCGTCGTCACATAGAAATGCTCGGTGAATGCGTCGCGGAACCAGGTGCTGCCGCGGCCGTCGCGCGCAAATCCCATGTTGATGCGCCACAGATAGAGCGGCAGCCCCTCGCCGAGATGGCCGAGGACGATCTTGAGGCCGGGGTATTTCTCGAATACGCCGCTGAGCACGAGGCGCACGCCCTGGGTCGCGGTCTCGACCGTGAACCCCCAGGCGGCGCGCAGGATCGTCGGGTACTTCTCGACGTAGTCCTTGTAATAGATGTCGATTACCGCCGGGTGCGGGATCGACGGGTGCATGTAGAGCGGCACGTCGAGCGCGGCAGCGCGCTCGAAGACCGGCCAGAACCGCGGATCGTCGATAAACAGCCCGTTGGTCAGCCCGTGGATCATCGCGCCCTTGAAGCCGAGCCGGGTGACCGTGCGCTCCAATTCGTCGGCCGCGGCCTTGGGGTCGGCGGTCGGCAGCGCGGCAAACGCGGCAAAGCGGTCGGGATGGGCCTGCACCACCTGATGCAGCCGGTCGTTGACGCCGGCGGCGAGCCGTACCCCGGTCTCGGCGTCGACCTGCTGCAGCGACGGCGCAGCGTGCGACAGCACCTGCACATCGATGCCCGCTTCGTCCATCTCGCGCAGCCGCAACTCGCCGAGATCGTAGAGCCGCTCGTAAAGCTTGGGGATGCCGCCCGAACCGCGCGACGGTACGGCGTTCAGTCCCTTGAATACGCTGGACACTTCGGGGTCGAGATAATGCTCTTCGAGGGCGATCACCTGCGGTCTTGTCGGCATTTTGCTTCTCCTGGCGTTGCGGGGCTCCGGTTACTGCGCGCCATCGAGGTCGGCCTCGGCCTCGACGACCAACGGGATTGGTTGAGGGTGGGCGACGCCGCGGCGGCGGTTGTCCTCTTCATGGATTGCACTGGCAAGATCGGGCTGCCGGCCGCGCAATTCGTGGAAATCGACGATGTCGAGGGTCAGCAAGACGCAGGCGCTCGCTGCGACGATCGTGGCGTTGCGCGGATCGCCGCTCAACAGCGCCGCCTCGCCGAAAAACTGGCCGGGGCCAAGAAAGATCGGCTCGGGCTGGATCTGCACCGCGACCTCGCCCTCGACGACGAAGTACATGCAATCGCCCGGCTCGCCGCGCCGCACGATAACCGACCCCATCGGATATTCGCGCGGGCTTAGCAGCCGCGCCACCTCGGCGATCACCGACGCGCCGAGATTGTGAAAGAACGGCACCTTGGCGACCAGGTCCCAGGTGCGCAGAAATTCCCGCCGTCGCATCTCCTCGGCATAGCCGGTGGCAAGGATACCGGCCCACAGCGCAAAGACCAGGATGCCGCTGACCATCACCACTCCGGACAGCATCCGGCCCGGCAGCGTCTGGGGCACGACATCGCCATAGCCCGTCGTGGTCAGCGTCACGATCGCCCACCACAGCGCCTTCGGGATCGAGCCGAACCCCGTGGGATTGGCATTACGCTCGAAGAGATAGGCCAGGCTCGCCGCGGCGAGCAGCACGATCACAAACCCCAGCAGCACCGACAGCAGCGCCCGCCGCGCCTGGCTGATCACCCGGCCGAGGCTCACCAGCCCCGGCGAATAGCGCACGTACTTGAATATCCAGATGAAGGCGAAGAGCCGCGCGTCATGGGTAAAGTCGAGGTCGATCAGCCCCGGCAGCGCTCCGAGCAGATCGAACACGCCACCGAGCGAAAACAGCCAGGCCAGCCGCGCCCGCATCGGTCCGCGATGTTCGCCGCCCGGCGCCTCGGGCGCGGTGATCAGGCGCAGCACGAACTCCCCGGCGAAGAACGCAGCGATCGCGAGAAACCCGGCTTCCAGCACCGCGCCGTACTCGTTGCGAATATCCTTCACCGTGACCGCCAGCATGATTGAGATGCCGAGAGCCACCATCGCATGGTGCACGACGCGAAACGCCCGGGAGGCCGCGTCGCGCGCCGCGGGGTCCATCAACCGATAGAGCCATCGCCGGGTCATCGCAGCATTGTAAAAGACAGACCGCCCTTGCCGGAATAGCCGCGACTGCGCGCAGGTGATTCCGTCCCCGCCCCTCCGGCAGCGACCACCACGCAGATTTCCGATCCCGCGGAATTCCTGTTATCTAGGGACATTCCGCAATTGCTCACCGGCCCGTCGGCGCGTGCTGTTCCTTCCCCGATCTCCGCGCGCGCTTCTTACGTTCGCGCACGATGTCGCGATGGCGGCGATTGCCTTCGCGCTCGGGCTCTATCTGCGCATCGGCAACGAAATCTTCGGCTACGAGCCCAGGCTGATGGTGCGCTATGCGATCGGCTTTACCACGATCGCCGCCTGCGTCTATCTGGCGACCGGGCTCTATCGCGGGATCTGGCGCTACGCCTCGCTGCCGGATCTGTTCAACATCGTCCGCGCGGTGACGCTGACGGTGGCGATCTACCTGCCGGTGATGTTTGTCTTCACCCGCCTCGAACACCTGCCGCGTTCGACGCTGCCGATCGACTGGCTGGTGCTGATCGCGCTGCTCGGCGGGCCGCGGCTCGGCTATCGCCTGTTCAAGGATCGCGGCCTCGACCACATGCTCGAACGCAGCCGCGGGCGGCCGGTGCCGGTGCTGCTGCTCGGCCTGACCGACGGTGCCGACACCTTCATCCGCGAGGCGACGCGCGACCCGGGCGCGGTCTATCGCGTCGTCGGCGTGCTGGCGGAGACCACCTCGCGGGTCGGCCGCGAAATTTACGGCGTGCCGGTGCTGGGCACACTCGACGCGCTCGAACGGGTGGTCGCCCTGCTCGATCGCCGCGGCCGGCGCCCCGAACGCCTCGTCGTCACCAGCGAGAGGCTCGACGGCGCCGCGATCCGCGGGCTGCTCGACCGCGCCGACGCGCTGGCGATCCCGCTGGCGCGGCTGCCACGCCCGACCGAACTGCGCCAGAACCTCGCCGCCACCTCCAGCGCGATCGAACCGATCGCGCTGGAAGACTTGCTCGGGCGCCCGCAGGCGGTGCTTGACCGCGCGGCGATGGCGCGCCTGGTGCACGGCCAGCGCATCCTGGTCACCGGTGCCGGCGGCACGATCGGGTCCGAACTGTCGCGCCAGGTTGCGGCGCTGGAACCGGCCGGGCTGACCCTGTTCGACAACGGCGAGTTCGGGCTCTACGCGATCGACGGCGAACTGCGCCAGCGCTGGCCGAACGTGGCGATCCGCCCGCTGCTCGGCGACGTGCGCGACCGGAGGCGGGTCGACACGGTGATCGCCGCCGAGGCGCCGCAGATCGTGTTTCACGCCGCGGCGCTGAAGCATGTGCCGATGGTCGAGGCCAACCCCGTGGAGGGGCTCTTGACCAACGTCATCGGCACCCGCAACGTCGCCGAGGCGGCGCGCGCCCACGCCACGCCGCTGGTGGTGATGATCTCGACCGACAAGGCGGTCAACCCGTCGAGCGTGATGGGCGCGGCCAAGCGGCTCGCCGAAAGCTACTGCCAGGCGCTCGACCTCGACGAGGCGCGCCGCCACGGCAGCGGCACGCGGTTTGTGACGGTGCGGTTCGGCAACGTGCTGGGCTCGACCGGGTCGGTGGTGCCGCTGTTTACCCGACAGCTTGCCGCCGGCGGACCGCTGACCGTGACCGACCCGGAGGTCACCCGGTTTTTCATGACCGTGCGCGAGGCGGTGGAACTGGTGCTCGAAGCTGCCGCCGCCGCGCCCACTGCCGGCGACCGCGAGGCGCGCGGCAAGATCATCGTGCTCGACATGGGCGAGCCGGTCAGGATCGTCGACCTGGCGCGGCAGATGATCCGGCTCGCCGGGCTGCAACCCGACCGCGACGTCAAGATCGTATTCACCGGCCTCAGGCCGGGCGAAAAGCTCCACGAGGAGCTGTTTCACGATTCCGAGGCGCCGATTCCGACCGAGTATCCGGCGCTACGGCTGGCGGCGCCGCGCACCGCCGATTACGCGGTGCTCGCCCGCTCGCTCGACGAACTCGAGCGCGAGGCCCGCGCCGGCAACGCCGAACGCGCGCTCGACCTGCTGCATCGTCTGGTACCGGAATACCGGCGCGAGATCGGCAGCGACGCGGCCCCGACCCGCGCCGCACTCTGACGCTCGCGGCCCGACGGTCAGCCGCGGTGCACGTAAGGGCGCACCGCCTCAATCAGCCGGTCGGTCGGCGCGAGGCGCGGCCCCTCGCCGTCATCGACCGGCGGCACGATCGTCACACCCCACGCCGGCAGGGTCTTGAGCGAGGCCCGCGCCTGGGGGTGGGCGAGCAGCGGCGCGTTGAGCGACGGGGCGACGATCACCGGGGTGCCGCGCCCAATCGCCTCGGCGGTCACCGCCAGCGCCAGATTATCGGCGATGCCGAGCGCCAGCTTGTTGAGCGAGTTGAAGCTGCACGGCGCAAACAGCACCACGCCGAACGGCGGCCGCGGGCGGATCGCCAAGTCGAAATATGATTCGACGACCTGCACCTCGGCCACCTCGGCGAGGTCGCGCGGCGCGACGACCCGCGACGCGTTTGGCGTCGGGATCGCGATGACCGTGCGAAACCCGAGCGCCACAAGCCCGCGCAGGATATCCGGGCCGCGCGCCGCGGTCGCCGCGCCGCTCAGCACAAGATAGGCAAGGTCGAACCGGTCGCCGCCGGGCGCCGTCACCCCCCGCCTAGCCCCACTTTGCCTGGCCGCCGACCGCGGTGATCGTGATGTGGCCCATCGTCGTGTCGGCCTTGGCGCCGTGCCAGTGGCGCTCACCGGCCTTGATGTGCACGACGTCGCCGACGTTGATCTCGTTCTGCTCGTGCTCGTTGGCGACCATGCCCGAGCCGGAGACGACGACGAGGATCTGGTCGCAGCTATGGGTGTGCCAGCCGGTGGTGCAGCCCTGGCTGAAATTGACGACGCTGCAATTGTAGTTTGGCGAGTCGCCCGCCTCGATGATGGTCTGGCGCGAGCGGGCAACCGGCCCGGCCCAACCCTCGATGCGGTCCGCGCCTTCGACCGGAACGTCGGGAATGTTGCGCAGCGTAACGACTTTCATGGCTTCCTCCTCCCGTTGCGAGGTCGCCACGCTAGCCGAAATCGGCGGCGCGCGACATGTCGCATCCGCGGCGCCGGATCACGTCGTCATCCGCTCCAGCGCCTCCAGCGCGTTGCCGCGCCAGGCGCCGAACGTTCAGAGAGTGTAAGCGCCCGCCCCTCATCCTCCCACACCTGCGGCGTGGCTCCCACCATCGCCGCGATCCTGTCACCACCGCTCAATCTTTGGCGGTAGAAAACGGCCGGGCGACGCTTTCGAGCGGCTGGCGCTCCGCGTTGAGGCCGAAGACCAGCGCGACCAGCGCAGCCGCAATCATCAGCCCCGCCCCCACGAGATAGCCCAGAAACACCGCGCCGCGCTCGCCCGAGGCGACCAGCGAGCCGAACAAATACGGCGAGACGACGCCGCCGCAGGCCGTGCCGACCGCATAGAAAAACGCGATCATCAGCGCCCTGGCTTCGAGCGGAAAGCTCTCGCCGACCGTCAGGTAGGCGGCACTCGCCGCCGCCGAAGCGAAAAAGAAAATGCCCGACCAGCACGCGGTCAGTGTCGCCCCATCGACCAGGTCGAGCCGGAACAGCTCCCCGACGACGCCCAGCATCAGGCCGGAGAAGGCGTAGGTTCCCGCGATCATTGGCTTGCGGCCGATCGTGTCGAACAGCGGCCCGAGCGCCAGCGGTCCCAGAAAATTGCCGACCGCGAATGGCAGGATGTACCAGCCGATCGACGCCGCCGGCACCCCATAGAACCGCCTGAGCACCAGCGCATAGGAAAAGAAGATCGCGTTGTAGAAAAACGCCTGCGCGCTCATCAGCGCAAAGCCGAGAAACACCCGGCGGGGATATTCGCGCACGATTGCGGCGATCATCCGCAGCGCCGACATCCGCGCCACCGGCACCAGCCGCAGCCCGCCCGGCACACCGGCCTTGCCCTCGCCGGGGTCGACGCCGATGCGGCGCTCGATCTCGTCGATCGCCGCCGTCGCCTCGCCGATCCGGTCGTGCACCATCAACCAGCGCGGGCTTTCCGGCACAAACCGCCGCAGCGCCAGGATTCCGAGCCCCAACACCGCGCCGATGCCGAAAGCGGCGCGCCAGCCGACATCGGCCGGCAGCACGCCGGGCTGCAAGAAGATCACCGCACCGAGCGCGCCGAGCGCGGCGCCGAGCCAGAAGCTGCCGTTGACCCCGAGATCGACGCGGCCGCGATAGCGCGCCGGGACGAATTCCTGGATCGCCGAGTTGATCGCCGCGTATTCGCCGCCAATCCCGGCCCCGGTCAAGAACCGAAACGCAGCGAAGCTCCACAGCCCCCACGACGCCGCGGTCAGCGCAGTGGCGCTCAGATAGAGGCCGAGGGTGACCATGAACAGCCGGCGGCGGCCGAACCGGTCGGTCAGATAGCCGAAGAACAGCGCGCCGGCGACCGCGCCGGCGAGATAGGCGCTGCCGACAAACCCGACATCAGCGGCGCTGAAGTGCAAAACCGGACTCTGCTGCAACGCTCCGGCGATCGAGCCGGTGACCGTGACCTCCAACCCGTCGAGGATCCAGGTAATGCCGAGCGCGGCGATGATGAGGGTGTGAAACCGGCTCCACGGCAGGCGGTCGAGGCGAGCCGGAACGTCGGTCTCGATCGTTGCGCGCTGATCGGTCATTCTTTGGACAACGTTAGCGGTCGAAGTTCGTCACCGCCCGATTGCACGGCGGGGCCGGACGGCCGTTTGGGTGGCGGTTGCCGATGTTGCGAACGTTTCTGGCGCTGGTGATCTGCGGGGCCGCACTCGCGCCGCCCGCCGCCTTCGGGCAGACCCCGGCCCCCGTGCCGGCGCCCGCCGCGGCCGGCGCTCCGACGCCAGCGGAGGCGCAGCGGGTTCTGACGATCCTCCAAGACCCGCAGCAGCTGGCCCGGCTGATCGAGACGTTGCAGACCATCGCCGCGGCGGCGCCCGGCGGCCCGGGCGCGGAACCCGCCGCGCCGACGCCGGCACCCGGCATCGCGATCGCGCCGCACAGTCTCGGCGCCCAACTGCTCGCCGGAGCGTCGCGCTGGACCGGGCGGCTTTCCGCCGCGGCGGCGGCGACCGTCGCCGGCCTGAACGCATTGCCGGCGCTGTGGCACTCGCTGATCCGCATGTCACAAGACCCGGCCACCCGCGCCGCCGCCGAGGGCGGCGGGTGGCGGATCATCCTGGTACTGCTGTGCAGCGCGGCGGCCGAGCTGGCCTGCCGCCGGGCATTGCGCCGCACGCTCACGACCCTGGCGGCGCGCGCGCCCAGAGGAGACCCGCCGGACAACGCCTGGGAATCGCTGCGCCTGCTGCCGTATGCGCTGACCCGGCTGGTGCTCGAGCTGATCCCGCTCGTTGCGTTCGCCGTGATCGGCAATCTGCTGGCCGGGGGGCTGGCCGGCTCGGGCCTCGCAACGCCGCTGACCGCGCGCACGCTGGTCAACGCCTATGCGCTCGCGCGGGCGGTGCTGTGCGGCGGCCGGATGCTCGCCTCGCCCGGGATGGTGCGGCTGCGGCTGCTGCCGGTCGGCGACGCGGCCGCCGCCTCGCTGATCGTATGGCTGCGGTGGATCACCCTCGCCACCGTGGGCGGCAACGCGCTGGCCGCAATCGTGCTGGTGCTCGGCCTCTCGCCGCGGCTGCACGACGCGTTGACCCGGCTCACCGCACTGGCCGCGGCGCTGGTGCTGGTCGCGGCGGTGATCCACTTCCGCCGCGCGGTCGCGGTTCGCATCCGCGGCACGCGGCACGCCGGCGAAGACGGCGACGGGCGCCGCTCGCTTGCCGAGACGTGGCACTATCTGGCGATCGCGGCGATCGTCGTCGCTTGGCTGATCTCGGTCGGTGCGATCGGTCAGCGACTCGACACGCTCGATTTCCTGCTCGGCACCGCAGGCGTGCTGGCCGGTGCCTGGCTCGCGGCGATCGTCGCGCTCGGCGCCCTCGCCCGCGCCATGCCGCGCCCCGCCGCCACCGGCTGGCCGCCCGACCTCGCCGGCCGTGCCGCACGCTATCACCGGATCGTCCGTGGACTGGTGATTGCGGTGGTTGCCGTCTTCGCCGGGGTGGCGCTGCTGCAGTTCTGGGGCGCCGACGCGATGGCCTGGTTCGCGCCGGGCGCGGTCGGCCGGCGCCTGGTAGCCGCGCTGATCACGGTGGCGCTAGCCGCCGCCATCGCGATCATCGTGTGGGAAGGCGTCAACCTCGCGCTCGACCGCGAGGTCGACCACCTGCGCGGCGCCGAGCCGGCGCGTGCCGCGCGGCTGCGCACACTGCTGCCAATCGCCCGCACCACGCTGCTAGCGACGATCCTGATCGTGATCGGCGCCACCGCACTGAGCGAAGTGGGGATCAGCATCGCCCCGCTCCTCGCCGGCGCCGGCATCGTCGGAATCGCGGTCGGGTTCGGCGCGCAGACCCTGGTGCGTGACATCATTACCGGCATATTCATCCTGATCGAGAACACGATCCAGGTCGGCGATGGCGTCACGGTCGCCGGGCTCACCGGCGCGGTCGAGCAACTGTCGCTGCGCACGCTGCGTCTGCGCGCCGGCGACGGCTCGCTGCACATCATCCCGTTCAGCTCGGTCGTGACGATCACCAACACCAACCGCGGCGTCGGCAATGCCGCGGTCTCGGTCATGTTGGCGGTGAGCCGTGACGTCGACAGGGCGATCGCGACACTCGAAACGATCGGAGCCGAACTGCGCGCCGACGCGACATTCGCGCCGATGATCCTCGGCGACCTCGCCGTCTGGGGGGTTGACTCGGTCAGCCCGGCCGGGATCACGATCACCGGGCAGCTTCCATGCACGGTCGCCGGCAAGATGCCGGTGCAACGCGAGTTTAACCGGCGCATGTTGCACCGCTTTGCCGCCGAACACATCGCGCTGGCGGTGACGATGCCAGACTTGCCATTTTTGCGTCGTCGATTCGTTCCCCAGAACGAACGGCGATTTTGGTAGAACGGCATGAAGGCCTGTCGATATGTTGCGGTTCGGCGGCCACGTGCTTGACGAAACTTGAAAATTCGCCGGAAAGGCGAGTTAGCGATTCGTTCCGTACACCCGGAGGAAACCATGCCACGCGCAGAGCCCGCCAACGGCGCCCGCATCGCCGCCTATATCGCCACCGCCCCGTCGCGCAGCCTGCCGGCCGAGATCGAGGACGCGGCGCGGCTGTGCCTCGCCGACTGGCTCGGCGTCGCGATCGGCGCCGGCGACGAGCCGGCCGCGCGGGCGGTGCGCGACACCGCCGCCGGGTGGCACAGCGCCGGCCGGGCGACGGTGTTGTACGGTGTCGCCGCGGCCGCGCCGTTTGCCGCGCTGGCCAACGGCACGCTGGCGCACTGCCTCGATTTCGATGACACCCATATCGGAGCGGTAACGCATACCAGCGCGCCGGTATGGGCGGCGACGCTGGCCCTCGGCGAGGAGCTCGGCGCCGACGAGAGCACGATGCTTCGCGCCTATGTCGCCGGGTTCGAGACAGCGAGCCGGCTGGGGGGCGGGCTCGGCGCGGCGGTGACTGCGCATGGCTGGCACGGCACCGGCGTGTTCGGCCGGCTCGGTGCCGCCGCCGCATCCGCTGCGCTGCTGCGGCTCGACGAGACTCGCGCGCTGAGCGCGCTGGGGGCTGCGGCGACCCAGGCCGGCGGGCTGACCGCCTCGTTCGGCACGATGGCCAAGCCGTTCCACGCCGGCAAGGCGGCGATGGACGGTGTGATCGCGGCGCAGCTCGCCACCGCCGGCTTCCAGGCCGCGACCGGCGTGCTCGAACCGGGCGGCGGACTCGACAACGTGCTGGTGCAGGACGGTTCCGCACGGATCACGCCAAGCGATTTCACCGGCTGGGAAATCCTCAACAACAGCTTCAAACCCTATGCCGCCTGCCATCTGACCCACCCGGCGGTCGACGCCGCCCGCGTTCTGGCGCCGGGGGCCAACGAGCTGGCGGCGCTGCGCCAGGTGCGGGCCGACGTCGGACCGCTCGCCGACCAGGTCACCGGGCACCGCAGCGGTGCGCCGCAGACCGCGCTCGAAGGCAAGTTCGACATCAAGTACTGCGTCGCCCTCGGCCTCCACGGCAAGACCCTGTCAGCCGACGATTTCCGCGAGCCGTGGCGCCCCGACCCGGCGATCCTCGCGACCGCCGGCAAGGTCGCGATCACTGCCGACCCGGCGATCACCTATACCGAGGCGCGGCTGTCGGTCGAATTCGCCGACGGCCGGGTCGCCAGCCGCCACGTGCCGGTCGGCAAGGGCCACCCCGGCAACCCGATGGGCTGGGACGACATGGCGGCCAAGTTCGACGGGCTGGTCCGCCCGCGCCTTGGCGCCCGCAGCGAAGCGCTGTTCGCCCTCGTCCGCGCCTTCGGCGGAGGTGGCGTGCTGACGGAAATCCGCGGCATCCTCGGCCGGCTCTAGCCGCCTCGCCGCCCCGCGATGGCCGAGGCGCCGCGCCGCGAACCGGCGGTCGATCTGGTGGTCGAGCGGCTCGGCGCGCAAGGCGATGGCATCGCCACGTGGCGCGGAGAGACCATGTTCGTGCCGTTCGCGGCGCCGGGCGATCAGGTGCGTGCGCGGCTCGGGGTGCGGCGCGGACCGGGGCGCGAGACACGGGTGATCGAGCTGTTGGCCGCCGGCCCGCATCGCGCCGCGCCGGTGTGCCGCCATTTCGGCCGCTGCGGCGGCTGCGCGCTGCAGCATCTCGACGACGCGACCTATCGCGAGATCAAGCTCGCGGCCCTGTCGGGCGCGCTGCACAAGGAAGGAATCGACCCGGCGGTGGTCGCGCCGCTGCACAGCGTACCGCCGCAGCGCCGTCGGGCGCGACTCGGGCTCTCGCGCCCGAAGGATGCGCGCGCCGCCGCGGTGGTCGGGTTTCGCGAGCGCTTCAGCCACGCGCTGGTCGATCTGCGCGAGTGCGCGGTGCTCGAACCGGCGCTATTGCAGCTGGTGGACCCGCTGCGCGATGTCGCGCACACCGCGCTGGCGCCGGGCGACACCGCCGAGGCGATGATGACCCGCACCGACAGCGGCGTCGACCTGCTGCTCGAAGCCAAGCGCCCCCCGGGACTCGCCGCGCTCGAAGCGCTGGCGGACCTTGGCGCGGCACACGACCTCGCGCGCATTGTGTGGCGGGCGAAGGGCAGCGACACCCCGGTCGTCGAGCGCCGCGCGGTGCGGGTGATGCTGTCGGGCGTCGCGGTGCCGTTTCCGCCCGGCGGGTTTCTGCAAGCGAGCGCCGCGGCCGAGGCCATCCTCGTCGCCGAAATTGCCGCCGCTATCGGCGCGGTGCGACCGGCGCTCGACCTTTACGCCGGCCTTGGCACCTTCGCCTTCGCGCTTGCCGGCGCCGGGGCGGTGCACGCAGTCGAAGGCGACGCGGCAGCCGCGGCGGCGTTCGCCCAGGCCGCCGGCGGCCTGCCGGGGGTGACCGCCGAACGCCGCGACCTCAACCGCAACCCGCTGCCGCCCGAGCAGCTCGGCGGATACCAGGCGGCGGTTTTCGACCCGCCGCGCGCCGGCGCGGCGCGTCAGGCCGCGGCGCTCGCCGAGTCACCAATCCCGATGATCGCCGCGGTATCCTGCAACCCCGCGACGTTCGCGCGCGACGCCGCCCGACTGATCGCCGGCGGCTACCGGCTGGAACGGGTCGTGCCGGTCGACCAGTTCGCCTGGACCCCGCACCTCGAACTCGCGGCAACCTTTCGCCGCTGAGCAATCCCGCCATTCCGGCATAGGCGAAATCGGCGCGGCGATGCGACACTGGCCGCCAGCAGAAGGAGGTTCCGATGGCAGCGACGACTTCCGGTCGGGTGCATCTGATCACCGGCGGGTTTCCGCCGGGTTCGATGGGCGGGCACGACCAGGATTATGCCCGGCTGCGGCTGCTGGGCCTGCTCGCCGAGCGCGACATTCCGGCCTCCGTCGCCAGCGATTTCGCCGATATCGAGAAATGGTTGCCGGTCAGCCGATTGCTAATCACCTATGTCGCTGGCCCCTACCCCACCGCGGCGCAGACCGCGGCGATCCGGCAATGGCTGGAAGGCGGCGGGCGCTGGCTCGGCCTGCACGGCACCAGCGGCGGCCGTGCCGAGCGGGTTGAGGGCGCGCGCATGCGCCGCACGATCAAGACCGAGCACCACGCGCTGCTCGGCAGCTATTTCCTGACCCACCCGCCGATCCGCGAGTTTCGCGTCGACGTCGTCGCCGACTCGCCGCTGACCCAGGGGCTAGGCCGGTCGTTCGTCGTCGAGGACGAGCCCTATTTCATCGAGCTGCAGGACCCCGGCGCGACGCAAATCCTGCTGACCGCCGAATACGGCCCGGCGGCAGCCTCGGCGACCGCCGGCCTCTACCCGGCCGATACCTCGCTGCTAGCCGACGGCAAGTCCCGGGTCATCGGCTACACCCGCCCGGTCGGCGCCGGCGGGGTCGCGTATTTCGCACTCGGTCATTGCCACAACCCGGCAATCCGCGCGGCGCGCGCTGCCGCCGACCTCGCCGACACGACCCCGCCCCTATTCCGTAAGCCGTGGGAAACTGCGGCCTTCGTCACCCTCTTGCGCAATGCAATCGCCTGGGGGACGGCAAGCTAAGGGCGCGCACAGAGAAGCGACGCGATGGCGGTTCCGGGGCCGCGCAACCTGATCACCGACGTGCCCGGCATCCGGGTCGGGCAGGCGGAGCACCGCGCCGGCCGCACCGGCACAACCGTGATCCTGGCCGAGGCGCCGGCGATCGCCGCGGTCGACGTGCGCGGCGGCGCGCCGGGCAGCCGCGAGACCGAGCTGCTCGGCCCCGGCACGCTGGTCGAGCGGGTCGACGCGATCGTGCTGTCGGGCGGTTCGGCGTTCGGGCTCGACGCCGCGGGCGGGGCGATGGAGGTGCTGGCCGCGGCGGGGCGCGGGTTCGCCGTCCGCGAGGTGCGGGTGCCGATCGTGCCGGCGGCGATCATCTTCGACCTGGCGTTTCCCGGCCGACGCGCCTGGACCGGCACGCCGCCCTACCGCCGGCTCGGCCGCGCCGCGACCGAGCGCGCCGGATACGACTTTGCGCTCGGCAATGCCGGCGCCGGGCTCGGCGCCAAGGCGGGCATCGTAAAGGGCGGCATCGGCAGCGCCTCGCTGCGCCTCGCCGGCGGCGGGACGGTCGGGGCGATCGCCGTCGTCAACAGCTGGGGCGCGGTGATGCGGCCGGACTGCGGCCGGCTATGGGCGGCCGAGTTCGCACTGCCGGGGGAAATTCCGCCGCAGCCGAAGCTTCCCGCGGCACCTATCGACCCCGAGGATTTTTCCGCCTGTTCCGCGCCGGCGGCCGGCGCCAACACGACGATCGCGGTGGTCGCCACCGACTGCGGCCTCGACAAAAACGCCTGCCGGCGGCTCGCGGTGATGGCGCAGGACGGATTGGCGCGGGCGATCCGCCCGGCGCACAGCCCGTTCGACGGCGACACCGTGTTCGCGTTGTCGACCGGCAGCGGAACGATGGACCCGGCGGCGCTCGCCCGGCTCGGCAGCGCCGCGGCCGATTGTCTGGCCCGCGCGATCATGCGCGCGGTTGTCTCGGCGACGCCGCTCGGCGGCTATCCGAGCTGGCAGCGGTGGGTGCGCGGCGGGCTCAGGCGGCGCTGAGCGGTCGGGCCGCGGCGTCGAACACCGCGCGGTCCGGGGGAAACGTGATCGTAACGCGGGTGCCGACCCCGACCGTGCTGTCGAGCATCAGCGAGCCGCCGTGCAGCTCTATGATCGCCTTGACCAGCGGCAGGCCGAGCCCGGTGCCCTGATGCTGCCGGCTCAGCGACGAATCGACCTGGACGAACGGTTCGAGCACGCGGGCAATGTCGTTATGAGCGATGCCGATCCCGCTGTCGGCGACTGTCAGCATCAGCCCGGCCTGGCGATCGAACGCGCCGATGACCTCGATATGTCCACCGCTCGGGGTGAATTTCGCGGCGTTGGTCACCAGGTTGAGCAGAACCTGCTTGGTCTTGCGTTCGTCGGCGCGCAGCAGCGGCAGATCGGCCGGCAGGTGGGTGGCGTTCGACAGGCCGGCCTGGCGGATGCGGGTGCTGGTGAGCTGACCGACCGCGCGGATGATGTCACGCAGGTCGAACACGTCTTCGTAAAGTTCGAGCTTGCCCGATTCGGCCTTCGACAAATCGAGGATGTCGTTGATTATCTGCAGCAGATGCGTGCCGCTCGCATGAATGTCGGAGACATAGGTGCGGTACTGCTCGTTGCCGAGCGTGCCCAGCACCTCGCGCTGCATCATTTCGGAAAACCCGATGATCGCGTTGAGCGGCGTGCGCAGCTCGTGGCTCATCGTGGCGAGAAAGCCTGATTTCGCCCTGCTCGCCGCCTCGGCCTCTTCCTTGGCCGCGCGTAGCTGTTCGTAGGCCGCCTCGCGCTCGCTCTGGAGCTTTTTCAGATCGAAGCAGCGGTCGAGCACCGCGAGCAGCGTGCCCGGGTCGCAAGATTTGTCGAAATAGTCATAGGCGCCGCGCCGCAACGCGGCAATCGCCGTTTGCGTGTCGAGTTCGGCGGTCATTACGACGCAGATCAGGTCGGGGCTCAGGGCGCGCAGACGGGCCAGGACATCGACCCCCGAGGTCACGCCGAGCCGCACATCGACAAAGACTACCGGCGGGGTTTCGTGGGTGGAGTCGAGGTCGCCCGGACCCGGCGCCATCGTCGCCAGCGCCTGTTCGGCACTGTTGACGATCACGACCTCGTAGCCGTGCGGCTCGATCAGCTCGGCGAGCGACTCGGCAAAGTCGACGTCGTCGTCAACGATCAGAACAGAGCGGTGTGGGATACCACCCTCCATCATTGATGATGCCGATTACGCTGCCGGCGCGACAGCAGCCCCGACCGCTGCCAGCAGGGAGCCGGGATCGAACGGCTTTTGCAGAAGCCCGTGCACGCGCATGCCAAACCCGGACAGGCTCTCCGGAACATCGCCGGGATGAGCGCCGGTGACGATAATGGTCGGCAGGGTGCCGCACACTTCAATCAGCCTGGTCATCGCTTCGGGGCCGGCGATGACCGCCAGACCGAGGTCGAGGATCAGGCAATCCAGCTTCTGCCGCTCAATCTCGATGAGCGCATCACGGCCGTTGTCGGCGACGCACAGATCGAAATCGGCAGCGGCGAGGATCGGCATGATGCTGTCGACGAAATCGGGGTCGTCGTCCGCCACCAGGATGCGCCCGCGCGGGGCCACCTGGCCGAGCGTCGCCAGCAGCTCAGTGGCGGCGAATGGCTTGTACAGCACGCCGAGGGCGCCCTGTTCGAGTGCCTGGGCGATCAGCTGTTCGAGGCTGAACCCGGTCATCATCATGACCCGCGCCGACGGCCGGATGCGCTTCAACTCGAGAAACGTCTCAACGCCGTTGATACCCGGTAGCTTGACATCGAGCAGGACCAGATCGAACTCGGCTGCCTTGAAACACTCGATTGCTTCCTCGCCGCTATGCGCCAGCTCTACGGGATGCCCGCGCATCTCAAGCACGTCGGCCAGGCTTTCGGCGTGGTCAACATCGTCATCGACGATCAGAACGCGCTGTTTCATGCTGCCACCTTCACCGCTTCGCGCGGCAACCGGATCGTGACCGAGGTACCGCGCCCGACCTCGCTGTCGACATCGATCGTGCCGCCATGCTGGCCGACGATCTGCTTGACCGTCGCCAGGCCGAGCCCGGTGCCGAAGCTCTTGGTGCTGAACAGCGGCTCAAAGATCCGGGCATGGTTCTCGGGGGGGATGCCCGGGCCGGTATCCTCGACCGTCAGCGCGACCGCATCCTCGACCATGACGGTGTGCACGGTGATGCGCCGCTCGCCGCCGTCCGGGGGCATCTCGGCCAGCGCCTGCGCAGCGTTGTCGATCAGGTTGATGACGACGCGACGAACCCGCTCGCCGTCGATACTGACCGCCGCGCCCGGCGTCCGGAAGTCTTCCTTGAGCGACACCGCCGCAGGCACCGTCTGCTCGGCGAGTACTTCCCGAAGCCAGCTTTCGATATCGACCGTGGAGCGGCGCAGCTCGCGCGTGCGCGCATATTCGAGCAGATCGCCGATGATCCGGTTACAGCGCTCGATGCTGCGCTCCATGCGGCCGATCGGCCGGTCGAGCTTGAGCCCCGCGTTATTTGCCAATTCCTTGACGCTGAACAGCGTGTTGCGGATCGCGCTGAGCGGATTTCGCAGCTCGTGCGCAACCGTTGCGGTCAGCTGGCCTAGCACCGACAGGCGCTCTTTTTTCAAGAGCTCAGCCTCGGTAAGCAGGCGGGCATGCTCGGCCTCGATCTTCTCGGCGCGCACCGATGCCAGGGCCGCATGGACGCGGAACTGCCGGGCGATCAGGAACACCATGCCCGCAACCCCGAGCGCGCCCAATACCGACAGCGCACCGAGCAGCATCGCCTGGTGCGACCACTCGTCGAGCGCGGCCTCGCCATTGCGCGTGACCAGGATCGACAGCGGAAAGCCCGATATCTTGCGATACGCCTCAATCCGCCACTCGCCGCCGTCGGCACGGTCGCTGACCTTGCCGGTGCCGGTGCCCGACGCCGACCCCGGCAGCATGGCCGTCATCTTTGTCCCAGCCGGTCCGGACTGCGCTGGATACTGCGCCAGCACCGTGCCGTCGCGGCGCACCAGGGAGACGACGCCGCCGGCGCCGAGCGGAACCGAACCGTAGAAGGTCTCGAAATCGGCGGCGGGGATCACGCCGACGATATAACCGAGGGTCTGGTTGGCGCGATCGACGATCCGCCGGGCCAACGGGATCAGCCGGGCCCCAGTGCGCGGATCGGTGATCGGCGCGCCGATCGAGCGGTCGCCGCCGGCCTGCGTGCGGAGCGCGGTAAAGAAATCGCGCTTGGCGAAATCGACCGCACTCGGCGGCCACCATCCTGCGGTGTTGAGCAACGCGCCGTCGGGTCCGATCACCGCGATCGCGGCGAACGGTGAAGCGACGCCGAGCCTAGCCTCGAGCGTGGTCGTGGCCTCGGGCGCCGCGGCTGCGGCGGCAAACGCCTCCGCGCCAATCGTCCCGCCCTGGCTCAAGCGCTCTGACAGGACCTGCAACTCGCCGTCGCCGACATGGAATGTGCGGCCGCCCGATTGCGCGAGCACCGCATCGAGGCGTCCCAGCTCGCCCTCGGTCGCGGCCACCGTCTGGTCTCGCAGCCGGCCGGCGACGATACCGGTGAGAATCAGGATCGCGGCAATCAGAACAATGCCCGAAGCGATCAGCAAGGTCACCGGGCGCACGCTCGACACGGCCCAGTCGCGGTGCCTCGAGTCCGACAATCGCCAATCAGTAAGCAAGGAGGTCACGCAATTCCACTCCGAACAGCCAAATGCCTCGGCCACCGATTGAACACGAGTGGAATTGACGAACCCTTAATGCGGCTCCTTCGGCCGCCCCGAATACGTCTCAATAATCGCGCAACAGCGCGCCGAATCCGTCGCAGCGGTCGACGATGCCGTTGCGCCGCAGCGCATGCCAGTAGGTTGCCGTGTTGATCGCGACGACTGGCTTGCCGAGCCAGAACTCCGCGAACCCGGCGAGCCGTGCCATCGCCAGGTTGGTGCCGACCTGAACGATCGCCTCGACCCCGTCGGCGTCGACGCGGCGGATCGCGTCGCGCAGCTCCGGCTCGGACACATGGGAGATCAGCACCGGGCTCCGGCATTTGAGCCCGTCGAGCCTCGCCACCTCATAGCCGCAATCGGTAAAGAAGCGTCGAACCTGCTCGTCGGCCACCGGCATATAGGGGGTGACGACGCCGATGCGGCGAATCGGCCCGTACTGCGCCAGCGCCTGGCGCGCCGCGTCCGACCCCATCGTCACCTTGACGCCGGCGCGCGCCTCGACCCGTTCCTTGAGCCGCTCGCTGCCGTCGAGCCCGTCCCAGAACGTTTCCGACGACATCCCCATGATCAGGTGGCCCGGCTCGCAGGTCATCACCCGGTCGATCGCAGCCATCATCTCGCGCCGCACGGTCTCGATCAGCCGGGTGAAGTCATCGTCGCCCGCCAGCGGATCGTTGGGGATGTGAATGCGCGAGAAATGGTTGGTGACCCCGGCCGGCCGCATCGCGTCGAATTCGGGCTGCACCACCGTGTTGGTCGACGGCGCAATGACCCCGAACTTGATTCGCCAGCCGAGCGCATCGGGCATGGGCGGCTCAGATCACCCGCCCGCGGCACTCGCCGAAACCGATCGAGGCAAATCCGTCGCGCCGGCAATGGGCGGACAAGATTGCCTCGTCGCCATCTTCGAGGAAGGTGCGGGTCTCGCCCGACGACAGGGTCAGCGTCCGGGTGCCGTCCTGGCTCTGCTCGCTGAGGCTGCCCCAGCCCTCCGGTGTCGGGCCCGAGATCGTGCCGGTGCCGAACAGGTCGCCGGTCTCCAGGTTGCAGCCGCCGCTGGTGTGGTGGGCAACAAGCTGAGCCAGCGTCCAATAGAGATCGGTGGTGTTGCTGTGCGAGACGCGGTGCGGCAGCATCCCCTTTTCGCGCATCGCCGGGGTCAGCACCAGCGCTTCGAGCGCGATGTCGTAGGCGCCGGCGCGCTGGTCGGCATCGTCCCACAAGTGCGGCAGCGGCTTCGGGTCGCCGGCCGGGCGGGGCTGCTGGGCCACGCGGAACGGCTCAAGTGCCTCGGCGGTAACGATCCACGGCGATACCGTCGAGCCGAAGCTCTTGCCGAGAAACGGCCCGAGCGGCTGCGATTCCCATTGCTGGATGTCGCGCGCCGACCAGTCGTTGACCAGGCCGAGGCCGACGATGTGCTCGGCCGCATGGCCGATCGCGATCGGCTCGCCCTGGGCGTTGCCGGGGCCGATCCACACCGCGAGTTCAAGCTCATAATCGAGCTTGCGGCACGGCCCGTAGGCCGGCGCCGCCTCGTCGGGCAGCTTGCGCTGGCCCTGCGGCCGCCGGATTGGAACGCCAGACGGCTGCACCGACGACGCCCGGCTGTGATACGCCACCGGAACGTATTTGTAATTCGGGCTCAGCGGGTTGTTGGGGTCGCGCCGGCGCCCGCCATTGGTCGCGTGGTGGATGCCGGCGAAAAAGTCGGTGAAGTTGCCGATCGCCGCCGGCAGGTGCATCGCGCATGCCGCCGCCGAATGCACGAGGCCGGGCGCCAGATCGCGCACCTTGGCCGCGTCGCTGCCGTCGACCGCGAGCAGGTCGAACACCTGGCGGCGCAGCGCCCGGCGCGACGAAGCGGGCTGCGCCATCAGCGGGTTGAGGGTCGGCCCGGCAGCCGCCTCGGCCGCTATCGCCGCCTCACCGGAAAACAGCCCGGCGGCCAGCGCGGCGCGGATGTCGAAGATCATGTCGCCGATAGCGATGCCGCCACGGGCGCGCGCGTCGGGCGCGCTGACGCCGGGCGGGCTGAACACGCCGAGCGGCAGGTTCTGCAAGGGAAATTCGCTGTGCCCGTTGGCCGACGCGACCCAGCTCTGGCGCTTGGCGTCATGGGTTTCGTCGATCATTGTCCCCTCCCCGGCTTGCAGGCTGGCGCGAGTCTTAAAGGAAATTCCGGCGCAGGGAAATCCTGGGGGAAATCGCCGCCGGCCGACACGGCAACGGTCATGCGCGTGCAGCGGTTGGGTTACGTTGCGCGAATTTTGTCAATCTGCACAGTCGCTGGGCGACCTGGAAGCCCGGATCAAGGCCGGCACCGCCACCGCGACGACCCAGGTGTGGAAGGTCGGCACCCCAACGTCTGGCTCCCCGCCGCCACGCTGCCGGAGTTGGCGGGCCAGTTCGCCGCGGCGCCGCCGCCGGTCGATGTGCGGGACGAAACCGACAACCTGCTCGCCCGCCGGCTGCAGCAGTAAACCGGGGCTAGGATCCGGCTGGCCCGGCGGTCGGTTCGGTGGCGACCGCCGGGGCCGGGATCGCCGTCCCGGCGCGGCGCAACACCAGCACCCCGCAAGCGAACGACAGCGCCTGCGCGGCGAATACGACCGCGACCACGGCCAGGGCGCTGTCGCGCGGCATCAGCCCGACCGCGAGCGTGCTGACCGACGACACGGCCATCTGCAGAAACCCCATGACCCCGGATGCCGTGCCGGCGATCCGCGGGAAGACGCTGAGGCCCGCGGCGAGCGCCGCCGGCTGGCTGAGCCCGTTGCCGATCGAGCTGAGCGCCATCGGCACGAACAGCGCCCAGGCGCTGAGCGCCGCCGCGCACCACGCCCCCATCAGCACGCCGGAGCCAAGCGAAATCGCCAGGCCCACGACAAACAGCGTGCTGCCGGTCAAGTGACGGCCGAACTGCGCCGCGGCGGCGTTGCCCAGCATATAGGCCGCCATCGGGATCAGAATCATCGCGCCGTAGGTGCTGGGCGGCTGGTGCATCCGTACCGCCAGCAGGATCGGCGCGCTGGCGATGAAGCTGAACCACGACGCGCTCGAACATCCGCTGGCCAGCGCGAACAGCGCGAACTCACGCGACCGCGCGAGCTGCAGATGCGCCCGCAGCGTGCCAACCAGGTCGAGCGGCGCCCCGCCGGGATGTGTCTCGGCAAGGCGGAGCACGCTGAGCACGAGCACGATCGCCCCCAGCCCACCGAGGAAGACAAAGATCGTCCGCCACCCGAACCACTGGGTCAGGTAGGCGCCGAGCGCCGGGCACAGCGCCGGCGCCAGCGTCATCGCCATCATCACCAGGGCGATCGCCCGCACCGCGGCCTCGCGGTCGCATACGTCGCGGATGATCGCCCGGCCGAGCACCAGCCCGGCGCAGCCGCCAAGCGCCTGCAGCACCCGGCCGACGATCAGAACCGGCAGCGACCATGCCGCGCCGCACAGCACGCTGCCGGCGAGAAACAGCACCAGCCCGGCGAGCAGCACCGGGCGCCGGCCGAACCGGTCGGAGACCGGGCCATAGACGAGCTGGCCCAGCCCGATTCCGGCGAAGTACAGGGTCAGAACGAGCTGCACTTCGGCGGTGCTGCGGTTGAACGCGACGGCCAGCACCGGCAGCACCGGCACCACCATGTGCAGCGCCGAGAAGCCGATCGCGGTGACTGCCGCGAGAAGCGCCAACGGCGGGGCGGGGGTTCTGCTCATCACCGGAACGGTCGGCCGCCCCTGCTTGCCAGCTGCCGCGATTGCCAGTCTGGAACCGCCCCGGTAGCATAGGTTGAACGCAGCCGGTGGCAAGGCCGGCGGGGAACCGGAGACCGTTTGCCCATGAATGCGCCGCAGCCGGACGGCACCGTTTCCGCAGCCGACGACATCACGCGCAGCGAGCTGCTGCCGTTCCTGATCTCGTTCGGCGACCTGCGCCGGCGGGCCTTTTTGTGGCCGGGGGTCACCACCGCAATCTTTGCGATCGCCCTCCTGATTCTCGCCGGCGCCAACGAAAAGGCGTTTCTCGGCCTGCTGGCGACCTATCTGTGGCTGGCCAACATCTACCTGGTCTACCTATGGTGCGGGAAAAAGCAGCCGTTTCCCTATGTGCTGCTGATCACCGCCCTCTCTTTCATCCTCGACCTGATCCTGCTGCGCCCGATCCAGCTTACCGAACGGGCGCTGCCCAGTCTGATCGCGCCCGGTCTCGTCGAGGAATTGGCCAAGGCGTTGCCGCTCGGGATCGTGCTGCTCGCCACCTGCCGGCTGTCGCACTACCGCCAGCGCAAATACGGACTGCGCGAGCCGCTCGACGGCATCCTGTTGGCGGCGGCGTCGGCGAGCGGGTTCGCGTTTCTCGAAACGATGTTTCTCTACGTGCCCAAATACGGCGCCGCGGTCGGCGTGCCGCGGCTTGCGGTCAATATCCTCGGCCACATCGCCTATGCCGGGGCGTTCGGCTATTTCATCGGGCTGGCCGTGCTGCACCGGCGCAACGTCAAGAAGGCGATGCTGGCCATTGTCATGGGCTATCTGATCGCCAACCTGCTGCACGATCTGTGGGACGCGATCAGCATTTACGGCAAGACCTTCGTGCTGTTCGGCCTGGTGCACGAGATGCTGGTCGCGGTGTCGGCGTTTATTGTGCTGGCGACGGCGATCCTCAAGGCGCGGGAGATATCGCCGGAGCGCGAATTTCTTTGGCCCTTCGGCAACATGCCGGTCTATCAGGCGCCCGAGGTCGGGCCGGTTCCGGTCTCGCCGGCGATGTTCGGCGACTTTTGGCTGCTGATCGGCAGCGCCCGCACCCGGCTTGCCAATGGCGGAAACGTCACGGTGCGCGATATCCCGTCGCTGAAGGCGCGCTCGCCGGACGGTACGATCGCCGAAGTACTCCGCCACCCCGGCGACCCGCGCGTACTGGTATTGCGCAACCTGTCGACGACGACGTGGGAGGCGGTGCTGCCCGACGGCACGGTGCGCCCTGTCGAGCCGGCCGGCACCGTGCGGCTTGCCGGCGGTATCCGGCTCGATTTCGGCACGCAGGCCGGCGCGATCACGATGACCGCGCACGACCCCGAAGCGGACCCGCCACCGCAGGGCGAGCGGGAGTGGTGCTAGCGCGGACCCCAGCCAGAGATTGCCGCGTACCGCGTTAAGGCGCAGGCTACGCCGAACTTCATGCACCCGGTGGGAGGAACGACTGCCATGACCGACAACACCGCGGACCTCAATTTTCTCCAGGGCGTCAAGGTGGTGGATTTCACCCAGTTCGAGGCTGGCACGACCTGCACCGAGGTGCTGGCATGGTTCGGCGCTGAAGTGGTGAAGATCGAGAACCCAGGCCGCGGCGACCCCGGAAGGCGGCTGCGGCCCGGCAAGCCCGACGACGACCCTTGGTATTTCTATCAGTTCAACGTCAACAAGAAGTCGCTGGCGATCAACCTGAAGTCACCAAAGGGGCTCGAAATCGTCAAGGAGATGCTGAAGAAGGCCGACATCACCGCCGAGAATATGGCGCCCGGCACGATCGAGCGCCTCGGCCTCGACTATGAATCCGTCAAGAAAATCAACCCCGGCATCATCTATTGCCAGGTCAAGGGCTTTGCCAGCGGCAGCCCGCACGAAAAGGGCCTGGCCTTCGACATGATCGCGCAGGCTGCCGGCGGCCCGATCAGCGTCACCGGCTGGCCGAACCAGCCGCCGGTCAAGCCCGGCCTCAGCTTTGGCGACACCGGCACCGGCATGCTGATGGCGGCGACGATCCTCGGCGCGCTGCACGAGCGCAACCGCACCGGCGTCGGCCGCCGGCTGGAAATCGCGATGCAGGACGCGATGGTCCACTACATGCGCACCTGCTTTGCGACAATGGCGCGCACTGGCAATCCGGCGCAGCGCCGCGGCTCCAAACCGAGCGCCGGCAACAACTCGCCGGCTGGCCTCTATCCGTGCAAAGGCGGCGGCGCCAACGACTACCTCTACATCACCACCAGTCGGGCGAACCCCGAGCACTGGACGCGGCTGATGAAGCTGGTCGGCCGCGAAGACCTGATCGAGGATCCGCGTTTCGCGACCGGCGACACCCGCGTCGCGCATTCCGACGAGCTCGACGCGATCATCGGCGCGTGGACAGTCCAGCACGACAAGCGCGAGGTGATGGAAAAGCTGATCGCCGTCGGCGTGCCGGCCGGCGCGGTGTTCGACACGATGGAATTGCAGAACGAGCCAAGCTTTGAACAGCGCGGCTTTATGCAGACTGTCCAGCACCACAGCGGCGACTACAAGATGGCGAGCTGGCCAGTGCGCGTCGATGGCAAGAGCGTACGGCTCAAGGGATCGCCGGCGCTCGGCGGCGACAGCGCCGAGGTGCTGCAACACTGGCTCGGGATCGGCGCCGGCGAACTCGCCACGCTGAAGAACGAAGGCGTGCTTTAGACCAACTGCCGGGGACAGAGATGCGGGGAGTAACGGCGGCGCTGGCGCTCGCGGCTGCGGTGTGGACCGCAGCGCCGGCGCTCGCGGACGATCCAGTTACGGCACGGCTCGACGCGCTCGAAAAGCGCGTCAGCCACCTCGAGGCGGTGATCGCGCAGCAGCAGACCCACGCGACCGAGCTCTTAACGCTGGCCCACTGGTCGGCGCAGTTCAAACAGGGGAATCTGTCGAATTCCTACCAGATCAGCTACACGCTCCAGAGCCATTGCGACAAGCCGATCAAGATCATCGACGGCCGCATCGACTTTCTCGGACCCAACGGCAAGCGCGTCTACAGCATCCCGCTAATCCGCGAGGCGGCAATCGCCCCATCCGGCGAAGCCAGCTTCAGCGGCCATTATTACCTCAACCCGTCGCTGCCGCAGGAGATGCGGCTGCGCGATCTGCCGCCGAGCCAAATCGCGACCCGGCTGCTGGTGACACGGATCGTTTTCCACGACAACAGTGTTTTGCCACTGGAATAACCGGGCGGCGCACCACGGGGGAGCCCGCACAACCATGAGGGCAGGCCGATGCGAGCGCTCATCGCACTTTATTTCGCGATCGGGGTTGTGTTGCTGGCACTGGGATTTCTCGCCACCGGACCTTGCGAAACCCCGAACAAGAACGCGCTCAACGACACGGTCTTCGTGCTGACCTGGCCGGTCAGCCTTTATGGTTATGTGATTACCGGCAATATGGGGCCGACCGAATGGCTGCACACGCAGGCCTGCGGCGGCGGCCTCGGCGGCCCCAAGGTCCAGGCGCCGGGTCCGGGCACCCCGCCGGCCGGCCATTAGCCACAGACGGCTTCGCTGCACTCGCCATGACCCGCGCGGCGCACTAGGATCGCGGCCTCCGCCGGGGAAGTCGCCATGTCGTTACCGAGTTACGTTCACGGAGCGAGCAACACGCCGCTGATCGGCGAGACGATCGGGGTGCATTTCGACCGCGTCGTCGAGCGCTTTGTCGAACGCGATGCGCTGGTCGTGCGCCACCAGCAGGTGCGCTGGACGTATCGCGAGCTGAAGGACCGGGTCGACGCACTTGCTGCCGGGCTGCTCGCGCTCGGCCTTGAACCGGGCCAGCGGATCGGCATCTGGTCGCCGAACAATTCCGAATGGGTGCTGACCCAGTTCGCGACCGCCAAGGCCGGGCTGGTCCTGGTCAACATCAATCCGGCCTATCGCGTCGCGGAACTCGACTACGCGCTCAACAAATCGGGCTGCGTCGCGCTGATCGCCGCCGCGCGGTTCAAGACCAGCGACTATCTCGGCATACTGCGCGAGCTGGCGCCGGAATTGGCGCATGCCGCGCCCGGCAATCTGCACGCCGCGCGGCTGCCCGAACTGCGCCTCGCCATCTCGATCGGCGCCGAGGCGGAGCCGGGCATCGTACCATTTGCCGACATCGCCGGGCTCGGCGGCGACGAGGAGCGCGGCCGGCTCGCCGCACTTGCCGAGACGCTGCAGTTCGATGACCCGATCAACATCCAGTTCACCAGCGGCACGACAGGATTCCCCAAAGGAGCGACGCTGACCCACCATAACATCCTCAACAACGGCTTCTTTATCGGCCGGGCGATGAAATTCACCGAGGCCGACCGGCTGTGCATTCCGGTGCCGCTCTACCACTGTTTCGGGATGGTGCTGGGCAACCTCGCCTGCCTCACCCACGGCGCGGCGATGGTCTATCCCGGCGAAGCCTTCGACCCGCTGACGACGCTGGAGACGGTTGAGGCAGAGCACTGCACCGCATTGCACGGCGTGCCGACGATGTTTATCGCCGAGATGGACCACCCCGATTTCGCCCGCTTCGACCTGTCGTCGCTGCGCACCGGCATCATGGCCGGCAGCCCGTGCCCGATCGAGGTCATGAAGCGCGTAGTCGCTTCGATGCATCTGAGCGAGATCACGATCGCCTATGGCATGACCGAGACCAGCCCGGTCAGCTTTCAATCGTCGACCGACGACCCGCTCGAACGGCGGGTCTCGACGGTCGGCCGCATTCATCCGCATGTCGAGGCCAAGATCGTCGACGCCGACGGCCGAATCGTGCCGCGCGGCGCGCCCGGCGAGTTTCTGACCCGCGGCTACTGCGTGATGCTCGGCTATTGGAACGACCCCGAGCGCACCGCCGAGTCAATCGACGCGGCCGGCTGGATGCACACCGGCGATCTGGCGACGATGGACGACGAGGGCTATTGCAACATCGTCGGCCGCATCAAGGACATGGTTATCCGCGGCGGCGAAAACGTATATCCGCGCGAGATCGAGGAATTCCTCTATCGCCATCCGAAAATCCAGGACGTGCAAGTAATCGGCGTACCGGACCCGCGCTATGGCGAGGAACTGTGCGCCTGGGTGCGGCTGCGCAGTGACGAACAGGCGACGGCAGAGGAAATCCGCGCGTTTTGCCAAGGCCAGATCGCGCACTACAAGATCCCGCGCTACATCAAGTTCGTCGATCAATTCCCGATGACCGTCACCGGCAAGATCCAGAAATTCTTGATGCGCGAGGAGATGATCCGCGAGCTGGGCCTGACGCTGCAGAAGACGGCGTGATGGGGACAGTGCTCATCTTTTGTCATCCCGGCGCAGGCCGGCGCCCATTTTTTTGCTTTCCGAGCGTCTGAATGGTGGATCCCGGCCCTGCGCCGGGACGACAGCCTGGCCGCGACGACCGCTTGAGAGAATAACGGGAGCGACATCTATATGACCAAGATCGCCTCGGTCGAGACGTACATGATCTCGGTGTCGCGGCCCGAGCCGGTATGGACCGCGCACGAAGCGAGCCGGGCGTGGAGCGTGATCCTGACCGAGGTAAAGACCGATGACGGGCTCGTCGGCTACGGTGAAATTCACGGTGCGCCGATGCCCCAGATCTGCGCCTGGGTAAAGCGGCTCGGCGAGTACGTCACCGGCATGGACGCGCTGGCGACGAGCGCGGTGTGGGACCGGATGTTCGCGCTGACCACGCCGCGCCCCGGCTCGGTGCCGCATGCGAGCGACGCCGACCCGGCGATCCCGCCGCCGACGCCGCGCGGCGAGCGCGCACAGGTGATGGCGGCGATCGCCGGCATCGACATCGCGCTATGGGATCTAAAGGGAAAGGCGGCGGGCTGGCCGGTCTATCGGCTGCTCGGCGGCGAAAACCGGCCGCTTTTCACCTATGCGACCGGGGGCTATTACCGCAAGGGGGCGAGCGACGCCGATTACGGCCGCGAGTTGGCGGCTTTCGTCGAGTACGGCTACCGCGCGGTCAAGTTGAAGACAGGCGCCGGTTCGCCCGAGATGGAGGCGGCGCGGGTCGGCGCGGTGCGCCGCGCGATCGGTCACGACCCGCTGTTGCTGCTCGACATGAACGCGCCCTACGACCTGCCCGACTGCATCGACTTTGCGAACATGGTCGCCGAGCACGACGTGTTCTGGCTCGAAGAGCCGCTTCACTGGCATCTGCAACCGGCCGATTTCGCGAAACTGGCGGCGGCCTCGCCGATCCCGCTGGCGCATGGCGAACGCGAGTGGACGCGGTTCACCGTGCGCGATTTCATTGTCACCGGCGGCATCAAATACGTGCAGTTCGACGCGACCCGCGCCGCCGGCTTTACCGAGGCGCTGCGCGTCGCCGCGCTCGCCGAGCAGCACGGCGCCGTGGTCGCGCCGCATACCGCGCCGGAGCTGCACGCACACCTGGTGCTGGCCCTGCCGCGCTGCGCCTGGGGGGTCGAGTCGCATGGCGGGCCGGAAAGCGACCCGCTGGCCTACGGCCTGTTCCACGACCACCCGCACCTCGACGACGGGCACCTGACGATTTCCGACGCACCCGGCTTTGGTCTCGCTGTCGACTGGAGTTTCGTCGAGAAATACCGCGTGCGCTCGTAAGCCTCATTGTGCTCAACGGTTCGGGTCTGAGGGTCGCAATTACCTTGGTCGGGTGTATGATCTCGTCAGATCATCGATGGGAGGAACGAGATGGCACGCGACGGGTATCTGATCCTCGACAGCGACCTCCATATGATGGAGCCCGACGACCTCTGGGCCCGCTATCTCGAGGGGTCGCATAAGGCGAACGCGCCGGTATTCTTTGGCGGCCAGCGCCGTACGCTGTCCGAAAACAAGGAGGACAGGGGCAACGCCGACTCGATCATGGGCATGGAGGTGCAAGGGTTGCAGATCCCGGCGCACAACATGCAGCAGGGCGCGACCGCGTCGAGCCGCGAATTGCGCCGCCGCAGCCGGTCTCGGCATCCGCATTTCAACGTTGCGCGGGCGAATGGTTATGACGCGCCGTCGACGCTGACCGCGATGGACATTGAAGGCGTCGATGTCGCGGTGATGTACGGCACCCGCGGCCGCCAGATTCTGTGCCACGACGACCTCGCGCCCGATTATGCCGCAGCGCTCGCCCGCGCCTATAACAACTGGGCCGCCGATTACCGCAAGACCGACCCGACACGGCTCAAGTTTGCGGCGCAACTGGCGATGCATGACGTCAAATTGGCGGCCGAAGAGGCGAAGCGCGCGGTCAAGGAGCTCGGCGCCGTCGCGGTGATCGGCACGCCGAACCCGATCAACGGCCAGCACCTGCACGACGACGCGGTCGAGCCGCTATGGAATGCGCTCGAAGAACTCGACGTGCCGATCGGCTTCCACCCGACCGGCAACACGGCGCTGAAAGACGACGCCGGGCGGCGCTATGTCGGCCACGCCAATTTCCACCCGATCGCCCACGCGATCCGCAACCCGGTCGAGTTGATGGGCGCGCTCGCCAGCATGACCACCGGCGGCGTGCTCGAGCGGCATCCCAAACTGCGCTGCGCCTTTCTCGAAGGCACCGCCGGCTGGCTGTATTGGTGGCTGTGGCGGCTCGACGACCAGTGGGAGAAGTTCGGCCCCGGCTGCGAGCGCCAGCTGTCGATGGCACCGAGCGAATACTTCAAGCGGCAATGCTACATCGCGCTCGATGTCGACGAGGAACCGGCGGTCGAGGTGGTCAACCAGATGGGGCCGGAATATTTCGTGGTGTCGAGCGACTATCCGCATTCCGACGGCGCCTTCCCCGAGGCGATCGAGCAGTTCCTGGGTCTTGAGCTCGGCGACGCGGCGCGGCGCAAGATCCTGTGGGACAATTGCGCCCGCCTCTATGCGATCCCGACCCCGGCCGCCTCGCTGAGCCGCGAGCCGCGCCAGGGCGCCGCGGCCGAATAAACCCAGGGCCGGCTGTAGCCGCCGCGGCGGCTACAGCCGATGGCCCAACTCGCCGATACCCACCGAAAGGCGCTGAAGAAAGCGCTTGAGCTCGGCGCGCGGGTAAAACCGCCGCCGCGCGACCGAGGCGATATCGGCCTCGGGCGTGCGGGTCAGCAGCAGGTAGGTGTTGCCCGGGAGCGGTACGCCCGGTGGACACGGCCGCAGCCGCCAATCCTTGCCGATCTCGCAGATGTGAAGCCCGAGGCCGCGGATGTAGTCGGCAAACGCCACCGCACCGGTGGTCTCTGCCAACAGCGCGTCGATGTATTCGATCACGATGCGCAGGTTCGGCGAGCGCGCGATCGTTTGCTCCATACCCATCAGCACGTAGGGCTCGTGACCCTCGACATCGATCTTGACCAGGTCGACCGCCAGGTCGTCGGGCAGGAACGCATCGATCGTCGTCATCTCGACCTCGACCGAGCGCAATTCCATGCCCCAGCGGTCGAGGTCGACCGGGTTGATCACGAGATCGCTCATCGTCGCGGTGGCGAGGTTGCGGTCGAGGAAATTGAGCGTGCCGCGACCGCATTGGTGCGACACCAGCCGGTTGACAATCGCGATGTTGGGGTTGTTGATGACCCCGTTGGCGTAAAGCGTGCGGTTGAGATACGCGAAGGTGTGCGGGTTGCCCTCGAACGCGAAGAGCCGCCCGGTAGTGCGGATGACCCCGGCGGTAATCGCGGTGTAGAGGCCGAAATTGGCGCCGATATCGAGCACCACCGCATGCGGGTGCAGAAAGCACCGGAACACGAACGCGATATGCGGCTCGACCGGGCGGCCGACGAGGTAATTGATCGCGTCGACCGTGTTCGGGTCGACCGCGAGGTACTCGCCCGAGGCGAGCCGGACGATCGCGCGATCGGCTCCGGCGGAAACGACGCCCGGTTTCAAGCGGTCGCTACCAAATCGATGATTTGCAGAGCCGTGCCGCGTCCTTCGAGACGGCGCTCCGCGCCTCCTCAGGATGAGGAGGATTTGTGCATGGCATTAAGGCTTACCTCATCCTGAGGAGCGGGCGGTGCCCGCGTCTCGAAGGACGCACCGCGCCGCTCCGGCTAATTCCGTGCCTCGTGGATCGCACGCCAGAGCCGCTCGGGCGTTGCCGGCATCGGCACCGCGGAAACGCCAACCGGCTTCAGCGCATCGACCAGCGCGTTGCCGACCGCCGGCATCGCACCCACCGCGCCGGCCTCGCCCGCACCCTTGACGCCGAGCGGGTTAGTCTTGGTCGGAACAGGATTGCTCTCGCAGTGGATCGGCGAAAAATTGTCGGCGCGCGGCATCGCGTAATCCATGAAGCTGCCGCTCAACAACTGGCCGCTTTCCGGATCGAAGCGGATGTCCTCCATCAGGATCTGCCCGACGCCCTGGGCGATCCCGCCGATGATCTGGCCTTCGAGCAGCAGCGGGTTCATCACCGTGCCGACATCGTCGACGACTGAATAGCGCACGATCTCGACCACGCCGGTCTCGGGGTCGATCTCGACCTCGCAGATGTGGCAGCCGTTGGGAAAATTCTGCTCCTTGGCGCTGTACGACGCCTGCGAAATCAGCCCCGGCTCCATGTCGGGCGGCAGGCTCGACGGCACCCACGCCTCGCCGGCGATGTCGCCGAGGCTCAGCGCCCGGTTCGAGCGCGGCGCGGTGAACAAGCCGTCTTCGAACCGCACCTCGTCGGGCGCGGCACTGAGCAGGTGCGCGGCGATCGCGGTCGCCTTGGTGACGATCTTCTCGGTCGCCATCATCACCGCCGAGCCGCCGAGCGCCGCCGAGCGCGACCCACCGGTGCCCTCGCCGATCGCCACCTTGTCGGTATCCCCCTGGATGTACGTCACCTGGTCGGGGTGGATGCCGAGCCGGTCGCACAGGAGCTGCTTGTACACGGTCTCATGCCCCATGCCCTGGGTGATCGAGCCCGACAGCAGCGTCACCGTGCCACCCTTGTCAAAGCGCACCTCGGCCGCCTCGAACCCGCCGGCGGCGGCGCGCTCGATCGTGTTGGACAGGCCGATCCCGCGCAGTTTGCCGCGCGCTTTCGCCTCGGCCCGGCGCGCCTCGAACCCGGCGAAATCGGCAAGCTTCAGCGCGAGGTCGAGGTTCTTGGCGAATTCGCCGCAATCGTAGGTGAAGGTCAGCCCCGAATTGAACGGCATCGCCTCGGGCGGAATCATATTCCGCCGGCGCAATTCGACCGGATCAATGCCGATTTCCGCGGCGGCCTCATCGACCATGCGCTCTATGACATAGGCAAATTCGGGCCGGCCGTTGCCGCGATAGGGCCGCATCGGATTGGTGTTGGAAAACACCGCGGTGACCTCAGCAAAAACCGCCGGGGTGCGGTAGACTCCGGCCAACGTCCCGAGGTTCATCACAAACACGTTGGAGCCGACCTGCGCGTAGGCGCCGACCGCCGCCGTCACCTTGACCCGAAAGCCGAGGAAATGCCCGTCCTTATCGAGTGCCAGCTCGGCCTCAGTTACGTGGTCGCGCGCCTGCGCATCGCTGAGAAACGCCTCGGACCGGGTGCTGGTCCATTTGACCGGGCGGCCCAGCATTTTCGAAGCCAGCGTTACCAGCGCGACCTCGTTGTAGACCGCCGATTTCATCCCGAAGCTGCCGCCGATATCGCCCGCGATGACCCGCACCTTGCTCTCCGGCACCTTCATGATGCTGGCGAGGTCCGAGCGATAGCCGTGCGCGCGCTGCAGCACGCTGTAGATCGTGTAGCGGTCCTCGGCCGGGTTGTAGTCGGCGAGCGCGCCGCGCGGCTCCATCGCCGCCGCAGTGACGCGGTTGATCACGAACCGGCGTTTGACGATGCGGTCGGCGCGGGCGAGCGCCGCCTCGGTCGCCTCGCGGTTCCCTTCGGGATGCACAAAGCAGACGTTGTCCGGGCGGTCGTCCCACACCAGCGGCGCGCTCGGCGCGGCGGCGCCCGCGGTCGAGGTGACCGAGGGCAGCGGCTCGTACTCGACCGCAATCAATTCAGCCGCATCCTGCGCCTGGGCCAGCGTCTCGGCGACGACAAACGCGACGTAATCGCCGACCCACCGCACCTTGTCGCCGGTCAGCGGCGGAAAGCGAATTTTGCCGGCAGGCTGACCGCCTCGACGCTTCAACCCGCCGGGCGTCGGCAGGTCGTTCCACCCTGATGCCGTCCAATCCGCCGCGGTCAGCACCACCAGCACGCCCGGCGCCGCCTTTGCTGCGCTGGTGTCGATCGACTGGATGCGGGCGTGCGCGTGCGGCGAGCGCAGCACATAGCCGTATGCCGTGTGCGGCAGCCGTACGTCGTCGACATAGCGGCCGCCACCGCGAATGAGGCGCGGGTCTTCGAAACGTGGAACCGGCTGACCCAGAGCAAACTCACCCATCCCGATCTCTCCCCGCGGCCGACGCACCACCATAGCCGATGTTGCGCGGCGCGACCGCTTCCTCGTCGTCGCTGCGAAAGCCGCGGTGGCCTGAATCAGTGCAGTGTTGTCGAAATCGGCCGGCGCCGGCATCCTTTGGCGTATGATAAGACTCCGCGCCGCCAACGATTTCGAAGCGATCCGCCAGCGTATGAAGGAATTGCGCGGCGAGCGCGGCGAACCCGAGCTTTCCGGCCGCGCCGAGGAGGTCGAGGCGCGGGCGCTTGGCCGCGGCCTCGGCACGATCGACGAGCGCTACCGCGCCCGCGCCGAAGGCGCCCCACCGCACTGGGTCCCGACGATCTTCGAGTGAACGGGGCTGAGACGCACGCGAGGGAGAAATTGCGATGAACTCCGCGACCCACCGGTTCGGCCGCATCTTTCCGCCCGACGAGGCGTGGCTCGCCAAGCAGGAAAAGGAGCCGATCCTCGAACCCGAGCTGCCAATCATCGACACGCACCACCACCTCTGGGTACGCGGCGGTCATACGTATCTGCTCGACGAGTTGCTCACCGACCTCAACAGCGGGCACAACATCGTCGCGACCGTGTTCGAGGAATGTCACTCGATGTACCGCGCCGACGGGCCGGCGGAGCTGCGCTCGGTCGGCGAGACCGAGTTCGTCGCCGGGCTCGCAGCGATGAGCGCGAGCGGCGGTTACGGCAAGACCAAGATCGCGCAGGGTATCGTCGGTGCGATCGACCTGACGCTCGGCGACCGGGTGGAACCGGTGATCGAAGCCCAGCTGCGCGCCGGCGGCGGCCGCTTCAAGGGCATTCGCCACTCCGCCGGCCACGATCCCGACCCGGTGATCGGCAACAGCGCCGCCGACATGCAGCCGCACCTATACGAACGCGCCGACTTTCGCGCCGGGCTCAAGCGGCTGGCGGCGCACGACCTCAGCTTCGATGCGTGGTGCTACCACCCGCAGCTCGGCGAGGTCGCCGCGCTGGCCCGCGCGGTGCCGGAGGCAACTATCGTGATGTGCCATGTCGGCGGCGTGCTCAGCTACGGCGCCTATGCAAACCGCAAGGACGAAATCCTCGCTATCTGGCGCGCCAGCATGACCGAGCTGGCGGGCTGCCCCAATGTCGGCGTCAAGCTCGGCGGCATGCTCAACCGGGGCGCCGCACTCGAGTTCCGCGACCGGCCGGCGCCCCCCAATTCCACCGAATGGGCCGCGGCGTGGCACCCCTATGTCGAGACCTGCATCGAGCTGTTCGGTGCTGGGCGCTGCAATTTCGAAAGCAACTTCCCGGTCGACAAGATGGGTACGGGATACGCGACGCTGTGGAACGCGTTCAAGCGTATCACCGCCGGCTGCTCGGCCGACGAGAAGGCGGCACTTTACAGCGGCACCGCCCGGCGGGTGTATAAGTTGGACTGACCACCGTCATTTGCGAGCGCACCGAAGCGATTTCGTGCGGAACCATTGCGGGTCGAGATCGCCGCGTCGCTCCACTCCCCCGCGATGACAACGAGGAGGCTGAAGGTATGTCCATCCACGATCATTCCCGCTGGGGCCCGGCCGACCAGATCGGCGCCGCCAACCTGCTGACCGCGGAAAAGCGGCTCGCCGCGCTGCGCCTGGTGCGCGACGGACGGGTCTACGACGTCAGTCACGAGATCGATGCCGGCGCGCCCTATATGGCACCGAACCAGACCCCGTTCCTGTTGTCGATCTGGGCGTCGTGGCGCGATTCGATCAAACGGCGCCGCAAGATCGGCGCGACCAACGACGCCGGCTCGAATGTCGAGCGCGCCGAGATGACAATGCATGTCGGCACCCATATCGACGCGCTCGGCCATTTCTCGATCGGCGATCACCTTTATAACGGTCTCAGCGCCGCAGAGGTTGTGACCGATTGGGGGCTCGACCGGCTCGGCATCGAGCACATGCCACCGCTCGTCTCCCGCGGCGTGCTGCTCGACGTATCGGGGATGGACGGGGGGCCGCATCTCAACCCGGGCCGCGTCGTCACCCCCGACGACCTCGCCCGCACCGCCGAGCGCGCCGGGGTGGCGATCGAAGCCGGCGACATCGTGCTGATCCGCACCGGCTGGGGCCGTTATTTCGGCGTCGACAACGCCCGCTACCTCGAAGGCGAGCCGGGCATCGACGTGCCGGCGGCGCGCTGGCTGACCCGGCAGGACGTGGTCGCGATCGGCTGCGACAACATGGCGGTCGAGGTATTGCCCAACCCCGACCGCAGCCAGATGCTGCCGGTGCACCAGCACGTGCTGGCGGAGGCCGGGGTGCACCTGATCGAGAACCTGGCGCTCGACGAACTGGCCCGCGACCGGCTGACCAGCTTCTGCTTCATCCTGCTGGCCACCAAGTTCAAGGGTGCTACCGGCTGCCCGGTGCGGCCGGTGGCTATGGCGTAGGGCTGGTAAACCGCGCCGGTCTCGGCGACGATGCGAAAAATTCGGCGGAGGAAACGATGGCAAAGGGCATCCTGATCGCGGCGATGGATTTCACCGCGGTGGCCGAGGACGAGTTCAACGACTGGTACGATACCGAACACATCCCCGAGCGGCTCGCCGTGCCCGGCTTCCTCAATGCCGAACGGTTTATCGGCATGTCCAACCCGAAAGTGTCGGTCGCGCTCTACGACCTCGAAAACCGCGACGTGCTGTTCAGCGAGCCGTATAAGAAGGTCGGCGGCGCCAACGGCAGCCCGTGGACCAAACGTGTCACCGGCAAGACCAAGGGCCTCATCCGCCTGGAAGGCGAGCAGGTAAAGCCAGGCGAAAAGCTGGCCCCAATCGGCGACGCGGCGGCAATCCTCCTGATTTCGATGAATGTCGTGCCTGAGCACGAAGCCGAATTCAACGCCTGGTATAACGAGGAGCATCTCGACGCGCTGGCCGGCGTGCCGGGGGTGCTGTGCGCCCGGCGCTATCGCGGCACCGGCGCGACCCAGCGCTATGCCGCGGTCTACCATTTCGCGCGCGAAGGGGTGACCGAGTCGGCAGCTTGGAAAGCGGCAGCCAATACACCGTGGACCGAAAAGATGCGGCCGCATTTCCGCGACTATCTGCGCGCCGATTGCCGCCGCTACGTTCGCGCGCGCTGAACAGCCGCCAGGGCGGAAACCGAACGGATGAACGATCTTTCCGAGACCGGCCGACCGGCCGGCACCCCCGCCTTCGAACTGGCACAGCCGCTTCCAGCGGCTCTGCTCTACCGGCGGTGCGAACTGCGCGACCTGCCGTTCGAGTTGTGCAGCGAATTGCCCGACGCGCCGATAGAGTTCGGCCAGGAACGCGCCGCCGAGGCGATCCGCTTTGCCGTACGCATGCGCCAGCAAGGCTATAACGTCTATGCTCTGGGCATCGCCGGAAGCGGGCGACACAACCTGGTCGAGCGGCTGTTGAACGCCCAGGCGGCGACCGATGAGACGCCGCCCGACTGGTGCTACATCAACAATTTCGACGATCCGCAAAAGCCGACCGCCCTCTCGCTGCCACCCGGCCAAGGCGTGAAGCTCGCCGACGCGATGAAGCGCCTGATCGAGGAATTGCGGGCCGCGCTGCCCGCGGCATTCGAGCGCGACGAATACCGCGCGCGGCGCGAGGTCATCGAGCAGCAGTTCAAGCAGCGCAGCGACGAAGCCTTCAATACGGTGCAGCGCGAGGCCGAGAGCCGCAACATCGCACTGATCCGTACCCCGACCGGCCTGGCGATGGCGCCGAAGCGCGACGGCAAGGTGGTGACGCCGGAAATCTTCGAAGCGATGCCCGAAGACGAGCGCAGTGCGATCCAGAAGGAGATCGAGGCAACCCAGGCCAATCTCGAAACGGTGATGCGGCAGGTACCGCAATGGGAGCGCGAGCATCGCGACGCGATCCGCGACCTCAACCGCGAGACCACCGGGTTTGCCGTCGGCCATCTGATCGGCGATCTGCGCGCCGGCTATCAGGAAATGCCGGCGGTGGTCGCCTATCTCGACGCGGTCGAGCGCGACATCAAAGAAAACGTCGACGATTTCATCACCCCCCCGAGCCTGCCGCAATCCGACACGCCGGTGCCGACCGGCGTGTCGGCCGCGATCGAGGACAGCCGGTTTCGCCGCTATCAGGTCAACGTCATCGTCGATAACGGCGGGCGCAAAGGCGCGCCGGTCGTGTTCGAGGACAACCCGAACCACCAGACGCTGGTTGGCCGCATCGAGCACCTCGCGCGCTTCGGGGCGCTGATCACCGATTTCAACCTGCTGACGCCGGGCGCACTGCATCGCGCCAATGGCGGCTATCTGATCATCGAAGCGCCCAAGCTGCTGCTCGGCAATTTCGCCTGGCCATCGCTGAAGCGCGCGCTCACCGCCAGCGAGATCAGGATCGAATCGATCGAGCAGCTGCTGAGCATGGTCAGCACGGTCTCGCTCGAGCCGCAGCCGATCCCGCTCAACGTCAAGATCGTGCTGATCGGCCCGCCGGATCTGTATTACCTGTTGAGCACGCACGACGACGAATTCGCCGAGTTGTTCAAGATCGCGGCCGATTTCGAGGATCGGGTCGAGCGCACCGGCGATATGACCCTGCTCTATGCCCGGCTTATCGCGACGATGATGCGCCACAGCAAACTGCGCTGCTTCGACAACGCCGCGGTCGGCCGAGTCATCGAGCACTCGTCGCGGCTTGCCGGCGACGCCGAGCGGCTGTCGACCAGCCTTAGATCGCTGTCAGACCTGCTGCAGCAGGCGGACCAGATCGCCGCCGATGCCGGCAAGGAGGTAGTCGGCACCGCCGAGGTGCAGGCTGCGCTCGACGCCCAATTCCGCCGCAGCGACCGCATCTATCGCCGGATCCAGGAAGAGATCCGCCGCGGTACGATCCGCATCCGCACCTCGGGCGAGGCGGTCGGGCAGATCAACGGGCTGTCAGTGATGACGCTCGGTTCGATCGGGTTCGGCAACCCGACGCGCATCACCGCGCAAATCCGGCTGGGGCGCGGCGAGGTCGTCGACATCGAGCGCGAGGTCGCACTCGGCGGGCCGCTGCACTCAAAAGGTGTGCTGATCCTGTCGGGCTTTCTCGGCGGCCGCTTTGGCGCCACCCGGCCGCTCTCGCTCAATGCCAGCCTGGTGTTCGAGCAGTCCTATGGCGGGGTCGACGGCGACAGCGCTTCGGCGGCGGAACTGCTGGCGCTGCTCTCGGCGCTCGCCGACGCGCCGATCAGGCAATGCTTTGCGATCACCGGTTCGGTCGACCAGCACGGCCAGATCCAGGCGATCGGCGGGGTCAACGAAAAGATCGAAGGCTTTTTCGACGTCTGTCGGCTGACCGGGCTCAGCGGCGAGCAGGGCGTCATCATCCCCGACAGCAACGTCAAGCACCTGATGCTGCGCCACGATGTGGTCGCCGCGGCCGAGGCGGGAAAATTCCGTATCCTGCCGATTGCGACGATCGACCAGGGGCTCGAGCTGCTGACCGGCGTGCCGGCCGGCGCGCCGAGCCCGGACGGCGCCTATCCCGAGGGCACGCTCAACCACCGCATCGCCACGCGGCTCGACATGCTGGCCGAAAAGGCGGCCTCGCTGATGCGCCATGCGATGGGCGGTGGAGGGTCGCAGCCGTGAGGGGGCTGATCGAGCGGGTCGTGGTGCCGCTCGACGTCGCCGCCGAGCACCGCGCCGCGCTCGACACGGCCGCCCGCCTCGCCCGGCGCTGGGGCGCCCGCCTGCACGGCGTCTTTGTCGAGGATTCCGACCTGATCCACCTGTCACGCCTGCCGTTTGCCCGCCAGTTCAGCTTTGGCGTCGGCATCGAGCAGATCACCGAAGAGAGCGTCGAGCGCCAGATTCGAGCGTTTGCCGCAGCGGCGCGGCGCGATGTCGAGGCGGCGGCGCGGCGCTATGGCGTCGAGTGGTCGTTCGAGATCGCGCCGGGCGCGGCAGCCGACGCGGCATTGATCGCCTCGGAGCGCGACCTGCTGGTCGCCGGCTCGGCGACCCGCCCGGTCGGCACGCATTTCCGCATCGAATGCCGCTGGTGGCAGACGCTCGAAAGCGCCGGCGCCTCGTTTCTCGTCGTGCATTGCGAATGGGCGGCGGTGCACGGCGCCGTCGTAACCCTGTTGCGCGACCGCGAGCAGGCCTCGCTGCGCGTACTCGACGCCGCCGCGCATTGCGCCGCGGCGATCGGTGGCGTGCTGACCGTCGCCTGCCCCGCCGACCTAGCTGCGGCCCCGGGGTTCGAGGATTGGCTCGGCGACCGCCTCGCGCCTTACGCGCTGCACGTGCAGATCGAACTGGCGCCAGACGAAGCGACCGCGCTGCTCGAGCGCTTTGCCGAGCTCGATTGCGCGCTGCTGGTGCTGGGCGCCGGGTCGATCGGCACCCAACCCGGCTGGCTGCGCCAGGTGGCGGCGCACGCCGCCTGTGGCCTGCTGATCGTGCGCTGACCCCCTACCGATTCTGGAACGCCGGCATCACGTCGCGGGCAAACCAGCGCAACTGCTCGATGAATTCGCCGGGCGGCAGGCCTTCGGCCCAGTGGATCATGAAATCTTCGAGCCCGGGATACTGCGCTTCGACCGATTTGATGCCGTCGATGATCTGCGCCGGCGTGCCGCAGAACCACGCCTTTTGCTGCACCCCGTCGCGCAGCGACGGGATGTGCGCCGGCGCGCCCGGCGTGCCCCAGGTGCGGCCGTGCTCGTCGGCGTAGCGCACAAAGCCGAACGGTGCGAACCACTTGAAGCGCTCGTCATGCGCCGGCTCGAGCCGGCGGATCGCCGCTTCCTGGTTGTCGGCGAGGTAGATGCCGGCGCCCCAGATGAAGTCTTCGCCGAGCTGCTTCTGCCGCCCATGGCGGGCGCAGGCATCGTGATAGGCGCGGATCACGTCGTCGAGGATCTTGGCGCCGTTCAGGGTCACCATCGGCTTCATGCCGTATTGCGCCATCATGTCGATCGTGCGGCCGCTGGCGATCGGCATGAAGATCTCGACCGGCAGGTGCTTGGGCCGCGGCACCAGGGTCAATTCCTTGAGGTCGTAGCCGCGATACGGCACCGCCGGCGGGCAGGTGAAATACTTGCCCTCGTGGCGGAACGATTCCTCGTTGAAGGCCTTCAGCATCAGCTGCACGCCTTCCTCGAAGATCTCGCGGTTGGCTACGGTATCGAGCAGCGGCCCGCCAAAGGTCTCCACTTCGCGCGTATGATAGCCGCGCCCGAGCCCGAGCACGACCCGCCCGTCGGTGACGAGATCGGCCATCGCATAATCCTCGGCGAGGCGGAGCGGATGCCACATCGGCAGCACATTGAAGCCGCAGCCCAATTTGAGCTGCTTGGTCTGCGTCGCAAGCCACAGCCCCCACTGGATCAGATTGGGGATGCACTCATAGCCTTCGTGCTGGAAATGATGCTCGGCCGCCCACAGGCAGTAATAACCGAGCTCGTCCATGACCCGGGCAACCTGCCGCGAGGTCTCGAACACCTCGCTCAGCCGCTCGTTGGAATAACGACGCTCATTGGCCGGAGTGCCGTTGATCCCGACATTGTCGAGCTCGATCTGGCCGACATAAATCACGTGAAACCGCTTGATCATGGTGCCGCCGTGCCCCGTTCTGTTGCCTGAGGCAAAGAATGACCCCGATCCGCCACGCTCGGCAAGGGCAGACGCCGGCGGGGCGGGCTGCTAGAGTTCAGCCCCCTTCTGCGGAGGAACCCCATGCCCGATGCGCTCGAAGCCCGCCATACGATAACCATCGAAGACGTCGAATATCAGCGCCAAGGCGGCAAACCGATGCTGGCCCGGCTTTACCGTCCGAGCGGCGCCGGCCCGTTCCCGGCGGCGCTGCAGGTGCATGGCGGGGCGTGGACCAGCAAGGACCGCACCGACAACGACTTCATGGCCAAGGCGCTGGCCGAAAGCGGCATCTTTGTCGCGTCGATCGATTTCCGCATGCCGCCCGAGGCGCCGCACCCCGGCTCGATCCAGGACATCAACCTCGGCGTGCGCTGGCTCAAGGCCAACGCCCGCGAGTTCAAGAGCCGGGCCGAATGGGTCGGCTCGTTTGGCACGTCGAGCGGCGGCCATCAGGTATTGCTCGCGGCGATGCGCGCGACCGACCCGCGCTATGCGGTGCTGCCCGGCCCGGCCGGGGTCGATGCGCGGCAGGCCTGGGTCATTTCCGGCTGGGGCGTGCTCGACCCGCTATTGCGCTACAACCTCGCCAAGAGGGCCGGCAACAAAGATCTGGTGCACCTGCACGACACGTTCTGGCTGACCGAGGACGCCCATGCCGAGGCCGCGCCGCCGTTGATGTTGAAGCGCGGCGAGAAATGCGATCTGCCGCCGGCGCTGGTGTTCGGCGGCGACAAGGACGAATGGGTGCCAGTCGAATTGATGCGCAGCTTCGTCGCCGATTACAAAAAAGCCGGCGGTGACTGCGAATTGCAGCTCTACGAGGGTGCCAATCACGGCTTCATGACAGGCAAACCGGACGCGCCCTACGCCAAGCCGGCGATCGAGCGTATGCGCGCCTTTATTCGCAAGCACACGGCCTGAGCCGGCCGAGGCGCGCGGCTACTGCGCGGTCATCGGCACCAGGATCAGGACGGCGAGGTCGGAAGTCGGGGTGAAGTTGGTGTAGTCGACCTGGAACCGGGTTGGCGATACCTTCCTCACCCCGTTGCCGCAAAAGCTGACCAGGTTGGCGGGGCGGCCCTTGTCGACGGTCAGCTTGAATTCGGCGATCGGGCCGTCCCAGTTGGCGCCGGTCTTAAGGATGTAGTCGATCCGCTCTTCCGAGACGTAGCGGCTGGGGTTTTGCTTCGCTGCCTGCTGCACCCGCGTCGCCGCCGCGACAAAGGCGGAATCGATACAGTATTTCGCGGCATAATCGCGATCGTCCTCGGCCAGCGAAGTGCCGATCAGGCTGCCGGCGCTGGCCCCGACGCTCGGCTTGTACTGGTGGCGGATCACAAGTTCCCGACGGGGCGGAAAGGTCTGCTGCCAGTAATAGGTGGTCTTTAATGTCCAGCGCGGCTCGAGGTGCTGCTGCATCTGGAGGTCGGGGGTGGTGCCGTATTCGTCAATCGCCGCGAGGCCGAGATTGATCAGCTGCTGCCATTTGTCCTTGGGCAGCGCGTCGAGCGCCTTGCTGGTTGCCGGCGATTGCGGCGCCAGCGGGATCCCGAGGCTCTTCAACAGCGCGGTCTGATCGATGCCGTTGGCAATCGCCTTCTGCTCGACCTGGGTGGCGACCGGCGCGCCGTCGGCGGTGGTGGCAAAGCCGAGGAAATTGACCGGGTCCTCGGTCGGGATCGCAATGTTCGCGTCGGGGTTGTCGAAGGTGATGTCGGGCATCGGAAACGCGACCAGATTGGTCACCTTCTGGTCGCTGTTGTTGTAGAAGCGATAGGTCACCTGGATCTGCCCGGTCGAGACGAACAGATCCTCGGAACGCATCGTCACGTTCGGATTCTTTACGAATACCAACCCGCCGGTTGCCAGCTCGGCGGTCGAATCGTTGGCCAAGGCAGGCACCGCGGCCAGCGATGCCCCGATCACCGCGAGACCTCGCAGGGCGAGGCGAAACGTGCTTCCCATTCCTCGTCTCCCTTCCTCCGCGGGCTTGACCGGTAACGAGTTGACGCGCTCCAGGACATTTATCGTCGTTCCCGCGCAAGCGGAAACCCAGAGCAACCCGTCGAGCGCCTGCCCCTGGGCCCCCGCTTTTCGCGGGGGTGGCGCCGCGTCTCGCCGGTTACTTCGCGGCGGCGCGGGCGCGGTTGGCGGCGCTCGCCACCGCCTTCAGCGAGGCGGTGACGATGTCGCTGTCCATGCCAACGCCGAACAGGCTTTCGCCGTCCGGGCCGGCGATCTGGACATAGGCCGCCGCCTGTGCGTCGGCGCCGGCGCCGACCGCGTTCTCGTGATAATCGAGAAACGTGACATCGACCCCGCACTCGCGCCGCAGCGCAGCGACAAACGCGGCGATCGGGCCGTTGCCCACGCCCTCGATCGCGCGCTCGTCGCCGTCAATCGCCACAGTGGCGGCGATGCGCCGCTCGCCGGCGCGCGGCTCGGGCAGAAGCGTGTAGTCGACCAGCCGGATGCCGCCATTCAGATAGGTGCTCTGAAACAGCGACCATATGTCGGCGCTCGTCATTTCCTTGCCGGTGCGGTCGGTCACCTCCTGCACGACCTTGGAAAACTCGATCTGCAGGTTACGCGGCAGGTCGAGCCCGTGATCTTCCTTCAGCAGATAGGCAACGCCGCCCTTGCCGGATTGCGAATTGACCCGGATCACCGCCTCATAGGAGCGGCCCAGATCCTTGGGGTCGATCGGCAAATAGGGCACCTCGAACAGATCGTCGTTGCGCTTCTTCAGCGCGTCGAACCCTTTCTTGATTGCATCCTGGTGCGAGCCGGAAAACGCGGTGTAGACCAGCTCGCCGGCATAGGGGTGGCGCGGGGGTACCGGCAGCTGGGTGCAGTATTCCGAGGTGCGCACCACCTCGTCGATGTCGGTGATGACGAGGCCGGGATCGATGCCCTGGCTGTACAGGTTGAGCGCCAGCGTGATCACGTCGACATTGCCGGTGCGCTCGCCATTGCCGAACAGCGTGCCTTCGACCCGATCGGCACCGGCCATCAGGCCGAGCTCGGTCGCCGCCACCGCGCAGCCGCGGTCGTTGTGCGGGTGCAGGCTCAGGATCAGGCTGTCGCGGTCGCGGATATGGCGGCCAAACCACTCGATCTGGTCGGCGTGGACGTTGGGCGTCGCCATCTCGACCGTCGCCGGAAGGTTGACGATCATCTTGTGCTGCGGCGTCGGCCGCCAGACATCCATCACCGCCTCGCAAATCTCGACCGCGAAGTCGAGCTCGGTGCCGGTGAAGCTTTCGGGCGAATACTGGTAGACGATCTCGGTTTCGGGCATCGCCTCGGCGAGCGCGCGGATCTGCCGCGCGCCGGTCACGGCGATGTCGATGATGCCGGCCTTGTCGAGACCGAAGACGACCCGGCGCTGCAGCTCCGAGGTCGAGTTGTAGAGATGGACGATTGCGCGCTTGGTTCCGCGGATCGCCGCAAAGGTCCTGTCGATCAATTCGCTGCGCGACTGGGTCAGCACCTGGATCGTGACGTCGTCGGGGATCAGTTTGTTGTCGATGATCTCGCGGACAAAAGCAAAGTCGGTATCCGAAGCAGCCGGAAACCCGACCTCTATCTCCTTAAAGCCGAGCTTCAACAGCATGTCGAACATGCGGCGCTTTTTTTCCGGACCCATCGGCTCGATGAGCGCCTGGTTGCCGTCTCGCAGATCGACGCTGCACCAGACGGGCGCATTGTCGATGATCCGCGATGGCCATTTTCGCTCGGGCAAGTTTATCGGGGCAAACGGGCGATATTTATGAATGGGCATACCGGGCATCGAAAACTCCTATCGGCTTCAAGCGCGGCGCCGGCTTTGGGCGGCCGCAGCAAACGGGCAAGGCGGCGACAGGCCGGCAGCGCTATTCCCGCCGGCCGGTGCTAAGTCGCCGCAAGCGCTCGCGATACGCCGGAATATGGGCCGCGATGGGGCCGACGCAGCAGATCGAAACCATGTTGGGTGCACCGAGCGCGAATGACGTTCCCCGCAGGGAACAGGACGAGCAAAAACGGCGCCGTCAGGACGCCGAGATCGTAAGTCGCAGCTCGTCACGCACACTGGTCATCGCGGGTTATATAGCAAACTTTGCCCGCTTGGTCAATTCGTCGGGCGCTGCCCGGCCTTCTTGCGCAAGAAACCTGCTTTCTCGCGCAAGAAAATCGAATCTCGCTTCTCGCGCAGGAACCTCAAATCTCGGTCTGGCCGCCGAGTTCGACGATGCGGTTGGTTGGAATGTGGAAAAACTCGGTCGCATCGAGCGCCAGGTTCGACAGGAAGACGAACAGGTGTTTGAACGGCATCGACAGCCCGGCGCGCCGCTTCGATACGATCTTTTCCCGCCCGACGAAGAACGAGGTCTCCATCAGGTTGAAGCGGAACCCGCCGACCCGGCACTGCGCCAGAACCCGCGGGATGTCGGGCTCTTCGAGAAACCCATAGCGGATCGTCACCGTGTGGAAATTCTGGTCGAAATGGTGGATTTCCAGGCGTTCGGCCTCCGGTACCCGGGGCACGTCTTCGGTGCGCACGGTCATCAGCACGTTGCGCTCGTGCAGGACCTTGTTGTGCTTCATGTTGTGCAGCAGGGCGGCCGGCACGTTGTCGATGCGGGCGGTCATGTAGACCGCTGTGCCCGGCACCCGCGCCGGGCTGTCCGGGCGCAGGTTCGCGATCAGCGTCTGCAGCGGCATGCCGCCCACGGCCCGCGAGGCGGCGACCCGCTGCCGGCCCCACATCCAGGTCACCATCGCCATGTAGACCGATCCGGCGATCACCAGCGGGTACCACCCACCCTCGGCGATCTTGAGCATGTTGGCGCTGAAGAACGACAGGTCGACGGTCAGGAACACGAGAAACACCGGCACCAGCTGCCACCATTTCCAGCGCTGGCCGTGCCGCAGATAGATGAAGGCGAGCACCGTCGTCACGGTCATCGTCCCGGTCACCGCGATGCCGTAGGCCGAGCCGAGCGCATCGGACGAGCGGAACCCGAGCACGGTCGCGGAAACCGCGACGAGCAGCAGCGTGTTGACGCTCGGCACATAGACCTGGCCGATCTCGTGCTCGGAGGTGTGGCGCACCAGCATCCGCGGCAGATAGCCGAGCTGGACCGCCTGGTGGGTCAACGAGAACGCCCCCGAGATCACCGCCTGCGAAGCGATCACCGTGGCGACCGACGCGAGCACGACCAGCGGCAGCACGCCCCATGACGGCGCCAGCAGGTAGAATGGGTTCTTCACCGCTTCCGGCCGCATCAGCAGCAGCGCGCCCTGGCCAAAATAGTTGAAGAGCAGCGCCGGAAAGACGAAATAGAGCCAGGCTCGCCGGATCGGCACGCGGCCGAAATGCCCCATATCGGCATAGAGCGCTTCGGCGCCGGTCACCGCCAGCACCACCGAGCCGAGGAGGATGAACCCGGCCCCGGGGTCGGCCCAGATCAGGTTGAACCCGTATTGCGGGTCGAGTGCGCGGATGATCGCCGGATGGCGGGCGATCTCGACGAGACCAAGCAGCCCGATCGTCGCGAACCACAGGATGATGATCGGCCCGAACGCCCGTCCGACCCGCCCGGTGCCGCGCTTCTGGGCGATGAACAGCACGAACAGCAGCAGCAGGGTCAGCGGGATCACGTAGGGTTCGAGCTCGGGGGTCTTGACCTCGAGGCCCTCGACCGCGCTCAGCACCGAGATCGCCGGGGTCAGCACCCCGTCGCCGTAAAACAGGGCGGCGCCGAACAACCCGGCCCACAGGATCCACCGGTGCGAGCCGCGGAATTTCGCCCGCAACGCAAGCACGGTCAGCGCCAGGATGCCACCCTCGCCGCGGTTGTCGGCGCGCATCAGCACGATCACGTATTTCAGCGTAACGACCAGCGTCAGCGCCCAGGCGACGAGCGACAACACGCCATAAACCCGCGCCGCCGACACCGAGGTCGCGCCGTCAAAGCACTGTCGGATCGTATAGAGCGGCGACGTACCGATATCGCCGTAGACGACGCCAAGCGCGGCAACCATCAGGTTGTGCTTCAGCGCTTGAGTCTGAGTAGTTTGCGGGACGGCGGGATCTGACATCCGGGGAACGGGGTCCACTCCGCTGGCGACAGGGTCGGCTCTACGGCGCCTCCGACCGTGAGGCGCGGGAGATTGCCCAGAGAAGGCGCGTCGCGTCCAGCGTTTATACCGCGCGCGCAATCGTCGCGGCTGCGGCGAGCCGGGTGGCCGCCGACATCATTCCGGCGCCGCCGCGGCGCCGGCGGTTTTCTTTCAGGTCCTTGGTCCTCAGATGGTGCCGCCGGGCCGTGCGGCGGTTGCCGCAGGCATTCATGTCGCACCGTGGCTGCGGCGGCGCTTGCGCGGGCCGCCGATGTAGTATCCATTCTGGCGCTTATGGCACCCGTTGCGCCGCAGGTGGCATGAATTTCGGGCCAGAAAACGATCCGCGACTGCAGGCGAGTGCTCGCGCGCGGCCACGAGGGCGAGGCGTGACCCGCCTCGACACCGATGTGCTGATTGTCGGTGCCGGCGGTGCCGGGATGTATGCCGCGCTCGCTGCGGCGCGGGCCGGGGCCGAGCGGGTGCTGCTGGCCGACAAGAGCCTCGTCGGCCGCGGCGGCGCGACGATCATGGCGCAGATGACGGTTGCCGCGGCGCTCGCCGAGGAAAGCCCCGACGATCCCCAGTTGCACCTTGCCGACACGCTCGCCGCCGGCCGCGGGCTGTGCATCGAGCCGCTCGCCGCCGCGTTGTGCGAAGAGGCGCCGGCGCGCATCCGCGAGATGGAGGAATGGCGCGTCGGCTGGGCCCGGCGCCCGGCCGGCACGATCGCCCAGGTCACCGCCCCCGGGCATTCGCGACCGCGCTGCTGCTATGTCGATTTCCTCAACACCGGCCCGGCCGTGGCGGCGACGCTGCGGCGCCAGGTCAGCGGCGTCGCGGCGATCCGGCGGGTCGGCAATCTGGCCGTCACCGACCTCGTCACCGCCGACGGCGCGGTGATCGGCGCGGTCGCGCTCGACACCGCCGGCGGCGAGCCGGTGACAATCGCCGCCAAGGCGACGATCATCGCCACCGGCGGGCTGACCCGGCTCTACCGGCGCAGCAGCGCCTCGGCCAATATGGGGGGCGACGGCTACGCGCTGGCGCTGGCCGCCGGGGCCGAGCTGGTCGACATGGAATTCGTGCAGTTCTTCCCGATCGGCCATCTCGCGCCGCGCCTCGTCGGCATGGACCCGATCATGTGGGATCCGTTCCGCTACAAGCTGGGCGGCCGGCTGCTCGATGGCGCCGGCAACGAGTTTCTCGCCACCTATGGCAGCGACGAGGCGGGAACCTATACGACGCCGCGCGACCTCGCGACCTATGCGATCACCCGCGAGGTCGCCGCCGGGCGCGGCTCGCCGCACGGCGGGGTCTACCTGTCGTTCGAGCACGTGGCGCACGACGCGCTGGAAGCGGCGTTTGGTCCGGTCGTCGAGCGGCTCGCCCGGCACGGCATCGACCTGACGCAAAAGGCGGTCGAGGTATCGCCGATCGCGCACTATCACATGGGCGGCATCGCGGTCGACGAGACGATGGCAACCACGGTGCCGGGGCTGTTTGCCGCCGGCGAGGCGGCGGGCGGCGCCAACGGTGCCAACCGGCTCAGCGGCAACGCGATCCCCGAGGCGCTGGTGTTCGGCGAGCGAGCCGGGCGGACGGCGGCTGCCTTTGCCGAGGCGCGCGGCGCGGCGCCCTGGCCGCGCGGTGCCGAGGCCAGCGCCGTGGCGCGAATCGAGCGGCTTGCAACGGGCCAGGCGGGCGCCATCGCCCCGGCTGTGCGGCTCGACGAGTTGCGCGACCTCATGCAAGAGGAGGTCGGCCCGTTCCGCAACGCCGCCGGGCTGGCGCGAGCGCTGGAGCGGCTCAAGGCGATGCGCGACGAGCTCGACGGCCTCGCCATCGCGCCCGGCAGGGTCTGCAACCCTGGCCTTGTCGACTGGTTCGAGCTGCGCGGCAGCCTTGCCGCCGCCGAGGCCGTTGCCGCCGCCGCGCTGGCCCGCCGCGAAAGCCGCGGGGCACACCAGCGCGACGACTTCCCCGAGACCGATCCGACCTGGGCGCGGAACCAGCGTGTGCGGACCGCGGCGGACGGCACGATCGCCGCCGCGCGAGGGCCGTGACGGTGCCGACAGCGCGCCTGTCCGTGCGCCGCGGCACCGCGAACGACCGCGAACCGCGCTATGACGATTTCGTGGTGCCGTTCGAGGACGGCGCCACGGTGCTCGACGGGCTCGTCTGGGTGCGGACGCATCGCGACCCCTCGCTCGCGATCCGCTATAGCTGCATCAGCGCCAATGTCTGCAAGGAATGCACGATCGTGATCGACGGGCGCGTCGCCTACGCGTGCACGACACGGCTGCGCGCCGACGCGACGATGGTGCTCGACCCGCTGCCCGGAAAGCGGCATCTGCGCGACCTCGTCAGCGAAACTCGCCCGCCCCGCGAACAACTGGATTGACGTTTTGGTCGATATTAGTTTGCATTACCCGCTGCCACGCTATTGGCACGATTGCAAATGTGGTATCGCTAATAATCATGCGAACAGGGGGAAATATGGCAAAGTCAGCCATAAATCAATTACAGGACCAGATCGACGCGGTCCGGCGTGAGGCCTACGCCGAGGGCTACACTGCGGCAATGCAGGTGATCCAGAAGGCGGCGGCGCTGCCGCCTTCGCATGCAGCGGTTGCACCGGCACGCCGCCAGGCGGGGGCTGCCAAGGCGGCGCCCGAGCCGGCGCCCATGCCGGCGGCGCCGCGCCGCCGCGGCCGCCTCGCCAAAGCGGTGGCTGGCAAGCCTGCAACGGGCGCCAGGGGGGCTAAACGGCCGCGCCGCGGTGACAATGCCCAGCTCGTCGCCGAAATGCTGCAGGCGGTCGCGCCGCGGGCAGTCCGCCCAGCCGAAATCCGCACCGCCTTGCAGCGGGACAAGGGGGTCGACATGGCGTTTACCTCGATCCGCCATGCGCTCGGCCAGCTCGAGGCCCGGCAGGTTGTCGAGCCGGGGGCGGAGAACAAGACCTGGCGCCACCGCGCCTAGCCTAGGCCGAGCGCGCCGCGTCGGCCGCCCGCGCAGCGATCTGCGCGCGCGCGAGGGCATCGGCGCGCTCGTTTTCCGGGTGTCCAGCATGGCCGCGCACCCAATGCCAGTCGACGCGGTGCCGCGCCGCGGCTGCGGCAAGGCGTTGCCACAGGTCGACATTCTTGACCGGCTTCTTATCGGCGGTCAGCCAGCCGCGTGCCTTCCACGCCGGCAGCCAGCGGGTGATGCCGTCGCGCACGTACTGGCTGTCGGTATAGAGGTTGACGTGGCACGGACGGGTCAGCGCCTCCAACCCGGCGATCGCGGCCGACATCTCCATGCGGTTGTTGGTGGTCATCGCCTCGCCGCCGGCGAGTTCGCGCTCGACACCACGAAACCGCAGAATCGCCGCCCAGCCGCCCGGGCCGGGATTGCCGCTGCAGGCGCCGTCGGTGAAGATCTCGACCGTGTCGTCAGCCGCCAACGGCGTCGATCCCATAAAGCGCGGGGTCGGCAACGCCGCGGTGAAAGCGCAACTTCTTGACGTATTCGAGCGGGTCCTTGGGCCGCACCAGCGCCCCGGCGGTCTGGTTGAGCCAATCGTAAAGCCGGGTCAGCAGAAACCGCAGCGCGCTGCCGCGAGCCAGCAGCGGCAGCGCCGCGATCTCGGCCGGTTCGAGGCGTCGCTCGGCGCCGTAATTCGCCACCAGTAGCCGCGCCTTCGTCACGTTGAAGCTGAGATCGGGCTCGAAGCACCAGGCGTTGAGGCACACCGCGACGTCGTAGGCAAGAAAATCGGTGCAGGCGAAATAGAAGTCTATGAGCCCGGAAAGCTTGCGGTCGCGAAAGAACACGTTGTCGGGAAACAGGTCGGCGTGGATCACCCCACTCGGCAGGCCCCGCGGCCAGTTCGCCTCGAAAAACGCGACCTCGCGCCCCAGTTCGGCAGAGAGCCCGGACAGGACACCGTCCGCGCCGGCCATGCATGCTTCGTAAAGCGGCCGCCAACCGGCGACGCCGAGGCTGTTGGGTCGGGTCATCGCAAACGAACTGCCCGCATTGTGCAGGCGCCCGAGCGCGGTGCCAAGCCCGGCGCAGTGGTACGGCTCAATGCGGCGCGGCCACATGCCGTTGAGAAACGTCACGATCGCCGCCGGACGGTCACACAATTCGCGCAGCGCGTCGCCGTCGCGTGCGCGCACCGGAACCGGGCAGGCGACGTCGTGATGCGCCAGATGGTCCATCAGCGCGATGAAGAACGGCAGGTCGGCACGCGCGACCCGCTTTTCATAGAGCGTCAGGATGAAATTGCCGCGCTCGGTGGTCAGCAGGAAGTTGGAGTTTTCGATCCCCTCGGCGATCCCCTTGCACGACAGCACCGCACCGATGTCGTAAAGCGCGGCAAAGGCGCGCAACTCCTCGTCGCCGATTTCGGTATAGACCGCCATGTCGCCTGCGCGCCGCCCCGATTCCCGTTCACCAGCGCCGATTCGCGCGGCGCCGGCCGGCGGCAAAGCATCCGCCCCGACGACCCCCCTGCGCTCGACCGGCTGCGAAATGCCATGCTTCCATCGGATACGATCACGCTCTACAGTCGCGCCGGTTCAGGAGGGGCGCCCGCGGGCACCGGTGCAATCCGCCGGGACACTACAAGGGCGAGGGCAAGGACGAAAGATGGCTGAACCAATCCCGGCGCAAAAGGCGCCGTATAACGTCACGGTCGAGGCCGGCAAGCGCTATTTCTGGTGCGCCTGCGGGCGCAGCAGCAAGCAGCCCCTCTGCGACGGGTCTCATGCAGGAACCGGGCTGACGCCGCTCCCGTACACCGCGGAGAAGACCGAGGAGGTCTGGTTCTGCGGCTGTAAGGCAACCGGCGGCAAGCCGTTCTGCGACGGAACCCACGAGACGCTCTGACCAACGGTCTGACCTTGCCTCACATTTTGCGCTCGCGCTTGCCGCGGCTTCCGCTTCTTTCGTGGCGTGCGGCGGCTGGCGCCCTCGCCTTCCTCGCTCTCGGCGCGCTGACTGGATGCGGCGGCGGGCCGGGTCTCCTGTCGTTCGGCAAGAAGGACATGACCGCGGCCGCCTGTCCGGCGGCGGTGATCCTGCATCCGCTGGCCAACACCGCGATCTTCCGCAAGCCGGGCATGGAGATGCGACCGACCGACGTGACGTTCTACGGCATCCTCAGCGAGATCGACGCCAAGTGCGAGGTGCGGTCCGATGGGCTGCACGTGTCGCTTGCTGTCATCATCGCCGCCGCGCGCGGCCCGGCGACCCAGGGCGATGTCGCCAATTTCACCTATTTCCTGGCGGTGGTCGGACCCGGCGACCAGATCCTCAGCAAGCGGTCGTTCGGCGTGCGAGTCAACGTCCCGCAGAACGCCAAGCGCGCCGGGGTGACCGACCACTTCGACGAGACGATCCCGCTCGGCGGGCGGGCGCCGAGCGCGCTGCGCATTATCGCCGGGTTCCAGCAGACCCCGCAGGACATCGATTTCTACCAGCATTTCCGCGGGCGCTGACCGCACCTTCCGAGAAGCTTGGAGGTTTCCAGCGCCAATGCTAAACAGGGTGCGCCGTATCCCCGCCCGCAGGAGAGACTGCGCGAACAAGCGCGGCGCCGAAGGAGCAACCGCCCCGGAAACTCTCAGGCGAAAGGACTGCAGGCGGAAGGGCGCTCTGGAAAGCGGCGGAGGGGTCTGATCCCCACCCGCTCACCGAAGGAGTAAGCCGCACCGGCGATCGGCCGGGCGCGGTGAATCTCTCAGGGTCACCGACAGAGGGGGCATCTCCCGGACGCATGTCGCGTCCGCCAGCTGGAGGTGCGTGTGACCCCTGCTGCTGATGCGCTGCCGCTGAAGCGAACCCCGCTCTATGACCTGCATGTCGCGCGCGGCGCGCGGATGGTTGGGTTTGCCGGCTATGAGATGCCGGTGCAGTACCCCACCGGCATTATCGCCGAGCACCTGCATACCCGCGCCCGAGCCGGGCTGTTCGACGTCTCGCACATGGGGCAGGCGCGCCTGTCGGGGGTCGCGGTCGACCGCGCGCTGGAGACGCTGGTGCCCGGCGACCTCGTCGCGCTGCCGGATGGGCGCTTGCGCTACACGCTGTTGCTCAACGACAGCGGCGGAATCATCGACGATCTGATGGTGACGCGCATCGGCGGCGCGCTGACGCTGATCGTCAACGCGGCCTGCAAGGACACCGATTTCGCCCATCTGCGTTCATGCCTCGGCCGGGTCGCGGCGCTCGAGGTCTTTGACGACCGCGCGCTCCTGGCGCTGCAAGGGCCGCAGGCGGCGCCAGTGCTCGCCCGCCATATCACCGGGATCGAGCGCATGCCGTTCATGAGCGGCGCCGACACGTCGTTCGGTGGGCTCCCGTGCTTTGTCACCCGGTCGGGCTATACCGGCGAGGACGGGTTCGAATTATCGCTCACCGCCGCCGACGCGGTCGCAGTCGCCGAGCGCCTGCTCGCCGAGCCCGAGGTCGCGCCGATCGGACTCGGCGCGCGCGACACGCTGCGGCTCGAAGCCGGGCTATGCCTCTACGGCCACGACATCGACGAGACCACCACCCCAATCGAGGCTGGGCTAGCCTGGACGATCGGCAAGCGACGCCGCGACGACGGCGGGTTTCCCGGCGCCGCGCGCATCCTTGGCGAGCTGGCATCGGGGCCGCGGCGGCGGCGCGTCGGCATCCTGCCCGATGGCCGCGCCCCGGCGCGCGAAGGCACCGCGATCACCGACCCCGCCGGCGCGCCGCTCGGCATCGTCACCAGCGGCGGGTTTGGCCCGACCGTCGGCGGCCCGATTGCGATGGGCTATGTCGGCGCCGGGCAGGCCGACCCGGGCACCGCGCTGGCTCTTGTCGTGCGCGACGTGCCGCGCCCGGCGCGGGTGGTGAAACTGCCGTTCGTCGCGACCCGCTACTACCGCGGCTGAGGATCGAAAAGGAGGCTGTCGATGAGCGTGTTGCGCTTCACCAGGGACCACGAGTGGATCCGCCAGGACGGCGACACCGCGGTGATCGGCATCACCGACTATGCCCAGTCGCAGCTCGGCGACGTGGTCTATGTCGAGCTGCCCGCGACCGGAACCCGGATTGAGGTGGGCAAGGAAGCCGCAGTCGTCGAATCGGCCAAGGCGGCGAGCGAGGTCTACGCCCCGGTTTCGGGCGAGGTAATCGCGGCCAACGACGCGATCGTCGCCGACCCCGCCAAGGTCAACGCCGACCCGATGGGCGAAGGCTGGTTCGTCAAGCTGCGCCTCGCCGATGCCACCCAGCTCGACGGACTGATGGACGAAGCGGCATACCGGAAATTCGTCGCGGAGCTCGGCTGATGCGCTATCTGCCGCTGACCGACGCCGACCGCCGCGACATGCTGGCGGCGATTGGCGTGCCGTCGACTGAGGCGCTGTTTGCCGACGTGCCGCCGGCGGCGCGGCGCGACGGCCTCGTCGACCTGCCGCTTGCGGCGGGCGAGTTGGCGGTCGAGCGCCGCCTCGCGGCGATGGCGGCAAAGAACATGGCCGCCGGCTCGGCGCCTTTTTTCATCGGTGGCGGGGTCTATCGCCATCATGTGCCGGCCGCGGTCGACCACCTGATCCAGCGGGGCGAATTCCTGACCTCGTACACGCCATACCAGCCCGAGCTGGCGCAAGGCACGCTGCAATCGTTGTTTGAGTTCCAGACCCAGGTCGCGCTGCTGACCGGGATGGAGGTGGCCAACGCCTCGCTCTATGACGGCGCCACCGCCTGCAGCGAGGCAGTGGCGATGGCGCACCGCATCACCCGCCGCGGCAAGGCGGTGCTGTCGGGAGGGCTGCACCCGCATTATCGCGAGGTGTGCGCGACCTATGCCCAGTTTTCCGGGCTCACGGTCGCGGCTGAACCGCCGAAACCGGGCCAGGAAGACGACCTCGCGGCCCTTATCGATAGCGACACCGCGTGCGTCGTCGTGCAGAACCCGGATTTCTTCGGCGCGCTGCGCGACCATTCGGCGCTCGCCGAAGCGTGCCACAAGGCCGGCACGCTGTTGGTGGTGATCGTCAACGAAATCGTCTCGCTCGGCCTCGTCAAGCCACCCGGCGAGATGGGCGCCGACATCGTCGCCGGCGAGGGCCAGGCGCTCGGCAACGCGCTCAATTTCGGCGGCCCGCATCTCGGCCTGTTCGCCAGCCGCGAGCAGTATGTGCGGCAGATTCCGGGCCGGCTCGTCGGCCAGACCACCGACGCCGACGGCAGGCGCGGCTGGGTGCTGACGCTGTCGACGCGCGAGCAGCACATCCGCCGCGAGAAGGCAACCAGCAACATCTGCACCAATTCCGGGCTGTGCGCGCTGGCCTTTACGATCCACCTCGCGCTGCTCGGCGAGGCCGGGCTGACCCGACTCGCGCGGCTCAACCACGAGGCCGCGATCGCCACCGCCGATCGGCTCGCGGCGGTGCCCGGGGTCACCCTCATCATGCAGGCTTTCTTCAACGAATTCGCGGTGCGCCTGCCGGTGCCGGCGGCGCCGGTGGTCGACTGGCTCGCTGAGCGCGGCATCCTCGCCGGAGTTCCGGTCAGCCGCCTCTACCCCGACTGGCCCGAACTGGCCGACCTGTTGCTGGTCGCGGTGACCGAAACGGCAACCGCGGACGATATCGACCGCCTCGCCGGCGGGCTCGAGGAGGTGCTGCGATGACCGGCTGGAGCCAGGCGCTCGGCGCGCACCCCGGCGCGGCCTCTGGGGCGGTGGAGACAGTGACTGGCAACCGCGGGCTGCAGATCGAGGAGAAGCTGCTGTTCGAACAGGATTCGCCGGGGCATTGCGGCGTCGACCTGCCGCAGCCGGCGGGCCTCGGACCGCGCCTCGGCGGGCTCGAACGCAAAGGGCCGATCGGCCTGCCCGGGCTCAGCGAGCCGCAGATCGTGCGCCACTTCACCCGCCTATCGCAAAAGAACTATGCGATCGACACTGGGCTCTACCCGCTCGGCTCGTGCACGATGAAGCACAACCCGCGGCTCAACGAAAAGCTGGCGCGGCTACCCGGCTTTGGCGATGTCCACCCGCTGCAACCGATCTCGACCGTAGCCGGCGCGCTCGAACTGATCGACACGCTGTCGCATTGGCTGAAAGTGCTGACCGGGATGCCGGCGCTGGCGTTTTCGCCGGCCGCCGGCGCGCATGGCGAATTGTGTGGGATGATGGCGATACGCGCCGCACTGACCGCGCGCGGCGACCCGCGCCGGCGCATCCTGGTGCCGGAATCGGCGCACGGCACCAACCCTGCGACCGCGACGGCCTGCGGCTACACGATCGACAACATCCCCAACAACCCGCGCGGCCGCGTCGATCTGGCCGCGCTCAAGACGCAGCTCGGCGGCGACGTCGCAGCGCTGATGCTGACCAACCCCAACACCTGCGGCCTGTTCGAGGACGAGATCATCGAGATCGCCGAGGCGGTCCACGCCGCCGGGGCGCTGTTCTATTGCGACGGCGCCAATTTCAACGCGATCGTCGGCCGGGTGCGGCCGGCCGATCTCGGCATCGATGCGCTGCACCTCAACTTGCACAAGACCTTTTCGACCCCGCATGGCGGCGGCGGGCCGGGCAGCGGCCCGGTGGCGCTGGCCGCCGAGCTGGCGCCGTTCGCGCCGCTGCCCTGGGTAGTGCACGATGCGGGCGGGCTGCGCCTGGTCGAACACCGCGACGGCACGGCGGCCCAGTCGATTGGCCGGCTCAAGGGGTTTCACGGCCAGATCGGCATGTTTGTCCGCGCCCTCGCCTACATGATGAGCCACGGCGCCGACGGGCTGAAGCAGGTTGCCGACGACGCGGTGCTCAACGCCAACTATCTGCGGGTGCGGCTCGACGGCGCGCTGAGCCTGTCATACCCCGGCCCGTGCATGCACGAGGTGCTGTTCGACGACCGTTTCCTCAAGGATACCGGCGTGACCACGCTCGATTTCGCCAAGGCGACGATCGACGAAGGGTTTCACCCGATGACGATGTATTTCCCGCTGATCGTGCACGGCGCGCTGCTGATCGAACCGACCGAGACCGAGAGCAAGGCCACGCTCGACCAGTTTGCCGAGACGCTGCTTGCGCTCGCCGCCCGCGCCCGCAGCGGCGACGCCGCCTCATTCCACGCCGCGCCGCGCCTGACCCCGCGCCGCCGCCTCGACGAAACCGGCGCGGCGCGGAAGCCGGTGCTGCGCTGGCGGCCGGAGCCGGTCGGGCAGGAAGCGACTAAATAACTAATATTTAATGTTATTAATAATTTAATGACAATTTACAAACAGTAAATATACCGCACCCCGAGCTGGCTTGCGGAGCGCGCGGGCCGGTCCCATGTGGCGGTAGGGTCGCGGCGGGCGCCGAGCGCCCGTCTCGCCCTCAATCGGGAGGGTAACATGTCGCTGCGAATCAACGACGAAGCGCCGAATTTCACGATCGAGACGACGCAAGGGACGATCAATTTCCACCAGTGGATCGGCGACGGCTGGGCGATCCTGTTTTCGCACCCCAAAGATTTCACGCCGGTCTGCACCACCGAGCTCGGCTACATGGCCGGGCTGAAGCCCGAATTCGACAAGCGCGGATGCAAGATCATCGGGCTCAGCGTCGATCCGGTCGGCGACCACACGCGCTGGCAGAAGGACATCGAGGAAACCCAGGGCCACGCCGTGACCTATCCGCTGATCGGCGACAGCGAATTGAAGGTCGCCCAGCTCTACGACATGCTGCCGGCTGAGTCTGGCAACACCTCGCAGGGCCGCACCGCCGCCACCAATGCCACGGTTCGTTCGGTCTTCCTGATCGGACCGGACAAGAAGATCCGGGCAATGCTGACCTACCCGATGAGCACCGGGCGCAATTTCAACGAGGTGCTGCGTATCCTCGATTCGTGCCAGTTGACCGCGCGCCACGCGGTAGCGACGCCGGTCAACTGGAACCCGGGCGACGATGTCATCGTCGCACCGACCGTGCCGAGCGACGAAGCCCGGCGCAAGTACCCGGCAGGCTTCCGTGAGGTCAAGCCGTACCTGCGCTACGTGCACCAGCCGCAATAAACGCAGCCACGTCGGGGGGCCGGCGGCGGCCCCGGCCAGGGCTAGTTCGTCGGCCCGGCCGGCGGCAGCATCGGGGTCGGCGGCATGCCGCGCCGGCCAGGTCGGGGTGAGCCCGGGAGGCCGGTCGGCACGGTCATCGGGCTGAGCCCCATCCCCGGCGGCAACGCGCTCGAGGGTGGCGTGCCGATCCCGAGCAGCGCCTCCATCGGGTCGGTCCTGTGCGGCGCCACCGCCGGCTTGACGATCGCGTCGGCCTGCGCGGAGGTCAGCTTGATCCCGTAGAAGGTCTTGTAGAATTCCGTAACGGTGTCGCGCAGGTCTTCCTGGGTCGGGTCGGGGTAGAACAGCCCGGTCAGCCAGTAGAGACCGATCAGGCGGTTGATCCCCGGCGGGTCGTCGACCCACCCGAACGGGCTCGACGGTTCGAGGTAGACGTGATGCTCGCGCACCGCCGGAACGTTCCGCCATAGCGGATCGCGCTGCACCCGCCGATAAAACCTGCTGTCCTGGGCGATGATGATGTCGGGTGCCCAGCCGGCCACCTGTTGCGGCGTGACCACGGCCCAGTCGCCGCGGCCGAGCAGCGCGGCGACGTTGATCGCCCCGGCCTGATCGATCGCATCGCCGGCCGGCGAGCCGGGCAGCGCGGTTTCCAACCCATCGAACCCGCGCGCGTAATACACCCGCGGCCGCGATGCCGACGACTGGATAAGCAGGCGGCCGCGCGTCGCATCGATCGCATGCTCGGCGTAGGTCGCCAGATCGGCGGCGCGCTTGTCGACGCCGAGCAGGCTGCCGACCGCGCGCAGCACGTCGGGAATTCGGCTCACGCTGTCGGCGACGAGGATGCACGGAACGCCGGACTGCTGCTGCAGCTGCTGGATCAGCGCCGCGCGCGCCGGCGTCACGGCGCCGGCGGCGATCACCACGTCCGGATGCAGGCGGCTGACGATCGCCGCTTCCCCGGCGATATCCGGCCCCAGGGTCAGCCCGGTTACCCGCAGCCACGCGGCCTTTGCCAGGCGATAACGCCCGTGCGGCGGCTCACTCCAGCCGACGAGCTTTCGTGGCGCCAGCGCATAGACCATCACGTCGGCGGTCGGCCCGGCGGTCACCACCCGGCTGATGTGATCGGGCAGCATCACCCGGCGGCCTGCCGAGTCGGTGAAGTCTCTGGCATGGCCCGGCAGGGCCAGCAGCGCGGTCAGCGCAAACGCTGCGATTGGCGCGATGGGCGGGCGATACAGCATCTGCGGCCTCGCAACCGGCGGAGGAATCCGCTTGGACTATAACTGCCACCCGGTTTGTGGCAAGCGCGGTCGAGCAGCGCGCCAGGCGACCAGACGCAGGGATGCACGGCGCGCGGGCTAGGCTATAACGGCGGGCGCAGTTTGGGAACCCGCCCGCAATGCAGATGCAACCCTATCGCTGGCGCCTTTCCCCCAGCTTTGTCGCGCACGCCTGGAAGGCGGCGACGCAGCAGCATCACCGGTCGCTGATCCCGCTGATCGCGCGCTGCGTGCCGCGCGACGGCGTGGTGTTCGATGTCGGTGCCCATGCCGGGCAGTTCACCAAGCTGTTCGCCCGTTTCGCCCGCGACGGCCAAGTCTATGCGATCGAGCCGGCGCGCTATGCGCGCGCCGTGCTGCGGGTCGCGCTGGCGGGACGCCGGCTCCGCAACGTTACGGTGGTGCCGGTGGCGCTCGGCGCCGTGGCCGGGCCCGCGGTGCTGCACACCCCGATCAAGGCGAGCGGCGCGCGGGGGTTTGGCCTCGCGCATCTCGGGGCGCCCGACCCGCGCTGGCGCCGCGTCGGCGTCGAGGAGGTGGCGCAGACGACGCTAGATGCGCTCGCCGAGCGGCTGCTGCTTGGCCGTCTCGACCTGATCAAGGCCGACATCGAGGGCAGCGAAATGCGCATGCTGGCCGGTGCGCGGCATACCATCGAACGCTTTCGCCCGCGGCTGCTGATCGAGCTGAACGCCGCGCACCTCGCCCGCGCCGGCGATACGGTCGGAGATACCGTGGCATTTCTCGACCGGCTCGGCTACCGCGCCTTCGTGCTGGAGGCCGACGGCAAGCTGGCGCCGGCGGCTCCGGGCGATGGCGATTTCTGGTTTCTTCCGGCCGGGGACCCGCTGGCGGCCGGTCTGTGATACGATCGCCGCAACTTACCGCAGCGGGAGGAGCGGCCGATGGAACAGACGCAGCATTGGGTCGGCACCTGGACGGCGGCCCCGGCGCCGAGCGAGGCCGGATACGGCCTCAAC
>DATLRD010000087.1:0-2298 GCA_035534855.1 Allostellaceae bacterium | reverse complement strand
AAACCAGCGGTAGAACGGCTTGTTGCTGTCATCGAGCACCCGGTCCCAGCGCCGCTCCCAATCGATCGCCTCGGCCGCCTCGGCCCAGAATTCTTCAGGGCGTTCGAGCGAGCGGCGATAGGTTTCGGCATAGGATTGGGTCATTCATCTGCTCCGCGCGTTTGGGCGAATTTGCGCCCGAGCGCGGCACCTTGCCAAGCGGCTCGACACTCCCCGCGGCGAGCGCGAAACTGCCGCGCCTCAGGGAGCAGACCCGCGATGACCGACAGAACCAGCAATCCCTACGAGACCGGGCTCGACAGGAACGCCGCTAATTTCGTGCCGCTGTCGCCGGTTGCATTTCTCGCCCGCACCGCCGCGGTCTACCCGCAGCGCACCGCGGTGATCCACGGAGACCGCCGCTATACCTGGCGCGAGGTGCGGCAGCGCTGCCATCGCCTGGCGAGCGCGCTGGCCGCGCACGGCATCGGCCGCGGCGACACCGTCGCGGTGATGGCGCCCAATGTGCCCGAGGCGTTCGAGGCGCATTTCGGCGTGCCGATGACCAGCGCCGTGCTCAACATGCTCAACATCCGCCTCGACGCCGAGACGATCGCCTTCATCCTCAAGCACGGTGAGGCCAAGGTGCTGATCACCGACACCGAATTTGCCCCGGTAATCGGCCCTGCGCTGGACCTGCTCGACCACAAGCCGCTGGTGATCGACATCGCCGACCCGGCCGGCCCCGGTGGCGAGCGGCTCGGCAGCGTCGATTACGAGGCGTTCATCGCCGCCGGCGACCCGGATTTCGCGCCGGTGCTGCCGCGCGACGAGTGGGATGCGATCGCGCTCAACTACACCTCGGGCACCACCGGCAACCCCAAGGGCGTCGTCTACCACCACCGCGGCGCCTATCTCGAAGCAATCGGCAACATCCTGGTCTGGGGCCTGCCGCAGCACCCGGTCTATCTGTGGACCCTGCCGATGTTCCACTGCAACGGCTGGTGCTTTCCGTGGACCGTGACCGCGCTCGCCGGGACCCACGTCTGCCTGCGCCGGGTCGAGGCCGCCGCGGTCTATGACGCGATCGAGCGCGACGGCGTCACCCATTTGTGCGGCGCGCCGGTGGTGATGAACGCGCTGCTCAACGCGACCCGCGGCACCGCCGCTTTGCCCCGCCCGGTCGCCATGATGACCGCCGGCTCGGCCCCGCCCGCCGCGGTGATCGGCGGCATGGAAGGGCTCGGCTTCAAGATCACCCACGTCTACGGACTGACCGAGGTGTACGGCCCGTCGACGATCTGCGCCTGGCACGACGAGTGGGATGCGCTCGACGCCGACGCGCGCGCCCGGCTCAAGGCGCGCCAGGGCGTCGCCTATCCGGTGCTTGACGGGCTGATGGTCGCCGATCCCGACACGCTCGCGCCGGTGCCGCCCGACGGCGCGACGATGGGCGAGGTGTTTATGCGCGGCAACATCGTGATGAAGGGCTATCTGAAAAACCCGAAAGCCACCGACGACGCCTTTGCCGGCGGCTGGTTTCATTCCGGCGATCTCGGCGTCATGCACCCCGACGGCTATATCGAGATCAAGGACCGCTCGAAGGACATCATCATCTCGGGCGGCGAGAACATCTCGACGATCGAGGTCGAGGACGCGCTCTATCGTCACCCGGCGGTGCTCGAAGCCGCCGTCGTCGCCCGGCCGGACCCGCAATGGGGCGAAACCCCGTGCGCCTTCGTCACGCTGAAAGACGGCGCCGCGGCGGGCGAAGCCGACATCATCGCCTTCTGCCGCGACCGGATGGCCCATTTCAAGGCCCCGCGCCACGTGATTTTCGGCCCGCTGCCGAAAACCTCGACCGGCAAGATCCAGAAATTCGTGCTGCGGGAGCGGGCGAAGGCGGGATAAACGCATAGAGGGTTCAATGCGATGTTCGATTTTTCAAACACAAAAATTACACTACGTCGCCCCTTCTCCAGCTACACAAAGGTGCAATCCATCGTCAGCATTATCATTCGCAATAGAGTTACATTCGCGAACAGAATGATCAGAGGGTGTTATCTTGATCTTGGCTGCGGACCCAACATAAGTCCTGATTTTTGCAATTTAGACTACAATTGGCACCCCGGCGTTGACATCTGCTGGAACGTGACGCGGGGGCTTCCTTTTCCTAATGGTAATTGCTCACGGTGTTGGCGGTGACGGCTGAGCCGGACGCCGCTCTAGCGGTGGCAATATGCGTCGGTTTGGCAACAAGATGTTGCGTTGAGGGTCGGAATATGAGTCAACCTGTCCATGACTCGTCCCGACCTTTCC
>DATLRD010000086.1:0-71694 GCA_035534855.1 Allostellaceae bacterium | reverse complement strand
CCGTCCCTGGCGATCGGGTCGCACCGCGACGTTGTCGAGCAGCAGATGATCCGGCTTGGTCAGCAGCACGATCAGCGCCGCGATACCGTCATATTCGTCGACGACCGAGACCGCTCCGGCGGTGATCAGTGCGGCGTAGTCATCGAGCATCGGTCCCGGCGGCTTGCCGATGCGCGGGATGTAGACCGCATAGGCGACGCGCACGATCGCCTCCACCGCGGCGCGATCGTCGGGCGACGCCGGGCGGATCACGGGTCGGGCAGTTCGACGCTGAGGCCGTCGCTGCCGGGCTCCACTCCCGGCGGCAACTCGGCGGCCAGTGCGGCATAGTCGAGGCTCTGGTCCATGTGGGTCAGCGCCGCGCGCCGCGGCCGGACGCGCGCGATCCATTTCAGCGTCTTCGCCACATGGCTGTGAGTCGGATGCGGCTTTCGGCGCAGGCAATCGACGATCCAGAACTCGACCCCGGCAAGGATTTCAAAGGCATGGTCGTCGAGTTCGGTGACATCGGTCGAATACGCAAAGGCGCCGATGCGAAATCCGAGCGTCGTCAGGTTGCCGTGATCCTGGGCAAAAGGGATTACCGGCACCCCCGCGGCGACGAACGGGCCGGCAATCCGGTGCGGTATCAGCGCCGGCCTATAGAACGGGCCGTGCGCGTCGGGCGCAGCCAGGACGTAGCCGAACCGGGCCTCGACCGCGGCCAGTGTCGTGCGGTCGGCGTAAAGCGGAATCGCGCTGTTCATCAAGCGGTTGACCGCCCGAATATCATCTATGCCGTGCAGATGGTCGGCATGCGCATGGGTCAGCAGCACGGCATCGATGCGCGCCACTCCGGCATCGATCAGCTGGGCGCGCAGGTCGGGTGACATGTCGATCAGCAGCGTGCGCCCGCCACTCTCGATCAGCACCGAGGCGCGGCGGCGCTGGTTGCGCGGATCGGCCGCGTCGCACGCGCCCCAATCCGGGCCGATCGTCGGCACCCCAGTCGAGACACCGCAGCCGAGCATCGTCACCCTCATGTCGGCGCCGTGGCCTTGGTGAACAGGCGAAAGAAGTTGGCGGTGGTTTCCGCGGCCAGCCGGTCGGGCGCAACGCCGCGCAGATCCGCGACGAAGGCCGCGGTCGCGGCGACAAAGGCGGGTTCGTTACGGCCGCCGCGATGCGGCACCGGAGCAAGATAGGGCGCATCGGTCTCGACCAGCAGCCGGTCGGCTGGGATGTCGCGGACGATCTCGCGCAGCGCCTCGGCGTTCTTGAATGTGACGATGCCGGAGATCGAAATATAAAAGCCGAGCGCCAGCGCCGCCTCGGCGAGCGCCCTGCCCCCGGTGAAGCAATGCAGCACGCCGGGCGGCGGCCGCTCTTCGCCGAGGATCGCGGCAACCTCGTCGTCGGCCGCTCGGGCGTGGACGATCAGCGGCAAGCCGCTCGCCTTGGATGCAGCGATATGGGTGCGGAACACCCGCTCCTGCACGTCACGCGGGCTCAGATCGTAGTGGAAATCGAGCCCGCATTCGCCGATCCCCACGACCTTGGGGTCGTCGGCCAGAGCGAGCAGTTGAGCCGGGGTCACCGCATCGTGATCGGCCGCCTCGTGCGGGTGCGCACCGACCGAGCACCAGATGCGCGGGTCGCTTTCGGCGATCGCGCGCACGCCGGCAAACTGGTCGAGCCGCGTGCCGATCGTCAGCATCGTGCCGATCCCGGCAGCGTACGCGCGCGCGACCACGGCCGCGCGCTCATCGGCGAAATCGGGAAAATCGAGATGGCAATGGCTGTCGACGAGCATCGCCTATACATGCGTGTTTCGCCGCGAGGGGCAAGCCGCGAAGCGCGCGCCCCTAACCCGCCACCTCGCCGATCGCAAAAAATGCGCCGAGGACCGCCTGCTTGCGGTCGAGGTTGAGGCCGTCGGCGCGGGAAAAGCGGCCGGCGACCGTGTCGCGCAACTCGGCCCAGCGCGACGCCGCGGCGCGCAGCCGCTGCATCGCTGCGCGTTCCGCCTCGGCGAGCGGCCCGGGAAGCGCCGGCTCGGCCAGGCTGCTGCCGCGCGCCGCCGCGACCGCAAAGCGGCCGAGCAGCCCGGTCAGCAGATCGGCGACGAGATGATAGGAATCGTCGGCATCGGGCCGGGCGAGCCGGTCGGCAAACTCGTGCAGCGCCGGCAAATCGAGCTCCGGCCCCGGCCGGATCAGGGCAAGCGCCACCCGGTACAGATCGATCCCGCCGGCCGCGGCGAGATCGAGCGCGAGGCCGATGCTGCCGCCGGCGAGCGCGGCGACCGCCTCGGCCTCGGGCGCACCGAGATCGGGGCGATAGCCCGCCAGCAGCGCGCGCAGGGTCGGCGGTGTCAGCGGCGCCAGCGGAAACCGGCGGCAGCGCGAGCGTATCGTCGGCAGCAGCTTGCCCGGGCTGTGGGTAACCAGCAGCAACAGGGTCTGACGCGGCGGCTCTTCAAGGATTTTGAGCAGCGCGTTGGCGGCGTTGCGGTTCATCGCGTCGGCGCCGTCGACGATTACGACGCGCCAGCCGCCTTCGGCCGGGGTCAGTCTCAGAAACCCGCCGATTTCACGGGTGTCGTCGACGACGATCTCGCCGCGCAGCCGGCGCCGCCGCGGGTCGTAGGCGCGCTCGACGGTCACCAGGTCGGCGTGGCCGCCGGCTGCGATGCGGCGAAAGACCCCGCTTTCGGGATCGACCCACAGCCCGTCGCCGGTATCGGGCGCAGCCGAGCCGCCGAGCAGATCGCCGAGCGCGCCCGCGGGCCGCGCCAGCACGAACCGGGCGAGGCGAAACGCCAGCGTCGACTTGCCGATGCCGCGCGGCCCGCTGAGCAGCAGCGCGTGCGGCAGCCGACCCGTCTCGAACAGGCGACGCAATTCGCGTTCGGCGGCCTCATGGCCGGCCAGATCAGGGTTGGCACGCGGCGCCGGGATCGTGCTGTCGCCGGGGGCGGTCACACGACCTCGATCCCGAGCCGGTCGCGCATGACCGCCAGCACCGCGCGGTGTACCGTGTCGATGTCGGCGGCGGCGGCGATGACCGCGACCCGCTGCGGCTCCTCGGCCGCGATCCGCAGATAGCCGTCGCGCAGCCTCTCGTGGAATGCGCGGTCGAGCCGCTCGAACCGATCGGCTGCTCCCGGGCGCGCCGCGGCGCGGGCCAACCCGAGCGCGACCGGCAGGTCGAAGACCAGTGTCAAATCCGGCGCCAGCCCATCGAGCGTCAGGCGCTGCAGGGTGGCGAGATCGGCCAGCGCCATACCCCTGCCATAGCCCTGATAGGCGATCGTCGAATCGGCAAAGCGGTCGCATACCACCCAGGCGCCGGCGGCAAGCGCCGGCGCGATCACCGCCGCTACATGGTCGCGCCGCGCCGCGCACAGCAGCAGGGCCTCGCCGATCGCGTCCCAGCGTCCGATATCGCCGTCGAGCAGCAGCCGGCGCACCGCTTCCGCGCCCGGCGAACCACCCGGCTCGCGGGTCTGCCGCGCGGATATGCCGGCGCGTTGCAGCGCGGCGAGCAGCAGCGCCGCCTGGGTCGATTTGCCCGCTCCCTCCCCGCCTTCCAGCGTGATGAGGCGCCCGCGCGGCGCCGCGGTTTCCCGGCCAACCGGTTCGCTCAGTGCTGTTCGCCCCAGATCATGTAGCCCGCCAAAGCCGCGATACGGCCAAAGGTTCCGATTTGCGCGACATCGTCGGCAGCATACAGCGGCACCTCGACCGTCGGAACATTCGGCGCGGTCACGGTCAGCCTGCCGATCACCTCGCCCTTCTTGATCGGCGCCGGGATCGGCCGGTCGTAGGAAATCGTGACTCTCATCTCCTTGCGCGAGCGCCGCGGCATCGTGACCACCAGCTTCTTGCCAACGACCAGCCCGACCTTGGCCTTGGCACCCAGCCACACTTCAGCGGTGTCGACCTTGTCGCCGGCGGAAAACAGCTTGTAGTCGTTGAACTCGCGAAACGCCCATTCAATCAGGCGCTGGCTCTCCTGCACCCGCGATTTCATCGTCGGCAGACCGGACAGCACCATGATGATGTGGCGGTCGCCGCGCACCACCGAGGCGGTCAGGCTGTAGCCGGATTGCTCAGTATGCCCGGTCTTGAGACCGTCGGTGCCGGGGGTGGTGTAGAGCAGCGGGTTGCGGTTGCCCTGCTTGATATTGCTGAACGTAAACTCTTTCTGCGCGTAGTAGTGATAGTACTCGGGAAAGTCCGTGATCGTGCGCTCGGCGAGGGTCGCCAGGTCGTGCGCGGTCATCCAGTGGTCGGGATTGGGCAATCCGTTGACATCGGCGAAGTGGCTGTCGGTAAGCCCGATCTCCTTCGCCTTGCGGTTCATCATGTCGACAAACGCCTGCTGGCTGCCGGCCAGGTCCTCGGCGAGGACGACGCAAGCGTCGTTGCCGGAATCGACGATCATCCCCTGCAGCAGGTCATCGATCGAGATGCGTGTGTTGACCGGCACGAACATCTTGGAGCCGCCGGTCTTCCACGCCGTGACGCTGACCGGCAATTCGTCGGTCAATTTGGCGCGGCCTTCTTTCAGCAGGCTGAACACGACATAGGCCGTCATCATCTTGGTCATCGAAGCCGGCCACATCCGCTGGCTGGCGGCCTTGTGGTAGAGCACCGTACCAGTTTCCATTTCGATGATCAGCGCGTGCGTCGCCAGCGTATCGACCGCGAGCCCGGTCGGCGGCGGCAGTACCGGCGCCGGCGCTGACGGCGCCGGCTTGTCGCGCAGCTGGGCCGCGGCGGCGCGCGGGCGCGGCGAGCGCGCCTGGGCCGCGGGTAAGGCGCCAAGCGACAGCGCCAGGCACGACGCGGTCAGCACCGCAACGGAATGAAAGAACCGACCCCCTGCCCGAACCCGTGTCACGCGATCACCGCCCGCCTCAATTCTCGACGATCCGCGCCTCGGCATAGCCGCTGCCAACCAGCCGCGCCCGCAGCGCCTCGGCCTCGCGCCCGGTCGCGACCGGGCCGAGACAGACGCGGTAAACAATATAGCCCCCCTCGGACGAGCTTATGATTGCCACCGCGCCGAGAGACGCGACCGCCGAACTGAGCCGCTCCGCGGCATCCTCGTGGGTGAATGCGCCGGCCTGCACGAACAGCAGCCGCGGGGTCATCGCAAACGGCGACCGGTACGGCGCGGGCGCAGCCGCCGTCACCGGGCGCGGCGCCGGCGGCGGCAATGGCGGCAGCGGCCGCGACGGAGCTTCCGGCGACGGCCGCGGGTAGAGCGGCGGCGGCGGTGGTACCGCGCTGGCAAGCCGCATCGGCTGCGCTTGCGGTGCGGCCGGGGCATACTCGGGCGGCGCGTTGCCGGCCTGCATCACCGATTGGCGGGAAGCAGCAATCGCCTCGGCCAGCACCGCCGGGTTCTGGCCGCTGGCGCGAATCACCTGCTCGGCAGCGGCAATGCTCCGGCGCGGCAGAATCGTGACCCGCACCGGCGCCGTGCCGGCATTCTCGAAGCCCAAAAGCTGCGCCGCCCGGCGCGACACGTCGATAATGCGCCCGTCGGCAAACGGTCCGCGGTCGTTGACTCTGAGGCGCAAGCTGCGGCCGTTGCTCAGGTTGGTGACCTCGACGACGCTCGGCATCGGCAGGGTCTTGTGCGCCGCGCTCAGCTGGTTGAGGTCGAAGACCTCGCCGTTCGCCGTGTAGCGGCCCTGGAACTGCTCGCCGTACCACGAGGCAGTCCCGGTCTTGTCGTAGGTGTAATCGGCACGCGGCGTATACCATACTCCCTTGACCTCGTAGGGCGCCCCGATCTTGAACACCGGGTGGGGCGCGCGGGCCGCCCCGCCGGCTGAGTACCGACCCGATCCGCCACAGGCGGCGAGAAGGAATGCAATCGCGAGCAGCGGCAGCAGGTGCCGCAGCGGGCTCGCGCGCCGGAAAGCCGCGCGCATCATCGTCGCCCGCCGCGCCTAGCCGCGCGCCATGCTGTCTGCGAGATACCCTACCGCCGCAGCAAAAAACGTCGATTTGTTCCAGCGCATGATCGCGCGGAAATTGTCGTAGACCAGCAGCGCCGGCCCGGTCCTGCCGTCGGGCAGCACCAGCGACGCCTCGATCTCGTGCCCGACCGGGGCGCCGCCATTCGCCGAGCGCACGCCGAGCCGAGCCCATTCGGCAACCGGCCGGCGGATCTGAAGGCCCGAATACCGCGTATCGAAGTTTTGCGGGACCCACGCCGTCTGGCCCCAGCCCTCGTCACCGTGCCAGCCGAGATGGCCGATATAATTGGCGATCGACGCCAGCACGTCGGCGCGGTCGGTCCAGATGTCGCGCCGCCCGTCGTGATCGAAATCGACCGCATAGTGCAGAAACGTCGACGGCATGAACTGGCATTGGCCCATCGCGCCGGCCCACGAGCCGAGCATCTGGTCGGCGTGGATATCGCCCTGGTCGACGATCCGCAGTGCCGCCAATAGCTCGGAGCGGAACAGCGTCCCGCGCCGCCCGTCATAGGCAAGCGTCGCCAGCGCGGACGGCACCAGGTAATTGCCGGTGATCCGCCCGAACGCGCTTTCAATGCCCCATAGCGCGACGATAAAGCGCGGCTGCACGCCGTAGACGCGGCTAACCTGCCCGAGCAGCGGCCAGTTGTCGGCCGCGGCGCGGCGCGCCTGCTCTTTGCGCTCCGGCGTGACGAATTTGCCGATGAACTCTTCAAAGGTCATCGTGTGTTCGGGCTGACGGCGGTCAAGCTCGATCACATGCGGCAGATACTGCACATAGCTCAGCGTGCGATCGACGGTCGTCGCCTGGATGCCCTGCGCAACCGCATCGCGCCGGATCCCAGCGAGAAACCCGTTCCAGTCACCATCCGCCGCCATCGCCGGCACGTCCCCCAACGTGGCCGCCAACAGCGGAGCGGCGAGGAATGCTCGCCGGCTCGGGCGGAGAGGCGTCATGAAATCCCCCCGCAATTACTGTTCCCCCTTGGCCTTGTGCCATAAAAACCTGACGCGACGCAATATTGGCACCGGCTCGGCCCAGATTTTGTCCTGACTCTGAACCCTGTGGTTACATCTGAATCGGATGCGGCAACCGCCGCGATATTTTCACCGCCGGCGCTTTGATCATGCAGAGATGGCGCCGGCTCAATCGTCGGCGGCACCCTGGGCCGCAGGCGCGATCGCACCGACAGGAGCACGCCGCGGTACCTTGATCAGCAAGAGCAGCGGCAGGGAAGCCAGGATCACCATCATCATCAGCTTGTAATCGTCGATATACCCGACCATCGCTGCCTGCCGGGTCACTTCCGCGTTCAAGGCGGCAATGCCAGATGGCGCGCTGAGGCTGAAATGCGGCCCGAGCGCATGGACCAGCGGGTTATCCGGGCGCAACCCCTCGACCAGCCGCGAATGGACAATCTGGGTATTCTGGGTGAGCTTCGCCTCGAGAATGCTGATGCCGACGCTGCCGCCGAGCATGCGCATCAGCGCCCGCAGCGCGGTGCCCTGGGTCAGGATGTGGCGTGGCAGGTCCGACAGGGCGAGGATGTTCAGTGGCACGAAAGTCAGTCCCAGCCCGAAGCCCTGGGCGAACCCGGCGAACAGAATCGGCCCTTCGCCCATGTAGAGCGAATACCCGGTCATCTGCCACAGCGAGCCCGCGGTCAGCAGAAACCCGACGAGGATGAACAGGCGGTTGTCGATCTTGTTTATTGTTCGACCGACAAAAACCATCGCGATCATCGTGCCAATGCCGCGCGGCGCCATCATCCACCCGGAGGTGAACACCGGGTAGTTCATCAGGTCCTGCATCATCGACGGCATCAGCGCGAGCGTCCCGCTGAGGATCATTCCGACGCCGAACATCAACAGGCTGCCGGCGACGAAATTGGGACTCCCGAGGAGTTCGCGGCTGACGAACGAGCGCTCGCCCGCGGTCACGGTATGGACCACGAACAGGTAGAAGCACAGCCCGGCGACGATCGCCTCGGTCCAGATCTCGGTCGAGTGGAACCAGTCCTGGATCTGGCCGCGATCGAGCATCATCTGCAGCGCGCCGATCGCAAGGCTCAGCATCCCGAACCCGAAACTATCGAAAGCCTCGCGCCGCACGACGCGGGACTGCCGGATGAAAACGAGGATGCCGAGCGCGCACAGGATGCCGACCGGCAGGTTGACGTAAAAGCACCAGCGCCAATTGAGGTTGTCGGTCAGCCAGCCTCCCATCGTTGGACCGAGGATCGGCCCCATCATCGCCCCGGTGCTGAAGATCGCCATGGCCTGGCCATGCCGCCTCTGCGGGTAGATCGTCAGCAGCGTCGCCTGCCCCAGCGGCACCAGCCCGGCGCCGCACACGCCCTGAAGCAGGCGATACATCACGAGCTGCGGCAGGCTGGTCGCCGCGCCGCACAGCGCAGAGGCCAACGTGAAGCCGATAACCGAAGCGAGAAAGATGTACTTGATCCCGAACCGCCCGGCGAGCCACCCGGTCAGCGGCATCATGATCGCCGAGGCGACGATGTACGAGGTCAGAACCCAGGATATCTGGTCCTGGGCCGCCGACATGCTGCCCTGGATGTGCGGCAGTGCGACGTTGGCGATCGTCGTGTCGATGCCTTGCAATACGCAGGCGGAGATCACCGTCGCGGTGATCATGCCCCGGTTGATGCCCGGGGTACCGGGGGTTGACGTCTCGCCTCTCATCGCACCGCGCTAATCATCGGCCGCGGCCGGCTCGGCGACCGGCTGGCGCAGGTCGGGGCGCGCCTCGCGCAGGAACAGTAAGATCGGCACGGAAAGCAAGGCAATGATCATCATCAATTTGAAATCGTTGATATAGGCTACCATTGCCGCCTGTCGCGTCACCTCGACGTTCAGCGCCGCCACCCCGGTTGGCGTGGTCAGGCTGTAGTGCGGCGACAAGCCGTGCATCAGAGGATTGTCGGGCCGCAGCGCCTCAACCAGCCGGGAATGTACGATCTGGGTATTTTCCGACAGGGTCGCAACCAGCACGCTGATGCCGATGCTGCCGCCGAGGTTGCGCATCAGGCTGCGGATTGCGGTGCCCTGGGTCAGGATGTGGCGCGGCAGGTTAGACAACGCCAGGATGTTGAGCGGCACAAAGGTGCAGCCCAGCCCGAACCCCTGGACGAGCCCCGAGATGATGATCGGACGGGGGTCCATCGACAGCGAAAACCCGGTCATCTGCCACATCGCATACGAGGTCAGCAGAAACCCGAACATGATGATCAGCCGGTTGTCGATCCGGTTGATCACTCGGGCGACGGCGAACATAGCAACCATCGTGCCGAAGGCACGCGGCGCGGTGACGAGGCCGGTGGTGAACACCGGATAGTCCATCAGCTGCTGCATCATCGTCGGCAGCAGCGCCAGCGTGCCGGTCATGATCAGCCCGACCGCGAACATCAGCATCGTTCCGGCAACAAAATTCATGTTTTTTAATAGACTACGATTAAGGAACGAGCGGTCCCCGGTGGTCGCAGTGTGTACCGTGAACAGATAGAAGCTGAGGGCGGCGACCGTCGCCTCGATCCAGATTTCGTTCGAGCGGAACCAGTCCTTCAATCCGCCGCGGTCGAGCATCAGCTGCAGGGCGCCGACGCCGAGACTCAACGTGATGAACCCGAAGAGGTCGAACTGCTCGCTATGGACGTTTCGGGTGTGGCGGATGAACGCCATGATGCCGAGCGTGCACAGGATGCCGACCGGCAGGTTAACGTAGAAGATCCAGCGCCAGCTGTAGTTCTGGGTCAGCCAGCCGCCGAGGAGCGGCCCGCTGATCGGCCCCATGATCGTACCGATGCCGAACACCGCCATCGCCTGGCCGTGGCGCTCGGGCGGGTTGATCCGCAGCAGCGTCGCCTGCGACAGCGGAATCAGCCCGGCGCCGCAGACCCCCTGCACCGCCCGGTAGAAGACCAGCTGCGACAGGCTCTCCGCCGCGCCGCACAACGCCGAAGCGATCGTGAACCCGGCGACCGAGGCGAGAAAGATGTACTTGATGCCGAACCGCCCGGCGAGCCAGCCGGTCAGCGGCATCATGATCGCCGCGGCAACGATGTATGAGGTCAGCACCCAGGCGATCTGGTCCTGCGACGCCGACAGGCTGCCCTGGATGTGCGGCAGCGCGACATTGGCGATCGTGTTGTCGACGCCCTGCATGATGTTGGCCAGCATGATTGAGGCCGTTATCATGCCGCGATTGGCCACGGGCGGTGCCGTTTCGCCCCTCAATGCCGCATCCTCGCACCCGCTATGACCCGGCCCCGGCGGGCGCAACCCCGGCTCAGGCTGCCTCGACCTGGGCGATCGTCGCTGCGTCGCCGGCAACCGTCGTGCGGCGCATGTCGCGCACCAGCGTGTCGTCGAACCGGCGGACCCGGTGCATGGTCTGGCGGTTGTCCCAGATCACCAGGTCGTAACGCCGCCAGCGATGGACATAGACGTTCTCCGGCCGGGTCGCAGCCTCGGTGAGGTCGCGCAGAAACGCCCGCGCCTCGGGCATCGGCCAGCCGACGATCGTGCCGGCGTGCGATGCCAGGTACAGCGATCTGCGCCCAGAAACCGGATGGATGCGCACCAGCCGTTGGCGCACCGGACGGAACATCGCCCGCTCTTCGTCGGTCAAGTCGGTAAACCCGAGGAGACCGCGCGAATACATCAGCGAATGCTCGCAGACCAGGTCCTCGACTTGTCCCTTGGTCTCGTCGTCGAGCGCGTCATAGGCCGCGCGCATGTCGGCGAATTCGGTATTGCCGCCCTTCTCGACCGTGATGCGTCCGGAGAGGATCGAATATTTTGCCGGAATCGCGCGGAACGAGCTGTCGGAATGCCAGAGCTGGTTGCCGAGGTTGAACAGCCGCCGACGGTCGTCGCGGCCGAGCGGCCGATGGTGCTGGTCGAGGTTGGACACATCGGCCATCTGCGGGCTGAGCCGCTTCTGCTCCGGGCGGGTGACGTTGCCGCCGGTGGTGTTCTCGAGCGCGCCGAAATTGAGCGAAAAGGCGATCTGCTGCTCGTCGGTGATGTTCTGGTCGTGAAACACGAGAACCGCGAAGCGGTCCATCCCGGCCTCGATCGCCGCCACCTCATCGCGCGACAGCGGGCGCGTCAGATCGACCCCGGAAACCTCGCCGGCGAAATTCGCGGTAATCGGGCGGATCGACAGGGCCACCTGCAGCCTCCCCGTGCCTTCCAAAGCGGCAAAACGATACGCCGGTGTCGCTGATCTGTCATGCGGACGGGCGGGTGGGCAGCCATGCGTGGAGGCCCGAGGCGGAAGCGATACCGCGCCGCGCGACGGCGCTCTACACTCGCCGCGGGAGGAGCCGAAGATGGCGAGCGAGGCACGTTACGACCTGGTATCGATCGGCGCCGGCTTCGCCGGCCTCGTCGCGGCGCTGCGCGGCGCCGAATTGGGGCTGCGGACCGCGGTCATCGAGCGCGGCGCCGACGCGCACTATGCCTGCAGCTCGCGCTGGGCCGGCGGGATCTTTCACGTCTCGTACCATGACGTAAAGCTGGGGTCCGCCGAACTGGTCGCGGCGATCAACCGCCAGACCGGAGACGAGGCCGACCCGGATCTGGCCGCGGCGGTCGCCGCCGATGCCGGCCGCACGGTCGATTGGCTGGGCGCGCACGGCGCCAGCTTCACGCAAGCGAGCCCGATCAACTGGCACCGCTTCACGCTGGCCCCCAACCGCGCCGCAATCGCCGGCCCGGATTGGCAAGGGCGCGGACCCGACCTGCTGCTCGGCGAACTGAAGAAGCGCCTTGAAGAGCGGCAGGGCCGGATGTTTTTCGCAACCGAGGCCGCGGCGTTGCGGATCGACGGTGGACGATGCGTCGGAGTCACCGCCGCGCATAGCGGCGCGAACATTGTCTTCGACGCCGGCGCCGTGATCATCGCCGATGGCGGGTTTCCGGCCAGCGCCGAGCTGTTTCGTCGCCATATCGGCCCGCGGCCCGACCTGGTCGTTCAGCGCAACGCCGGCAGCGCGCGGGGCGACGGGTTGCGCATGGCCGCGGCGGCCGGCGCCGCGCTGACCCGCCTCGACCGGTTCTACGGCCATCTTCTCAGCCGCGACGCGATGACCAACCCCGGCCTGTGGCCCTATCCGCAGATCGACGCGGTGGCGGTGGCGGCGATCGTCGTCGATGCCGGCGGCAATCGGCTGCTCGACGAAGGGCTCGGCGGCATCTCGATCACCAACGACCTCGCCCGCCTCGACGACCCGCTGTGCGCGACCGTGGTGTGCGACAGCGCCAGATGGGAAACCGCCGGCCGCGCCGCACAAATCCCGCCCAACCCGCAGCTTCTCGCCGGCGGCGGCACATTGCACCGTGCCGACACCCTCGCCGGCCTCGCACAGGCGGCGGGAATCGATCCCGACCGCCTCTGCGCAACCGTCGCCGCCTATAACGCTGCGGCCCGCGACGGCAATCTCGCGGCGCTGACGCCGCCGCACTCGCCCCGCAGCGGCGCGCCCCGGCCGATCGAGGCGCCGCCCTATTTCGCGATTCCGATCTGCGCGGGCATCACCAACACGATGGGCGGGATTGCGATCGACGGGCACGGCCGGGTGAAGCGACCGGAGGGCTCGGCGATCCCCGGGCTTTACGCCGCCGGCGGCGCCACCGGCGGGCTCGAAGGCGGCGGCGCGGTCGGCTATGTCGGCGGGCTGATCAAGGCCTGCCTGTTCGGCCTGCGCGCGGCCGAGCACGCCGCGGCCGAACGGCGCGGGCGCATCGACGGGGCACCTTCTTCGCCCTAAGATCGCCGCGACAACCATTCGAGAGGCAGCCGCCATGGCCAAGATTCTGGTGATCCACGGCGCCGGCATGAATATGCGCGGCAAGGTGCAGCTCGAGATTTTCGGGCCGATGACGCTGCCCGAGTATGACGAGCGCATTCGCTCTTATGCCGCCGAGCTTGGGGTCGAGGTCGAGATCTTTCACTCGAACATCGAAGGCGAGATCGTCAACCGGCTGTATAGGGCGAACGACGAGGGCTTCGACGCGGCGATCTTCAACCCGGCGGCGTTCGGCACCGGCTATCCGGCGTTGGTCGCCGCGCTGTCGCAGGTCAAATTCCCGACCACCGAGGTTCACATCTCGAACCCGATCCGCCGCGGCCCGGCATCGCAGACCGCTTCGGTCAGCCAGAGCATCGTCGCCGGGTTCGGCGTCGCCGGCTACGCGCTCGCGCTGCGCGGCATCCGCGACCAGCTCGCCGCCAAGAAATAGCCGCCGCTATCGTACACCCAGCAGTTCGCCGATGCGGTCGGCCGCTTTGAGCCCGTGCCCGGTTAGCACCGCGACCGTGGTTTCACCCGGGCGGATCGTGCCGTCGTGCAACAAGCGGCTCAGCGCCGCGCCTGTGGTCGCCGCAGTCGGCTCGACGTAAAGCCCGAGGCGGCCGAGCCGGGCCAGTGCCGGGGCGATCTCGACCTCCGCTACCGAGACCACCCCGCCGCCCGAGCGGCGCAGCGCCGCGAGCACCGCGGCGGTGCGCACAGGGTGCGCGGTGGCAATCCCGTCGGCGACGGTCGGGTGCGGCGTAAACGGCACGAAATCGACGGCGCCCACGGCCCACGCCGCGGCAAAGGCCGCGCAATTTTCGGCCTGCACGGCAAAGAGCCGCGGCCGCGCGGCGATCTCGCCGGTGCGTTCGAGCGCATCGAAGCCGCGATCGAGCCCCAGGATGTTGCTGCCGTATCCGGTCGGCACCAGGATGTTGTCGGGCACGCGAAACCCGAGCTGCTCCCACAGCTCGAAGGCCAGCGTCTGCGTGCCCTCGATAAAGAACGCCTGCCAGTTATGGCTGGCGTAGAAGCTATCGCCGGTATCGGCCGCGGCGAGCGCTGCCGCGGTTACGTCCTGCCGGGTCCCCGCCACCGCGACGACTTCGGCGCCGGACGCGGCGATCTGCACGATCTTGCCGCGCGGCGCCGCTTCCGGCACGTAGATGCGGCACGGTATGCCGGCGCAGGCGGCATAGGTCGCGATCGACGACCCGGCATTGCCCGACGAATCCTCGTGGATCGGCCCGACCCCGACCTCAAGCAGGTGGTTCAGCATCAGCGCCGTGCCGCGGTCCTTGAACGAGCCTGTCGGCATCTGGGTTTCGAGCTTGAAGCGCACCTCGGCGCCGTCCCACAAGCGCGCAACGAGCGGGGTCCAGCCCTCGCCAAGCGACACACGCGGAAAGCCGGCCACAGCCAGCGCGGCGCGGTAGCGCCACAGCGAGGTCTCGCCCGCCGCGATGTCGGCGCGCCGCAGCCCCGGCCCTGGCGCGAGGTCGAGCGCACCGCCACAGGCGCAGCGCCACAACGGCCGGTCGGCGGAGATTTCGGCGCCACAGGCGGGGCAGCGATAGGTCGCGACGGTCATTTTGCGGCGGCTTTCCAGACGGGATAGGATCACACGCTCGACGGCTGCGCGCGAGGGTAACGAGGTGACGGACGATGCCAAAACTGGTGACTCAGGCGCCGCCGCACATATGCTCGGAATCGGGCAGCGTCCACGATGCCCGGGTGCGCTGGTTGGTGGTCTTATAGGTGAGGCCGCGATTATCACCCGCCGGGCAGCCTTTTGGCACCGATACCAGGCACATCGTAACCGGGTCGCCGGGGCGCGAGCGGGTGATCGCCGGGATGGTGTCGTACGACACCTGGTAGCCGCCGTTGGAGAAGTTCACCGCGCTGCCCGAGCCGGGGATCGGTCGGTGGGTCATGCCGTTTTCGAGCCGCGTGCCGATCGATTTGATCGTCGTGCGGGTGCACTGGCCGACCCGTGTCGGCAGCGGATCGGCGGATGCTGGCGCGGCAAGTGCTAGTACCGCGAGCGCCGCCATAGACATACCGATCGTTCCCACATGTCGCATTCCCCTGCCCTCCTCGGCGACTCCGGATCGCTGGCGCACGGCAAAGCCGCTCGCCAACGACGCGATCATGCCGCATGATCCGCGACCCCGGAAAGGACCTGACTGCATGATCCGTGCTGCTCTCGCGCTGCTGTTGTCGGTCTGTGCCGCAGCAATGAACCCCGCCGGGGCGGCGTCGCGCGGCGCGCTGGTCTTCAAGCGGTGCAAGATGTGCCACACCCTGGAGGCCGGCGGCCGCAACGGCGTCGGACCCAACCTGCATGGGCTGTTCGGGCGCAAGACCGGCAGCGTCGCCGGGTTTGCCTATTCGACGGCGATGCGGAAATCGGGCGCGGTGTGGAACGACGATACGCTGGTCAGGTTTCTGCGCAGCCCGCAAACCTTCATGCCGGGCACTCGGATGGGGTTTCCCGGTATCAAGGACGAGGGGAATCTCACGGCTCTCCTGGCCTATCTGAAACAGGCGACGCACTAGGACGATGGCTGAGGCGCAGCGAATCGATGGACAGGCGATCGCCCTGGCCGTGCGCCGGCGCGTTGCCGATGCGGCTGCTCGGCTGCGCGCCAAATACGGTTTCAACCCAGGCCTCGCCGCGGTGCTGGTCGGCGACGATCCGGCAAGCCGGATTTATGTTCGCAACAAGCACCGCGCCTGCGAGGCGGCGGGGCTCGGCACCTTCGAGCACGAGCTGCCCGGCGAAGCGGGCGAAGCCGCGGTGCTCGATCTGGTTGCGGCGCTGGGCCGCGACGACAGCGTCGACGGCATCCTCGTGCAGCTTCCACTACCGCCGCAGATCGCGCCGCGGCGGGTGATCGCGGCGATCAGCCCCGACAAGGATGTCGACGGGTTCCACGCGCTCAATATCGGCCGGTTGTGGAGCGGCGAGCCGTCGCTGGTGCCGTGCACCGCGCAGGGCGCGATGATGTTGATCGAGACCGTATGCCCCAACCTCGCCGGCGCCAATGCGGTCGTGCTCGGGCGCTCGGCGGTGGTCGGGCGGCCGCTTGCCGCGCTGCTTCTCGCGGCCAACTGCACGGTCACCCTCGCCCATTCCAAGACCCGCAATGCCGCCGAATTGTGCCGCAGTGCCGACGTTCTTATCGCCGCGGTGGGTCAGCCGGCGCTGGTGACGGCATCATGGATCAAGCCCGGCGCGATCGTCATCGATGTCGGCATCAACCGCGTCTCCACCACTGCGGGCGGCGCCCGTCTGGTCGGCGATGTCGATACCGAGGCGGCGCTGGCGGTCGCCGCTGCGATCACCCCGGTGCCCGGCGGCGTCGGACCGATGACAATCGCCTGCCTGCTGCGCAACACCGTGCTCGCCGCCTGCCGTCGCCGCGGCCTGCCTGACCCGGAGGGCCTCTAGCGGCGGAACCGAAGCGGTGGCCGGTTGTTCCTCACCATGACCCGTATCTATGGGCCGTTTCTACAGGAGTGAACGGTCATGATGAGCAAAACAGCAATCAGCCTGGCATTTGCCGCCTCGCTTGTGACGGCGATGCCTCTGGCGATGGCAGCACCGCCGCCGGTGCCTGAGCAGTTGATTACCAATGGCCCGCAGGTCAGCGGCGGCGACCACTCGGCCAACTGGTCGGCGCGGCAGAATATCAACGAGAGCCACCGCTACGACCGGCTGGTCGAGACCAACCCGGCATTCCGCGCCGCGCGGATGCGCAAAGAATGCGGCCCGATCACTGACCCGCAGCTGCACGCGAGCTGCGTCTCCACCTTCAACCGGGGCGAGCCGATGGCCGGATCGTCGATGCCACGCCACCCGGTGCACGACTCGGCCGGCAACGATTAGCCGCCATTCGACGCAGGCGAGCAAAGGGCCGCCGCACCGGCGGCCCTTTGCCGTCACGCCGACAGGACGTAGCGGTCGATCGCCTCGGCCCAGCCGTCCTCGTCGTTCGAGCCGGTGGTGCCCTTGGCCTTTGCCTTGACGTGGTCGGGCGCGTTGCCCATCGCGATCGGAAACCCTGCCTCGGCGAACATGTCGAGATCGTTGGTCATGTCGCCCAGCGCGCAAACCTCGTCGCGGGCGAGCCCCAGCCGCTCGCGCAGCAACGAGACGATGCGGCCCTTGCTGATGCCGGGGGCGATCACGTCGCAGTAATAGGCTTGCGAGCGCGCCGCGTGGGCGCTGTGGCCCAGCGCCTCCTGCATGATCTTTTCGACCTTGGCGACGAGATCGTGGTTGTTGCTGGCGCCGACGATCTTGCCGACGGCACTGAAATGCTTGTCCTCGTACGCCGACACCACGGTCGGCGGGGTATCGATCGTATGAATCTCATGGTCGACATGATCGCCCTGGCGGTCGAGAATCACCCATTCGTTGCCGACGAAAACCCAGGTGCTGATGCCGTGCTCGTGAAATATGTCGACGGTGCGTCGCGCCGTCTCAGGCGGCAGGCAGACCTGCTCGATCACGGTCAGGTCGGGCTCGACGATCGAACCGCCGTTGTAGCCGCCGAACGGCAGCGTGATCTGCAGGGCGTCGCGCATTGTCGTCAGACCGAAAGGCGGCCGGCTGCTGCAGATCGTGAACCCGATGCCTGCGTCGTGCAGCCGCCGCACCGCAGCAACCGCGGACGGGCGCAGCGCCTTTTCGGTGGTGACGAGGGTGCCGTCGACATCGGTGATAACGAGCTTGATCTTACTCATGCGGCCCCTCGCTTCAGCACTTCGACCCCGCCGGCCGAGGCGACGATAACGGCCGCACTGCGGCCGACAAAAAGCCCGCTTTCAACAACGCCGACGATCCTGCCGATGTCGGCTTCGAGCATCGCGGGGTCGATGATGCGAGCGAACCGGCAATCCAGGATGTAGTTGCCGCCATCGGTGATGAACGGGTGGTCCTCGGCCGCATGCCGGAGCACCGGCGTCGCGCCCAGTTGCGTGAGGCGCGCCGCGGTCGCCTGCCAGCCGAACTGAGTGACTTCGACCGGGACCGGCGTATGTTCGCCCAGCCGGCCGACCAGCTTTTCCTGGTCGACGACGATGATCAACTGCCGGCTGGCGGCAGCGACGATCTTCTCGCGCAACAGCGCGCCGCCCAGCCCCTTGATCAGGTTCAAGCTGCCGCGTTCGACTTCGTCGGCGCCGTCGATCGTCAGGTCGATCTGCTGATGTTCGGCAAAAGTCGCGAGCGGGATGTGCAGGCTGCGCGCCTGCGTCGCGGTGCGTTCCGAGGTCGGGATGCCAGTGATCTTGAGGCCATCGGCGACGCGCGCGCCCAGCCCTTCGACGACGAAATAAGCGGTCGAGCCGGTGCCGAGCCCAACGACCATGCCGTCTTCGACATAATCGATCGCCCGCAGGGCGGCCGTCCTCTTGAGGGCGTCGCGATCGACGGTCACGGGCCGACCTCCGCCGCGCGGTCGATGAACCAGATCAGCTCGCCGACCGGTTGGACCCGAGCCGACGGCAGGCTCGGGTCGCGGCCCTGAACCCGCTTCATCATCGCGGTCTTGTCGGCGCCGGCCACCAGAAACGCAGCGCTGCCGGCGCTGGCGAGCGCCGGAAAGCTCAGCGTGACGCGCGGGACAAACGGGTTGAGCCCCGGCTCGGGCACCGCGGCCGTCCAATGCTGCCGCTCGTCAAGCGCCGGCTTTCCGGGGAACAGCGAGGCGGTGTGCCCGTCTGGCCCCATGCCAAGCAGCACGATGTCAAACAGCGGCCGCGCCGGGTCGAGTGCGTCGCCGCCGTAATACGATTTCAGGGTGTCCTCGTAAGCCGCGGCGGCGTCGGCGACGGTGCCCGAGGTGGCGATCCCGTGGATGTTTTCCGGCGGCGCCGGCACATGGGCCAGCATCGCGTCACGGGCCATGCCGTAATTGCTGTCCGGGTGATCCCACGGCACGAAGCGGTCGTCGCCCCAGAACCAGTGGACCCGCTGCCAGGGCAGCGCATCGCGGAACGGCGCGCCGGCCAGCACCTGATAGAGGCGCTTCGGCGTCGATCCGCCCGAAAGGCAGATCGCAAAGCGCCCGGTGGAATGGCATGCGAGATCGGTGATCCACTGTGCCGCCCGCGTCGCGAGCGCCGCAGCGTCGGCCGAAACGTCGATGCGCGGGCCGGTCATGCTGTGGGTTTCCTCCGTTTCGCTAGCGCGGCTGGCGTGAATTGCGGATTGCCGCGATCGCGGCGGCATAATCTGGCGCCCCGAACACCGCGGAGCCGGCCACGAACGCCGTCACCCCGGCATCGATCGCCTGCCATGCGGTCTCGCCGCTGATCCCGCCGTCGATCTCGATCACCGGGTCGAGCCCGCGCCGGTCGCAAAGCGCGCGCAGGGCACGAATCTTGTGAAGCACCCCGGGAATGAAGCGCTGCCCGCCAAAGCCGGGATTAACGCTCATTACCAGTACGATGTCGCAAAGGTCGAGCACCTCTTCGATCGCCACCAGCGGGGTGCCCGGGTTGAGCACGACGCCGGACTTCTTTCCGTGGTCGCGAATCTGCCCCAGCGTGCGGTGCAGGTGGATCGTCGCCGGCGGCTCGCAATGCACCAGCAGATGGTCGGCCCCGGCTTCGACAAACGCGTCGATCAGCCGTTCCGGCTCGACCACCATCAGGTGCACGTCGAGCGGCTTCGCCGTCGCATTCCGCACCGCCTTGACCACGACCGGGCCGATCGTCAGGTTCGGCACGAACCGGCCGTCCATCACATCGACATGGATCCAGTCGCCGCCCGCCACGTCGGCCGCGCGCACCTCGTCGGCGAGGCGGCCGAAATCGGCCGACAGGATCGACGGAGCGACGATCAGCGGTCGGCTCATCGACGCGCGCCGCTGCCTATGCGAGAGGCCGCCACTGGCGACCGCTGCGCCACAGCATCTCGTCGGACGCGTCGGGCCCGCCGCTGCCGGCGGCATAAAGTGCGAGCGGCACGTCCTTGCCTCCGTGCCACAAATCGAGGATCGGCTGGACGATCGACCACCCCGCCTCGACGCTGTCGGCGCGTTGGAACAGCATCGCGTCGCCGATCATGCAGTCATAGACCAGGGTCTCGTACCCGGTCGCCGGAGCAGTCCGGAAATAATCGGCGTAGCGGAAATTCATCCGCACCGAGCCCAACTGGATTTCGGGTCCGGGGCGCTTGGCGCTGAACTGCAGCGACACTCCTTCGTCGGGTTGGAGCTGCAGCACCAGGACGTTGGGGGTCAGCGTGTCGACCTGGGTATTGCGGAACAATGCGAACGGCACGTTCTTGAACTGGATCGAGATTTCGGTCGTGCGTCGGCTCATCGCCTTACCGGTGCGCAGATAGAACGGCACCCCGGCCCAGCGCCAATTGTCGATGTTGAGCCGCATCGCGACATAGGTCTCAGTCTGGCTCTGCGGATTGACGCCCTCTTCCTGGATATAGGCGCGCACGTTGCGGTCGAGCACCGTGCCGGCACTGTATTGCCCGCGCACGACGTTGCGCTGCAAATCCGCCCCTTCGAACGGGCTCACCGCGTCGAGCACCTTGGTCTTCTCGGTGCGCACCGCGTCGGCGGCGAACGAGTTGGGCGGCTCCATTGCGGTCAGGCTCAAGAGCTGGAAGACATGGTTCGGCACCATGTCGCGCATTGCGCCGGTCGCCTCGTAGAACGAGGCGCGGTGCTCGACGCCGACGGTTTCGGACACGGTGATCTGCACGTGGTCGATGTGGTCGCGGTTCCACAGGGGCTCGAAGATGCCGTTGGCAAACCGCAGCGCCATGATGTTCTGGACCGTTTCCTTCCCGAGGAAATGGTCCATCCGATAGATCTGCGATTCGTCGAGCGATTTGAGGATCTGCGCGTTGAGCGCCTTGGCCGAGGTGAGGTCGTTGCCAAACGGCTTTTCGATAATGACGCGCCGCCAGTTGCCGTTTTCCTCTGTCGCCAGCCCCGAAGCACCGAGCCGGTCGACAATAGGCCCAAACAGCCGGCTGGCGACCGCGAGGTAGAACAGCACGTTGCCGCCGGTCTTGTCGGCTTGTGATGCCTCGCCGATCAATGTCTTGAGCGCGTCATAGGTCTTGGCGTCGGTCAGATCGCCGGACAGGTGAAACAGCCGCTGCGCGATGAAGTCCCACGCCTTTTCGTCGAACGGCTCGGTCCGGCCCCCCATCGCGGTGTCGGAGACAAAGGTCTTGACCCCTTCTGCCAGATAGCTGCGGAAGACATCGTCGGATTGGTCGGCGCGGTCGACCCCGATCAGCGCGAACTGATCGGACAGCAAACCCGCCTTCGACAGGTTGTAGATCGCCGGCATCAGCAGCCGCTTGGTCAGGTCGCCGCTCGAGCCGAAGATCACCATCGTGCACGGCGGCGCTGTGGCGGCGCTGTGCGTTGCGCCGCCGGCAGTGTCCGTCTTTTGACCGTCCGCCATCGCTCAGGCCTTTTTCGGTTCCTGGTGGCCGCCGAATTCGGAGCGCATCGCCGACAGAATCTTCTCGGCATAGGTATGCGTCTGCCGCGACCGGAACCGCACGTAGAGTGCGGCGGTCAGTACATCCGCCGGAACGGCCTCTTCAATTGCCGCCTCGATCGTCCAGCGCCCTTCGCCCGAATCCTCGACAGTGCCGGTGAACGCGCCCAGGCTTTCATCATCCGCCAACGCGATCGCCGTCAGGTCGAGCAGCCACGAGGCGATGACGCTGCCGCGCCGCCATACCTCGGCCAGGTCGGCGAGATTTAGGTTGAAGCGCCGGTTCTCCGGGATGAACGATTGCGAGGCGCCCTTCAGGATATCGAAGCCCTCGGCATAAGCCTGCATCACACCGTATTCGATGCCGTTGTGCACCATCTTGGTGAAATGCCCGGCACCGGCGGGACCGGCATGGATGTAGCCGTTTTCGACCCGCGGGTCGCGGCCCTCGCGGCCGGGGGTCTTGTCGATCGTGCCGACGCCCGGTGCCAGCGTCTTGAAAATCGGGTCGAGATGGTCAACCGCCTCCTTCGTCCCGCCGATCATCATGCAATAACCGCGCTCCAGCCCCCAGATGCCGCCGCTGGTGCCGACATCGACGAAGGTGATGCCCTTCTTCTCGAGCATCTCGGCGTGGGCGATGTCGTCGTGATAGTTTGAGTTGCCGCCGTCGATCAGGATGTCGCCCTTGGCCAGGAGGCCGCTGAGCTCGACGATCGTGTCGTGGGTCACCTTGCCGGACGGCAGCATCACCCATACCGTCTTCGGCGCGCTGAGCTTGCCGACAAAGTCGGCAAGGCCGGATGATCCGGTCGCTCCCTCCCCGGCCAGCGTCTTCACCGCGTCGGCGCTGCGGTCGTAGACGACGCAGCTATGCCCGTTGTGCATCAGCCGGCGCACGATATTGCCGCCCATCCGGCCCAGCCCGATCATTCCCAGTTGCATCTATTGTCTCCTGTAAGCCGGTTGAGGTTGCGATGGCCGCTATTGCAGGGCCTGATCGATCGCGCGGGCCAGCGTCTGCAGCCCGGTTTCAAGATTGCCGGTCAGGTGCACGCGCAGTGCTCGCCGCCCGCGCTCGGCGAGCACGTCGAAATCGCCGCGCGCCTGTGCCGCCTTGACCACCCCGAACGTGAATTTCTGCCCGGGTACCGGCAGATCGGTGGCGTCGACGCAGGTGATCTGCAGCACCACGCCGCTGTTCGGACCGCCCTTGTAGGCCTGGCCGGTCGAATGCAGGAAGCGCGGGCCGAAGCCGAGGCAGGTCGCCACTTTCTTATGGTCCCTGATCTTTCGCCGGATGCTTTGCAGCGCCTCGATATGCGCCGAGTCGCGGGCGACGTAGGCGAGCAGCGCGACGTAATCCCCGGCGCCGGCACGGCCGAGATGCGCCTTCAGCGCCGCGGTGAGGCTCGTCGCCTGCGGTTTCAGCGCGGCCTCGTTGCGTGGGTCGGCAAACAATTCGACCCCGTCGCCGGCGAAGAACGGCGTCTCGGGCGGCAGCTTGCCGGTCTCCTCATAGGCCGTGGTCAGCTCGCGCGTCTTGACCTTGCTCGCCTCGACATCTGGCTGGTCGAACGGGTTGATACCGATGATCGAGCCGGCCACCGCGGTCGCCATCTCCCAGCGGAAGAACTCCTGGCCGAGCTGCATCGGGTCGCCGACCGTGATCCGCACAACCGGCTGGCCGGCAGCTTCGAGCGCGGCGATCGCCCGCTCCTGCTGGCTGTCGGCGTCGGAGGCAAGGCGCAGATAGGCAAACAGCCGGTCGCTGCCGTAGACGTCGGGCGCTCCCAACGGCTCGCCATCGACCGGCACGATGCCCTTGCCGATCTTGCCCGTCGATTCGGCAAGAAGCTGCTCGAGCCAGGCGCCGAAATCGGCGATCCCTTCCGAGGCGATCACCGTGACCTTGTCTCGGCCGACTCGCTGGCACACGCCCATGATCGCGCCCAGGATCACCCCCGGGTTTTCGACCGGCGGCGCGCTCGGCGCGCATGAGCGCACCATCTCTGCGGTGCTTTCAAGAAAGGCGCGCGTGTCGACGCCGATCGCCGCCGCCGGCACCATGCCGAAATTCGACAGCACCGAATAGCGCCCACCGATGCTGGAGAGCCCATGGAAGACGCTGCGGAAACCCTCCTGCCGGGCGATCCGCTCGACCGCCGAACCGGGGTCGGTGATCGCGACAAAGCGCTTCGGCGCCTCTTCCGCACCCACCGCCGCCTTGGCGCGCTCGAAAAAGTATTGCTTGAAGATGTTCGGTTCGAGCGTGCTGCCCGACTTGCTCGACACCAGAAACAGCGTGCGGGTTAAGTCGACCGCGCTCTCGAACGAGCGGACCTGTGCCGGGTCGGTCGAATCGAGCACGTGCAGCTTGGGGTAGCCCGGCTTGGAGCCGAACGTCTCGGCGAACACTTCGGGGCCGAGGCTCGACCCACCCATGCCGAGCAGCAGCACGTCGCTGAACCCGCCGCTGCGCACGTCCTTGGCAAAGTTTTCGAGAACCGCGATCGCCTTCTGCTGGGCCTCGACGATGCCCAGCCAGCCGACCCACTTGGCTTCGTCCGCCTCGGTCCACAGCGACGCGTCGGCATGCCACAGGCGCCTGATCTTGCCGCCCTTGCGCCAATCCTCGATCGCCTCGCCGACCGCCTTGCCGATCGCCTCGGGCAGCTTGTAGGTCATCGAATTGAGCTTGCGCCCGAGTACGCTGTGGCGCTTTTTCTGAACCGCCGCATAAAGCTGGTCGGCGGCGTCGGCGAACAGCTGTACGCCGTCGTTGACCAGCTTCGACGTCACTGCTTCGATCGAGATGCCGGATTTGGCGAGCTCCGCCATCACTACCTCGGCGGCGGCGACATTCTCTTCGATGCTCTGGCGCGGGCGGCCGTGGTCGCGGAATGCGTCCATGGTCGCCGGCGGCATCGTGTTGACCGTATTCGACCCGATCAGCTCCTCAACGTAGAGCACGTCGCTGTAGGCCTTGTTTTTGGTGCCGGTGCTGGCCCACAGCAACCGCTGGGTCTGCGCACCACTCTGTGCCAGGCGCTGCCAGCGCTCGTCGGAATAGATCTTGTTGTAGAGCTGGTAGGCGAGCTTGGCATTGGCGATCGCCACCTTGCCCTTGATGCCGGCGAGCCGTGATTTTTCGGCCGGGTCGGTTGCCGCGGCGACCTTCGCGTCGAGCGCGTCGTCGACCAGCGAATCGATACGGCTGACAAAAAAGCTCGCGACGCTCCCCACCCGGTGCGGGTCACCACCTCTGGCGACGAAATCCTCAAGCCCCGAGATGTAGGCGTCGGCCACCTGGGCATACATCTCCTTGGCGAAGAGCAGGGTCACGTTGATGTTGATGCCCTCGCCGATCAACGTGCGGATCGCCGGGATGCCGGCCTTGGTGCCGGGCACCTTGACCATCAGGTTGCGGCGGTCGACCTCGCGCCACAGGCGGCGGGCCTCCTCGATCGTGCCGTGCGTGTCCATCGCCAGATACGGCGAGACTTCGAGGCTGATATAACCGTCGCGGCGCTGCGTCTGTTCGTAGACCAGGCTCAGCTGGTCGGCGCCTTCCTGGATCTCGCGCACCGCCAGATCCTCGAACAGCGCGGCGGGATCGAGGTCGCCGCTCGCCTCGGCGGTGCGGATCATCTCGTCGTAATCGTCGCCGTGGCCGATCGCCTTTTCAAAGATCGACGGGTTCGACGTGACTCCGCGCAGCCCATCGTCGGCGATCAGCTGTTTGAGCTGGCCGCTTTTCAGCAATTCCCGGCTGACAAAATCCAGCCAGACCGATTGCCCATATTCACCAAGCTCTTTGAGCGGATTGGCCATGGCTTCTACTCCTTGCGGGCGAGCTGCGCCTTGGCAGCCGCATAGACGTTCTCTTCGGTAAAACCGAATTTGACGAGCAGTTCCTTAAGCGGCGCTGAAGCGCCGAAGGTTTTCATGGCGATAACCGTGCCACGCAGCCCGGTATAACGCTCCCAGCCCAGCGCCGAGGCCTGCTCGACCGCGACGCGGCGGGTGCAGGTCGGCGGCAGAACCGAGGCACGATAGGCTTCGTCCTGGCGCTCGAACAGCTCCCACGACGGCATGCTGACGACGCGCGCGGCGACGCCCTCGGCGGCCAGCTTTTCATAGACATCGACGCACAGCGCAACTTCACTGCCGGTGCCCATCAGGATCACGTCGGGCTGCCCCGGCTTGCTGTCGGCCAGCACATAGGCGCCACGCCGCACCCCGCTCGCCGGCGCGAATTTCGCGCGGTCGAGGGTCGGCAGGTTCTGGCGGCTGAGAATGAGGCAGCACGGGTCGTGCTTGGCCTCGAGCGCGAAGCGCCATGCTTCGGCGACCTCGTTGGCGTCGCCCGGCCGGAAAACGACGAGCCCGGGAATCGCGCGGAGCGCGATCAGCTGCTCGACCGGCTGGTGGGTCGGCCCGTCTTCGCCGACGCCGATCGAATCGTGGGTGAACGCGAAGATGACAGGCAGCTCCATGATCGCGCTGAGCCGGATCGGCGGCTTCATGTAGTCCGAGAAGATCATGAAGCCCGAGCCATACGGGCGCAGCTTCGACAGCGCCAGCCCGTTGCAGATCGCCCCCATCGCGTGCTCGCGGATGCCGAAATGGAAATTGCGGCCATTCGGCGTATCGGCTTCGAGGTCGCCCGCGCCGGCGAAGGTGAGACGCGTCTTGGTCGAGGGCGCGAGATCGGCGGCACCGCCGACCACCCACGGCAGCCGCGGCGCGATCGCGTTGAGCACGCGGCCCGACGAATCGCGGCTGGCGATGCCCTTGGGATCGGCAGGAAACACCGGAATGTCGGCGTCCCAGCCGTCGGGCAGGTCGCGCCGCTGCACCCGCTCGCACTGATCGGCCAGCTCGGGGTATTCGCCGCGGTAGCGCGCGAACAACGCTTCCCAGTCGCTGCGCAATTTCTTGCCGCGCGCGCCGATCCCTTCGGCGAAATGGGCGTAGACCCCGTCCGGCACCAGGAACTGCGCGTCCTCGGGCCAGCCGTAGTTGCGCTTGGTGAGCTTGACCTCTTCGGCGCCGAGCGGCTCGCCATGGACGCCCGAGGTATCCTGCTTGTGCGGCGCGCCATAGCCGATATGGCTTTCGACGATGATCAGCGTCGGCCGGTCGCTGACGCCCTTGGCTGTCGCGAACGCGGCGGCCAGGCGCTCGCGGTCGTTGGCGTCGCCGATGCGCAGCACGTGCCAGCCATAGGCGAGGAACCGGCCGGCGACATCCTCGCTGAACGCCAGCGCGGTGTTGCCTTCGATCGTGATGTGGTTGCTGTCGTAGATCCAGCACAGGTTGCCGAGCTTGAGGTGCCCGGCGAGCGAGGCGGCCTCGGCTCCCACGCCTTCCATCATGCAGCCGTCGCCGCACAGCGCGTAAATATTGTAATCGAACAGCGGATAGTCCGGGCGGTTGAAATATTGCGCCAGCCAGCGCGCGCCGATCGCCATGCCGACGCTGGTAGCAATGCCCTGGCCAAGCGGGCCGGTGGTGGTTTCGACCCCCGAGGTCCAGTGGTATTCGGGGTGACCCGGGCATTTGCTGTCGAGCTGGCGGAACCGCTTCAGATCGTCGAGCGCTACGCTCGGCGTGCCGAGGCGCTCATAGGCCGAATCGACCGCCTTGACCCCGGTCAGGTGCAATAGTGAATAGAGCAGCGTCGAGGCATGGCCCGACGACAGCACAAAACGGTCGCGATTGGGCCAGATCGGGTCCTCGGGGTCGAAGCGCAGGAATTCCTGCCACAGCGTATAGACCACCGGAGCCATTGCCATGGGGGTGCCCGGATGGCCCGAATTGGCCTGCTGGACCGCGTCGATGCACAGCGTACGGATCGTGTTGACGCACAGTTCGTCGAGGGATGCGGCCATCGTCGCTCCTTTATCTATCGGATATGGTCATTGCCGCCGGCGACAGGACGATGACAGATACCGAGTGACGCGGCGCCGCAATGCACGGCGCGATCTTCCGGTGCATGGACTCGGTCGCCATCCTCTCGATGCTCGGCTCGACCAGCGTTCGGTTCTCGACAGATATCCGGGGTTCCCGGGGGCAGGCGCGGCATTGTGTCTTGTTCGCGCGTCGGGCGCAACAGATGCCGAGGGGCTTAACCACACTGCCGGTTGAATATCCCGAGCCCCGACCGCGGCGCTGCGGCAAGCGCCGACGGGCGGAAAGCGCAGTCGCCCGCTGCGTACGGTTTACATGGCGTTGCCGGCTTGGGCACGGCAAGATCGTCGCGTTTTCGCGGAGGTAACTCAATGCTCTTCACCTGTCTCCCGCCCGGCACCCAGATCGAGGGCCGCTTTCCCGGCCCGGTCCATGCCCGCGGCAAATGGTACACGATCGACATCCATTGCCACGTCCACCTCGACAAGGCGGACGAGATGGTCAAGCCGTTCTGGGATGCCGAGCGCGACGCGACGATGAAGTTCGCCAACGAGCGAACCCGCAAGGTCCAGGCCGAGCAGGTGGCGCGCACCCAGATCCAGCTGACCTCGGTCGAGCAGCGCCTCAAGGACATGGACATCATGGGCATCGACATGCAGGCGTTCTCGCCGGCGCCGGTGCAGATGTTCTATTGGACCGACCCAGAGCTGGGCCTGGCGACCGCGCAGGCGGTTAACGACAACATCGCCGGCATCGTCGCCCGCCACCCGGACCGCTTTGTCGGCCTCGGCACGATCCCGTTCCAGGCGCCGGAACTGGCGATCCGCGAACTGGAGCGGATTACCGGCTCACTCGGCATGCGCGGCATCGAGATTTCCTCGAATGTCGACGGCACCGATTTCTCGGACCCTCGCTTCCGCCCGATCTTCCAGCGCTGCGAAGAGCTTGGGGTGGTCCTGTTCATGCACCCGTCTGGGTTTACCGACGGGCGCCGCTTTGGTGACCATTATTTCAGCAACGTCATCGGCATTCCGCTCGAATCGACGATCGCCGTGCATCATCTGATCTTCGGCGGCGTGCTCGACGCCTATCCCGGGCTCAAGATCGTGGTCGCCCACGGCGGCGGCTATCTGCCGGCCTATTCCGGCCGCATCGACCATGGCGCAGCGGCCCGGCCCGATTGCTGTGAGCACCTCAAGGAAGACCCGACGACCTACCTGAAGCGCCTCTACTTCGACACGATGGTGTTCACCCACCACCAGCTCGAATACCTGGTGCGCCAGTACGGGCCCGAGCACGTGCTGATGGGCACCGACTATCCCTATGACATGGGCGAGATCGACCCGATCGGATTTGTCGAGCGCGCGCCTCACCTGAGCGACGCCGAGCGCCGGCAGATCTTCGGCGGCAACGCGGCGCGGCTGCTCGGGGTCGAGGTGCCCGCCCGCCTGCGCTGATTTCGCTCCGATCTGGCAATGGGAACGCCCGCAACGGGCGTCTCCGGAACCTTACTTGTTCCCCGACCGTTTCGGGGAATAAGTAATCGAATCGGAGACACAATCATGGATAAAGACCGCGTTACCGGCACGCTCAAGAAGACGAGCGGAAAGATCAAGGAAGTCGCCGGCCGTGCCGTCGGCGACCGCCATACCGAGGCCGACGGCAAGATCGAACAGGCCGAGGGACGATTCGAAAAGGCTAAGGGCCAAGCCAAGGACGCCGTTCGCGAGTTGGTCAAGAAGTAGGAAGATGCCGTCATGCGCCTCCTACTGTTGATCATCCTGGTCCTGCTGGTCATTGGTGCGTTGCCGACCTGGCCGTACAGCGCCGGGTGGGGTTATTTCCCGGTCGGCGGTCTCGGTACGCTTCTGCTCATCCTGGTGATCGTTCTGCTTGTTGCCTGACGACGCTCCCAGCGGGCGTTGACACCGCATCCGCCTCCCCGCAACCTTCCCGCCATAGATGGCGGGGAGGATGCGGGATGAACGACGGCGACGACGGGCTTGTCCTCTATGAATGCAAGGACAAGATCGCGACGATCACGATCAACCGGCCCGACAAACTTAACGCGGTCAGCGACGAGGTCGTGGCCGGCCTGTCCGACGCGTTGCGCCGCTTCGATCTCGACCCCGACGCCGAGGTCGCGATTCTCAATGGAACGGGCCGCGCGTTCTCGTCCGGCGCCGACGTGCGCCAGCGCCAGCTGCGCAGCCGCGACGAGTTTGAGAAGCTCGGCGGCCCGCAGGGCTGGGGCACCAACTCAGCCGACCTTCTGACCCGCGCGGTCAACTGGAAGCCGGTGATCGCCGCGGTCCACGGCTATGTGCTGGGGCTGGCGCTCGGGCTGACGCTCGAATGCGACCTGATCGTCGCCGCCGAGGGCACGCGCTTTCAGCTCACCGAGACATCGCGCGGGCTTGGCGCCTCGCGCTACTGGGCGCTGTTCCATTTCCGCGGCGCCGGCGCGTTCGGCGACGAGATCGCCTTTACCGGCCGCTTTTTCACCGCCGAGGAAGGCTTCAAGGCCGGCCTCTTCAACCGCCTCGCGCCCGAAGGGAAACACCTCGACGTGGCGCGCGAACTGGCGCAGCAGGTCGCCAAAAACCCGCCGCTCAGCGTGCGCACCACGGTGCGCACCCGGCGCTGGTACATGGAGCGGGCCACCCGCGAGGCGCAGTTCATGGCGGCGCCGTTCCGCCTGTACCTGACCGAGGATTTCCAGGAGGCCGCCCGCTCCTTTGCCGAAAAGCGCCCGCCGCGCGGCTTCAAGGGGCGGTAGTGACAATGACGCCCCGAAAGCCCCTCTCCCGCGATGCGGTAGAGGGTGCCGAGCGCAGCGAGGCGGGTGAGGGTCGAACCACCGCACCGCCCTCACCCTCCCATCGCTGCGCGATGGGCCCCTCCCTCTCCCGCTTGCGGGAGAGGGGTAATTATTCAGCGTCATGACCGCGCGTGCCAATCATCCGCTCGCCGGGGTCGTCGTGCTCGATTTCGGGCAGGTCTATCAGGGCCCCTACGCGTCGATGCTGATGGCCAAGGCGGGGGCCGACGTCATCAAGATCGAGCCGCCGCAGGGCGAGCCGCTGCGCCGCCGCGCCCCGCCGGGCAAGAGCACGACGTTTCCGATCGCGATGCTCAACGGCAACAAGCGGGCGATCACGCTGAACCTCAAGGACGGGCGCGGCGTCGCATTGCTGCTGCGGCTGGCGCAGGTGGGCGACGTGCTGCTCGAGAATTTCGCGCCGGGGGTGATGGACCGGCTCGGCGTCGGCTGGAGCGTCCTGCACGAGATCAACCCGCGGCTGATCTACGCTTCGGGCTCGGGCTATGGCATCAGCGGGCCGGATCGCGACAATCTGGCGATGGACCTGACGATCCAGGCCTATTCCGGGATGATCAGCACCACCGGCTTCCCTGACGGGCCGCCGCTCAAGGCCGGGCCGGCGGTCGTCGATTTCCTCAGCGGCATCCACCTTTACGCCGCGGTGCTGACCGCGCTCTACGAGCGCGAGCACACCGGCGAAGGCCGCCTCGTCGAGGTCGCGATGGAAGAAGCCGCCTATGCGACGATGACCTCGCAGTTCGAGGCCTATTGGCGCACCGGCGCGGTGCCGCCGCGCACCGGCAATGCCAGCCACGGCCGCGTGCCGATCAACGTCTACCCGGCGAAAGACGGCTATATCGCGATGAACCTCGCGGTCGAGGAACACTGGTACAACCTGCTCGCCGCGATGGGCCGCGAGGAATTGCGCGCCGACCCGCGCTTTGCCGACAACGCCGCGCGCGTCGCCAACCGCGACCTCGTCGACGCCACAATCGCGGAATGGACCGCGACCCTGCCCAAGATGGAGATTTTCGCGATCGCCCGGCGGCTGCGCATCCCCCTCGCCCCGGTGCGCGATGTCGGCGAGGTGATGAACGATCCGCATATGCACCGGCGCGGCATGCTCGAACGCATCGATCACGACGAGATCGGGCCGATCGTCGTGCCCAACACGCCGCTGCGCATCCACGGCGCCGACAAGGTGCCGACGACGCCGAGCCCCAAGCTCGGCCAGCACAACGACGAGATATACGGCGGAGTGCTCGGCCTGTCGGCCGCCGAAATCGCCGAGTTGAGGGCCGCCGGGGTCATCTAGCCGGGGTGATACAAGCCGGGATCGTCTAACTTGCCCGCTCATTCGGAGGTCGTACGCCATGCCCCTGCTTCACGAAATCCGCGGTCACGTTGCGATCATCACCCTGTCGCGGCCGCAGGCGCGCAACGCCTGGGGCGACGACTACAACCAGGGTCTACGCGAATTGCTGCCGCAGCTCGAAGAGAACCCGGCGGTGCGCTGCGTGGTGCTGACCGGTGATGATGCCGGCGGCGCGTTCAGCGCCGGCGCCAACATCAAGGACCCAAAGACCCACACGCACGATTCGATCGCCGAATTCATCGAAGACCTGCCGCGCCGCCGCCGCTATCAGGCGATGAACCTGCTCAGCGATTTCGCCAAGCCGCTGGTCGCCGCGGTCAACGGCTATGCGGTCGGGATCGGCTGCATCGTCACCTATTGCTGTGATCTGATCGTCGCCTCCGAGCGCGCCGAGTGGCGGCTGCCGCAGGTCGGGCTCGGCATTCTGCCAGCGCAGGGCGGCACCGTGCGCCTCGCGCGGTGGATCGGCCGCGGCCAGGCGATGAAGCTGGCGATGGGCTTTCCGCTGAAGGCCGACGAGGCCTACCGCACCGGGCTCGCGCAATGGCTGGTGCCGCATGGCGAGCTGATGGCCAAGGCGCTGGAGGTCGCCGGCCACATCGGCGAATTGCCGCCGCTCGCCGCGCGGCTCGCCAAGGAATCGGTGGCGTTCGGGCTCGACGTCCCGCTGCGCGAGGCGGCTAACGCCGACCTTTACCGGTTCGCGGCACTCGAACTGACCGAGGACAAGGCGGAAAGCCACCAGGCGTGGCGCGAGCGGCGCAAACCGGTGTTGAAAGGGCGCTGACCCAGCGATGGACACACCCGTAAACCCCTCCCCTCGTCCGCTCGCGCTCGTCACCGGCGCATCGAGCGGGATCGGCATCGAACTTGCCCGCTCGCTGGCCCGGCGCGGACATGACCTGGTGCTGACTGCCCGCCGCGCCCCGCCGATGGAGGCGCTGGCCGACGAACTGCGCGGCACGGGTGCCGCGGTCACGGTGATCGTCGCGGACCTCAGCCAGCCGGGATCGGCGGCGCGGCTCGCCGACGATCTCGCGGCGCGCGGCCTTGCGATCGACGTGCTCATCAACAATGCCGGGCTCGGCGGCGCCGAACGCTTCGACCGGCAGGACCCGATGCGGATCGGCGAGATGCTGCAGGTCAACATCGTCGCGCTGACCGAACTCACCCGCCTCTTGCTGCCGGCGATGGTCGCACGCCGCAGCGGCAGGATCATGCTGGTCGCCTCGACCGCGGCGTTCCAGCCCGGCCCGCGGATGGCGGTGTATTTTGCCAGCAAGGCCTATGTGCTGAGCCTCGGCGAGGCGCTCGCCTACGAACTGCGCAACACCGGGGTCGGCGTCACAGTGCTGTGCCCAGGCGCGACCGAAAGCGCATTCTTCATCGTCGCCGGCGCCGACAAATCCCTGATAGCGCACAAATTCCGCAAGATGATGCCGGCCGACACGGTCGCCGAGATCGGGTGCACCGCGCTGGCCTCGCGGCGGCGCGTCGTCGTCGCCGGGGTGATGAACCGGCTGATGACCTTCGCCGCCCGGCTCGTCCCGCACCGGCTGACCCTGCCCGTCACCGACCGCCTGATGGCAAACGAGTAAGTCCGGAGACCGCGATGAGTGCCGACACTTACCAGATCTACGCGGTGCGCTATGCGCATCACCACCGCATGTCGAGCGAGAACTTCCTGGGCGGCGACCCGCACGACGTGCCGATGCCGCTCGATTACTTCGTCTGGGCAGTGGTCGGCGAGCGCCGCACGATCATCCTCGACACGGGGTTCGACGCGGCGATGGCGAAGAAGCGCGGCCGCGAATTTCTCCGCCCGCCCGGCGAGGGGCTGGCCGCGATCGGCATCGACCCGACGAGCGTCGCCGACGTGGTGATCAGCCACATGCATTACGACCACGCCGGCAACAACGACCTGTTTCCCCACGCGACCTATCACCTGCAGGATCGCGAGATGGCGTTCTGCACCGGGCGCTGCATGTGCCACGCGCAGCTACGCCGCTCGTTCGAGGCGGATGACGTGTCGGCGATGGTGGGGCGGCTGTTTGCCGGCCGCGTGCAGTTTCACGATGGCACCGGCGAGATCGCGCCCGGCATCACGGTTCATCACGTCGGCGGCCACACCAACGGGCTGCAGGTGATGCGGGTCAAGACGGCGCGCGGCTGGGTCGTGCTGGCCGCCGACGCCTCGCATTTCTATGCCAATTTCGAGCAGATGCGGGCTTACGCGACGGTCTACAACGTTGGCGACATGCTGGAAGGCTTCGCCGCCGTGAAACGCCTGGCGAGTTCGCCACAGCACGTCATCCCCGGTCACGACCCGCTCGTGCTGCAGCGCTATCCGGCGGCGAAACCGGGCCTCGAAGGGATCGCCGTGCGGCTCGATGTCGAGCCGAGGGGATAAGCAGTCTCCCGGCCCTCTGGGGTTCGCGCCAAACAACCGGCTTTGCCGATTTCCCGACTGGGAGGAGTCATGCCCGATCCGATCCGCTATCCCGACCCGGCGTTCAAGATTCTCGACCCGCGCTTTGCCGCGATCGTGCTGGGTAACACGCCGGTCCAGCGCATCGCCGGCGATTGCCTGTTTACCGAAGGGCCGGTGTGGTTCGGAGATGGCCGCTATCTGTTGTGGAGCGACATCCCCAACGACAGGATCATGCGCTGGGACGAGGAAACCGGCGCGGTCAGCCTGTTCCGCCGCCCGTCGCATTATGCCAACGGCAATACCCGCGATCGTCAGGGGCGGCTGATCACCTGCGAGCACGACACGCAGTACCTGACCCGCACCGAATACGACGGGTCGATAACCGTGCTCGCGCACAGTTTCGAGGGCAAGCGGCTGACCGGCCCCAACGATGTCGTCGTCAAGTCCGACGGCTCGATCTGGTTCAGCGACAACGGCGCCGGCACGCGCGGCAACTATCTCGGCCACACCGTGCCGCAGGAACTGCCATTCCGGGTCTACCGGCTCGACCCGGCGACCTGGTCGATGACAATCGTCGTCGACCAGGCCCAGCAGCAGCGGCCGAACGGGCTGTGCTTCTCACCCGATGAAAAGCGGCTCTATGTCGTCGACACGCCGGGAGGCGACAAGGCGACCTATGTCTACGATGTCGTCGACGACGGCACCCGGCTCGCCAACGGGCGTGTGTTCTTCAACGCAATGCCGGGCTATGCCGACGGCATCCGCTGCGACACGCAGGGCAATGTGTGGTGCGGATTCTCAGGCGGCGAAGGCCAGGACGGGGTTGCGGTGTTCGCGCCGGACGACACGCTGATCGGCCGCATCCTGCTGCCCGAGCGCTGTGCCAACGTCTGTTTCGGCGGGCTTAAGCGCAACCGGCTGTTCATGGCGGCGAGCCAGTCGATCTATTCGGTCTATGTCGAGGCGCAGGGCGCTCCCGGCGGCTGATCTCGCCGCGCCGCCGTGACGGCGGCGTCGAGCGCCGACAGAAACCGCGAGCGGTCGGCCTTGCTGAACGGCGGCGGCCCCTTGCCGCCGGCCCCCAGTTCGCGCAGGTGGCGGGCCAGTTCGCGCCCGGCCAGGGCATTGCCGATATTGGCCGCGGTAAACGGATGTCCATTGGGCGCCACGGCGCGCGCGCCCTTCTTAAGACAGCGCGCGGCGAGCGGAATGTCGGCAGTAACGCAAATGTCACCGGAGGCGATCTGCTCGGCAATCCAGTCATCGGCCGCGTCCATCGCCTCGCCGACGATCACCATCTCGACAAACGGCAGGCCGGGCGGGCGGATCGGCCGCGACCCGTTCGACACAAGATAAACCGAGACCGCAAGGCGGCCCGCAACCCGATACACCTCGTCGCGTACCGGGCAAGCGTCTGCATCGACGAATATTCGGATCAACCGCACCTCCGCGCCACCCGACTTAGTTGTATTCTATTGAACGACGGTCGCAGCTAACGAATTAGCAATCTCATCGGCGCGATAACGTAACCGGGGCCGGTCTTCCAACCCGGAACGCACCCCGCACACATCTCGTTTCGCAGAGCGACAGCACATGCCGACGCGTCTTGGGGAAATACTGATCAGGCAGGGCTACATAACCCAGGCCAACCTTGATGCCGCGCTCGCGCGGCAGTCCCGTGAGGGCGGGCGACTTGGCACCAACCTAGTGGCGCTGGGGATACTCACCGTCCCGCAGCTGCTGTGGACACTGCGGAACCAGCAGGAGGTCGAAGCCGCGATCGAAATCTGCCAGCGCACGCTGAGCAGCTGGGAGACGATCTACGGCGCGGGCCATCCTACTACCAATCGGGCACGCTACAACCTGTCGCGCGCCCTGCTCGCCGCCGGGCGCAATGCCGAGGCGGCGACGCATGCTGAGACCGCGCTCGAGGGCCACAGGACCATGCTTGGCCGCGATCATGAGTGGACGCAGGAATCGGCGCGAGTCGCAGCTGCGGCTCGCCGCGCCGTCGCCCGCGGCGCGGTGTCGGTCGAATAGCGACCGACCAAGCGCCGCGCCCGCTTAGCCCGCCAGTTATCTCCCGGGTCGCGTGGTAGACGCGAGCCTGGGATCAAGAACACCCCCGCGGTCGTGCCCGAGGGGTCCGGGTTCGGCCCCGGCTGTCGCCAGGGGCCGCCACGGAACGACGGATTTAGGCGGTGGTTCGCCGCCGCCTAATAGGGGCTCGAGCTGGCGCCCGGCTTCGGCGCGTTCTTCATCTCGGCCACCGCCGTCGCCGCGCCCGCCCGCAGAAATGCGGTGTCGCCGCCGACCGTGACAAAGCTAAAGCCCATCTCGATCATCTTCTTGGCATAGGCCGGCGCGCCGCAATGGATGCCGGGCTGGACCTTGTGCCGCTTGCAGGCGTCGAGCACCTTTTTCAGCGCCGCCATCATCCATTCGTCGGGCTTGTCGCCGCCGGGCAGATAGCCGTGCGAGATCGACAGATCCGACGGGCCGACATAGATCGCATCGAGCCCCTTGACCGACAGGATTTCGTCGAGATTTTGCATTGCCTCGACGGTCTCGATCATGCCGAAAGCGACGACGATGTCGTTGGCCTTGGCGTGGTAGTCGGCGCCGCCGTAGAGCGAGGCGCGGATCGGCCCCGAGCTGCGGTAGCCGAGCGGCGCATAGCGCATCGAGCCGACAAACTTCTCGGCCTCGGCGCGGTTGTTGATCATCGGGCAGATGATGCCATAGGCGCCGGCGTCAAGCGCCTTCTGGATATGCGCCGGATCGTTCCACGGCACCCGCACCAGCGGCACCGTGCCGGTGGTCGAGATCGCCTGCAGCATCGTGACCATGACCTGGTAGTCGATCATTCCGTGCTGCATGTCGACGACCAGCGAATCCCACCCGGCATGGGCCATGACCTCGGCGGAGAAGCTTGCCGGCACGCCGAGCCAGCTGTTGATCACCGCCTTACCGCCGGCCCAGATCTCCCGCACCCCGTTCGCCCGCGCCATATCACTCTCCTCGATCGCAAATCAGACTGCCGATCCCGCCAGCTAAAGGGGCGGAAGTCAAGCGCCCGCCGGGATGCTGGAACGAGAGTCGCTATGTCCCGGAATTGGCGTGCTCGGGTTCCGCGAAGTGCCACAGCACGATATAGCGGCCGATCGGCGTTTCGGTCAGCGGCTCGCCGAGCGGCGCGAGCGACTTGCGAAATTCGGCCAGCGATTGCGGCATGACCTGACCGGTGCGACCGTAAATCACCCACAGATCGCGGCCCGGCTGGCGCTGCATCGCGTCGGGCAGGCTCCAGGTCAGCCTGACCTGATCAGGGTGCAACCCGGCCCGCGCGGCAAACGCCGACAGAACGTATTTGGCGTAATAGCTGTTGAGCAGCACCATGTCGCCGGGCCGGGCGACCGTCGCCAGTTCGGACGCCGCCTCATCCCAGCGCGGCTTGGTCTCATAGCCGTAATAGGGCAGTAGATTTACGAGGCCGAGCGCGGCGGCCGCAATTGCCGGCACCGCGAAACGCACCCCCGAAAGCCGGCCGAACCCGATCCCGGCGAGAACAAAAAGCGGCGCGCCGCCCCACGCGAAATAGCGCGGCACCATCAGCGGCACGAACACCGACACGAGGCCCAGGCTCAGCGGCAGCACGAATGCGGCGCAGCTCAGTACCGCCAGCAGCCGCCGATCGTGCCGCAAATGCCAGAGGCCGAGCGCGGCAAGCGCGCCGACGGCGATCGGCAGCCCGGGAACCACCACCGGAGCGAGGCCGATCGTGATGAATTTCGCGATGCGCAGAAAATAGACCGCGGCGACGATCGACCAGATCCGCTTGGCGCTGGTCGCCGGGGCCCACGCGATCGCGTCCAGCAGGGCGCCATGCCGCGCGACGTAAACTGCGGCGAACATCGGCACCCAGACCGCCAGCACGGCAAGCTGCACGAGCCCCCAATTTCGCCAGAATGAGCGCTTCGCCTCGCCGGCGCCGCCGGCAATGGCGATCGCCCCGAGGTTGGCAGCGATCAGCCAAGGGACCGCAACGTTCAGCACCGCAAGCGCCGCCGCCGTGCCCAGGCCAAAGGCCAGCCAGGCGCCCCGCAGACCGCCGCGGCGCCAAAGCGGAACCGCCGCGGCGGCCGGGTCCTGTGCCAGCCGCACAAGCCCCCACAACGCGGTCAGAACCAACAAGGCGACCAGCGTGTAGGGCCGCGCCTCCTGCCCGAATTGAACCTCGAACGGCGACAATGCCACAAAAAGGCCCGCGACGGCGCCGCTGCGTGCTCCGCCGACCCGGCGGCCGATCATGCAGGTCAGCGACGCGCAGGCCGCACCGAAGATCGCCGACGGCAGCCGCAGCAGGAATTGTGACGCTCCGACCCGCGCGATCAGCCACAACAGCAGGAAATAGGTCGGATAGTGCCCGTTATGAAGCGAATCGGCGACCAGATCTGGAATGCTCGCCGTCGCGCGATGCGCACTGGCGATCTCGTCGAGCCAAAACGGCTTGCTGCCGAGGCCGTACAGCCGCAACGCCAAGGCCAATGCTCCGATCGCCGCCGGCAGCATCGACGCGGTCTCCTCATGATGTCGCGGCCGAAACCTCCGTAATTCCCATGCCGGGCGGAGACTCCAACCTATAACGGGTCAGACCCGCTTACATTCCGGCCTTCGCAGTTGGCGCACCTTCCGGTCGCATAGCGCGGCCAAGCTGACCCAACGAATCCGTATTGTAAATTGTACTACGGCGTCAGCCTCATTCAGGTAGCGCATCGACTTGATATAATAGCATAAAGTCTTGATATGCCTCGTCTGCTAGCGCAGCGGTTAGAAGTTCATCACCATTGTCTAACGGCAACCCGGAAACGCGTGAATAAGATACATCGCCGCTATTTGGCGTATGTCGTACCGTTAGCGTGCGTTTATGTTCACTACCGATTTTACGGATCCTCTTCGCGTCGATTACAGCAATTCCCGATTGAAGGCTCAACCTGGTGGCCGCTTTTGACCGCTGAATAGCCACCACCGCCTTCAGACGGTCTTTTTTTGATCCGGAACAATGCTCTAACAAATTCATAGAGAGATATTTCTCATTCTTATCCACTCGTAACTGCATCGATTTCGGAAATAGACCGATCACGTCGTTCGAAACAAGATCCCGTTCTATAACCTGATGTCCACACCGCCTAACCACATGGTTCTCATCGGGGATTGTTGAATGATTTAGCTTTGGCATAATAAATTTTCATGCCCTACAGGCATTCAATTGCACCATTATGAAAAACTACATCTCGTAACCGCGCCACGTGTCCGCGCCATGCGAACCGCTCAAGTCCGCGATCGGATTGCAATTTTATCATGAGCATACAGTGATCAGCCGGAAAAAACTCCGCGTGAACCGATTTGCTCTTTGCGTGCCAACCCGCCAGTACAGTTCCCCCTGGGCCTACCCCGATGTTCGGCATGTGCTCAATTTTTGCATGAATAACAAACCGTAAAAAACTTTGGAACGACTCCAAATCAATTTCATATGACTCATCCTCCCATTCCTCAGCCGCCAACAGTCGATCAATCGACAGAAAAAGACTCTGCCGTTGCTCAAAGGACAGATGCATGGCTACTTTTGAGGTCAATAATTTTAGTTCGGCTCGATTCTTGAATAGATCCGATTCTAATTTTTCTGCACCTGTAAGGATTGGTATTATTTGGGGTTGATATAGGCTTCCTTCGGCCCGCCCCTGCGATGGTCTTTCAATCGGCGACATGATCGGGTCCACGACAGCGCTGGCGCTGAGCGGCTGCTGAGCGGACCTCCCTAAGGCAACAATGTCAGGCACGGTCAAACAGCTCCCTGGCCCGATCGGTTACGAACGACTCGAATAGTGCGTTTTTCTGTGCTCGCAGTCTGTCAAGCAAATCCCAGACGTCTTGGTCTCGCTGCGGGAGCGCTTGCTCTCGAAACAGATCAATGTCAAGTAAAAATGAAATGTGATCGATCAGGGGCGATTGCACAGTTCCGGAATTTACGATCACCTGTCCTTCAATCTCTGGAACAATCCCTCTAAAGGTTGTAAAAAAGGCGCTGAGTCTGGGCACGGCGGTTGGAACTAGCGGCTCTATTTGGAGGTAATCTTCGCTTCGAACCAAGTCTCCCGGTTTCACTGGGATATCCAACCGATTCACGTATCGTGTTGCTATTCTGGTTAGCGAACGAAGACCAGAGATTTTTTTCAATTTTTCATAATATGATTTGGCGCGCTCAAAGAAATTATTCCACCCACAATAGGGAGAATTCCGAATTATCCCTATTCTATCAACCCTAAAAATCATGAAATCCGCCGAATCTTGTCCTGTTAGCTTGTACCCAGTTAAACTCTGATTGGTAGAAACTTCGGGGTTTTGACCCGGTCCCGTAATTCGTAGTTGAGCAGAGATTTCATAGGTTTGTTCTGTTGTTGGGTATTCCTTTGCGACAACGTGCAAGAATCGCTTGACCATCCGGTCTGAAAGCGGTGATCCAAACCTAAATTCTATAACCGCCTCGGTAATGGGCGGCCTCGCGTATCGCCCAACCGGCATCGTGCGCCTCCCTACGCCAGCACTTCCTTGTTGATCACATTTTCGGCGTTCGGCTTGCCATCGAGGACCGAGAGGATGTTCTGCACCGCGATGACGGCCATTCGGTCGACCGCCTCCCTGGTCACTCCGGCGACATGCGGCGCGGCGATGAAATTGGGCAGCGACAGCAGCGGGTTGTCCTGCGGGGTCGGCTCCTCGACGAAGACATCGAGCGCGGCGCCGGCGATGCGGTTGTTCTTGAGCGCGTCGTAGAGCGCCGGCTCGTCGATGATGCCGCCGCGCGCGGTGTTTACGATGAACGCGGTGCGCTTCATCCGGGCGAGCCGGGCAGCATTGAACAGGCCGACCGTCTCGGGCGTCTTCGGGCAGTGGATCGTGATGAAATCGGCGCGCGCCACCGCAGCGTCGAGATCGGCGACCGGCTCGTAGCCCATGCCGCGGATCGTCTCGGAGTACATGTACGGGTCATAGACCAGGACATTTGTTTCCATCGCGCCGAACCGCTTGGCCGAGCGCGTGCCGATCTTGCCGAAGCCGATGATCAGCACGGTCTTGCCGTAAAGGTCGACCGGCATGTCCTTGTAGCGGTCGTTCCAGCGGCCCTCCTTGACCATCGTGTCCATCCGGGCGCCCTTGCGCGCCAGCGACATCGTCAGGAACACCCCGGCCTCGGCAACGCTGACCGAATTGGCGGTGCCGCCGATCATCAGCGGAACGCGCCGACGGGTCAGCGCCGGCACGTCGACCGCGTCGTAGCCGACCCCGATGCGCGAGACGACCTGAAGCTGCGGCGCCGCATCGAGCTCGGGGTCGCTGAACGGCGTGACGCCGAGGCAAATGCCGCTGACATCGGCCAGCATCGCGCGAAATTCGGGCTTTGCCAGAGTCGGCGCAAACTCGACACCCTCGACATCGTCGCGCGCCGCGATCAACGCCCAGCCGGATTTCGACATCGTCGCCGGCGCCATGATCTTCTTGCGGTTGGGCTGTGCGGTCTGGGCCATCGGCGTCGCTCCGTCGTCGTGTGTGTCTGGTCAAACCCTATCGCGACTCACTTGCCGAACACCAGATCGGGCAGCCACAGCGTCAGCGCCGGCCAATAGGTGATCAGCCCCAGCACCAGCAACAGGATGATCAGAAACGGTAGGATGCCGCGGATCACCTCGCCGACCGGCGCGTCGGAGATCGTCGACAGGACGTAGAGATTGAGGCCGACCGGGGGATGGACCAGCCCGACCTCCATGTTGTGGGTGAAGATGATCCCGAAATGCACTGAGTTGACGCCAAGCGGGGCCAATACCGGCGCCAGGATCGGCATCACCAGCAAGAGCGTGCCGACGACTTCGAGAAAGCAGCCGATCAGCAGCAGCAGGATGTTCATCACCATCAGGAACTGCCAGGTGCTGAAATTCTGCTTGGCGGCATATTGCACGAGCTGGCCCGGGATGCCCGAGCCGGTCATCCAGTGGCCGAAGACCAGCGCCGTGGCGATGATCAGCATGATGACGCCGGCTGAGGCCAGCGCCTCGGCGATCACGTCGAGCACCGACGTCCAATGAAACCCGCGATAGACGACGAGGCTGACGAACAAGGCAGTTACCGCCGCCATCGCCGCCGATTCCGTGACGGTCATGAACCCGCCATAGATGCCGCCGAGCACGACGACCGGCACCAGCATCGCCGGCAGCGCGCGCCAGGTGACCCGCAGCCGCTGGCCGAGCGGCAGCGCCGGCTCGGCCGGAAAATTCTTGCGCCGGGCGTAATAGAGCACCCACAGGAAGAACGCGCCGGCTTGCAACAGGCCGGGCAGGATGCCGGCAAGAAACAGCCGCGGCACCGACTGCTCGGTGACGATGCCGTAGAGAATGAGCGCGAGCGACGGCGGTATCACTACGCCGATCGTGCCTGACGCGCCGAGCACGCCGAGCGCGAACGAGCGCGGGTAGCCGCGCTCCAGCATCGCCGGCAGCAGGATCGTGCCCATCGCCAGCGCGGTTGCGACCGATGAGCCCGAGATCGCCGCAAACAGCGCGCACGACACCACCGCGACGAGCCCGAGCGAGCCTTTGATGCCGCCGAGCCACGCCGCCGACATATCGACCAGCGCCTGAGCCACCCCGCCGCGCCGCATGAATGCCGCCGCCATCACGAATAGCGGCAGCGACATCAGCGTCGTCGAGTTGAGCTGATCGATCATGTTCTGGGCCAACCCGATCATCGGCTGGTCCGACACGAAATAGAGCACCGCGGCGCAGGCGCCGAGCACCAGGAAGATCGGCATGCCGGCGGCGAGCAGGCCGAAGAACAGGATGAAGAACCCGGCGGTCCACATGCGGGCGCTACTTCACCGGCGGCGGGATGAGATCGGCCGGCGCCTCGTGCACCGGTACCGCCGCATGGCCCACGGTCATCGTGCGCGGGTCGAAATAAAGCAGGTAACGGATCAGCCGGATCACATATCGCCCTAGCATCAGTGCGCCGCCGGTCGGCAGCGCGAGGTAGTAAATCCAGATCGGAAACTGCAGGTCGGACGAGCTGCGCTGGTCAAGCAGCAGGGCCGTGCCTACGACGGCCCAGCCGTACCACACCATGCCGAAGGTGAAGGCGATCGCGACCAGGCAGTTGAACACCTCGACCCAGCGCTGAACGCCGGCCGGCAACAGGCGCAGAACCAGGTCGGGGCGCACGTGCCCGTCCATCCGCACCAGCTGGCTTGCGATGATCATCACCGCCCACACCGCGATGTAGACGATCACCTCCTCGGCCCAGGTGATCGCCGCGGCGGGGTCGATATAGCGCCCGAACACCTGGAAGGCGGCGATCGCCATCGCGCTGGCGCCGAGGATGCCGACCAGGGTGCGTTCGATGCGGTCCCAGACGGCGGCGGCGCGGGCTAGGCCCCGCGCCGCCTCCGGCTTAGGCAGCGACATCCGTCATGACCAGCTTCACCAGTTCCGGCGACATGTGCGCGTCAGCCGCGGCCTTGGCCTGCTCGGGCAGCATCTTGGCGCGCACCGCGTCGAGATCCTTTTGCGGCACGTCGACAACGGTGACGCCGGCCTTCTCCAATGCCGCGCGGCCCCCCAGTTGCGACTTAGCCGTGTTGGCCCGCCAGGCCGGCAGGTTGTCGCTCCACAATTTGACGACCGCCTGCTGAAGCTTGGGGCCCAGCTTGCCCCAGAAATCATGGTTCATCATCGGCACGTAAAGGCCCATGCCCTGCCGGTCCTGCAGCGAGTGGCGCATCCCGGAATCATAGAGCTTGGCGCTGTTGACGCTTTCGTCGGTGCTGATCAGCCCGTCGAACGTGCCCTGCGACATCGCCAGCGGCACGTCGGGCCAGGCAGTCACGTTGGGGATACCGCCGAAGAACCGGATGCGCCACGAATTGAGCACCCCGCCCGGGCTGCGCAATTTCATGTCTTTGAGGTCGGCCAGCGAATTCAGCGGCTTCTTGGTCGAGAACCACTCGTTGAAGCCGAGGTCGAACCAGTCGCCGAGGACCTGAACCTTCAGCTTTTCGGCGACCTTCTGGTTGACGAACTTGCCGGCCGAGCCGTCGGTCGCCTTGTGCACGGCGTCGATCGTCTGGCCGTAAAACGCGGGAAGCTGCGAGAAATCGGCGTCAGGCACAAACCCGGTGATCGTCCAGGTGCCGGGGCAGACCAGTTCGACCTGGCCCTGAACCAGCGCCTTGACGACGTGGAGATCGGGAAACAGCGAGCCGCTCTCGAACAATTTTGTCTTGATCTGGCCTTCCGACACCTTCTCGATCTTGGCGAGGAAATCGCGGAACGCGACGTTGCGCGGATGCGACGGCGCGGTATCGAGAGAGCAGCGCATCAACAGCGGCTCCGCCGCCGCGGCGCGGCGCACAAACGGCATGGCAAGCGGAACGGCAACACTCGCCGTCGCTGCCATAAAGGCGCGGCGGCTGACAGGGGTCCTCATTTGGCGTTTCCCAATCATAGTCGACACAACGGGCGCGTTAGTGCACCGGCCGGTCGTCGTGCGTCAAGAACGCTGACACGTATAGGCGGTCGGCGGCAGAACCGGCACATCGCCGCAGCAGTGCCGGCAGGGAACGAAGCCCAGGACGCCCAGTTGTCATTAAGAGCGGAGCAACGCAATCTGATGCCGCCGGTGCCTCCAGCGCAAGAAATTGCCGGATCGCATCCCCAACGACAAGTGAGCCGCCATGCCGATCCCGTTCCTGATGCTGCCGCCGCAATCCGACAAGACCCGCGAGTGGGGGCGCCGGCTCTCCTCAGCGCATCCCGAACTCGAGGTGATCGTCGCCGAGACCCGCGAAGGCGCCGAGCAGGCGATCGCGGTCGCCGAAGGCGCCTACGGCACGATCCCGCCCGACCTGTTGCCCAAGGCGCAGAGCCTGAGCTGGCTGCAGGCACCGCAGGCCGCACCGCCGGCCGGGTACTATTACCCCGAGCTGATCGCGCATCCGGTGCGGATCACCAATTTCCGCGAAATCTACAACGACCATATCGCGGCGCATGTCATGGCGTTCGTCCTCGCCTTTGCGCGCGGGCTGCAGGTCTACCTGCCGCAACAATTGCGCCGCGAGTGGCGGCCGGCGCCCCGCGAAAGCGGCGACGTCGTACACCTGCCGGAGGCGACGGCGCTGATCGTCGGGGTCGGCGGCATTGGCAGCGAAATCGCGCGGCTCGCAGCGGCGTTCGGTATGCGCGTCGTCGGCACCGACGAGCGCCGCACCGAGCCGCCGCCGGGGCTCGCCGAATTGCACCGCGCCGATGCGCTCGACCGGCTGCTGCCGACCGCCGATTTCGTGATCCTCACCGTGCCTCACACGCCCGAGACCGAGGGGTTCATGAACCGCGCGCGGTTTCGCCGGATGAAGAAGACCGCGTTCTTCATCAATATCGGCCGCGGCATGACGACCAGGCTCGATGACCTCGCCGCCGCACTCGAAACGGGCGAGATCGCCGGCGCCGCGCTCGACGTCTACGAGCAGGAGCCGCTGCCGCCCGAACACAAATTGTGGACGATGCCGGGCGTGTTGATGACCCCGCACACCGCCGGCCACGGCCCCTATCTCGACGACCGCCGCTTTGCCGTGCTCAGCGACAATTGCCGACGCTTTGCTGCCGGCGAGCCGCTGCGCAACGTCGTCGACAAGGCGCACTGGTTCTGAGCGTGTTGGCGCGCCGTGACCAGGAGCGCTCCCTCTCTCCGCCGGCGGGGAGCGGAGCCGGGGTGAGAGGCCGGGCATGAACCTTGCGCCGATCGCAGCCGCGCCGCCGGCGATCAAGGTCCATCTGGCGACCGTGCTGCCGGCCTTCGTCATCGGCACCTGGCAGATTTTCCTGTCGCGCAAAGGCTCGCGCTACCACCGGCTCTGGGGCTCGATCTATCTGGCGCTGATGACCGTGACCGCAGTCAGCACGTTCTTTATCCGCAGCATCACTCCGGGATATTTGAGCCCGATCCACCTGTTCATCCCGCTGACCCTGCTCGGCGTAATCGGCGCGCTGTGGTATGCCCGGCGCGGTAACATCAGCGGCCATCGCAACGCGATGCTCGGCCTCTATTTCGGCGCCCTGGTGATCGCCGGCAGCCTAACCTTGTTGCCGGGCCGGATCCTACATCGCGTGTTCTTCGGGTAGAGAGACCCCTCGCAGTACCGGTTAGACTAGAAGCGGATCGTTTTCCGCCGGAATCTCGTTGGCTTCAGCGTATAGCAACGGGAGAACCGGTAATGGCCAAGGCACTGACCTCGGCCGCGCTGAGCGGTGCGGCCGCCCTGATGATCGCAACGGTCTCGCTGCCATCGAGCGCCACGGCATCGGGCTGTCTGTGGGACGTCCATAGCTGGAGCTGCGTGCCGCTACCCGCCCACATGGCCTCGGCGGTGCGCCCGCAACCGCGCGCCGGCGTGGTGCTGGCGACGGCGTTTCGACTCGCGATCCACGGCGTCTCGCGGTAACCGGCAACACTCTGTTAAGCCCGGCGCACCACCATGTCGCCCGACATCCGGTCGGGGCGACATGGCAACGCTTGCAACCTGTACACGATGGGCCCTCGGCATAGCGCTGCTGCTGGTCAGCCCGGCGGTTCTGATCTTCGCTATTCCATTCGGGGCGGGGGCGACCGGCGACTTGCTGAGGCTGGCCGGCATGCCCACCGGGCTTTCGGCAACGCTCGCCATCTGCATCGCGGCGCTGATCGTCGCGCACCGCGTTCGCGTGCGCCTGCGTCGGCAATAGCGCGCAGCGCCGCAGCGATCCGATTGATGCCGATGCGGTCCTGCTATGCCGTGGGGCCGAAATCGATCAGCTGGCGCACCGGGACCGCGGATTTGAGCGCCGCGAAGCCGTCGTTGATCTGGTGCAGTTTGATGCGGCCCGAGATCAGGTGGTCGAGCTTGAGCCGCCCCTGCTTCCACAGCGACAACAGGCGTGGCATGTCGACCCTGAAGCGGTTGCCGCCCATCGAGGTGCCCTGGATCTTGCGGTCGCGCAGGAAGTCAAAGCCGTGCAGCTCGATCTTCACGCCAAACGGCACCATGCCGATGATCGTGGCAGTGCCGCCGGCGCGCAGCATGCCGAAGGCCTGCTCGGCCGTGGTCTTGCTGCCCAGCGCCTCGAACGAATAGTGGACGCCGCCGCCGGTCATCTCGCGGATCGCCTTGACCGGGTCGATGTTGCTGGCATTGAGCGTGTCGGTCGCCCCCATCTCCTTTGCCAGGTCGAGCTTTGACGGCTGGGTGTCGATCGCGATGATCCGTTCGGCGCCGGCGAGCGCGGCGCCGTTGACCGCCGACAGCCCGACCCCGCCGCAGCCGATCACCGCAACGGTCGAGCCCGGCTCGACCCGGGCGGCGTTGAACACCGCGCCGACCCCAGTCATCACCCCGCAACCGACCAGCGCCCCGACATCGAGCGGAATTTCGGGGTCGATCTTCACCATCGAATTCTCGTGCACCAGCATCTGCTCGGCAAACGACGACAGGTTGAGAAACTGGTTCATCTTCTGGCCGCCGTGCCAGGTCATGCGCTCGGCCACGCCGGGCAGCATCTTGACGCTGGTGTCCTCGCACAGATTGGGGTGGCCGGTGACGCATTGCGAGCAGGTGCCACAAAACACCGACAGGCAGGTGATCACATGGTCGCCCGGCTTGACGTAGCTCACCCCGTCGCCGACCGCCTCGACCACCGCCGCCGATTCATGGCCGAGCACGCACGGCGTCGGGTGCGGGAAGAGTCCCTCGATGAAATGCAGGTCGCTGTGGCACAGCCCGGCAAACGCGGTGCGCAGCAGGACTTCGCGCGCCTTGGGCTTTTCGAGGGTGACGTCCTCGATCGTCAGCGGCTGGTGCGGGGCATGCAGAACGGCGGCTTTCATCAGGATCTCCTCGCCGGGTTTCTCCCAATGCTAGCGCAGCCGGACCGAGGGGTCACGCCGCACCGTTCCCCGCCGGCAACGGCGTCACTTCGGAGCCGGCGGCGGTTCGATGAAATCACTCGTCCCCGGCGCGGGAGGCCGGACCGGGGGGGCGGCCGTCGGCGGGGGCGCGGTCTCCGGTAGCGGAGCGAGCGGCGTGGGCGCCGCCGCCGGCCCTTCCACCGGCGCGGCGGCAGGTTGCCGCGCCCAAACCGGTGCTTCCGGGCGTCGCGCTATCGGCAGCCTGCGACGGATCGGGCGGCGGGCGATCTCGGCAAGACGCATTTCGGCCGCCCGCGGCAGCGCCAGGCCGCCGCACTGGCGGCTGAGATTGACGCACGAGATCGCGGTACCCGACAGTGCGATGCTCTGCCGGTAATACTTCGCCGCAGCGTCCGGGTACCCCATGCCTTGCGCGGCGCGGGCTAGGTAATAGAGCGACAAATCATCCTGGTACCCGACTCGAACCAGCAACGCCGCCAGGTCGCGCCAGCGCCCGCGGCGCAGCAGGTCGGCCGCCTCGGGCTGCGCCGTGCGCCACGGCTGCAGGCACGCCTCGCGGCAGCGCAATACCGGAGCCCCGGTCGGGATCAGCGCCACGGTCTGCCCCGTCGATATCGGCGCCGCCGGGGGCGTGCTGCAGGCAGCGAGAATCGCGCCCACCCCTGCCGCGAGAACCAGACCCCAGCGCTTGTTCATGCCCGATCCTTCCGCCTATAACGCGTTGCGTGGCCCGCAACCGCTGGTGCCCAGCCCACAGAGGTTGACCGCGGCGTAACGCCTATGATGACAATCGACCGTGGCCCAGATGTGCTTCGGCGAGGGCACTAATCGAGCCGAACCATCGTACACAAACACTGACGGTCTTTAATCCGCCAAATGGCAGAATCCAACAACTCAGCAACCCGAGATACGGCCCCGCCGGGCGAGGCACCGCGCCAGGCCGGCACAGGGTTCGGCGCGGTCCGCACCCTGCGGCTGCTGGTGCTCGGCACGATCCTGATACCGCTGCTGCTCGGCGCGGTCGCCGCCTATTTCTCGTACCGGGACAGCGAAGACCGTGCGGCGGCGGCGCTGTCGGAAGCGGTCGCCGTGGCCGAGGAAAACACCACCAAGATCCTCGACACCCATGTGCTGGTAGCGGCCCGCATCGACGACCTGCTGAATGGGCTTTCGGACAACCAGATCCGCACCCAGGAACAGGCGCTGCACGACCGCATCGCCGCGCAGATCGCCGGGCTGCCGCAAGTCGCCGCAGCCTGGGTGATCAGCGCCGACGGCCGCGAGCTGGTCAGCGCCCGGGTATACCCGGTCGACAACACGATCGACCAGTCGCAGCGCGCCGACTTCAGGGCACTGCGCCAGCCGGGCGCGCGCATCTACATCCGTGCGCTCCGGGCCCGGAGCCTCAACGGCGGCAAGTACCACGCCTTTTTCACCGTCAGCGAGCGGCGGCAGGGCCCCGACGGGCAATTCCAGGGGATCGCCGTCGTCGCCGTCTCGGGGACCTATTTCGCCTCGTTCTACAATTCGCTGCTGGCCGGCTCGACGCAGTACGACGCGAGCGTCATCCGTGAAGACGGAACCGTGCTGGCACGCTACCCAGAGACGGCGAAGCCGCCCTCACCGGCGCAACAGGGGGCGCTGGCCCAGGCGATCGCGCACAAGAACCGGAGCGGCAGCATCGAAACCGGTTCACCGTTTGGTGGAGGCGGCCAGCTTGTCTCTTACCGGCGGCTGTCCGAATACCCAGTCTACGTAACGATCGGGCGCAGCCGGGCCTCGATCTTTCGCGACTGGCTGCATTCGCTGATCGGGTATGTCGTGATCGGCGTGCCCGCCGCGGCGGGTCTAATCCTCTTGAGCCTCATCGCGCTGCGCCGCACCCGCCGCGAGCAACTGGCCCTGGCTCAGGCGCGCGACGCGGTCGCCCAGCGCGCGGCGGTCGAGGCGCGGCTGAGCCAGGCGCAAAAGCTCGAGGCGGTCGGGTTGCTGACCGCCGGCATCGTGCATGACTTCAACAACCTGCTGACCGTCATCTCCGGCAACATCGTGATGCTGGAAGGGGGGCTCGGCGGCCCAGACGCGCGGCGGCAGAAATTCCTCTCCGCCGCGGCGACCGCCTGCGACCGGGCCGCCGAACTGACCCGACGGCTGCTCGGCTTCACCCGTCACGAGCCGGTCGATCCCCGCCCGGTCGATGCCAACGAGGTGATTGGCGCGGTGCTCGACCTGCCCTGGGCGTCGAGCGACCACATCACGGTCGAATTCTGCCTCGCACCCGATCTGTGGCCGGTGTTCGTCGATCCGACCCAGCTCGGCAACTCGTTGCTCAACCTGGCGCTCAACGCCCGCGACGCGATGGGCGGCGGCGGCCGGCTGCGCATCGAAACCGCCAATTGCGGGCTCGTGGAGACGGAGTCGCGCGATCTCGGGCTGCCCTCCGGCGACTACGTCTCGATCGCGGTCATCGACAGCGGCAGCGGCATCCCTCGGGAGGTCATCGACAAGGTGTTCGACCCGTTTTTTACCACCAAGGCGCCGGGCAAGGGCACCGGGCTCGGGCTGTCGCAGGTGCGCGGCTTTGTGACCCGCTTCGGCGGGCGCTGCGCCATCGCCAGCGAGCTTGGCAACGGCACGACGGTGCGGATCTGCCTGCCGCGCCACACCGGTTGCCCGGCCGACACCCGCGGCGAAACGTCGGCTGCGGCCGAACCGACAGCGCGGGCCGGAGATCGGGTCGACCTATGGCGGCCTCCGGCGGCGGTGTAGGACCACGCTCGGAGGACGTAGACGAAACACGAGCGGCGCGCTCACGTCCGCCAGAACGGCTTGTCGCATTCCCGCGCCGCCTCGCTCGGGGTAACGCCAATATCGCGCAGTTCGCGGGACCCGAGCCGGGCAAGACCGGCGCGGCCGCGGGTGCGCGCTCGCCACAGCCGCAGCAGGCCGGGAACAGCGGCCAGCAGCTCGGCAAATTGTTCGCAGGGAGAGCACTGATCGTAAGGCCCGCGAGGGCGATACTTTTCGAAGTCGAAGAAATTGGGGCGCACGACTCTCCTCCTTCCCACCCGATCGCGGGGGTGTTGGTCGAACCAGCGGATGTCTTGTCGGGACGGGCAGCTAGGCCACGGCCCTTTCGTCGTCGCCGAAAGCGAGGCCGAGGGTTTCGCGGAAGCCGGTCCGGCCGGCCGGCGTGACCGAGACGGCGCGGCTGTCCTTGGCGCGTTCGATCCAGCCGAGCGCAAGCCAGCGCTCGGCGATCGCCGCGCCGATGGCGCCGCCGATATGCGGGCGTCGCTCGGTCCAGTCGAGGCAGGCCCGGCAGTGGCGCTTGCGGCGCTGTAAGACCGGATCGAACAGGTCGATCCCGAGCCCTGCGATAAACTGCGTACCGGAAGTGGTCAGGTGGCCACCCTCGTCTTCAAGGACAATGTAGCCACGGTGGATCATCGCGTCAGCGATGGCCACGCCCAGCACGCCGGCAAGATGGTCATAGCACACCCGCGCCGCGCGCAACGCCGCGGCCTGGCGCGACAGCGGGCGAAAGCGCGGTCGCCCGTCGATCGACACGGCGCCGATCGATTCGATCATCTGCGCGACCAGAGGCGAGGCGAGGCGGAAATAACGGTGCCGCCCGGCCGGTGTGACGGAAATCAGCGCTGCCTCGGCGAGCCGGGCGAGGTGCGCGCTCGCCGTTTGCGGCGTGACCCGGGCGGCGTAGGCAAGCTCGGACGCGGTCATCGCCCGGCCGTCGAGCAATGCCGCGAGGATATTGGCGCGCGCGGGATCACCCGCGAGGGCGGCGATCTCGGCGATCATCGAACCGGTAACCATGGCGGGGAGTTTAGCACCGGGCGCGGCGCCGGGATCGGCAACCGCTTCGGCAGAGGCCGAAGCGTCGAATCGGTCCGCCTCGCCGCTGGCGCACCCGGCCATACCCCGGCTAAGCTTTTCCGGCGTGGGTCGGGGAGGCGGCGGATGAAATGGCGGATCGGCAAGGTCACGGTGACCAAGATCGTCGAGACGGAGGTGACCGGCGGCAGCCGCTTCATTCTGCCCCAAGCGACCTATGAGGAAATCCTGCCGATCAAATGGCTGCAGCCACATTTTGCCGACGAGCGCGGCCGGCTCAAGATGAGCATCCACGCGCTCGTGGTCGAAGCGCCCAATGGCGGAAAGACCCCCCGGCGTATCATCGTCGATACCTGCCTCGGCAACGACAAGGAAGGCCGCCGCATCCCGACCTGGAACAACCTCCAGGGCCCGTTTCTCCAAGACCTCGCGACCGCCGGCTTCCCGCGCGAATCGATCGACACGGTGCTGTGCACGCATCTTCATGTCGACCACGTCGGCTGGAACACGATGCTTGCCAACGGTAAATGGGTGCCGACCTTTCCGCAGGCGCGCTATCTGATGGGTCGCACCGAGTTCCACCGCTGGCACAACCAGCACGAACGCGAGGACATGGCGGCGGTGTTCGCTGATTCAGTGGCGCCGGTGTTCGACGCGGGGCTCGTGCAACTGGTCGAGACCAATCACCGCGTGTGCGACGAAATCAGCCTCGTCCCGACCCTCGGGCACACGCCCGGCCATGTCAGCGTGCGCATTTCGTCGGAAGGCGAAGAGGCGCTGATCACCGGCGACTTCATGCACCACCCCTGCCAGATCGCGCACCCGGAATGGTCGTCGACCGCCGACAGCGATCCGACGATGGCACACGCCACCCGCGACCGCATGCTGGCCGAATTGTCGAGCCGCCCGGTGCTGGTGATCGGCACGCATTTCGCCGGCGCCACCGCCGGGCGCATCGTGCGCGACGGCGATGCCTATCGGATGGATGTGTAGGTATTTTCACAATGAGGCGGTGAGGCAATGAGAACAGGCCATCTCGACGCGGAGGTCGCCGGGTAGACCAAGGGAATGCAGAAGGATTTTCAGCGCGCAAAGCGCGTTATTTCCTTAATCTTTGCGCCCTTTGCGTCTGAACATTTTTCGATCTCACAGCCTCACCGTCTCATTGTGAAGAAAAAGGGGAGGACGCCGAATGGGCGAACGCATCTTCGACGGGCTCAAGGTCATCGACTGCGCCAGCTTTATCGCCGGACCGGCTGCAGCGACGGTGATGAGCGATTTCGGTGCCGAGGTGATCAAGATCGAGCCACCCGGCATGGGCGACCCCTATCGCCGGCGCGGCACCCCTGCCCCCGGCCGCCCGCCGCTCAACCCCGGCTTCTTTCTCGACGCGCGCAACAAGAAGAGCCTGGCGCTCGACCTGCGCGGCGACCAGGGCCGCACGGTGCTGTATCGCCTGGTTGCGAACGCCGACGTGTTCATCACCAACTACCCGCCGCCGGCGCGGGCGCGGCTCGGCATCACCTATGCCAATCTCGCGCCGCTCAACCCGCGGCTGATCTACGCGTCGTTCACCGGCTATGGCGAGACCGGGCCCGAGGCCAACAAGCCGGGCTTCGACGCGACCGCGTGGTGGGCGCGCACCGGGCTGATGGATCTGGTGCGGGCCGGTCAGCATGTGACCCCGGCACGGTCGCTGCCTGGGATGGGCGACCATCCGTCGTCGATGGGCACCTATGGCGCGATCGTCACCGCGCTCTATCAGCGAGAGAAGACCGGCAAGGGCAACTATGTCAGTTCCTCGCTGCTTGCCAACGGACTGTGGGCCAATGGCTGCTCGGTCCAGGCCGCGCTGTGCGGCGACGAGGTGCGGCCGCAGCCGCCGCGCGAGGAGGCGCTGAGCGCGCTGCGCGTCCACTATCAGTGCCGCGACGATAAATGGCTGCTGCTGTCGGTCGCCGCCGACGAATGGCGTTGGGAGAAGTTCAAGTCGTGCTTCGAGGACGCAGCGGTGCTTGACGACGAACGGTTTGCCACCGACGCCAAGCGCAACGCCCACGCGCGCGAGTTGGTGGCGATCCTCGACCGGCTGTTCGCCGGGCACGACCTCGCGCATTGGCGCAAGGTGCTCGACGATTCCGGCATCATCTTCGGCATTGTCGCCGAGGTCGGCGACCTGCGCGAGGACGAGCAGGTGCTGGCCGCTGGCTGCCTGGTCCCGCTGACAGACCATGAGGCGTATACGATCAACAGCCCGTTCGAGATCGCCGGAGAGGACAAGGTGCCGCCGCGGCGCGCGCCGCATGTCGGCGAGCATTCCGATGAGGTGTTGCGTTCTGCCGGCTATGCCGACAGCGAAATCGCCGAACTGCGCGCCGCCGGGGTTGTCGCCTGATCGGCTCGGGCGTTTCCGACGAGGGCCGGCACAAAGCCGAAGATCCGGTTCATGATCGCTTCGCGTTCGCGGCGGACGGCATAGATTTCCAGCTGAAGCTCTTGGTATCGGTCGCCGATTGCCAGCGCTTGCCGCGCCGTCAGCCCGTCGATCCGTCCGGAAACGGTACGGAGTTCGGCCCAATCGAGGGCCAGATCGCTCAGCGAAAGGTTCATGGCCTCGCTCGGCGGCACTTGCTGCAACATGACCAAACCCCTCTCACTCTCAATTGTTCCGGTTCATAAATTCTCAAAGTTAACAACAGGTTGATGTTAATGATTAAGCCCGCATTGCCGCGATGCCTGGACGGGCCTCGTCATCTCATCAAAAAGATACGTCTATCTCGTTGAAAGATAATATTTCTATCGCCGTCCGGCTGGTTGCGTTATTCGATCATCTTGGGGTTGCCCTTGCGCATCTCGCAAGCCTGATACCCACCTATGCGAAAGAACTGGCGCGCCGGTATCCTGACCGTGGGGCGATGAGACAGTAAAAAATATTTCGACGCAGAGGGTGCAGAGTACTCGCAAAGGGCTCGTTTTTAAGGTCTGCACGCTTTAGCTGGCAGAAGATGGAGCTGGCAGACCATTCAGACAAGTCTGATCCACCGACAACCCGGGCTCTGCCGAGCATGGCTCGACCGTCTATCAAAAACCCGCGAATGCCCAGCCCAAACGCCCGTTCCGCGTGCGCGCTACACGGCGGCCTCAGCGTCGAACTATTCTCTTCTGACGGCTCATTGCCTCGTTGTAACAGCTAATACAGTCCGCCCGTGCCGCTGCCGGGCTTGAGGGTTTTCGAATCGGCGGGGTCGCCCGGCGCGGGCTTTGCCGGCGCCGGTTTCTCGGGCGGCGGCAGCAGCGACACCGGGCTTCCTGGCGCTGGAGCCAGCGGGACCGCGACGGCTTCGAGCGGCTTGTCCGCCGGCTTTGCGCTCGGTTTATCGGCCGGTCGATCGGCCAGCTTGGCGAGCGAGGCCGGCGGCCCGGTCGGCTTGTCCGGCACGGCCACTGGGCCCGCCGGGGCCGATGTCACCGGCGGAACCAACGCCTGTTGCAGCGGTTTTGACGCGGTCCTAGCGGCCGGTACCGCCGGCGGCGACAGCACCGGCACGGCGGGCATTTCGGCCGGCGCCGCCTTCTCGGCAGATGCGGCGGGTGCCGGCGAAGGCAGCGCCACCGGCTTGAACGGCGGAGCCTGCTGATCGGTGGATGGCGGCAAGGCGGCAGTGTTCGACGGCTCGGGCAGCGGCACGGTCGGTATCGGCGGCGCTGTCGGCAACGGCAGCGGCTTGACCTGCGGAACCGGTGGCAGCGCCGCTGCCTCCGGCCACGCGGGCGCCACCGCCGGGTGCCGCTCGGCCGGGTGCCGCTCGGCCGAGTGCCGCTCGACCGGGTACCGCTCGGCCGGGCGCTCCCCGCGGACGGGCGGGCGTGGCCCGATCGGCGCGGTCGCGGCATGTTCGACGGGCACCGCCCGCGCCGCCGCGACCGCCTCTGCCGCGTTATGCCGGTGCACGTATTCCATCACCATATTGGCGGCGACGCCGACCGCGACCGCGTAGAAGAATGCGGCCCCCTTGCTCATCCCATGCTGGGCGATCTTGCGTATCACGGCCACGACCTCCGCGCCCCCACACCGCGACTGCGACGATACCGGTCACCCGTCATCACGAAGCCCAACCCCGGCGCCAATCGAATGACCAGGAAAATTGACGAAACCAAGACGCCATTTGGCGGCTGCACGGCGACCAGCCATGCTGCGGCATCCTATCCGTCATCGCTGCCGAGCGGCGGCAGGCCGGGCGGCGGATTTCGGCCCTGGTTCGCCTGCTCGAAAGCGTAGGCGATGCGCAGCAGCGTCGCCTCGCTCCAGGCGCGGCCGGCAAACGTCGCGCCGAGCGGATAATCCGGCGTCTCCCGGCCGTTGATCCCAGCGCCGGCGGTAAACCCGGCCGGAACCTGCACGCTCGGATACCCGGCTCGGGCGGCGATCTGCGCCCCGGCAGCGCCGGGGAACAGCACGGCGTCGAGCCGGTATGCCGCCATGTATGCATCGAGGCCCTGTGCCTGCGCCGAGCGTAGATCCATCGCCCGGGCCGAGCGATATTCGGGCTCGCCGAGATCGCCGCGAGTCGCCTCGGCAGCGTGCAGCAGGTCCTGGCCGAAACGCAGCGCCCGCTCGGCATGCCTCTCGTTGTAGCCCACGATATCGGCGAGCGAGCGCATATCCGTTTCGGTCGCCCAGTCGCGCAAATAGCGGTTGATCCCGTATTTCAACTCGTAAACAAACACGATCGGGCGATAACCCGGCTGGCCCGTCGCGCGGCTGTGCGGATTGCGGTTGAGCACCGCCATCTGGGTGCCGGGCCCGCCGATCCAGCCCTCGGTCGCGATGTTGGCGCGTACGACCGTCGCCCCCGCCGCCTCCAGCGTCGCGACGACGCCGCCCATCACCGCCCAGTCGCGCATTCCGAGCCTGCCGTAAAAGGCATCGTTGCCGGGGTCGGCCGAGTCGCTCGGCACCCCGATTCGCGCGCCCCTGAGCCCGTCCCGATCGAGGAACGCAGTATAGTCGGGCGGCCGCTGCAAGTGCCGCGTCGCCGGATCGGCGCGGTCGCGCGCCGCCAACACGTTTAGCAGGATCGCCGCGTCGCGCACGGTGCGGGTCAGCGGACCGGCCGTGTCCTGGCTGTGCGCGATCGGGATGATACCGCTGCGGCTGATGAGGCCGACAGTGGGTTTGACCGTAACGAGCCCATTGAACGTCGCCGGGTTCAACAGCGAGCCGGAGGTCTCAGTGCCGATCGCCGCGGCTGCCAGCCCGGCCGCGACCGCTACCGCCGAACCCGCGCTCGACCCGCCCGGCGTGACGAGGGGCACGCCCTCGTCGTCGAGCGCCGGGACGTAAGGGTTTTTGACCTGCCCGCCGAGCGAGGAATAGCCCGAGGGCATGTCGATCGCCATGAAATTGGCGAACTCGGTCAGGTTCGCCTTGCCGAGGATCACCGCGCCGGCGGCGCGCAGCCGCGCGACGAGCGGCGCGTCGTGCCGCGCCCTCGCCTCGCCCAGCGCGAGCGAACCGGCGGTCGTGTGTTGGCGGTCGCCGGTCGCGATGTTGTCCTTAATGAGGATCGGGATGCCGGCAAGCGGGCGCGATTTGGTAGGCCGCGCGCCATCGAGCGCAGCGGCGATCGCCAGCGCATCAGGGTTGACCTCGCGCACCGCGTTGAGCCGCGGCCCGGCCCGGTCGTAGGCCTCGATGCGGGCGAGATAGGCGCGTAGCAGCGCGCCGGCCGTCACCTCGCGCGACGTGAGCGCCGCCTGCAGCTCGGCGATCGTTGCATTGTCGACGCGCATCCGGCCTTTCCCCTCGCTCCGCCGCCGGTCGCGTCAAGCGGACGCCGCGGTTGCACGAACCGCATTCGCGGAACGCGGACGCCCAGCGGCGTGTTTGCCCGACACGTTCAAAAACCGAAAGCGGCCGATCATCATGGCAGACAATTCAAGCGGGAATGGCGGGCTTTACTTCATCGTCGGGGCGCTGGTCGTAGTCGTCGCGGTCATTTTTATGGTGATGACCGGGCATCTGCACCTGTTTGGCGACCGGCACGTCGACGTCCACGTCGAGCACTCGCCGGCACCCGCCATCAAACCTGGCGGCCACTAGCCTGCCTGTCACTAGCCCGCCTGCGCCCGATACCAGTCGAGAATCTGCTCTCCGGTCCAGAACACCACGCCGGGATGCGCCGCGGCGTGCGCGAGCGCGGCGCGGAAATATTTGAGCCGGTGCGGCGCGCCCATGATGTAGGGATGCACGACCAGCGCCATGATCCGCGCCGACCCCTCGGCATCGGTATAAAGCTGGTCGAACTGGTCGATCGCCCGGTCGGCGTATTCGCCCGCCTTGTGGTGCTGGATCAACATCATCGCGACGTCGTTGCATTCCTGCGTATACGGCAGGTTGACGATCGGCCGGCTGCGCGTCTTCAGCACCACCGGCTGGTCGTCGAGCACCCAGTCGCAGACATAGTCGTAGCCTTCCTCGGCCAAGAGGTCGGGTGTCTCCCAGGTCTCGGTGAGGCCGGGGCCGAGCCAGCCGCGCGGGTTCTTGCCAGTGACCGCGCGAATCGCCGCCGCGGTCTTGCGGATGTCGTCGCGCTCGTCGGCCACCTTCTGCATGTTCTTTTGGCTGAACCCGTGGCCGATGAACTCCCAGCCGCGCTCTTTCGCGGCGTCGGCAATCGCCCCGTAACGTGCGATCGCCGAGCCGTTGATCGCCAGCACCGCGGGGATACGGAAATCGTCGAACACTTTGAGCATGCGCCAGAACCCGACGCGGTTGCCGTATTCGTGCCACGCCCAGTTGGGAATGTCGGGCATCGGCGAGCCGCCGGCCGGCGGGGTCAGCACGGTGCGCGGCATCGTCTCGTTGATGTCCCATTCCTCGACATTGACGATCACCCAGACCGCCAGCCGCGCCCCGCCCGGCAGGCTCAGCCTTTTGCGCTCGGCGATCGGCGAATAGTCGAGGCGTTCGGTGGGTCGCATCGGGGTTTCCTCATCGCAACGACCGCACTATGCCATCCCGGCGAGCCCCGGGCCATGCGCGCCGGCGCTCAGCGCGACGGCACCGCCCGCGGCACGACCGGCGACAGCGGCTTCACCGCGTAGCGCGCCTCACTCGGGGTCGTCATCTCCATCACCTCGAGCAGCCCCAGCGCCAGCCCGATCAGGCGCAGCTTTGCACGCCGGTCGGCAATCTGGTCGGCGAGCTGGCTGATGCCGCGGGCGTGATCGCCGATCCTGATGTGCACCGGCGCCTCATCCCCTTCCATCGCGGATCCTCCTCCAGCCATGTCCGATGTCCGGAAGAGTAGCGTATTAATGGTAAAGGAAGGATTGCCAACTATGTCAGGTTGTATTCGATCGCCTTGGCTCAGCCCGCTCTGTTCGCCTGGTACCAGTCGAGGATGTCGACGCCGTTCCAGTGCAGGACGCCGGGGCGGCGGGCAATGTGGTCATAGACCGCTTCGAGGTATTTGATCCGGTGCGGCTGGCCGGAGATGTACGGGTGGATCGCGATCGCCATGATTTTGGCGCGCTTTTCCCCTTCCTGGTAGAGCCGTTCGAAGGTGTCTAGGCAGCGCCGGGTGAAGTATTCCGACTCGTGGTGCTGCACCAGCATCATCGGGATGTCGTTAAGCTCCACCGAATAGGGCAGCGTGACCAGCGGCCCGTTTGCCGTGTGAATTTCGGTCGGCTCGTCATCGTACACCCAGTCGCCGATGTACTTGATCCCGGCGGCGGCGAGCAGTTCCGGGGTCTCGTAAGTCTCGGTCAGCCCCGGGCCGAGCCAGCCGACCGGGCGTGAGCCGGTGCATCGCTCGATAACCGCCATCGCCTGCTCGATCATTGCCTTCTGGTCTTCGACCTTGTGGATCGGCATCTGCTCGTAGGCGTGACCCATGAACTCCCAGCCGGCCTCGTGCGCAGCGCGGGCGACGCGTTCATAAGCCTCGCAGACCTTGGCGTTGATCGACAGCGTCGGGCGGATGCCGAGCCGAGCGAACAACTCGAAGAAACGCCATACCCCGACCCGCATCCCGTATTCGTGCCACGACCAGTTCGGCACGTCGGGCAGCAGCACCTGCCCGGTCGGGGCCGGCAATACCTGGCGGGCCATCGGCCGCGCGATGTCCCAGAATTCGAGGTTGACGATCGGCCAAACGACGATGCGCGCGTCGCCCGGGAGCTTGAGCGGCGGGCGGTCGACTATTGCCGAATAGGGGGTACGGTCACGGGGAATCATCATGGGCTTACTCGCTGGGTTGCGGGGTGATGGCGAGCGGGGTCGGCACGGCAGAGCGGCGCCACACCGCCCGGCGCAGAACCTGCCCGGCGCGCTCTTCGAGCCAAAGAAAGCTCAGATGCGAGACGCCGAGCGACAAGGCGAGACCGGATGCGGCAAAGGTCGCGACCGCGAGCCAAGGCCCGGCCGACGGCTCGATCATGGCGCCGATCGCCTCCTTGAGCGGGAACGTCACGAGCGCCGACCACAGGTAAAAGCTGTAGCTGATCGTGCCGAGATATTGCAGCGGCCGGCACCGCAAGACCGCCGAAACCGGGCAGGCACCGCCGACGATACACCAGAAAAACAGAAACCCCGGGATGCAGGCAGCATAGATCAGCGGCCGCGAACCTTCGTCGATCGTCAACAGCACCAGCGTCGCTGCGAGAAACGCCGGCGACAACGCGCGCAGCGGCGCCGGCGCGGCCCAGGTCACGCGCTGCCTGAGAAAATGGATCGCGGCCCCGACCAGAAAAAACCCGGCGATCGGGTAAACCCACAAAAGCGGTGCCACCGCAACAATCAGTGCGCCCCAGGCCGGCCGCCGCCCGAACCGCCGCGCGATCACGAAAACCGCCGCGCACAGCAGATAAAAGGCGGCCTCGTAGCTCAGCGACCAGGCGTTGAGCTGGGCCAGCGGCAGGTCGAACAGCCCCGGCAGAAACAGCGCGTTCTCGGCAAAGGCGCGGAGCCACGCGGCCGGCGTGATCCCCGCCAGCCATTTGTAGCCGATGATCGGCCCTAGGCCGAACACCAGGACATGGATCGCCAGAAACACCGGGTAGATGCGAATGCAGCGGTCGAGCAGAAACCGCCCCGCATTGCCGTGCCGCACGACCGAGCCGGCGATCAGATAGCCGCTGATGATGAAGAACAGCTCGACCGCATGCCGGCCGAAATCGAGCCAGGCGAAGCCGGCGATCTGGTGCGCCGGCCAGAACCCCCCCAGGACCGACATGCCGTAGAGGTGGTAGACGAACACCAGCAACGCAGCCAGGCCGCGCAGCCCGTGGACCTGACGGTTGAGCCCGCGCGGATAGAATTGCGGCCGATCCGGCGCGCCGTCGCGCGTCATGCAGCGGGGGGCGCGATCGTCGCGGCGCGGCGCGCGATCTCGATCGGGTACGGCGTCAGGCGGGCATAGCCGCCAGGGATCGCTTTGACGCCGGGCATGGGCAACCTCCTCGCTGTGCCTCCCTGGCGCGATGCTTGCGCCGATCCGCGGCGCGACGCAATCCCGTGATCGGGGTTTTCGGCTGCCGCTCATGATGCAATGCAGCATTGCGCAGGATCAAGGGCGCACCGGTTGACGCACCGCGCCCCGCAGCGCAGGTTCTTGCGCGTTTTGAGACTGCCGAAGGGCCAGGGGTATGCGCGGCCGGCGCAATCATGGAAACTTGTTCATCGCCAACCTGCCGCCGGATTTTCCGGAAGAGGATCTGGCCGAGGCGTTCGATCCCTATGGCATCGTGCTGAGCGCAGAGGTCGCGCGCGACCCGGCAACCGGGGCGCGGCTGCGCTACGGCTGGGTCGATATCGCCACCGAGCGCGCCGCGACCGCAGCGATCGCTGGCATGCACGGCGCCGAACTCGCCGGATCGCGCATCGAGGTGCGCCCGAGCGAGCGCCGCGTCGGCGCCAAGGGCGCCCAGGGCCCGGACAATGCCGGGCGGCGCGGGCCGCCGCGCCCCGGCACGGCGCCGCGTCCGGCGCCCCACACTGCCCATCCCATGCCGGAGGCCGCTTCCGCGCCGCCGCCTGCCCCGCGCCCGCAGCCGCAATTTATCGTCGAACGCCGGCCCCTGCCCCGCCGCATCGTGCTGCCGCCGCGCTAGCCCCATGCACTAGACGAGGCCCACCCCGGCCTCGCGCATCGCCGCCAGTGCGCGACCGAGCGAGCCGTCCGCGTCGATCGCGCGGCAGGCGTCGAGCACCACGGTCGTCTCGAACCCCGCTTCGCGGCTGTCGAGCGCCGAAAAACCCACGCAGAAATCGGTCGCCAGCCCGCACAGGGTGACCCGCTCCAAGCCGCGCTCGCGCAAGTATCCGGCCAGCCCGGTCGGCGTCTTGCGGTCGTTTTCGCGAAACGCCGAGTACGAATCGATCGCGGAATGGTAGCCCTTGCGGATGATCAACTCGGCGTGGTGGATCTCGAGCGCCGGGTGAAATTCCGCCCCGGCGCTGCCCTGGACGCAATGATCCGGCCACAGGATCTGCTCGCCGTAATCGAGCGCGATCGTCTCGAGCGGGCGTCGACCGGGGTGGCTGCTGGCAAACGAGGCATGCCCCGCAGGGTGCCAGTCCTGGGTCACGATCACGTGGGTAAACCGTGCCGCCAAACGGTTGATAACCGGCATGACCGCATCGCCCCCGGGCACCGCCAGCGCCCCACCGGGACAGAAATCCCTTTGCGGATCGATGACGATCAGCACGCCGTGCGCCCCTGGCAGATCATGAGTCACATTCATACTTGCCCCTGCCGCCATAGCTCGTTCCTAATATCGTCTGAATAAGCAAAGCCGCATGGTGCCCGCCACCATAAGGTTGTCGGCAACGGAGGAAATGATGCTGGCCTGGTTCAAGGACCTTACCCCGAAAGAGCGGAGCACGATGGGCGCGTGCTTTGGCGGCTGGTCGCTCGATGCTCTCGACGTCCAGATGTACAGTTTCGTGATCCCGACGGTGATTTCGATCTGGGGCTTGTCGCGCGGCGAGGCCGGGTTGATCGGCACCGTGACCTTGTTGATCTCCTCGTTCGGCGGGTGGTTCACGGGCTCGCTGTCCGACCGGTTCGGGCGGGTGCGGATGCTCCAGATCACGATCCTGTGGTACTCGTTCTTCACCTTTCTGTGTGGCTTTGCCCAGAATTTCGAGCAGCTTTTCGTGCTGCGGGCGCTGCACGGGTTCGGCTTCGGCGGCGAGTGGGCGGCCGGTTCGGTGCTGATCGGCGAGGTGGTTCGCGACAAGTACCGAGGTCGCGCGGTTGGCATCGTGCAGACTGGCTGGGCCGTCGGCTGGGGCACCGCGGCGCTTATTTACATCGGCCTCTTCGCCGCCCTGCCGGAGGCGATCGCCTGGCGCGTCCTGTTCTGGGTCGGCATTCTGCCGGCGCTGCTGGTTTTCTGGATCCGCCGCAATCTCGGCGAATCGGACGTGTTCGTTGCCAGGCAGCGGAACGCGCCGAAGGTTGGTCTGGCGCACCTGTTCGCCGCGTTCCGTGGCCCGCATCTCGCAACGACGATCAAGGTTTCGCTGATGGTCGCCGGCGCCCAAGGCGGCGGGTATGCGCTCGACGTGTGGATGCCGACCTTTCTGCGCACGGTACGGCACCTGTCGGCGCCGAGCGCCGGAGGCTTTCTGCTGATCCAGATCCTTGGCGCGCTGTTCGGTTTCATCATCGGCTCCTATCTCAGCGACCTGATAGGCCGCAAAAAGACCTTTCTGATCTCGGCGATCGGCTCTCTGGTGATGGTGCTGATCTATATGGTTGCGCCGTTGAGCAACATCGCCCTGCTGTTCCTCGGCTTTCCGCTCAACCTGATCCGGCTGGCGATGTTTCCGCCGATGGGGCCGTTCATGACCGAGCTTTTCCCGACCGAGTTGCGCGGCACGGCACAGGGGTTCTGCTACAACGCCGGGCGGGGCATCGGCGCGTTATTCCCGGCGCTGATCGGCTTCCTGAGCGCAAAGCTATCGCTTGCCGGCGCGATCGCGATATTCAGCGCCTCGGCCTTCGGCCTGATGATCGTGATGCTGCTGTTCCTGCCCGAAACCCGCGGACGGATAGTCGGGAAGATCGGAGAGACGAGCGGTGCTGCGGCCGAGTAGCGTCAGCCGGAACAGCGAAGCAGCATTGCCCAGACCGAGCCCCTCGCTGCACCGGCGGGGTCGCTCGGCGCCGCGCGCATGATTTTAACAATCTGCTGGCGGCGTTGCTGCTCAACCTCGAATGCCTCGAACCGTTGGTCGAGCCCGGCGGCGAGGCGGCGGAGCTGGTCGCCACCTGCCTCGACGCCGTGATGCAGGGCACCGAACTTGCCCGCCGCCGCTTCGCCGTCGCTGCACGCCTGCCGCGCGCCGCGGACGATTAGGCTCGCTACTCCGGCAGCGCGGCGTCGTCGATCTGGAATTGCACCGCGTCTCCACCGCGCCACGAATCGCGGCGGAGATGCCCGGCGACATGCACGGCGCGACCGCGCATGTCGGCGAGGAAGCGCCCGAGCGGCGCTCCCTCGACGCGAAACGCGATCGCACGCAGTTGTCCGGCGCCGAGCGGATCGGCAAGCGTGCAGCGCAGATGGCCGGTGCCGACCGGTTCGGCGTGCGCGATGCGGATCGAGGGCAGCACGAAGCGCGGTTCGGGGTTGGCCGAGCCGAACGGTGCCAGCGCATCGAGATGCGCGATCAGGCCAGAGGATGCCGCTTGCGCCGACAGCGCGCCGTCGATGCGCAGTTCCGGCACCAGCCGGTCATGGTCGAGCCCGTCGCCAAGCCGCTCGGCGAGGAATTCGCGCAGCGCGCCAACCCGGTCGGCGGCGGCGGTAAACCCCGCGGCCATCGCATGCCCGCCGCCGTTGATCAACAGCCCGGCCTGGCGCGCCGCAATCACCGCCGGCCCGAGTGCGATGCCGGGGATCGAGCGGCCGGATCCCTTGCCGATCCCGTCGGCCAGGGCGACCACGCAGGCCGGGCGGCCGTAGCGCTCCTTGAGCCGCGCCGCGACGATACCGATCACGCCCGGGTGCCAGCCCTCGGCCGCGGCGAACACCAGCACCGGGGCCTGCGGCTCGGCCTCGACCATCTCGATCGCCGCCTCCAGCGTCACCTTCTCGATATCGCGGCGCTCGCGGTTGTGATCGTTGAGGCACCGCGCCAGCTCGGCGCCCAGCGTCTCGTCGTCGGTGGCGAGCAACCGCGCGCCCAGATCGGCGGCGCCGACCCGCCCGCCGGCGTTGACCCGCGGCCCGAGCGCAAAGCCCAGCTGATAGGCATCGATCGGCCCGCTGAGGGCCGCCGCAGCGCCAAGCGCGGCGAGGCCGCGATTGGCGCCGTTGCGCGCAACCTTGATCCCCTGGGCGACCAGCGCACGGTTGAGGCCCGACAGCGGCACCACGTCGCACACCGTGCCGAGCGCGACGAGGTCGAGCCATTGCAGCAGATCCGGGGCACCGCGACCGCCATACCATCCGCCATCGCGCAGCGCGCGGTTGACCGCGACGGCAAGCAGGAAAGCCAGCCCGACCGCCGCGAGATTGCCGTGCGGGCTGGTCTCGTCGAGCCGGTTCGGGTTGACGATCGCGACCGCCGCCGGCAACAGCGGCTCGGCGACATGGTGATCGACGACGATGACATCGAGCCCGTCGGCCGCCGCGGCGCCAAGTGCCTCGTGCGCGGTGGTGCCGCAATCGACGGTGATCACCAGCCTCGCGCCCGCCGCCTTGAGCCGGGCCAGCGCCGCCGCGTTCGGGCCATAGCCCTCGCGCATCCGGTCAGGCACGTAGACCCCGATTTCGACGCCGATCGCCGCAAAATACCGCCGCAGCAGCGCCGCCGAGGTTGCACCATCGACATCGTAATCGCCGAAGACGACGATCTTCTCGCCGGCCCTGACCGCGGCGACAATGCGTGCGACGGCGCGGTCCATGTCCAACAGGTGCGACGGGTCGGGCAGCAGGTCGCGCAGGCGGGGCGCCAGGAAACCCGGCGCCTCGGCGGCACCGACGCCACGCTGGGCAAGCAGCCGGCCGACGATCTCGGGCAGCCCCAGCCGCTCGGCGATCATTGCCGCCTGATGCGGATCGCCGGGCCGCGTTCGCCAGCGGCGGCCGGACACCGAACGCTCGACCCCGAGGACGATCGCCGATGGCCCCCCATCCATCGGCGCGGCTCAGACGAAGAGCTGGGCGAACTGGTCCTTGCGGGTCAAGTCGTGATTCGCCTCGACATAGCGCACCGTGCCGGTGCGCGAGCGCATCACCACCGAATGGGTAAAGGCGCTGGTATGGGTGCGCCGCACCCCTTTCAGCATGGTTCCGTTGGTCACGCCGGTCGCAGCGAACATCACGTCGCCGGATGCGAGGTCGAGCAGGCTGTACTTGCGGTCGAAATCGGTGATGCCGAGATGGTGCGCGCGGCCCCGCTCGTCATCGTTGCGGAAAAGAAGCCGGCCCTGCATCTGGCCCCCGATGCAGCGTAGCGCCGCCGCCGCCAGCACCCCTTCGGGTGCGCCGCCCGAGCCGTAATACAGGTCGATCCCGGTCTCCGGGCTCGACGTGGCGATGACGCCGCCGACATCGCCGTCGCCGATCAGGTTGATGCGCGCGCCGGCTGCGCGGACCTTGGCGATCAGGTCGGCGTGGCGCGGCCGGTCGAGAATGCACACGACAAGATCGGCGACATTGCATTTCTTGGCGCGGGCGAGGTTCTTGAGGTTGGCCGCCGGCGTCTCGTCCAGATCGACGAGGTCATCGGGGAATCCGCTGCCGATCGCGAGCTTGTCCATATACACGTCGGGCGCGTTGAGAAAACCGCCGGCGTCGGCAAACGCGATCACCGCGAGCGCGTTGGCGCCGCCCTTGGCGGTGATCGTCGTGCCTTCGAGCGGGTCGAGCGCGATGTCGACCTTCGGCCCCTGGCCGGTGCCGACCTTTTCGCCGATGTACAGCATCGGCGCCTCGTCGCGTTCGCCCTCGCCGATCACCACCGTGCCGTCGATCGCCAGGCTGTTCAGCGCTTGGCGCATCGCATCGACCGCGGCCTGATCGGCGGCCTTCTCGTCACCGCGCCCCATCAGGCGCGAAGCCGACAGCGCCGCGATCTCGGTGACGCGCACGGCTTCGAGCGCGAGATTGCGGTCCATCTTCGGGGGTTCGGCCACGCTTTTCCTCCCTCGCCTTTCAGATTTTAGAAATCCTCGATTCGCACCATTCGCGGCGGCTCCAGCACCGTGCCGAGCCGGCCGATCGCGTCGAGCGCACGGCGCATCGCCGCCTCGACCGTCGCGTGCGTCGTCAGCACCACCGGCACCGCCTCGCCGGGCGCCCGGCCGCGCTGGATCATCGATTCCATCGACACGTTCTGGTCGCGCAGCGCGGCGGCGACATCGGCAATCACGCCGGGCTGGTCGACCACCATCAGGCGGATGTAATAGGCGCCCTGATGCCGCTCCATCGGCGCCGCGGGGATCGGCTCCAGCGCCGCGATCGGTACCCCGAACGGCGGCACCACGCGCCCGGCGGCGATGTCGACGATATCGGCGGCCACCGCCGAGGCGGTCGGAAACGCGCCGGCGCCACGGCCTTGCAGCACGACGCGGCCGACAAAGTCCCCTTCGGCAACGACGGCGTTGAAAACCCCTTCGACCGCGGCGATCGGCGTGTCGCGCCTGACCATGCACGGGTGCACGCGCTGTTCGAGCCCGGCCTCGGTCAATCGGGCGATGCCCAGCAGCTTGATCCGATAGCCGAGTTCCTCGGCGAAATCGATGTCGAGCCGCGAGATGTGGCGGATGCCGTCGGTGTAGACGCCGTCGAAATCGACCGGCCGGCCAAACGCCACGCTGGCGAGGATCGCCAGCTTGTGCGCCGCGTCGACGCCGTCGATGTCAAAGCTCGGGTCGGCCTCGGCATAGCCGAGCTTTTGCGCCTCTCCCAGCACCTCGGCAAATTCCCGGCCGCTCTCGCGCATCGTCGTCAGGATGTAGTTGCAGGTGCCGTTGAGGATGCCATAGACGCGCGCCAGCCGATTGCCGGCCAGCCCTTCGCGCAGCGTCTTGATCACCGGGATGCCGCCAGCGACCGAAGCCTCGAAGGCGAGCGCGACGCCGGCCGCCTCGGCCGCCTCGGCGAGGCTGGTGCCATGGCGCGCCATCAGCGCCTTGTTGGCGGTCACGACGTGCTTGTTGCCGGCGAGCGCGGTTTCAACGACGGTGCGGGCGATCCCGTCGGCGCCGCCGATCAGCTCGACGACGACATCGATTTCCGGATCGGCCGCCAGCGACGCGGCATCCTCGTACCAGCGCACCGCCGACAGGTCGACACCGCGGTCGCGGCGCCGGTCGCGAGCCGAGACGGCGACGACGACGATGCGGCGCCCGGCGCGAGCGGCCAGTACCTCGGCCTGTTGTGCGAGCAGCCGCAGCGTGCCGCTGCCGACCGTGCCGAGCCCGGCGATCCCGATTTTGAGCGGCGGGTTCACAGGTGCGGCCCGGTCATGACGCCAGCCGGATCACGACGCGGCCCGACGGTGCGCCGGGCAGGGCCGGCGCGGCCTCGGTCGAGATCTTGCCCACCGGCACGCCGTCCTCGGCGAGCGCCTTGGCGACGGTCTGGCCGCGGTCAAGCGCGGCGCGGTAATTGTCGAGCTCGGCATGGCCGGGCGACGCCGCCGCGGCATAGGCGACGACATGCACGGTCCCCGGCTTGGCGCGGAACGCCGCCACGACGCCGTCGATCGTCGCCTGGTCGGCGGCTGCCAATTTGGCGGTAGGCGTCGTGAAATCGATCGTCGCGACGGTGTGCGCGACCGCCGGGCCGGTCGCCGCCGGGGTCGGCGCCATTGCCACCGACGCCGGCGGCGGGATCGACGGCGGCGGCGGTGGTGGCTGAGGCGCGGCGCTGGCGATCGTCGCCGGCGCGATCGGGGCAGCCGCCGGGGCCGGAGCCGGGGCCATCGTCACCCGTTCCGGCGGCGGCCGTGATGCCTCGGGCTGCGGGTTTTCCCGCGCCCGCGGCGGTTGCAGGCTCGATTCTCGCGGTCCCGGTGCCGGCGGCTCGCCCGGCTTGCGCGGCGGCGCGACCGACGATTTTGCCACCGTCGGTCCCGTGGCACTACCGGACGGCGGCGCTCTGCGATCCGGCGGCGGCGGCAGCGCCGCAGCAGGGGTCGGCCCCGGGAGCAGCCTTTCCTGGTTGTATCTGGCGTTGGTGCGGTCGGCGACGAGGCTCGTGGTCAGGCGGTCGCGCTCCGCCTGGGTAAGGGCCGGGATCGGCGGCGCCGGCACGCTCGCAAGGTTGGGATACGGCTCTTTCGAGCCGGCCGCGAGGTTCTGGCTGTTCGGCGTCGTGGCTGGGTCGGGATCGTCCTTGTTCGCGCCGGTCAAGGAGCGCCAGGTATCGATCGGGTGGCAGGCCCCCAGGCTCGCCACCAACGCCGCGAGGACCAGATTTCTCAGAGGGCGAAACGGCATCGGCGAAGTCCCAACGCATCGGCCGAGGCACCGCCCGCACCGCGCCGACCGCAACGCGGCGACGACAGGGCGGCGGCGTAAAGCTGGGCGGTGGTGTATTAGATCACGGCCCGCGCGTCACTATCTTTGATCCGCAGCACAGCGGGTGCGCCGGGGGCGTTGGGCCCGCGCAGGGATGATGACATTGGCGGAGGGAATCGGCATGGCGGAGACCGGCGACGGCAAGGACGGCCTGCCCGATCCCGCCGAACTGTCGCGCCAGTTTGCCGACATTGCCGAGCGTAGCCAGCGCATTGTCGCCGAGTTCCTGAAGCGCCAGGGCGACGACACACCGGCCGACATGGCGGCTCCGATGGCGATCGGCGCAGCCTTTTTCGAGATGACCGCGCGGCTGATGGCCGACCCGTCACGACTGGTCGAGGCGCAGCTATCGCTGTGGAAGGACTATTTGGCGCTGTGGCAGCGTACCGGCGAGCGGCTGATGGGCGGCAGCGCCGAGCCGCTGATCGAGGCGTCAGCCGAAGACCGACGGTTTCGCGACAAGGCGTGGAGCGATAACGCGGTCTTCGACTACATCAAACAGAGCTATCTGCTGACCGCCCGCACGATCCAGGATGCGGTCCGCAAGGTCGACGGACTCGACGAGCGCGCCGCGCGCAAGGTCGATTTCTATACGCGGCAGTTCGTCGACGCACTGGCGCCGTCGAATTTTGTGATGACCAACCCCGAGGTGCTGCGCGCGACGATCGAAAGCCGCGGCGAAAACCTGGTGCAGGGGCTGGAAAACCTGCTCGCCGACCTCGAGCGCGGCAAGGGCCAGCCCACCATCTCGATGACCGACATGGCGGCGTTCCGCCTCGGTGAGAATGTTGCGACAACGCCCGGCAAGGTCGTCTTCCAGAACGATTTGATGCAGCTGATCCAGTATGCGCCGGCGACCGACACGGTAAAAAAACGGCCGCTGCTGATCATCCCGCCGTGGATCAACAAATTCTACATCCTCGACCTGCGGCCGCAGAACTCGTTCATCCGCTGGGCGGTCGGTCAGGGCCACACGGTGTTTGTGATCTCGTGGGTCAACCCCGACGAGCGCCTCGCCGCCAAGAGCTTTGAGGATTACATGCGCGAAGGACCGCTCGCCGCGCTCGACGCGATGCGCGAGGCGACCGGCGAGCGCGACGCCAACGTGATCGGCTATTGCCTCGGCGGCACGCTGCTGTCGGCGACGCTGGCCTTTATGGCGGCCAAGCGCGACACCCGCATCAAAAGCGCGACCTATTTCGTGACGATGGTCGATTTCGCCGAGGCCGGCGATCTCTCAGTGTTCATCGACGAAGAGCAGCTCACCGCGCTTGAAGAGCGGATGAACAAAAAGGGCTATCTCGACGCGCGCGAAATGCACACGACCTTTAACATGCTGCGCGCCAACGACCTGATCTGGTCGTTCGTCATCAACAACTACCTCTTGGGCAAGCAGCCGTTTCCGTTCGACCTGCTCTACTGGAACGCGGATTCGACGCGGATGCCGGCGGCGATGCACAGCTTTTACCTGCGCAAGATGTACCAGGAGAACCTGCTGTCGGAGCCCGGCGGGATCACCCTCGGCGGGATCAAGATCGACCTGCGCAAGGTCAAGACCCCGGCGTTTCTGCTGTCGACCCGCGAGGACCACATCGCCCCGTGGCGCTCGACCTATGTCGCGACGCAGCTTTATTCGGGCCCGGTCAAGTTCGTGCTGTCGTCGTCGGGGCACATCGCCGGCGTCGTCAACCCGCCCGGCAGCAAATACGGGCACTGGACCAATGACAAGAACCTGCCTTCGCCCGATGACTGGCTCGCCGGCGCGACCCAGCACGACGGCTCGTGGTGGCCGCTGTGGGAGGAATGGGTCGGGCAATATGGCGGCGGCACGGTCAAGGCGCGGGTGCCGGGCGACGGCAAGCTGAAGCCGATCGAAGACGCGCCGGGAAGTTATGTAAAGGTGCGGGCGGAGGATTGACTGGTCCTCTCGAAACTGTCGCCGGCAATGTTCGATGCACCGAACGTTGTCGTCCCCCTTAACCCGGGCCTTTATAAACCCGATACTCGTCCGCCAGCCGCCGGTAATGCTCGGGCACCCAGCGCATGTACTCGCGCTCCTCGGGCTTGAGCACGCGCGAGAAGCGCGCCGGGGTGCCGGCCCACAAGTCGCCGGCTTTCACCCGCTTGCGCGGCGTGACCACGGCGCCGGCGGCGACCATCGCCCCGGCCTCGACCACCGCCAGGTCCATCACGCACGCCTTCATCCCGACAAAGGCGCCGGGTTCCAGCCGGCAGGCGTGCAGCAGCGCCATGTGGCCGACCGCGCAGCCCTCGCCGATCTCGCACGCGATGTGCTGCGGCGGCTCGCTCGTCGGGTCGATCGTCACATGCACGACCGAGCCGTCCTGGATGTTGGCGCCGGCGCCGATGCGGACCGGCCCGTCGTCGCCGCGGATCACGACGTTGAACCAGATGTTGGCATGAGGCCCGATCTCGACATCACCGGCGA
>DATLRD010000085.1:0-11427 GCA_035534855.1 Allostellaceae bacterium | reverse complement strand
CGACGAGATCGGCCGCGGCACCGCAACCTTCGACGGGCTGTCGATCGCCTGGGCCGCGCTCGAACACCTGCACGAGGTCAACCGCTGCCGGGCGCTGTTCGCGACCCATTTCCACGAATTGACCGCGCTCGCCGCCAAGCTCCCGGCCCTTGCCTGCCACACGATGCGGGTCAAGGAGTGGCAGGGCGACGTGGTGTTTCTGCACGAGGTCGCGCCGGGCACCGCCGACCGCTCCTACGGCATCCACGTCGCCCGTCTCGCCGGATTGCCGGAGGCGGTGACCACGCGCGCCGAGGAAGTGCTGGCGATCCTCGAACAGGGCGAGGCGGCCGGCGCGCCGGCGCGGCTCGTGGACGACCTGCCGCTGTTCCGCGTCGCCCAGCGCACCCCGCCGCCGCAGGCCGCGGCGCCGCCGTCAGCCGCCGAGGCGCTGCTCCGCGCAACCCGGCCCGACGACCTCACCCCCCGCGCAGCCCTCGACCTGCTCTACCGGCTCAAGGGGCTCTTGCTGGAGTAACAAGAGCGGGTCCTCCCGCTCACCCGAAGATCGCGGCGACCAGCGCGGTGACGACCGCGCCGAGCACCACCACCAGCCACGGCGGCCATTTCCAGATCACCAGCGCCAGAAACGCGGCGACCGCGATCGCGAAATCACGCGGCGCCAGGATCGCGCTGGTCCACACCGGATGGTACAGCGCGGCCAGCAGGATGCCGACGACCGCCGCATTGACCCCGCGCAGCCCCGACTGCACCGCCGGCACCCGCCGCACCGAATCCCAATAGGGCAAGACGCCGATCAGCAGGAGGAACGACGGCAGAAAGATCGCGACAAGGCACAGGAGGCCGCCGACCCAGCCGTTGGGCGCCGGGCCGGCGACCGTGCCGAGATAGGCGCTGAACGTGAAGAGCGGCCCCGGCACCGCCTGCGCCGCGCCATACCCGGCGAGGAACAGATCGTTCGACACCCAGCCCGGCGGCACGACCGCGGCCTGCAGCAGCGGCAGCACCACATGGCCGCCGCCAAACACCAGCGCGCCCGAACGGTAGAACGAATCGAAATAGGCGAGACCCTGGCTCGACACCGCCGCGCTCAGCAGCGGCAGGCCGAACAGCAGCGCGAAGAACAGCGCCAGCGCGACCGGCGCCAGCGCACGCGGCACGCTGACCGCCAGCGGCACGCGCGGCGGCGCAGCGCCCGGGTCGCCGAGCAAGGCCCAGCCGATCAGCCCGCCGGCAGCGATCGCCGCGATCTGCCCGACCGCTTCCGGCACCGCCAGCACCAGAACCGCGGCGCCGACCGCGACCGTCGCGCGCGGGCGGTCCGGGCACAGGTTGCGCGCCATGCCCCATACCGCATTGGCCACGACCGCGACCGCGACGATCTTGAGCCCGTGGATCCACGCCGCGCCCGACACGTCGCCGAGCCGCGTTACCGCGTAGCCGAAAACGATCATCGCCAGCGCCGACGGCAGCGTAAAGCCGACCCATGCGGCCATCCCGCCCGGCAGCCCGGCGCGCAGGATGCCGATCGCGATGCCGGTCTGGCTGCTCGCCGGGCCGGGCAGGAACTGGCACAGCGCGACGATGTCGGCAAACCCGTGCTCGTCGATCCAGCCCCGGCGCTCGACGAATTCGCGGCGGAAATAGCCGAGATGCGCGACCGGCCCGCCAAACGCGGTCACCCCCAGGCGAAGGAAGATGCGCAGCACATCGAGCGCCGAGCCGCGGGGCAAGGCCTCTGCGACGCTCGCCGCCGGAAGGCCGGCCTCAGCCATGGCGCTGCGGCAGCGCGCGCCCGTCCGTGTCGTCGTGGTCCATGTGCAGGTGGCGCAGCACGGTCGGCGCGATGTCGATCAGCGAACTCGGCAGGCGCCGAGCGCCCGGCTCGAACCCGCCGCCGTCGATCATCAGAAACGGGTTCTGCTCGTTGCGGCCGAGCCCGCCGTGCTGGCCGAACCCGATCTTGCTTTCGGGGTCGTTGGGGTCGGCAACGATCCCGGCATGGCCCCGGACGCCGAACGGGTTGACCCGATCGTCGGCGGCGAGGCTCAGCGCGACGCGCAGCGCACCGTCGGTCGGTAATGACAGCGCCGCCAGCTCGGCATCGGCGACGACGCGGCCGGCCCATTCGTGCTGCGCCAGAAACCGTGCTACCTCGCCGGCGCGGCCGCGCGCCGCCTCGGCGAAAAAGATCGTCGCCGCGGTGCCTTGCGGCGCGACCACGACATCCGGCGAACCGCGCCCCTCCTTCAATCGGGCGTCGATCAGCAGCCCGTCGAGATCGATTGCGTCGGTCACGGTCTCCATCCCGTGGTCCGATCCGGTGATGAACAGGATGTCGTCACCCTTGGGATCGAGCCGCCGCACCGTCTCGAACACGCGCCGCACATTGGCGTCGGCGGCGGCGATCGCGCGGCGGTGCCCGGGCGAGCCGAGCGGGCCGTGATGGCCGGTGTAATCCGGCTCTGACAGCCACATCAGCGCCAGCCCCGGCGCGCGCTGCTCGACGATCTCCTCGCAGAACCGGTCGGTCATCGCCGCATCGCCGGCGATGCCCTTGCTGAGGCCGCGGCTCGCCTTGTCGTCGATCGCGCCGTCCGGCCCATAGCTGCCGGCGGCGTGATAGACCCAGCCGTGCCCGTCCGGGTCCTGAAAATAGGCCGCGCCGGGCGACACGTTGCTGCAGGTGATCGCGGTTTCGCCGTGCCAGCGCAGCCGCTCGGCGAGCGTCGGCACGCGCAGCGTGCGGCCCGTGGCGCGGCGCATCCGGTCGCGAAAATCGGGCGCGCCGGCGTTGCGGCACACCAGACCGCCGCCTTCGTCGAGTGCCATCGTGTTGCCGAGGAGGCCATGCCGTCCCGGCTGGCAGCCGGTCGCGATCGACGCCGAGCTGGCCCGCGTCGTCGACGGAAACACGCTGCGATGCGCGGTGAAATGCGCCGCGCGCCGGGCCAGTTCGCTGAGGAACGGCGCATCCTCGGGCGAGATCAGATCGGCGCGCAGGCTGTCGCAGATCACGATGACGGCGCGCGTCTCACCGGCCATGTCCGCTCCCGCTCACACCACCCCGTTCAGGGCATAATCGAAGATATCGAAATTCCGCAGCCGCGACGATGCCGCGCGCGTGCGGTATTCGGGCGAGAGCGGGTGCGACAGCACAAACGGCACGATCTGCTCGCTGCGCCCGCCATGCGAGCGCAGCCGGTGCCCGGCGAGCGCCGAAAGATCGTGCTCGGCCGCGGTGGCGCCCAGCACGGTGTTGCGGTCGCCGGTGACGACGAGATCGGCCTCGCGGTCCCACGGCAATTCCCAGCGGTCGCTCGCCGCCGCGCGGTCGAGCACCAGATCGACGCCCGGCAACTCGCGCAACACCGCGGAGAGCGCGTCGAGCGGCACGTCGTCCCGCTGGCGATAGATCCTGACGAACGAGCCGAGCGCCCCGTGATGGCGCACGAACGGGTCGGTGATCGGACAGATCACCCGCACCGCACCGGCGCCGAATCTGGCGTTGAGCAGGTCTTCGGCGAGGATCAGGTGGGGCGTGCCGTCGGGCAGCGCCTTGTCGTTCATGCCGTGGTCGGCGGTCATCGCGACGACGCAGCCGAGCGCGACGAGCCGCGCGATGCGCGCGTCGAGCGCCCGGTGAAAGGCGAGTGCCTCCTCTTCGTCGGGCGCATGGCCATGCTGCACGTAATCCGACAGCGACAGATAGAGCAGCCGCGCCCGGCCCTGCTCGACGAGGCGAATGCCGGCGTCGAGCACGTAGAGCGACAGATCGGCCGAATACATGTCGGGCGCCGCGCGGCCGACCAGCGCCTCGACGCCGGCAATGCCGTGCTCGGCAACCGTGCAGCGATCGGCCCGCTCCGAAGAAAAACAGATGCCGCGCAGCTTGTGGCCCAGCAGCCGGCGCAATTTGTCCTTCGCGGTCACTGCCGCGACCGGCATGCCGGCCCGCGACATCAGCGCCAGGATCGTGTCGCCGCGCAGCAATGCGGGCTCGGTCATCATGATCTCGGCGCCGGTCGCGCGATCGAGCGCGAAATTGCCCGAAATGCCGTGCACCGAAGGCGGCGCGCCGGTGACGATCGAGACGTTGTTGGGGTTGGTGAAGGTCGGCATCGCCGCGTCGGCGAGCGCGTAAAATCCCGCCTCGCGGCACCGCGCCAATTCCGGCAGCGCGCCTTTGGCAAACCCGGCATCGAGATAGGCGGGGTCGCAGCCGTCGGCGCAGATCACCGCGACCGCCGCGCGCGGCGGCTGGTAGAAACGGCCGTTGAGTTCGATCCTGTCCATCGCGCATAGCCTCGCCGCCGAAGCCGACCCTCACCCACCAGCCGCTACGCGTCTGGTCCCCCCTCTCCCGCATGCGGGAGAGGGTGCCGAGCGCCGCGAGGCGGGTGAGGGGCCGCCCGTCACAGGTATAATAGGCGAAACCAAGGCTCAGCTATGACCAAAGACGAACCCGTGGCGCTCATCTGGCACCGCTTCGCCGATATGCCGGCGCCGCTGCTCTACGAGGTGCTGCGCTTTCGCCAGGCGGTCTTCGTCGTCGAGCAGAAATCAGCCTACGAAGACCTCGACGGGTGCGACCCGGCCGCCGCACATCTGCTGGCGCGGTCCGAAGAGACGCTTGCCGGCTATCTCCGGCTGATCGCCGAGGCGGATCGGGTGAGGATCGGACGGGTCTGTGTCGCGCCGGAGTTTCGCGGTCACGGCCTGGCGCGGCGGCTGATGCACGCGGCGCTGGCGGTGGCGCGGCGCGACCACCCCGGCCGGCCGGTCGCGGTCAGTGCGCAGACTTATCTCGCCTCGTTCTATGCCGGCCTCGGGTTCGCGGCGGTCTCGGGCGAATACGACGATGCCGGCGTGCCGCACATCGACATGGTGCGGCCACGCCCATAAACGTCGTCCCGGCGCAGGCCGGGATGACGTCAAAAGGGAGCTTACCGCCGCTCCGGCGGCAATATTTCCGGCGCCAGCACCTGGTCGATCAGGTGTTCGCGGCGGATATCGGCGAGATGCGCGCGCTTCTCGTCGGCGGTCAGTCGGATGCCGATGCCCTGCATCATCAACAGCACGATCGAACGGTCGCTGAGCCCCAGCCAATACCCGCGACGGATCAGCTTGTCGTCGCCGTCGCGGGCAAACGGGTCTTCCTCGCTGCCGTCGAGCGGCGGGCGGTAGAATTGCGGCATCCGGTAGTTCTGTCATTACGGACGCGCCGAAGCAACTCCGGCCTGCGTCTGGCGCGGGTGACGGCGACGTCAAATTCGCCCACGATCCCCGCGATGAGCGATACCAGTTCCCGGCGCGCAACCCCACGGCATGCTTGGCTCACCCTGTTCGGCGCGTTTACCGGTTTCACGATAGCCGCCGGCATGATGCAGTCCTACACGGTCTTTCTGATCGCGTTCATCGACGCGTTCGGCTGGAGCCGGGCCGAGACCTCGGTCGCCTATTCGGTGTCGCAGTTGGTCGCCGGCGGCAGCGCCCCGGTGGTCGGCTCGCTGGTCGACCGGCTCGGGCCGCGCCGGCTCTTGCTGCTCGGCGGCAGCCTGCTCGTCGTCGGCCTCGCCGGCAGCGCGATGGTCAACTCGCTGTGGCAGTTGATCGGGCTCTACGGCGTGGTGATGACGCTGGGCGCCAATTGCCTCGGCCTCGTCGTTTTCGTGCCGATCCTGTCGCGGCAGTTCGTGCGGCGGCGCGGCATGGCGATTTCGATCGTGCAATCGGCCAACGGGCTGGCCCGCGCGATCTCGGCGCCGACGACGACATTTCTGATCGCCGCGCTCGGCTGGCGCACGACCTATCTGGTGCAGGCCGCCTTCATGGCGGCGGTGATCCTGCCGCTGGCCGCGCTGTTCCGGCGCAGCGGCCGCACGCAGCCCGAGCCCGACGGCACGCCGGTCGCGCCCAACCAGCCGTTCGCGCCGGAGCGCGGCTGGACGCTCGGCGAGGCGATGCGCACGCCGCATTTCTGGCTGTTGTTCGCGGTCTATCTGTTTACCGGGCTCGGCAGCTTTTTCGTGTCGCTGCACCAGTTGGCCTTCGCCATCGATATCGGGTTCGATCCGCTCTACGCTGCCAGCGTGCTCGGGGTCGGCGCGTTTCTCGCGGTGTTCGGCACGATCGCCACCGGCACCGTGTCGGACTATATCGGGCGCGAGTTGTCGGCCGTGCTCGCCTACGGGTTTTCGATCGTCGGCGTCATTTGCGCGCTGTTGATCCACAGCCCGACCCAGCACCTGCTGCTGTGGCTGCACGCCTGCTTTTTCGGGTTGACCTGGGGCGCGCGCGGCCCGGCGATCACCGCCAAGACCGCCGATCTGTTTCCCGGCCCGCGGCTCGGCACGATCCTCGGCGTGATCACGATCGGCAGCGGCCTCGGCGCGGCGATCGGCTCGTGGGCTGCCGGGTACATCTTCGACGTTTCGGGCAGCTATCGGCTCGCCTTCATCCTGTCGATCGCCTCGTATCTGTGCGGCGTCGTCGCGTTCTGGTCGCTGCGCCGGCCGCCGGCTCGGCGCGCTATCCTGGCTTCCTGACCAGCGCCTCGACCGGCGCGACCCGGCCCTCCTCGGCGTTGCGCGCCGAGTTGATCTGCATCTGCACCAGCCGCTCGCCCATGATCAGGTGGGTGCCGAGCGCCGGCGGCCCGTCGCGTTCGAGCCGCTCGCGGTTGCGGATCGTCGCCGGCAGCGCTTCGGCCGAGGCGTCGCGGAACGCCACGATCTCGAACCCGGCGGCGGCAAGATCGGCGCGCATCTCGTCCTGGGTCGCAAGAAAACTGGTGGCCGCCGTCTCGGCCCACGGCACCGGAAAGATCAGCCCGCCGTTGGCCCCGGCGCACAAATTCGACAGCGCGAGCCGGCCGCCCGGCCGCAATGCGCGAAACGCCTCGCGGTACATGCCGAGCTTGTCGGCGATGTTCATCACCACGTTCTGCGAATAGGCGCAGTCGAACGCGCCGTCCGGCACCGGCAGCGCCAGCGCGCTGCCCTCGATGATCGTGATCCGATCGGCGAGCCCGGTCGCCGCGTTGAGCGCCCGCGCCGCCTCGCAGAACGCCGCGGTCAGGTCGACCCCGGTCACGGCGCACCCGCAGTGAGCGGCGATCCACCGTGCCGGCCCGCCGATGCCCGAGCCGATGTCGAGCACGCGCTCTTGCGGCTGCGGTTTCAGCATCTCGACCAGCTCCCGCGTCGCGACGATGCCGCGGCCATGGAATTGATCGAGCACCGACAGCGCGTCGACCGTGACCGGCGCGTCGGCGCCGTGGACCGTGCGCAGCGCGGCGAGGATGCGCTCGGCGATGCCGGCGCTGCCGTAATGCCGGGTAACGGGGGTTTCGGCCGCCATGCTGATCGTGCCTCGCGTCGATTGCGCCGGCCGCCACACTAGCGGCATTGTCGGCGCCGAAGAACACCTGTCGGGAGGAACGCGATGGCCGTCAAGATCGAACGCACGCAGCCGCCGGGGGTGCACGTGCTGATGCACGAGGGTAAACCTGCCTACTCGCACGTCGTCAGCGTGACCGGGCCCGGCAAGATCATCTACATCGCCGGCCAGCTCGCCCGTGACGCCAGCGGCAACATCGTCGGCCCCGGCGACATGCGCGCCCAGCTCGAACAGACCTTCAAAAACCTCGATGCCTGCCTCAAGGCGGCCGGCGCAACCTGGGCCGACGTGGTCAAGACCAACACCTACGTGACCGACTACGCGGCATTCTCGCAATGTCGCGAGGTACGGATGCGCTATTTCGGCGTCGCCTCGCCGACCAGCACGACGATCGAGATCAGCCGCCTCGCCCAGCCCGAGGCGATGGTCGAGATCGAGATGATCGCAGCGGTGTAAGACGCTGCCCCCCTCACTCTTCCCGCACGCGGGGAGAGTGAGGGGGCAGATCGGGCGAGGGTCTCTCTACCGCACCGCCTCGTAGAGCCGCTCGTCGTAGAGCGCGCCGGCGAGCGGAGATTCCTTGGTGCGGAATTCCTTGGCGGCGTCGGAAATAACATAGGCGTTGCGGTCGCCCCGGGCGCGCCACCCCGCGAACAGCGTCATGTGGTTCGCGCGGTTGCCCTGCTGCAGCACGTCGTAGAACAAATTGCCGTCGGCCTTGCGGCCGGCGGCGGCGAGCGCCTTGACCAGCACGATCGCCTGGTTCTTGCCCGGCGGGATCACGTCGACATGGGTCAACACGTAGACAACGCCCTTGGCGCTGACCGCGCCCGGCGCCAGCGGCGCGACATCGAGCCCGACGCTCGGCCGGTCATCGATCGGCGCGACCAGCAGCGGCTGCAGCGCCTCGGCCATCGCGTTTGCGGCCGCCGCGTGCGCGTCGCGCGCCGCCTGGTCCTGCCATGCCTCGACCAGCGCGAAGCGGCCCGGCCGGTCGTGCTCGCGCAGCGCGATGCATTCGGTATTGCCGGCGGCGCGGCGGGTTTGCACAGCGTAGCGGTGCAGGATGATCGCGGCCTTGTGGGCCGCGGCCGGGCCGACCTCGACATAGGAGACGACATAGGCCGCGCCGGTCGGGGCCGGTGCCGCGGTCGCGGCCGGCGGCGATTTGGCTTCCGGCGGCGGGGCCTGCGTCGGCACTGGCGCCGGGGTCGAGCCCTGAGCCGCCGCCGGTGGCGGCGAGGCGGCGGGCGGACCGGCATTCTGTGCCAGCGCCGGTGTCGCGCCGACCGCCAGCAGCAGCGCAACGACCGGAAACAGCCGGGTCGGTGGGTTCATCGCGCGTCTCCCCTTGCGCCTTGCGTGCCTGTGCGCCTTTAGGCGCGTTCGTCACCCCTGCGGGCGATGGCGCTTGACCGCCTCGGGGTTGGTCGAATCGGCCCCCATGTAAACGCCGCGCTCCCACTGGCGCTTGAGCGGATCGACGACGTTGAGGTGCATCTTGCCGATCCGCTCGATTTCGATCTCGACCGTCTCGCCGTCCTGCAGCGCGCCGAGCCCTTCGTGGTTGGTGCCGCAGGCGATCAGGTCGCCGGTGTTGAGCGTCATCACCGTCGAGGCAAACTCGATCAGCGCCGGCACCCGGTGCTCCATGTCGTCGGTGTTGTAGTTGTGGCGCAATTGCCCGTCGTTCCAGAAGCGCACGACGAGGCCGTTGGGCTCGGGAATCTCGTCGGCGGTGACGATGCACGGGCCGATCGGCGCAAACGTGTCGAACGATTTGCCGAGCCAGCTCCCGGTTTTCCAGGTGCGCCGCCCCTCGCCGCGCGCCGACACGTCGATCAGGCAGGTATAGCCGAATACCGCCTTCTGCCAATCGGCCTGGCTCACCTTCTTGACCGGCCCCTTGATGACCAGCGCCAGCTCGGCCTCGTGCATGAAGATCCACGGCTCGGTGAATTCGGGCAGCACGATCGTGTCGCCGGGGCCGACCACCGCCTCAGGATTTTTCAGAAACATGTTGAGCGGGCGCGCCTCGCGCTGTGCATGCTCCCAGTAATTGGCGATGCAGCACAGGATCTTGCCGGGCCGCGGCAGCGGCGGGCGCAGCCGCACCGAGTCGAGCGACAGCGGCTCAGCCCACGTTTCGAGCTCGTGCAAGGTCGGGCGCAGCCGCTCGAAATGGTCGATGATCCCCTGCATCGTCAGCTGCGGGGTATAGCCCTTCGCCACCACGTTCGAGATGTCGACGATGCCGCGATCGGTCATCAACCCGGGCACCGGCTCGTCTTGCCCCGCGGCCTGGAACAGCACCAGCTTCACGCGCGCCTCCCTGAAATCCCCGAACGGTTGTGCCGAGTGTAAAGGCCGAGCCGCCTGATGGCGAGCAATCACGCTGTCGTCGGATCGCCGACGGTTCTGCGCTAGGATGGCGGTGACGAACCTTGAGCCCCGGAGGGGGAACCGATGAGCCAACCGACCTCGGACGCCGCATTCAAATTCGGCGAGGGCAGGATCAGTGGCTGGGTGTCGGTGACGCTCGGCGCGCTGAGCGTGCTCGGCGTTTTGTGCTTTCGCTATCCTGATTTCCTGACGACGCCGCAACTGCGCGCCGCCTATACGGTCGACCAGATGCGCTATCTGCTCGGCGGCGGCATGCTGTTTTCCGCCGCGTTCGGCCTCGTCACCTTCATCCTCAACCGCCACAAGCTGATGGGCGCGATCGGCATCAGCCTGACGCTCCTGGCGCTGTGGGGCGGCGGCGCCTGGGTTCAGGTCGGGCCGCGCTATGCCGCGCCGGGCTATATCGGCCTCGACTGGTTCATCCTCGACCTGATGCTGTCGGCGATGATTTTCATCTTTCTCGAAAAGCTGTGGCCGCATCTGCGCACCCAGCCGATCCTGCGCCCCGATTGGTGGCACGATTCGCGGTATTTCCTGCTCAACCACCTGCTGATCGGCATCTACGCTTTTGCCGCGACGATGTTTGCGCCGACGTTTTTCTCGTGGGCGGTTAATCGTGAATTGCAGGAGTTCGTTTCCGGCCTGCCATGGGCGCTGCAATTCGTGATGGCGATCGCCCTCGCCGACCTCGTCGAGTATGCGATCCACCGCTCGATGCACGAGGTCAAGTTTCTGTGGCCGATCCACGCGGTGCACCATTCGGTCGAGCACATGGATTGGATCGCCGGCTCGCGCCTGCATTTCCTCGAGCCGCTGGTAACCCGCACCTGCGTGCTGATCCCGGCCTTCATCCTCGGCATCGCCCAGGAGCCGCTGACCCTCTACATCGTCTTTGCCGGGTTCCAGGCCGGCCTCATTCACTCCAACATCGGCTGGGACCTCGGCCCCTTCAAATACGTGTTCTGCTCGCCGCGCTACCACCACTGGCACCATTCGTCGGACGACGCGGCGATCGACAAGAACTATGTCGCGCACCTGCCGGTGATCGACTGGCTGTTCGGCACGTTCTACCTGCCGCGCGACAAGCGCGCCTGGCCGCGCAAATACGGCACGGTCGGCATTCCGCTGCCCAAGGGGATCGTGCGCCAGTTCGTCTACCCGTTCCGCGCGGTTGCCAAGACGATCCGCCCCGGCACGAGCGCGGCGGAATGAGGGCGGCGCACGCCACACTTCAATCGTCACCCCCGCGAAGGCGGGGGCCCAGGAGCGGCCGACTCATCGCTTGCCCTGGGTTCCCGCTTTCGCGGGAATGACGGCCGAGAGGGTCAGCATCCGCATGAGCAAAGCCTTTACCAAGGAAGACGCCGAGGCCGAGGCCGAAACCGACGACACCCTGCCCGACGAGCCCGCCGCGCTGCCCGCCGGGTTCAAGAACTATATGACCCCGGCCGGCTTTCGCCGCCTGCAGGACGAACTGCACCAATTGCAGCGGGTCGAGCGGCCCAAGGTGGTCGAAGTCGTCGCCTGGGCCGCCGGCAACGGCGACCGCTCGGAAAACGGCGATTACCTTTACGGCAAAAAGCGCCTGCGCGAGATCGACCGCCGCATGCGCTTTCTGTCAAA
>DATLRD010000084.1:0-52443 GCA_035534855.1 Allostellaceae bacterium | reverse complement strand
TCGACGCGGTCTTCGAGCCGCACTTTGCGGTCCTGGTCCCAGAAAAACCGCGCGTCCGACAGCCGAGCGCGCAACACCCGCTCGTTGCCGGCGCTGATTGCCGCGCCGCCATCCGCGGTGCGGTTGTTGGCGACAAACAGGAAACGCGGCGCCGGGCTGCCATCCGGGTTGCGGCACGAAAAATACTTCTGGTGCGTGCGCATCGCGGTCGCCAGCACCTCGGGCGGCAGGCCATCAGGCAAGGGCCGTACGAAATCCGCGTCGATCCGCCCCATCAGCACCACCGGGCATTCGACGAGCCCGGTCACCTCGTCGAGCAGCCCGTCATCGGGCTTGACCCGCAGCCCCTCCCGCACCGCCAGCGCCGCAAGCCCGTCGGCAATCAGCTGCCGCCGCCGCTCGCGGTCGAGCACAACGTGCGCCGCTTCGAGCTTGTCGCGGTAATCGGCGGGGCTTGCGACCGAAATCTCGCCCGGCGCCAGAAACCGGTGGCCGCGCGTCACCCGCCCGACCGGCACGTCGCCCAGCGCCAGCGGCACCACCGCGCCGTCGAACAGGCAGATCACCGAATTGAGCGGCCGCACCCAGCGCAGTTCGGCGGCCGGAAAGCGCATCGATTTCGGCCACGGCAATTCGCCGATCGCGGCCAGCAGCAGGCCGGGCAGCAGTTCGCCGGTGCGCCGCCCGGTCTGGCGGATCACCGCGAAATAGAATTCGCCGCGATCGGTCGCCCGCACCTCGCACTGGTCGAGTGACGACAGCCCCGCGGCGCGCAGAAACCCGCCGATCGCCGCCTCCGGCGCGCCGACGCGCGGCCCGCGCCGCTCTTCGCTGCGGTCGGGCTGGGTCAGCTTGATGCCGTCGGCAATCACCGTGAGCCGCCGCGGCGTCACATACCCCTCGATGCTGCCCGCCGGGATCTCTGCGCCGGCCAGCTTGTCGCGCACCAGCCCGACAAGGTCGTCAATCGCGCGGCGCTGCATCCGTGCCGGGATTTCCTCCGACAGCAGTTCGAGGAGGAGTTCGCCCACGTTACGCGCCCGCCAGCCAGGCTTCGCAGCACGATTTGGCGAGCGCGCGCACCCGGCCGATATAGGCGGCGCGCTCGGTGACGCTGATCACCCCGCGCGCGTCCAACAGGTTGAACAGATGGCTCGCCTTCAGCGCCTGGTCATAGGCCGGCAGGGCGAGTGCCGAGCGGTTGCCGCCGTCGCCGCCGTTGAGCAGCGCCGAGCATTCGGCCTCGGCGTCGCGGAAATGCTCGAACAGCTTCTCGGTGTTGGCACGCTCGAAATTATAGGCGGAAAACTCGCGCTCGGCGCGCAGGAACACGTCGCCGTAGGAGATGCCGCCCCGCCCTTTCGGCAGGCCGTTGTAATCGAGCGAATAGATGCTGTCGACGCCCTGCACATACATCGCCAGCCGTTCGAGCCCATAGGTCAGCTCGGTCGAGACCGGGTCGCATTCGATTCCGCCGACCTGCTGGAAATAGGTGAACTGGCTGACCTCCATGCCGTCGAGCCATACCTCCCAGCCGAGGCCCCAGGCGCCCAGCGTCGGGCTTTCCCAATCGTCCTCGACAAAGCGGATGTCGTGCTTCGCGGCATCGATACCGAGCGCTGCGAGGCTCTTCAGGTACAGCCCCTGGCTGTCGGCCGGGGCCGGCTTCAGGATCACCTGGAGTTGGTAGTAATGCTGCAGCCGGTTCGGGTTTTCGCCATACCGCCCATCGGTCGGGCGGCGCGACGGCTGGACATAGGCAGCGCGCCACGGTTGCGGCCCCAGCGCACGCAGCGCCGTCGCAGGATGGAACGTGCCGGCGCCGACCTCAACGTCGTAGGGCTGCAAAATCACGCAGCCCTGCGACGCCCAGAACCGCTGCAGTTCGAGGATCAGGCCCTGAAAGCTCGACGTCGCCGCCATCGCTGCCCCCACGCGCGGCTCAGCGCGGCCGCGGGCAGGTCGGCCGGCCGCACCGCCGGGCGCTTTGCGCGACATAGGCGCCGCACACTGGGCAGGCGACCAGATCCTCGGCCTCGACCCGGGGCGGGGATGCCGCGGTTCTTTGCGCTGCCGGCCGGCGCCGCGGCTGTGCCGCCGGCCGCCGGTTGAGCCAGCGCACCGTGTACCAGACCGCGAAGATAACCAGCGCGATCTCGATCAGCTTTGGCAGCGAGATCATTGGGCAGGTTTAGCGGGATGCCGCGAGATCGGCAAACCCAAAGCGAACCAGCAATCACAGATCGTATTTCGCCCACATCAGGCGCGCCTCAAGCCAGTCGGCGATATCGCCGAGCAGGCTCAGCGATTCGCCGGTGACAAACGGCCGGCGGCGGGTAAGCAGCCGGCGGCGGCGTTCGACCGCGACCGGCACCAGCCGCACCTTGTCGCCGAACCGCGCCCGCATCACCGAGCGCAGGTCGCCGATCCCGTCGATCAGGCCACGCGCCAGCGCCATACGCCCGGTCAATATGTCGCCGCTGAACAGGGTCTCGTCGGCCGGGTCGATCTTACCGATGCGACGGCGGTGCACATGGTCTTTGAACGCGGCGTGGATGTCGGCCTGCAACCCGGTGAGCCGGTCGAGATCCTCGGCCTTTTCCGGCGAAAACGGGTCGAGCAGCGATTTCCGCTCGCCGGCGGTATAGAGCCGCCGGTCGATACCCAGCCGGTCGATCAGCCGGGTAAAGCCGAACCCGGCGCTGACCACCCCGATCGAACCCAATAGCGAGGTTTCCTCGGCATAGATTTCATCCCCGGCCAGCGCCAGCCAGTACCCGCCCGAGGCCGCCACGTCCTCGGCAAAGGCAAAGACCGGCACCTTGTGCTCGTCGGCGAGCGCGCGGATGCGCCGGTAGAGCAGCGCCGACTGGACCGGCGCGCCGCCCGGGGAATTGACGACGATCGCCAGCGCGGCGATGTCGTGCAGGCGAAACGCGCGGTCGAGCGCACCGGCATGGCTCGCCAGCGACATCGAGCCGCGCCATTGCCGCGACGCGATTACCCCGTCGAACCGCACCACCGGCACGACCGGCGGCGGGTTGCGGAACCGCTCGATCGGAAGCTTGCGGAGCAGCGGGCGCAGGTTCATGCCGCGTCATACATGGGCATCGCCGCCGCCGGCCGCTACAGCGTCAACGGCGCGCCGCCGCGCAGCACCGCCTCGGCCGCGGCGGTGAACCGGCCGTCGGGCTCGTGCAGCACAAGGCCGGCGGCAAGCCGGGCGGGGGCCGCAATTTGCTTGCGCGCGCGCACCAGGATGCGACTCGCCGGCTGGCCCGCCCCCGGCCATAGCGGAAACACCACCACCTCGCCGGCGCGCCCGGCAAGCTGCGCCAGCAGCGCGTCGATGCGGTCGGCGCGGTGGATGAAATAGAGCGTGCCCTTGGCGCGCAGCATCGTCAGCGCGAACCGCACCCAATCGCCGAGTTCGGCCGCACCCTCGATCGTCGCAGCCGATTTTTCCGGGGTCGCCGGCTCACTGCCGTGGCCCCGCGCGATATAGGGCGGGTTGGCCATCACGTGGTCGAACGCCCCAGGGCTGAGCCGCGGCGGCGGGGCCAGCAGATCGCCGGTCATCACCGACAGCCTGCCGCTCATCCCGTTGAGGATCACGTTGTCGCCGGCGATGCGGACGAGTTCGCGCTGCATCTCCAGCCCGACGATCCGGCAATGCGGCACCCGCGCCGCTAGGCACAGCATCGCCGCGCCGGTGCCGCAGCCGATTTCGAGTACCTGGTGACTCGGCTCCACGGTCACCGCGGCGGCGAGAAATACTGGGTCGATCGCGGCGCGCGCGCCGTCAGCCGGCTGGCGCAGGCGAATCCGGCCGCCGAGCAGGTGGTCCTCGGTAACCGCGCCGCGATCCGGCGCCTCGCTCATCGCGACGCCGCCTCGGCCTGAGCCACCAGCGCCGTGGCCCGTGCAAGGTCGCGCTCGCTGACCATCAACCGGCGCTGGATCGCGCCGATGCTGCCTTCGACAAGGCTGGTATGCTGGTCGAGTACGAGGCAGTCGATCCCGGCGTCGTTGAGCACCGCCTGGAGCCAGGACAGGCGAACGATGTCGTTGGTGCGCAGCAGCTCTTTCATCAGGCAGCCCGTGGCATGGCGCGGCAGAGCGGCCGCCGCCAGGACGGTACGGCACTTGACCGGCCCCACCGTCATTCTATGCTCGCTCGCCGTCTCGCGCGTCAAGCCTGTCTGCCGGAGACGCGGCCGCGCGGCGACCTGATGGGAGAACCCGTGGCGCGGGTGCCGAGTATTGATCGCGATCAGGGGCAGTCGGGCCCCTCGCTGGACCCGCTGTTGCAGTTGCTGCGCCCCGATTTGGAGCGGGTCAACGCGCTTATCGTCGACCGCATGCACAGCCCGGTGGCGCTGATTCCACAGCTCGCCGGACACATTGTCTCGGCCGGCGGCAAGCGACTGCGCCCGATGCTGACCCTCGCCACCGCACGGCTCTGCAACTATTGCGGCGATCGCCATCTGGCGCTGGCCGCCGCGGTCGAATTTATCCACACCGCGACGCTGCTGCACGACGACGTGGTCGATGCCAGCGAATTGCGCCGCGGCCGCGACACCGCCAACGCGGTGTGGGGCAACAAGCCCGCCGTGCTCGTCGGCGATTTCCTGTTCGCCCGCGCGTTTGAGCTGATGGTCGAAGACGGCTCGCTGCGCGTTCTCGAAATCCTGTCGCAGACCGCCGCGGTGATCGCCGAGGGCGAGGTGCACCAGCTGATCACAGCCAACGACACGGCGACCACCGAGGCCGCCTATCTCGAGGTCATCGAGGCCAAAACCGCGGCGCTGTTCGCTGCGGCGAGCCGCATCGGCGCCATCATCGCCGAGCGCCCGGCGGCCGAGGAAGCGGCGCTCGAAAGCTTTGGGCGCAATCTGGGCATCGCCTTTCAGTTGATCGATGACATGCTCGATTTCTCGGCGCACCAGAGCGAGCTCGGCAAGACTGTTGGCGACGATTTCCGGGACGGCAAGATCACGCTGCCGATCCTGATCGCGTTTGCCCGCGGCGACGCCGATGAGCGGGCGTTCTGGTGCCGCACGCTGGAGGACGGTGAACAAGGCCCGGACGACCTCGACCGCGCGATTCGCCTCGTCGAGCGGCGCGGCGCACTCGCCGAGACTCGCGCCCGCGCCGGTCGCTATGCCGCAGCGGCGGCCGAGGCCCTGTCGATCTTTGCCGATGGGCCGCTGCGCCGCGCGCTGCTCGAAACCGCCGCGTTCGCGACTGAGCGTGCCTATTAGTGGTTGGCGGTGCGGATCGAAGGGTCTGCCTCTTCCGGCCGTCATTCCTGAGTGCCGCTCAGCGGCGATCCCGGAATCTGCATTCCACAAGTGCAGGAGGTGAGCATGGGTGAAGACGACGCATTGTTCAAAAAGGGCATGCCGATCCGGCGCGAGGTGCTGGGCCCCGAATACGTCGATGCCTCGATGGCGCGGGCCGACGATTTCATGATGTCGTTCCAGCGCGCGACGACCGCCTGGGCGTGGGGCTGGGCGTGGGGCGAGGGAACCCTCGACCGCAAGACGCGCAGCCTGATGAACCTGGCGATGCTGACCGCGCTCAACCGCGCCCCGGAGATCAAGCTGCACGTAAAAGGGGCGCTCAACAACGGCGTGACCGTCGACGAGATCAAGGCGGCGCTGCTGCACGCCACCGCCTATTGCGGCATTCCCGCCGGGCTCGATGCGTTTCGCGCGGCGCACGAGGTGCTGGTTGCCGAGGGAGCGCTCGGCAACAAGCCGTAAGACCGGCGCCCCACCCGCCCGGGAAGCGTGTGCGGTGGAACGCGGGAAAAGCTGGTCGGAGTGAGAGGATTTGAACCTCCGGCCCCCGCCTCCCGAAAGCGGTGCTCTACCAGGCTGAGCTACACTCCGCCGACCGGCCGCGCTCTATAGCGCCTAGCACCGCGCGGCGCAACCGCGAGGACAGCAACGCCGGAAGATCGGCACGGCCGCGCCCGATTCAAGGCCGCGTTCAGACCGCGTCTGCCGGGTATTGGAAGATGAACCGGGTATTGAAAGATGAAATCGAGCCCGCCGATCGGCCGGGTCATCACCTGGCCGATCAGGTCCAGCTTGCCGAGCTACTCGATCCGCGGTGCGGCGCGCTCGATCTCGTCGCCATCGAGGATAAGGTGGGCAAAGGCGTCGCGGCTGCCCTGCCGCATGATCGTGTGGACGAACGCAAAAGTCGCAAAGCGCCATTGCGCCGCGGCCGCGCGCAGCGAGGCGGGATAACTTGTTGAAGATCGGGTGCTGGGCCGGCAGCCGCGCGATCTCATCGACCGGCGGGCCGAGCGGCAACGCCTGGAGAGGCGTCGCGATGGCGCGAGGCATTCGAGCGGTTTCGGCCGCCGGGCGGCGCCAGACCGGGCACATCCGGTCCGGCGCCTCAGGCAACGCGCCGGGAAATTACTCCCAGAACGTCATGACGATCTTGCTGTCGCTGTCGAGGATCACGTTGAGGCGGTTCGGGTTGTGAGTGATCCCGGCAACGCCGTGAGTCGGGGTGATCGTGCGGAACCCGCGCGGCAGCTCGGCGGCGGTGACCACGCCCGGCCCGGCCGGCCCCTTCTCGACGAATTTCTTGCCGATCATATCGCCGCCGCTGTCGGCCTTGATCGTCGTCTGGACGCTGCCCGACATCTGCTTCAATTCGATCGCGTTGGCCCCGGCGCGCACCCGCACACCCTTGAAATCGTGCCCGGCTTCGAGGGTGAACAGCGCACTCAACGGCTGAAAGCCCTCAGCCTTTTGCGACTGCTCGGGGCTGGTGGCGATGAATTGCAGATCGAGGATGCCGTCAGCCGGCTTGCCATAGAAGAACGGCACCAGTTGCGGGGCGCTCCACCCGGCCGAGCTGGCGAGGCCGGTCACCCGGATGATATCGAGCTTCGGGTTAGCCGAGGTCGGCATCACCTCGATGCTGGTCACGTACAGCACCGGCATCTCAAGCGGCCGTGAGGCACCCGACGGGCCAGCCGCATCGCTTTCCTGGCTGGTATCGGGATAGCTTCCCGCGCCCGGCGGCCCCGACGCGACCGTCTTGGGCGGCTGCTGGGCCGCGGCGATTCCCCCGAACCCGGCGATCAGCGCCACGGAGGCGGCCGCGGCACAAAGCTTTGCAACGATTCTCGTCATCCCCATCCTCCGAGTCGTTTGCCATTACGCCGGAACGGCCCTCGGCCGTCCGTCCTACATCACCGGCGAGGCGACGCCGGTTGACACCGTGGCGACACCTGCGGCCGAAGCCGTAAGATCGCCTGCAAGGCGCATCCGTTCCAGACGATCGAGCACCAGATCGGTCGCCCGCATCTTGGTCATTCGGCAATAGGTCGTCTCGGCGGTGGCAAAGCTGCCGTTTTCGAACAGCTTGTTGACCGGTTCTCCGCCGCCGCAGACGCTGAAATATTCGCAGCTTTCTCGACATTGCGCGACCCCGGCGCGAATGTCGGCGAGCATCCGGGCGAGCACTGGGTGCTGCGCCATGTCGGCCAGCGAATCTCGGTTGATGTTGCCTATGATGAAATCGCCGTAATCGGCGCTTTTCATGCCGAGCAGCTCGGGCGAGAACGTCGCGATATTGCCGCACCAGTCCATGCTGGTCACCGCAAACGGCTCGACCAATTGATTGGAAAACCCGGCTTCCTGCGGCCGCAGCACTTGCCTGGTCGCGTCATCGATCTCGCGGATGAAGGCGAGCTTGCCGGGCGAGGCCGCCGCCAGTCGCCAGAATTCGCTCAGGAACCGGTAATAGAGCCGGTCGATGCCGCTAGCGGCGAAGGTTTCCGAAACGTGTCCGCCTTCACTCTCCTCGACATTGAAGCAGACGTTTTCGATCCCTTCGCCGACGTAAAAATCAAACATCGCCTGCGGCGCCGCGAGGCTTGCCGACGACAGCACCGATATCACGTGAAACGGCACGCCGTGCCGACGCAGAAGCCGCACGCCGGCGATAGTCTTGTCGAACGTGCCGCGCCCAGACCGGGTCACCCGGTTGCGGTCGTGAAACCGCTGGGGCCCGTCGATGCTGACTCCGATGCCGATATGCTCGTCGACGATAAAGCGGCACCAGGCCTCGTCGATCAGCGTTCCGTTGGTCTGAAACGAATGGCTGACCGGCACATCGGCCGGACGCAATTCGTCGACCAGCCGAAACGCCCGCCGGTAGAACTCTATCGGCAGCACCATCGGCTCGCCGGCATGCCACACCACGCTCAGCCCCTCGGCGGCCCAGCCGGAAGCAAACACCTGGGTAAACAGGTTGCCCAGCGTGTCCTCCGCGACGGTGGCCTTGTTGGTCCGATCGGGAAGGTAGCAGTAGCGGCAATCGATATTGCAGAACGGCGTCGGCTGGACGACGAGAAGCTGGATCTGCGGGGGAGCGGTCACGGCCGAGCCCTATCCGAAAAGCGTCTGTGCTCTTCGGAAGCCGGCTCGGCGCCGCTCATCGCCCGCCGCTCGATCCCGGCCCTACCAGTTGCGCCACCAGTTCCGCCAGTTGCGCCAATTGTGCCAGTTGTTCCAGTTGGGCCAGCCCCAGCCAAAGCCCCAATTGCCCCAGGCCAGTTGACCCTGGCCCTTGGCGGCGGTCACCCGGTCCATGTCTAGCGTCGATACCGCGCTGCGGATCGCGGCCAGCCGTTCGGATACCCCCTCCTTCACGACCGCGGAGGGCTGCGCGCCGAGCGGCTCCTCGCTCGCCGCGGCGGGAGCCGCAGCGCCGAGCGCCAGCGAGACGCCGATCGCGCCAGCCGGCATAAGATAGCTCACAGTCTTCAGGTAGTTCTGCCGCAAGGACAACGGTTCCTCCATCATCGGCGACCGGTGGGCATTGCTGACGCGGCGGACGGCCCGCCGGCAGGCCGGGAACGGAATTGCATCTCCCGGTCTCTTGGATACGTCGCAGAAGCGGCGATTATCCCTGCCACTAGACATAAACAGAAACGCTGAACCGCGTCAATTTCACCCGGAGCGGGTGTCGGGCGCCTCGATCCAGGGCGGGGCCAGAACGCGAACCCGCGCATAAACCGGGCAATCGGGTACATGAGCGCCCGGCAGATAGCCGACACTCATCAGGAACTCGCCGACGATCTCGCCGCCGGTAAAGCGGAAGTTCTTCTTGAACAGCTTGACCCAATCGGCAAGCGGCTGCGGGTGGTGCGCGCGCAGCCAGGCGTCGAACGATCCGCGCTCGGCCCGCAATTCCCGGATGCGGCGGGCATTATCGATGACGGCGGCGACCTTGAGCCGGTTGCGGATAATCCCGGGATCACCAAGCAACCGGCCGACATCGGCTGCGTCAAAAGCAGCGACGCGGTCGACATCGAACCCGGCAAACGCCGTACGAAACGCCGCCCGCTTTTGCAAAACCGTCAGCCACGACAGCCCAGCCTGATTGATTTCCAGCGCCAGCCGCTCGAACAGTGCGGCCTCGTCGGCCGTCGGAAACCCGTATTCCGTATCGTGATACGGGCCGTGGAAGGGATGGCCGGGGGCCGCCCGGCAATAGGCGGCGCTCATCTCACGACCCGCGAAAGCTGAACCACGGCTCGCGGACCACGATGTAGATGCCGAGCCAGATCACCGCCGCGACCACCGAGGTCAGAGCCAGTTTGCGGCCCATCAGCGGGCGCGCCGGAGCACCCGCCGCATGGCCCGGGTCGTCCGTATCAGACGGCTTTACCCACAGCGGCAGGATCGCAAACAGCGTCAGCCACCAGACCAGGACATAGACGATGATGCCGGTGAACCAGTTCATCCCCTCGTGTGCCCGTCATCCCGGCGAGCAGGCAGGCGCGCCGCCCGTCGCCGCCCCGCCTACGCCTCTTCCAGTTCGATCAGTGTGCCGCAAAAATCCTTGGGATGCAGAAACAGCACCGGCTTGCCGTGCGCGCCGGGCCGCGGCTCGCCACCGCCCAGCACCCGCGCACCGCCCGCCATGAGCCGGTCGCGCACCGCCCGGATGTCACCAACCTCATAGCACACGTGGTGCATGCCGCCCCCCGGGTTGCGCGCGAGAAATTCGCGCACCGCCGACCGGTCGCCGAGCGGCTCCAGCAGCTCGATCCGGGTGTTGGGCAGATCGACGAAAACCACCGTGACCCCGTGCTCGGGCAGCGCCTGCGGCGCGGACACCGCAGCGCCGAGCGTGTCGCGATAGGTCGCCGCGGCCGCCGCCAGGTCGGGAACGACGATCGCGACATGGTTGAGCCGCCCGATCATCGCGGCCTCACAGGCGGATCAGCTGAATTTCGACCAGCGCGCGCTTGCCGAGCCGGTCGCTGATGCCGCGGCGCAGCGCGCGACGCGCCGCCTCGGAGAGCGTCCCGTCGTCGCGGCGCAGCGGTGCCGGCATCGTTTCCACCACGTCGGCGACGAGGCCTCCGAGTTCGGCGGCTATCTGCGGCACCGCCGGGCCATCGCCCAGACCGATCAGCGTCACCCGCGGCGGCGCAACCAGGTGTCCCTGGCGGTCGACGACCAGGCTCGCGACCGCGCCGCCATTGCCGGCGACCCTGCGGCGCTGCTGGAACGCCGAGCAGTCGACCGGCAGCAGGGCGTTGCCGTCGCTGGCGACCCGGCCGACGGGCACCTCGTCGACGACCGCAGCGCCGTCGAGGTCGAGCCGCACCACCGCGCCGTTCTCGATGACCAGCGCCTCGGCAACCTGGCAGTCGCGGGCCAGCTCGGCATGGGCCGCGAGGTGGCGTGCCTCGCCATGCACCGGGATCGCGATCTGCGGGCGCACCAGCTGGTACATATGGACCAGCTCGTCCTGGCAGGGGTGGCCGGAGACGTGGACGAATGCGTCGTCCTCGGCGACGATCGTGACGCCGAGCCGGGTCAGTGCGTTTTGCAGCCGGCCGATCGCCTTGTCGTTGCCGGGAATGACCTTCGACGAAAAGATCACGACATCGCCCGATTCGAGCGTGATATGGGCGTGGTCGTCGCGCGCGATCCGCGACAGCGCGGCCCGCGGCTCGCCCTGGCTGCCGGTGCAGATCAGCAGGATGCGGTCGCGCGGCACATAGCCCGCCTCTTCCTCGGTCAGAAAGCGTGGAATATCGGTAAGGTAGCCGTTTTCCCGCGCCGCCTCGTTGATCCGCCACAGCGAGCGGCCGACCAGCGCGACATCGCGGCCATGCGCCTGCGCCACCTTGGCGATCGTCGACAGCCGCGCGACGTTCGAGGCAAAGCATGCAACCGCGACCCGCCCGTCATACCGCCCGATTAAATCGGCCAGCGAATCACGCAGCTCGGCTTCCGATCGCGAGCTGCCGGGGCGCAGCGCATTGGTCGAATCGCAGACCATCGCCAGCACGCCTTCGTCGCCGATTCGGCGCAGCGCCGCCTCGTCGGACACGTCGCCGATCAGCGGGTCGGGGTCGAATTTCCAGTCGCCGCTGTGCAGCACCAGGCCGGCCGGGGTGCGGATCACCACCGCGTTCGGCTCGGGGATCGAGTGGGTCAGCGTGATCAGTTCGAGGTCGAACGGCCCGATGGTGAACCGGCCCGACAGCGGCACCACGGTTATCGGCGCCTTGTCGGCGAGCCCGACCTCGGCAAGCTTGCGGCGCAAGAGCGACGCGGTGAACGGCGTCGCCCAGATCGGGCATTGCAGTTGCGGCCACAGATAGGGGATCGCGCCGATATGGTCCTCGTGCGCGTGGGTGGCGACGATGCCCAACAGCTTGTCGCGCCGCTCGACGATGAATTGCGGGTCGGGCATCACCACGTCGAGGCCGGGTTGCGAATCGTCGCCGAAGGTGACCCCGCAATCGAGGATCAGCCACTTTCCGCCATAGCCGTACAGGTTGAGGTTCATCCCGATCTCGCCCGACCCACCGAGCGGCACGAAGAACAGTGAATCGGGGTCACGGTCGCAGAAATGAGAGGCCGAAGCGGCCTTGCGTCCCTTCATTTATTGGTGTTGTGACGATAGATCAGGCGTAGCCCCCACAGCGTCAGGTCGCGGTCGACGGTCTCGATTGTGTCGGTGGCGCCGGCGAACAGCGGCGCCAACCCGCCGGTGGCGACGACCCCCATCTTTTCGCCGCGCTCGTCGCGAATGCGGCGGACGATCCCCTCGATCAGGCCGACATAGCCCCAGAACACGCCCGATTGCATCGCCGGCACCGTACTGCGGCCGACCACCACGGGTGGCCGTACCATCGCGACATGCGGCAACTGCGCCGCTGCCATCTCTAACGCCTGCAGCGACAGATTCGGTCCGGGGGCGATCACCCCGCCACAATACGCGCCGTTCTTGTCGACGACGTCAAAATTGGTCGCGGTGCCGAAATCGACGACGACGAGCGGCGACTGATAGCGGTCGTTGGCCGCCACCGAATTGGCAATGCGGTCGGCGCCGACATCCTTGGCCGGCATGTCGACATCAATGCCGATGCCGGGCCGGCAGTTTTCGCGCCCGACGACCAGTGGGTCGCAATTGAGGTACCGCTGGCACAGCTGGATCAAGTTAAACATCGCATCGGGCACGACATTGCCGATGATCGCGGCGTCGATGTCGCCCGGCCTGAGCCCGGCCAGCGACAAAAGCTGGGTCAGCCAGATCGCATATTCGTCGGCGGTACGGCGGTCATTGGTCGAGATCCGCCACGACGCCTTCAGCGCGTCGCCGGCATAGACGGCGAAGACCGCGTTGGTGTTGCCGGAGTCGATTGCCAGCAGCATGGCCGCCTCACCCAGCCGCCGCCGGAAAGACATCGCCGGCGGCAATACGTCTTCTGCCGGATTCCTGGTCGAGCAGCAATGCCCCGGACTCGTCGAGATCGGCAAACCGACCATGCAGCGTCGTGCGTTCGAGGCGAACGCGCACCGCCTCCCCCACCCCGCTCGCCCGCGCCAGCCAGCCCGCCCGCACCGGGGCAAACCCATCGCGCCGCCAGCGTCCGGCCCATTCGCCAAAGCGCTCGGCAAGGCTTGCCAGCACCGTCTCTGGCGCGACCGGCGGCAACCCTTCACCGGCCAGCGAGGTCGCCGGTGTTTCGGCCCCGTCGGGTGCCGACGCCAGATTGACGCCGATCCCGATCACCACAAAATCCGCGATCGAGCCGCTGGCGGTCTCGCTTTCGAGCAGGATGCCGGCGAGCTTCCGGCCGCCGAGCAGCAGGTCGTTCGGCCATTTCAGGCGAAGCGCAAGCCAGGCCGGAATTGCCGGGTCCACCGCCTCGGCCAGTGCCAGGGAAGCGACAAAGCCAAGTTGCGCCGCGTGCCCCAGCGGGCATTCCGGCCGCCACACGATCGAGAGGTAGAGATTGCCCGGCGGCGACACCCATTCCCGGCCGCGCCGGCCGCGGCCGGCGGTCTGCGTCCCGGCGCAGACGATCGTGCCGCTCTCCGCGCCGCCCTGCGCCAGGCGCTTGGCCTCGTCATTGGTGCTGCCGACCGTCTCGTAGCGCACCAGCCGGAACGGCGGCGGCAGAGGCAGCGCGGCCAACCTCAATGCCCGAACAGCGAAGCCGCCGCCGCCTGCGCGCTGCCGACGATGGGGTCAGGAAGCAGGAAAAAGAACAGCGTAACGAGGGCGGTCACCACCAGAACGCCCTTGAGTTCGGCGGCGATCGGGCGGTCGAACGCGGCGATCGGCTCGTCGAAATACATCAGCTTGACGATGCGCAGATAGTAGAACGCCCCGACGACGCTCGCGAGCACGCCGATAATCGCCAGCCCGTTGAGGTGCGCCTCGATTGCCGCGACGAATATGTAGAGCTTCGAAAAGAACCCGGCGGTCGGCGGAATGCCGGCCATCGCGAACATGAAGATCGCCAATGCCAGCGCCAGCCCCGGCTGTGAGCGCGACAGGCCGGCCAGGTCGGCAATGTTCTCGACCATCTGCCCCTGCCGCCGCATGCACAGGATCACCGCGAACGTGCCGACATTCATGAACAGATAGATCGCCATGTAGACGAGAACGCCGCGGATGCCGGCGGGCGTGCCGGCCGCAAGCCCGATCAGCGCGTAGCCGACATGGCCGATCGAGCTGTATGCCATCAGCCGCTTGATGTTGGTCTGGGCGATCGCGGCGACCGCGCCGAGAATCATCGACGCGACCGAAAGGAACACGATGATCTGGCGCCAATCAGCCAGCATCGCGCCGAACGGCTCAATCATCACCCGCACGAACAGCGCGATCGCCGCCATCTTGGGCGCAACCGAGAAGAACGCGGTGACCGGCGTCGGCGCGCCCTCGTAGACATCGGGTGTCCACATATGGAACGGCACCGCCGACACCTTGAAGGCGAGGCCGACCGAGACGAACACCAGGCCGATCACCATCCCGGCCTCCGACTTGGCGGTGCCGGTCAAGGCCTTGGCGAGGCCGGCGAAGCTGGTCGTGCCGCTGAACCCGTAGACCAGCGAGATGCCGTAAAGCAGCATCCCTGAGGCGAGCGCGCCCAGCACGAAATATTTGAGCCCGGCCTCGCTCGACCGCGTCGAATCGCGGTCGAAGCTGGCCACCACGTAAAGCGCCAGGCTCTGCAACTCGATGCCGAGATACAGCGTCAGCAGGTCGTTGGCCGAGACCATGATCATCATTCCGGTGGTCGCGAGCAGCACCAGAACCGGAAACTCGAAGCGGGCGATCCGGTGATCCTCAAAAAACCGGATGCCCATGACGATGGTCACGGCCGAGCCGACGAGGACCAGCGTCTTCATAAACACGGCGAACGGGTCGGTGATGAACATGCCGTAAAACCCGACGCGACGGTCGATGCCGATCCGCGCGGTAAGGCCGAGCGTCACCAGGAGCGCCAGAACCGCGAGCCACGACACCAGCCGGGCCGACCCCTCGCCGCGAAACGCGCCGATCAGCAGCAGGACCATCGCCGAGCACGCCAGCACCAGCTCGGGCAGGGCCGGGATCAGATCGGGCGGAGCAAATGTCGGCATCGTTGGGGGCCTATTGCAGACTGGCGTGCTGGGTCGTGCCGGTGGCGGCGTTGACCTGCGCCACGAGGTGATCGACCGAGGCACGGATCGGCCCGAGGAACGACGCGGGATAGATCCCCATCCATAGCACCAGGAGGATCAGCGGCGCGAACACCAGCTTCTCGCGCAGCGACAGGTCGAGCATGCCGCGCAGATCATCGCGCGTGATCGTGCCGAAGATCACCCGGCGATAGAGGTAGAGCATATAGGCCGCGCCGAGGAACATCGCGGTCGCCGCCAGGAAGCATTCGAGGGTCGATACCCGGAACGTGCCGAGCAGGATCAGGAACTCGCCGACAAACCCGCTCGTCCCCGGCAGCCCGACCGAGGCCAGCATGAACGCCATGAAGACAAAGGCATAGGCCGGCATCCGCGTCACCAGCCCGCCATAACGGTCGATGTCGCGCGTGTGCAGGCGGTCGTAGACGACTCCGACGCAGAGGAACAGCGCCGACGAAACCAGCCCGTGGCTCAGCATCTGCACCACCGCGCCCTGCACCGCTTCGCTGGTGACCGCAAAGATGCCCATCGTGACAAAGCCCATATGCGCGACCGACGAATACGCGATCAGCTTTTTCATGTCGGTCTGCGCCAGCGCGACAAACGAGGTGTAGATCACCGCGATGGCGCTGAGGGCAAAGACCAGCGGCGTGAAGTATTGCGAGGCAAGCGGGAACATCGGCAGCGAGAACCGCACGAACCCGTACCCGCCCATCTTCAACAGCACGCCCGCCAGGATCACCGAGCCCGCGGTCGGGGCCTCGACATGCGCGTCGGGCAGCCAGGTATGCACCGGCCACATCGGCACCTTGACCGCAAACGAGGCCATGAAAGCCAGCCACAGCCAGCGCTGCAGCTCGGGCGGGAAATGGTGGGTCAGCGCGACCACGACATCGGTGCTGCCGGTCTGGAAATAGACCGCCAGGATCGCCAGCAGCATCAGCACCGAGCCGAGCAGCGTGTAGAGAAAGAACTTGAACGCGGCATAGACCCGGCGCGGCCCGCCCCACACCCCGATGATCAGGAACATCGGGATCAGCACGCCCTCGAAGAACACATAGAACAGCACGAAGTCGAGCGCGCAGAACATGCCGACCATCAGCGTCTCGAGGACGAGAAAGGCGATCATGTATTCGCGGACCTGGCGGTGCACCGATTGCCAGCTCGCCAGCACGCAGATCACGGTCAGCAGGGTCGACAGCAGCACAAAGAACAGCGAAATGCCGTCGATCCCCATGTGATAGTTGATCTGGAACCCACCGATCCGGATCCAGCTCGCTTTTTCGACAAACTGGAACGCGGCGGTCGTCGGGTCGAATCCGGTCCACAATAGAATCGACAGCAGGAACACGATCACCGAGGTCGACAGCGCGATGTTCCGGGCGTTGCGCGCAACGACGGCCTCGTCGCCACGCGCGATCATGATGAAGAACACGCCAACCAGCGGCAGGAAGGTGACGAGCGAGAGCAGCGGCCAGTGGGTCATTTCCGGGTCACTTCGGCAGCAGGTACCAGGTGACCAGCGCGACCACGCCGATCAGCATCGCGAACGCGTAGTGATAGACATACCCGGTCTGAAGCCGGCTCGCCTCGCGCGCCAGCTCGCGGGTCGTCGCGGCGATGCCGTCTGGGCCCAGCCTGTCGATGATCGCGCCGTCGCCGGTCTTCCACAGCCCGTTGCCGAGCATGAAGGCGGTGTTAACGAAAAGCCGGTCGTACAGCTCGTCGAAATACCATTTGTTGTAGAGGAACAGATAAAGCGCGCGAAAGCGCATCGCCATCGCCGGCGGGATGTCGGGTCGCAGCATGTAGCAGACATAGGCCAGCGCGATGCCGAAGAGCGCGGCGGCCAGCGGCAGATAGTCGATCACCGCCGGGTTTCCCTCTGCCGCGCCGATCGAGTCGTGGCCGGGCAGCACCAGGATCGTGCTCTTCCAGAACGCCGCCCGGTCCGCGCCGACGAAATACGGGTAGGCGAAATAGCCGATGAACGTGGCGCCCATCGCCAGCACGATCAGCGGGATCAGCATGCTCCACGCGCTCTCGTGGACATGATGCATCGTTTCATGATTGGCGCGCGGCTTGCCGTGGAAGGTCATGATAATGAGCCGCCACGAGTAGAACGCGGTCAGGAACGCGGTGAACGTGCCAAGGCAATAGGAATAGCGCCCGACCGCGCTCCCTGCAGCCCACGAGGCGGCGATGATCGTGTCCTTCGAATAATACCCCGAAAACGGCGGGATACCGCACAGCGACAGGCTGCCGATCCACATCACCACATAGGTGACCGGGATCTTGCGCCAGATGCCGCCCATGCGGCGCATGTCCTGCTCGCCGCTCATCGCATGGATCACCGACCCGGCGCCGAGAAACAACAGCGCCTTGAAGAAGGCATGGGTGAACAGGTGGAAGATCGACGCCTGGTAGGCCGAAACCCCGGCGGCGAAGAACATGTACCCGAGCTGCGAACAGGTCGAATAGGCGATGACGCGCTTGATGTCGTTCTGCGCCATGCCGATGCTGGCGGCGAACATCGCGGTGGTGCCGCCGATCACCCCGACGACCGCGAGCGCGGTGGCGCTGTACTCGAACATCGGCGACAGCCGGGCCACCATGTAGACGCCGGCGGTCACCATCGTCGCCGCGTGGATCAGGGCCGAGACCGGGGTCGGCCCCTCCATCGCGTCTGGCAGCCAGGTGTGCAATCCGATCTGCGCCGATTTTCCCATCGCGCCGACAAACAGCAGGACGCAGGCCAGGGTCAGCGACGGCACCTGCCATTGCAGAAAGTTCATCGTCGTGCCGACCGCGCCCGGAACCTTGGGAAACACTGTCGAAAAGTCGAGCGAGTGGAAGATCACAAAGGTCGTGAAGATACCGAGGGCAAAGCCGAAATCGCCAACGCGGTTGACCACGAACGCCTTGATCGCCGCAGCGTTGGCGGCGGGGCGATCAGACCAGAAGCCGATCAGCAGGTACGAGGCGAGGCCAACCCCCTCCCAGCCGAAAAACATCTGCACGAAGTCGTTGGCCGTCACCAGCATCAGCATGAAGAAGGTGAACAGGCTCAGATACGACATGAACCGCGGCACATGCGGGTCGCCGTGCATGTAGCCGATCGAATAGATGTGGACCATCGCCGACACGCAGGTGACGACGACGATCATCACCCCCGACAGCGTGTCGAGCCGCAGCGACCACTCGACATCGACTCCGCCGGCGGCGATCCAGTTGGCCAGGTGAATGACCTGCGCCCCGTCCTGGGCGAGGATGCCGCGGAACAGCAGTATGCCGAGCACGGCCGAGATCAGCAGCGCGCCGCAGGTGACCAACTGGGCGCCGCGGTCGCCGATCGCGCGGCCGAAAAACCCGGCGATCGCGGCGGCCAAAAGCGGCAGGAAGACAACGGCGGCAGCCACCGGATCAGCCCTTCATCATGTGGATGTCTTCGACCTGGATCGTGCCGCGATTGCGGAAATAGACGACGAGGATCGCCAGCCCGATCGCCGCCTCGGCCGCCGCGACGGTCAGCACGAACATCGCGAAGACCTGCCCCGCAAGGTCTTGCAGAACCACCGAAAAGGCAACGAAGTTGATATTGACCGCAAGCAGCATCAACTCGATCGACATCATGATGATGATGACGTTCTTGCGGTTGAGGAAAATGCCGAAAATGCCGAGCGTAAAGAGGATAGCCGCGACCGTCAGGTAGTGCGCCAACCCGATCGTCATCAATCGTCCTCCCCGCCGCCGACCGGGCTACCCAGCGGCACCTTGACGATCTCGACTGATTCGGCCCGCGTGCGCGCGAGTTGCGCCGCGATTGACTGTCGCCGCACCCCGGTCCGCTGGCGCAGGGTCAGCACGATCGCGCCGATCATCGCCACCAACAGGATCAGCCCGGCGGTCTGGAACGCGAAGATGTAACGGGTATAGAGCAGGCCGCCGAGCGCGCGGGTATTGGTGACCGAGGCGGCGCCCGCGGCGATCGGCGCCGCCTTGAGCCCAGCGATGCTCGGCGCGATCGCCCAGCTGCCGAACACCAGCACCAGTTCGGCCAGTAGCACGATCCCGATCAGCGCGCCGATCGGCAGATAGCGTATGGCGCCGCTGCGCAGCCGGACGAAGTCGATGTCGAGCATCATCACGACAAACAGGAACAGCACCGCGACCGCGCCGACATAGACGACCACCAGAATCATCGCCAGAAACTCGGCGCCCATCAGCACGAACAGCCCGGCGGCGTTGAAGAACGCCAGGATCAGGAACAGCACCGAATGCACCGGGTTGCGCGCCGACACGACCATCACGCCGGAGGCAATCGCCACCGCCGCGAACAGGTAGAACATGATCGCCTGGAGGATCATCGCGCCGTCGTCACCGGTATGGCGCCTCTTGCGCGAGGCTGGCGGCGATCTCGGCTTCCCAGCGGTCGCCGTTGGCCAGCAGCTTTTCCTTGTCGTAGAACAGCTCTTCGCGCGTCTCGGCGGCAAACTCGAAATTCGGCCCCTCGACGATCGCATCCACCGGGCAGGCCTCCTGGCAGTAGCCACAGTAGATGCACTTGGTCATGTCGATGTCGTAGCGCGTCGTGCGCCGGCTGCCGTCGTCGCGCGGCTCGGCCTCGATCGTGATCGCCAACGCCGGGCAGATCGCCTCGCACAACTTGCAGGCGATGCAGCGCTCCTCGCCATTGGGATAGCGCCGCAACACATGCTCGCCGCGGAACCGCGCGCTGAGCGGACCCTTTTCATAGGGATAGTTGACCGTCACCGCCGGGCGGAACATGTAGCGCAAGGTCAGCGCCATGCCCGACAGCAGCTCGATCAGCAGCATTCCGCGCGCATTGCGCGCCAATAAGTTCATCCGTCGGTCCCCATCCTCACCATAGACCCGGTCCCTCCGCTGTCAATGCACCGGGACCCAGCCCATCGCCGTCAACACACCGGCGGTCAGCACCAGCCAGCCCAGCGAGAACGGCAGGAAAACCTTCCAACCCAGCCGCATCAGCTGATCGTAGCGAAATCGCGGAAAGGTTGTCCGCACCCAGAGAAAGCAAAAGCAGACAAACGCCACCTTGAGCGCCAGCCAGACCGGCCCTGGAATCCAGGTGAACGGCGCTACCCCGATCGGCGGCAGCCAGCCGCCGAGAAACAGGATCGTGGTCATCGCGCTGACCATGATCATGTTGCCGTATTCGCCGAGGAAGAAGAGCGCAAAGGTCATCGCCGAATATTCGACGAAATACCCGGCGACAAGCTCCGACTCGCCCTCGGGCAGGTCGAACGGCACCCGGTTCGTCTCGGCGAGGCCCGAAACGAAAAAGATCACGAACATCGGCAGCAGCGGGATGCAGAACCAGATGTGGCGCTGCGCCAGCACAATGTCGGTAAGGTTGAGCGAACCGGCGCACAGCAGGACGGTGACCAGCACGAAGCCGATCGAGACCTCGTACGACACCATCTGGGCCGCCGAGCGCAACGCGCCGAGAAAGGCGTAGCGCGAGTTCGACGCCCACCCGGCCATGATGATGCCGTAGACCGACAGCGAGCTGATCGCGAACAGATAGAGGATGCCGACATTGATGTTGGCGATCACGACGCCGACGCCGAACGGGATCACCGCCCAGGCGACGAGGCTCAGCGTAAAGGTCACGATCGGCGCGGCGACGAATACGATGCGGTTCGCCCCGCTGGGGATCACGGTCTCCTTGATGAACAGCTTGAGGCCGTCGGCGATCGGCTGCAGCAGGCCGAACGGCCCGACGACGTTCGGCCCTTTGCGCAGCTGCGAAAGCGCGATGACCTTGCGCTCGGCGAGCGTGAAATAGGCGATCGCGACCAGGAGGGGCACGATCACCGCCAGCACCTCGCCGACCGTGATCACCGTCGGCAGCGCATAGCCCGACCAGAAATTACCCATGGGTGCCGGTCCGCAGTGCAGGTTGGACGGGCGACAGGAACGCCTCGCGGCACGCCGCCATCGTCGGGCTGGCGCGGCTGATCGGGTCGGTGCCGTAGAAATCGGCGATCGGATAGACGAACGGCGCCGGATCGATCGGGCCCGGCGCGCCGAACGCGCCCCAGGCAGCCGGGGCCAGCTCGTCGGGCTCGGCCATCACCGGGCACGCGGTACGAAGCCGCGCGCGCAATTCTATCAGATTGTCGAACGGCAGCGGGCGGCCGAGCGCGGCGGAAACCGCCCGCAGGATCGCCCAGTCTTCGCGCGCCTCGCCGGGAGGAAACACGGCGCGGCGGCCGAGTTGCACCCGCCCCTCGGTGTTGACGTAGGTGCCGTCCTTTTCGGTATAGGTCGCGCCGGGCAGCACGACATCGGCGCGGGCGGCGCCGCGGTCGCCGTTATGGCCCTGATAGATCACAAAGGCCGAGCCGGTATCACCGAGCTCGACCTCGTCGGCGCCGAGCAGGTAGAGGACCTCAACCTCGCCCGATTTGCAGCCGGCCAGCATGCCCGCGACATCGCGGCCGCCGGGACCCGGCAGAAACCCGAGATCGAGCCCGCCGACGCGCGCCGCGGCGCGGTGCAGCACGTTGAACCCGTTCCACTCGTCGCTAACCAACCCGCAATTTTCGGCGAGAGCGCACGCCGCCGCCAAGATCTGCGCGCCGTCAGACCGGGAAAGCGCGCCCTGCCCGACCACGACCATTCCGGCCTTCGCGCTCTTCAGGATATCGGCCCAGGGGTGGCTGCCGCTGGCCAGCGCCGCGACCGCCTCGCCGCCGGCGCCGACACTCTCGACCGGGATCGTCAGGTCGAGCGCCGGCCCGATTGCCGCGACCCGGAACCCGCCTTGCAGATACCGCTTGCGCAACCGTGCGTTGACGAGCGGCGCCTCCCAGCGCGGGTTTGTGCCGATCAGCAGGCACGCATCGGCATGCTCGATACCGGCGATCGTCGTGTTGAACAGATAGCCCGCGCGGCTGGCGCCGCCGAGTTTGGCGCCGTCCTGGCGGCAATCGAGGCTCGCCGCGCCAAGCCCGGTCATCAGCTCCTTCAGCGCGTACATCGCTTCGGCGTCGCAGAGGTCGCCGGCGATCGCGGCGATGCGCTCGCCGGGCGCCGATTTCAGTCGCTCAGCCACCAGCTCGATCGCCTCGCGCCAATCGGCCTCGACCAGCCGTCCGCCGCGCCGGATATAAGGCCGGTCGAGCCGGCGGCGGACCAGCCCGTCGAGCGCGAACCGGGTCTTGTCCGATATCCACTCCTCGTTGACCGCCTCGTTGAGCCGCGGCAGCACGCGCAGGATGCGCCCGCCGCGCGAATCGACGCGAATGCTGCTGCCGACCGCGTCGAGCACGTCGACCGACTCGGTCTTGCGCAGCTCCCACGAGCGGGCGATGAAGGCGTAAGGCTTCGAGGTCAGCGCACCCACCGGGCACAGGTCGATGATGTTGCCGGACAGCTCGGAGCCGAGCGCCTTCTCAATATAGGTGCCGATCTCCATATCCTCGCCGCGCCCGGTCGCACCCAGCTCGGCGACGCCGGCCACGTCGGTCAAAAACCGGATGCAGCGCGTGCAATGGATGCAGCGGGTCATCGCGGTGGCGACCAGCGGCCCGAAATCCTTTTCCTCAACCGCTCGCTTGTTCTCGGCATAGCGGCTGCGGTCGAACCCGTAGGCCATCGCCTGATCCTGCAGATCGCACTCGCCGCCCTGATCGCAGATCGGGCAATCGAGCGGGTGGTTGATCAGCAGCATCTCCATGACGGCGTGGCGCGCCTTTTTGGCCTTGTCCGACTGGGTCAGAATCACGTTGCCGTCGGCGACCGGCATCGCGCACGAGGCCACCGGTTTCGGTGACCGCTCGACTTCGACCAAGCACATCCGGCAATTCCCGGCGATCGCCAGCCGTTCGTGAAAGCAGAAATGTGGAATTTCGGCTCCGGCCTGTTGGCACGCCTGCAGGATCGTCGTACCCGCCGGGACCTCGAGTTCCTGGCCGTCGATCGTGACCTTCGGCATCGCCCGCCCCTACTCTGCCGCCGCACGCGGGGCGGTGCGCCGGTATTCCGCGATCCGCCGTTCGAGCTCGGGCCGGAAATGGCGGATCAGCCCCTGCACCGGCCACACCGCGCCGTCGGCGAGCGCGCAGATCGTGTGCCCCTCGATTTCGGTCGTCATCTCCTGCAGCAGATCGACCTCGGGCACCGTCGCCTGGCCGTCGACCATCCGTTCGACGACCCGCCACACCCAGCCGAGGCCTTCGCGACACGGCGTGCACTGGCCGCAGCTTTCGTGCTTGTAGAATTTCGACAGCCGGGCGATCGCGCGCACGATGTCGGTCGATTTGTCCATGACGATCAGCGCCGCGGTGCCGAGCCCGCTCTTTTCGGCGACGAGCGCGTCGAAATCCATCAACACCCGGTCGCAGGTATCCTTGGGCAGCACCGGGGTCGACGAGCCGCCCGGGATCACCGCCATCAGATTGTCCCAGCCGCCGCGCACCCCGCCGGCGTGGCGCTCGATCAGCTCCTTCATCGGGATGCTCATCGCCTCCTCGACGTTGCACGGCTGCTCGACATGGCCTGAGATGCAGAAGATCTTGGTGCCGGTGTTGCGCGGCCGGCCGATCCCGGCAAACCACGCGGCGCCGCGCTTCAGCACCGCCCCCGACACCGCGATGGTTTCGACGTTGTTGACCGTCGACGGGCAGCCATAGAGCCCGACCTGGGCCGGAAACGGCGGCTTCAGCCGCGGCTGGCCCTTGCGCCCTTCGAGGCTCTCGAGCAGCCCGGTCTCCTCGCCGCAGATATAGGCGCCGGCGCCACGGTGCAGATAGAGGTCCATGTCATAGCCGGAGCCGCACGCATTCTTGCCGAGGAGCCCGGCGTCATACGCCTCGTCGATCGCGACCTGGAGGTGCTGCGCCTCGTTGTAGAACTCGCCGCGGATATAGATGTACGTGGCGCTGACCCCCATCCCGACTCCGGCCAGGAGGCAGCCTTCGAGCAGCTTGTGCGGATCCCAGCGCAGGATGTCGCGATCCTTGCAGGTCCCGGGCTCGCTTTCGTCGGCGTTGACCACGAGATAGGTCGGCCGGTCGCTCTCCTTCGGCATGAACGACCATTTGAGCCCGGTCGGAAAGCCGGCGCCGCCGCGCCCGCGCAACCCGGACTCCTTGCATTCGTTGACGATCCAGTCGCGCCCCTTGAGGATCACCTCTTTGGTGCCGTCCCAATCGCCACGCGCCCGCGCCCCGGCGAGGTGCCAGTCATGCAAGCCGTAGAGATTGGTGAAGACGCGATCGCGATCAGCCAGCATTCTTGGGTTCTCCGGCTTCGGGCGGCCGGGCGCGGCCCGAAGCGACCTCGACATCGACGGGTTCGGTGAGCGTCGTCTTGCCGCCCTGCGGCGCCGAGCCGCTGCGGCCGATCACCGAGCCCTTCGGCGGCACGTTCCCTGCCTTCAGCGCATCGAGCAGCGCTTCGGTCCGCGGCCCGTCGATGTCCTCGTAGAAATCGTCGTTGACCTGGAGGATCGGCGCGTTGACGCAGGCGCCGAGGCATTCGACCTCGACCAGCGTGAACAGTCCGTCATCGGTCGATTGCCCGACGCCGATCCCGAGCTTGCGCTTGCACGCGGCGACGACCTCGTCCGAGCCGCGCAGCCAGCACGGCGTCGTCGTGCACGCCTGCAGGAAATAGCGGCCGACCGGGCACAGGTTGAACATCGTGTAAAAGGTCGCGACCTCGTAGACCCGGATCGGCGCCATGCCGAGCATCTGCGCCACCCGTGCCATCGCCGCCTGGGGCAGCCATCCCCCGCTCTGCCGCTGCGCCAGGTCCAACAGCGGCAATACCGCGCTGGCCTGCCGCCCCGGCGGGTACTTGGCGATGTGATACTTTGCCTTTTCCAGGTATTCCGGAGTGAACTCGAAATCTGACGGCTGGTCGAACGGCGGCCCGTCGATGTGCAGGCTCATCGGTCTATCTCGCCAAAAACGATGTCCATCGAGCCGATGATCGCTACCGTGTCGGCCAGCATATGGCCGCGCGACATGAAGTCGGTCGCCTGCAGAAAGGCGAAACCGGGCGAGCGAATCTTGCAGCGATAGGGCCGGTTGGTGCCGTCGGCAACAAGATAGACCCCGAATTCGCCCTTTGGCGCCTCGACCACGGTGTAGGTCTCGCCGGCCGGTACGTGGTAGCCCTCGGTATACAGCTTGAAATGGTGGATCAGCGCTTCCATCGACTGCTTCATCACGGCGCGCGGCGGCGGCGCTACCTTCTGGTCGTCGACCTTAATCGGCCCTGGCGGCATCTGCGCCAGCGCCTGGCGGATGATGCGCAGCGACTGGCGCATCTCCTCGATGCGCACAAGGTAGCGATCGTAGCAATCGCCGTTCTTGCCGATCGGCACGTCGAACTCGATTTGGTCGTAGACGTCGTAGGGCTGCGCTCGGCGCAAGTCCCACGCCACCCCGGAGCCGCGCAGCATCGGCCCCGAAAATCCCCAATCCTGCGCCTCGGCGCCGCTGACCACGCCGATATTGACCGTGCGCTGCTTGAAGATGCGGTTGCCGGTCAGCAGGTGCTCGATATCGTCGATCGTCGCCGGGAAACTGTCGCAAAAGGCGAGGATGTCGTCCGGCAGACTGGCCGGCAGGTCCATGTGTACGCCGCCCGGCCGGAAATAATTGGCGTGAAGCCGCGCCCCCGAGGCGCGCTCGTAAAACTCCATCAGCCGCTCGCGTTCTTCGAACCCCCACAAAAACGGGGTAATCGCCCCTACATCAAGGCCGAAGGCGCAGATGTTAAGCAGATGGTTGAGGATGCGCGTGATCTCGGCAAACAACACGCGGATGTATTGCGCGCGCGGCGGCGGGGTGATTCCCATGAGCTTTTCGACTGCCAGGGCAAAAGCATGCTCCTGGCACATCGGTGAAACATAATCGAGCCGGTCGAAATAGGGAATCGCCTGCAGGTAGGTCTTATACTCGATCAGCTTCTCGGTGCCGCGATGCAACAGGCCGATATGCGGGTCGGCGCGCTCGATGGTCTCGCCGTCCATCTCGAGCACCAGCCGCATCACTCCGTGCGCCGCCGGGTGCTGCGGCCCGAAATTCATCGTGAAGTTGCGGATGGCCGCCGCGCCGCCGAGTTCGTCGTCAGTGCCGGGCGACGGCAGGGGGTTGTGCGCTTCGCTCATGACGGAGCCTTCGGGGCGGGAGAATCCGGTGCCGGCCCGGCCTTCTCGTCGCCCGGCAGGATGCGGTCCATCCCCTCCCACGGCGACAGGAAATCAAAGCTGCGAAATTCCTGGCGCAGCTTGACCGGCTCGTAGACCACCCGCTTCTGCTCTTCGTCGTAGCGCAGCTCGACATAGCCGGTCAGCGGAAAGTCCTTGCGCATTGGGTGCCCGTCGAACCCGTAATCGGTCAGGATGCGGCGCAGATCGGGATGGTCGCTGAAATAGATGCCGTAGAGATCAAAGGCCTCGCGCTCCCACCACCCGGCCGCGCTATAGAGCGCGGTGGCCGACGGCACCGGCTGCTCCTCGTCGGTCTCGAGCTTGAGGCGGATGCGCTGGTTGTGACCGAGGCTCAGCAGGTTGTAGACGACCTCAAAGCGCATCGGGCGATCGGGATAGTCGACGCCGCAGATGTCGCACAGCACCGAAAACCGGCACCGCCGATCGTCGCGCAGAAACTTCAAGACCTCGGGCAGTGCCTCGCGGGCGACACGGCAGGTGAGCTCGCGATGATGGATTTCGCTGCCCAGCACCGCTTTCGGCAGCGCGCCGGCGAGATATTCGGCCAGGCTTTCGAGCGTTTCTGCCATCGCGGCCTCAGCGGGCGAAATTGCGCGTGCGGCGGATTTTCTTCTGCAACAGCAGAACCCCGTAAAGCAGCGCCTCCGCCGTCGGCGGGCAGCCCGGCACGTAGACATCGACCGGGACGATCCGGTCGCAGCCGCGCACCACCGAGTAGGAATAGTGGTAATAGCCGCCGCCGTTGGCGCACGACCCCATTGAGATCACCCAGCGCGGTTCGGCCATCTGGTCGTAGACCTTGCGCAGCGCCGGCGCCATCTTGTTGCACAGCGTGCCAGCGACAATCATCACGTCGGACTGCCGCGGGCTCGGCCGGAAGATCACGCCAAATCGATCAAGGTCATAGCGCGCCGCGCCGCTATGCATCATCTCGACCGCGCAGCACGCCAGCCCGAAGGTCATCGGCCACAGCGAGCCGCTGCGCGCCCAGTTGACCAGCGAATCGAGCGAAGCGGTGATGAAGCCACGATCCTGCAGTTCCTCGGTCGCCGCCTTGAGCAGCACGTCCTGCCCGGGGCCCGGCGGCACCCGGCCTTCCGGCGCGCCGATCATTCCCATTCCAGCGCCCCCTTCTTCCATTCATAGGCAAAGCCGACCGTCAGCACGCCCAGGAACACCACCATCGACCAGAAGCCGAACACCCCGACATCGCCGAGTGATACCGCCCACGGAAACAGAAAGGCGACCTCAAGATCGAATATGATGAACAGGATCGCGACAAGATAATAGCGGACATCAAACCGGATGCGCGCATCGGCAAACGGCTCAAACCCGCATTCATAGGGCGACAGCTTCTCGGAATTGGGATGCTGGCGCGCAACCACGAACGAGGCCACGACGATGACCAGCGCCAGGCCGCCGGCGATGACGAGGAAAACCAGGATCGGGAAATATTCGCTCAGCAGACTATCCATCGGGAATCCTCCCATCAGGAATCCTCATTGGCCATGCCGGGCGCTATCCGCGACCGCGCCCCAGCACGACCCCTCCCTGCCGCATGATAGGATATATAGGTTGGTGTCACACTGCTCAAAGCCATGCGCGGCGTCGGCTTCCCGACACCGTGTACCCCGCGGTCGCGTGGCGGGAGCGACGGGACTCGAACCCGCGGCCTCCGGCGTGACAGGCCGGCGCTCTAACCAACTGAGCTACGCCCCCGTATTGCCCGATCAGGGCGGCAACTCGTACCCTCGCGTTAGGGGGTAAGTCAAGCCGCCGGGCCGATGACGGGACCCTGCCCCGCCTCCGGCGCATCACCCGGGAAAATTGTGCCAGCCGTGGTGGGCGATGAGGGATTCGAACCCCCGACCCCCTCGGTGTAAACGAGATGCTCTGCCAGCTGAGCTAATCGCCCCCCGGGCGCCGCACTCTCTCCGCCGCGGCACGGCGGTATCGGTCCGTCGCCGAGCCGATGCGAAAATCGTTCTAGTTCAGCGTGTCGCGCAACCGCTTGCCAGGCTTGAACTTGGCCTGGTTCGACGCGGCGATCTTGATCTTCGCGCCGGTCCGTGGGTTGCGACCCTCGGACGCGGCCCGGCGAGAGACCGAAAACGTCCCGAACCCGACAAGCCGAACGTCGCCGCCTCCCTTCAACTCGGCGGCGATCGCATCAAATACCGCCTCGACAGCTTTACCGGCCGCAGATTTCGACAGATCAGCTTTGCCGGCAACAGCATCGACGAGTTCGTTCCTGTTCACGTGTTGCCCCCATAAGACGTAAAGGAGAGTTTGGCTGATTTGCTTCCCGGCAGAGTGTAGAGTGCCCTCCGCCACCGGTCAATCGCACTCCGCCGATCAAAACTCAACCTTTTTTCGGGGTTACCGGCCGTTGTCGCTTGCGGACATGAAGTCGTCCGTCTCGCCGCAGCGGCCGGCCCAACACATCAATGCGTTAGTAGCCCTGAACGCTCTTCGCCGCCCGGGGGAATAACGGCCGGGGCCTCCGGTTCTTCGACCCAGGTGATCGGGGTCAGCGGTGCGGTCAGCGCGTGCGCAAGAACCTCGTCCACCGTGCGCACCGGGATGATCTTGAGCCCGCGCTTGACGTTATCGGGGATCTCGGCCAAGTCCTTTTCATTCTCGGCCGGGATCACCACGGTCTTAAGACCGCCCTGCAACGCCGCCAGCAGTTTCTCCTTGAGGCCGCCGATCGGCAGAACGCGCCCGCGCAGCGTAATCTCGCCGGTCATCGCGAGGTCGCGGCGCACCGGGATGCCGGTCAGCACCGAGACGATCGAGGTCACCATGCCGACGCCGGCCGACGGGCCATCCTTGGGCGTCGCGCCTTCCGGCACGTGCACATGGATGTCCTTCTTCTCGAACATCGGCGGCTTGATGCCGAACACCAGGCTGCGCGACTTGACGAAGCTCTCGGCCGCCTGGACCGATTCCCTCATCACCTCGCCAAGCTTGCCGGTCGCGGTGACACGCCCCTTGCCGGGCACAGTGACCGCCTCGATCGTCAGCAGCTCGCCGCCGACCTCGGTCCAGGCAAGCCCGGTGGTCACCCCGACCAGGTCCTCGCTCTCGGTCTCTCCAAAGCGGAACCGCCGCACCCCGGCATATTTGTCGAGGTTGCGCCGGGTGACCGTGACCTTCTCGGCCTTCTTCATCAGGATGTCTTTGATCGCCTTGCGGGTCAGGTTGGCGATCTCGCGCTCCAGGTTTCTGACCCCGGCCTCCCGCGTGTAGTAGCGAATGAGGTCGCGCAGCGCGTCATCGCTGATGCTCCACTCAGTCTTCTTCAGCCCGTGCTGGCCGACCTGCTTGGGGATCAGGTGGCGCTTGGCAATCTCGACCTTCTCGTCCTCGGTGTAGCCAGGCAGCCGGATGATCTCCATGCGGTCCATCAACGGCTGCGGCATGCGCAGCGTGTTGGCCGTGGTCACGAACATCACGTCAGACAAATCGTAATCGACCTCGAGGTAGTGGTCGTTGAAGCTCGAATTCTGCTCGGGGTCGAGCACTTCGAGCAGCGCCGATGACGGGTCGCCGCGCCAATCGGCACCGAGCTTGTCGACCTCGTCGAGCAGGAAAAGCGGGTTCGACGATTTCGCCTTTTTCATGCCCTGCAATACCTTGCCGGGCATCGACCCGATATAGGTCCGGCGATGGCCGCGAATCTCAGCCTCGTCGCGCACGCCGCCCAGCGACATGCGCACGAAGTTGCGCCCGGTGGCGCGCGCCACCGATTTGCCGAGCGAGGTCTTGCCGACCCCCGGCGGGCCGACCAAGCACAGGATTGGGCCCTTCATCTTCTTCATGCGCTGCTGGACGGCGAGGTATTCAAGGATGCGCTCCTTGACCTTCTCCAGCCCGAAATGGTCGGCGTTGAGCACCCGCTCGGCACCCTGGATGTCGCGCTTGATCTTGGTGCGGGTGTGCCACGGGATCGACAGCATCCAGTCGAGGTAGTTGCGCACCACCGTCGCCTCGGCCGACATCGGGCTCATGCTGCGCAGCTTTTTCAGCTCCGCTATCGCTTTGTCGTGCGCTTCCTTCGAGAACTTGGTCTTGTTGATCTTGTCCTCGAGTTCGGCCATCTCGTCCTTGCCGTCCTCGCCCTCGCCGAGCTCCTTCTGGATCGCCTTGAGCTGCTCGTTGAGGTAGTACTCGCGCTGGGTCTTCTCCATCTGGCGCTTGACCCGGTTGCGAATACGCTTTTCGACCTGCAGGACGCCGATCTCGCCCTCCATGTAGCCGAACACCTTTTCGAGCCGTTCGGATACGGTTTCGGTTTCGAGCAGCGCCTGCTTCTCCGGGATCTTCAACGTCAGGTTCGAGGCGACCGTGTCGGCCAGCTTGCCGGGGTCGTCGATCTGGTTGATCGACACCAACACCTCGGGCGGGATCTTCTTGTTGAGCTTGATGTACTGCTCGAACTGCGCGACCACGGTGCGGGCCAGCGCAGAAATCTCGGGGTGGCCGCCCTGGCGCTCATCGACGCCCTCGGCATAGGCCTGGAAAAAAGCCTCGTTCTCGGCAAAGCGCTCGATGCGCGCACGATGGCCGCCTTCGACCAGCACCTTGACCGTGCCGTCCGGCAGCTTGAGCAGTTGCAGCACCGTGCCGATGGTGCCGACAGTATAGATGTCAGCGGTGGTCGGATCGTCCTGTGCGGCGTTCTTCTGGGTGACAAGCATGATCTGCTTGTCGTCCTTCATCACGTCCTCGAGCGCCCGAACCGATTTCTCGCGGCCGACAAACAGCGGCACGATCATGTGCGGAAAGACCACGATGTCGCGGAGCGGAAGGACCGGGTAAAGCGCGGCGCGTGCGGTTTCTGACATAGGCCCTCTGTTCTCTGAAAGAGACGGCCGCCTAGAGGTACGGCTCGCCTGGCAAGCGCTGTTTAGGTTGGCCTCCGCGCGCCCGTCGTCAAGCCGGCGTCGAAAACCCGCATCATCACAGACCTCGGCGGCAGGCTGCCCACCGGCTTCGGCGGAAGGCTGCCGCGACGATCAGTCGCCGGTGCCGATCTCGCCGCGGCGGTCCGAATAGATGTGCAGCGGGGCCGCGCGCCCTTCGACGACCTCGCGATTGATGACGATCTCGCTGACCCCGGCCAGACTCGGCAATTCGAACATCGAATCGAGCAGGATCATCTCCATGATCGAGCGCAAACCGCGCGCGCCGGTCTTGCGGGCAATCGCCTTCTGGGCGATGCCGCGCAGCGCCTCTTCGGTCAGTTCGAGCCGCACATCCTCCATCTCAAACAGCCGCTGATACTGCTTGACCAACGCGTTCTTAGGCTTGGTCAGAATGTCGACCAGCGCATCCTCGTCGAGGTCGTCGAGCGTCGCGACCACCGGCAGGCGGCCGACGAATTCCGGAATGAGGCCGAATTTGAGCAGATCTTCAGGCTCCAGGTCGCGCAGGATTTCGCCGGTCTTGCGGTCGTCGGGGCCGCGCACCTCGGCACCGAACCCGATCGACGTGCCTTGGCGGCGCTGCGCGATGATCTTTTCCAGGCCGGAGAACGCGCCGCCGCAGACGAACAGGATGTTGGTCGTGTCGACCTGCAGGAATTCCTGCTGCGGGTGCTTGCGGCCGCCCTGCGGCGGCACCGAGGCGATCGTGCCCTCCATGATCTTGAGGAGCGCCTGCTGTACGCCCTCGCCAGACACGTCGCGGGTGATCGACGGATTGTCGGATTTGCGCGAGATCTTGTCGACCTCGTCGATATAAACGATGCCGCGCTGGGCCCGCTCGACGTTGTAATCAGCGGCCTGCAGCAGTTTCAGGATGATGTTCTCGACATCCTCGCCGACATAGCCGGCCTCGGTCAGCGTCGTCGCGTCGGCCATCGTGAACGGCACGTCGATAATCCGCGCCAGGGTCTGGGCGAGCAGCGTCTTGCCCGAACCGGTCGGCCCGACCAGCAGAATGTTCGATTTGGCGAGCTCGACGTCGTTGTTCTTGGCGCCGTGGGCAAGCCGCTTGTAGTGATTATGGACCGCGACCGAAAGCACCCGCTTGGCGTGGTCCTGCCCGATCACATAATCATCGAGCACGCGGCAGATGTCGCGCGGGCCCGGCACCCCGTCGCGCGATTTGACAAGGGTGGTCTTGTGCTCTTCACGGATGATGTCCATGCAGAGCTCGACGCACTCGTCGCAGATAAAGACGGTGGGCCCGGCGATCAGCTTTCTGACCTCATGCTGGCTCTTGCCGCAAAAGGAACAGTAGAGCGTGTTCTTCGAGTCGCCGCCGCTTGACTTTGTCATCGCCACTCCGTCATCGGCCCCCGAGGGCCCGGCTGAGCCGCCTGCCCTGGCCCGGGGTTTCAGACACAGCCAGCCTCCATTGGCGGCCGGCGCGCCATGCCCCGAGCATTGAAGTATATGTTCCCATGACGGATCAACAACTAGTTAAATGCCGTTGCCACCGCCCGAGCCCGACTGCCTACGCGCGGGCGCGTTCCTCGTCGCGCCCCGGTCGAGATTCAACCACCTCATCAACCAGCCCGAATTCCTTTGCCTCGAGCGGCGACAGAAACTTGTCGCGTTCGACCGAGTTGGCAATGACATCGAGCGATTGTCCGGTATGTCTAACGTAGATTTCGTTCAATCGTGCCCGTAACGACAAGATTTCCCTGGCCTGGATCTCGATGTCGGTGGCCTGCCCCTGAGCCCCGCCCGAGGGCTGGTGGATCATGATCCGCGAGTTGGGCAGCGAGAATCGTTTGCCGGCGGCGCCCGCCGCCAGCAGCAGCGACCCCATCGACGCCGCCTGGCCGATGCACACGGTCGAAACCGGCGAGCGGATGTACTGCATCGTGTCGTAGATCGCCAAACCGGAGGTTACCACCCCGCCCGGCGAATTGATGTACAACGCGATATCCTTGGTCGGGTTCTCCGATTCGAGAAACAGCAGTTGGGCGCAGATCAGGCTCGCCACCGCGTCGTGCACCGGGCCGACGAGAAAGATGATCCGCTCCTTCAACAGGCGGGAATAGATGTCGTAGGCGCGCTCGCCGCGGTTGGTCTGCTCGACCACCATCGGCACCAGGTTGTTCATGTGCTGCTCGAAATAATCGCTCATGTTCTCGCTCCTCGGGTTGCGCAGCCGGCGGTGCCGCCGGTGCCGCGCGGCTCCGTCGATGCCTAGGCGGTGGCCGCCGCGTCGGCGTCCTCGGGTTCGGGAAAGCGCATCAGCTCGGCGGGCGAAACCTTGCGCTCGTTCAATTTGGCCATCTCGACGATGAAATCGACGACCTTCTCCTCGTAGATCGGCGCCCGCAGATTGCCGATCGCATCGGGGCTTTTGCGGTAGTAGTCGATGACCTGGCGCTCATAGCCCGGGTGGCGGCGCGCCTCCTGGGCGAGGGCCTGGTTCAGCTCTTCCTGGGAGACAGTGATATTGTTGCTCCGCCCGACTTCGGCAAGGAGCAGCCCGAGCCGCACGCGGCGTTCGGCGATCCGGCGAAACTCGGCCTTGGCCTTTTCGTCGTCCTCGGGAGCTTCGGCCGCCGGCTCCGCCGCCGCGGCGGCGGGTTGCTCGCCATCCGCCGCAGGCTCGCCATCGGCCGCAGGTTCGGCACCCGGCGCCTCGGCTTGCATCGCCTTCTCAGACTCGTACTGCTTCATGATGCTGTCGTACTCGATCTCGACCATGCCCGGCGGCACCCCGAAATCGTAGCGCTCGGCGAGCTTGTCGAGCAGGTCGCGCTTGAGGCGCTGCCGTGCCACGCCGGCATAGTCGCGCTGCATGCGCTGCTCGACCTCCTGGCGCAATTCGGCCAGGGTCTCGAGCCCCACCTCCTTGGCCAGATCGTCGCCGGTCTTGGCCGGCTGGCGCTCGCGCACCTCCTTGACGGTCACGTCGAACACCGCGTCCTTGCCGGCCAGATCGGCATTGCCATATTCGGCCGGAAAGGTGACCGACACCTTGCGCTCCTCGCCCGGCGCGGCGCCGACCAGCTGATCCTCGAAGCCCGGTACGAACTGTCCCGAGCCCAGTTCGAGCCGGATGTTCTCGCCCTTGCCACCGGGAAATTCGACATCGCCGATCCGGCCGACGAAATCCATGACGACGATGTCGCCCGTCGCCGCCGGCCGCTCGACCGGCTCGGAACCGCGCTGCTGCTCGCCGAGCCGCTCGATCGCCCGGTCGATGTCCTCGGCGGGAATCTCCGGCACCAGCTTTTCTATGCCGAGATCGGCGAAATCGAGCGCCGGCAGGTCGGGCAGCAGCTCGACCGACATCTTGTATTCGAGGTCGGTGCCTTCGGCGGCCGAGACGATCTCGACCTGGGGCGGCAGCGCCGGGCGGAGGTTGTGCTGCTGCATTGCCTCGGCGGAACTCGACTGCACACTGTTTTCCAGCACCTCGCCGCGCACGGCGCTGCCGTAACGCTGCCGCAGCAGCGGCAGCGGCACCTTGCCCGGGCGGAATCCCGGGACCCGGATGGAGCGGCCCAGCGCGTCGAGGCGCTTGGTGATCTCGCCTTCGAGTTCGTCGGCAGGCACAACGATGCGGAACTCTCGCTTGAGCCCGTCGGTGCTGGTTTCGGTCACTTGCATCGCAAACTCTTCATCTTTGTCGGTTTTTCGGATGGCTTCGCGGTGTCGTCAGAGCAGCGCCGGCTGGCGCTGGTGCGGGCGGGGGGATTCGAACCCCCACGATTTGCATCGCTGGAACCTAAATCCAGTGCGTCTACCAGTTTCGCCACACCCGCAGCGCGCACCGCCCGGGTTCCGGGTTCTAGCACAGCCGAATGCCGCCGCGTAACAGCCGTTGCGCCACGGCGCTCACGTAGCCCGGGCGAGCGCGGCGATCGATGAGGCGGCGGCGACCTTGCCGCCGCCGCGATAGGCCTCGTGGTTGGCCTCGATGTCGGCGAGCCGGTAGCGGTAGTTGACCATGATCCCGGCGGATTGCTGCAGCCCCTTTTCCGACACGTCGCCGAGCCAGTTGAGCTGCTCGACCCGCGCACCGTTGCTGAGGTGGAAATGCGCCACCGGGTCGAGCGCGCGGCCGGGTCGGCTCTGCTCATGCACCAGATAGCGCGCACACAGCCGGATCAGCGGGTCGCGCAGCGCCGACGCCATGACCGGGTCGGTATGCCACTGGGGGCTGGCGAGGAGCCGCATCAGCATCTCCTCCGGCGTCCCGGCGGCGTCGTCCAGCCCTTGCAGGGTCCGCGCCTCGGCGGCGGTCAACAGCCCGCCCGTCGCGGCCGCGCCGGCGAGCCAGTCGCAAAACCCCGGCGCCGGCGACAGCGTCGCAAACACCTTGAGCTTGGGCAGCTCGCCGGTCAGCGCATCGACCACCCGCTTGATCAGGAAGTCGCCGAAGCTGATGCCGACCAGCCCCCGCTGGCAGTTCGAAATCGAATAGAAGATCGCGGTGTCGGCGGCGTCGGGATCGCCCATCGGTGCCTTCTCGTCGAGCAGCGCGTGGACGTTGCCGGCGATGCCGCTGACCAGCGCCACCTCGACAAAGATCAGCGGCTCGTCGGGCATGCGCGGGTGGAAGAACGCAAAGCAGCGCCGGTCGGCCTCTAACCGGTTCTTCAGGTCGGTCCAGCCGCGAATCTCGTGCACCGCCTCGTAGGCCATCAGCCTTTCGAGCAGCGCCGCCGGCGCCTCCCAGGTGATCCGCGTCAGTTCGAGAAAGCCGATGTCGAACCAGTTGGCGAGCAGCTCCCGCAGGTCTTCGGCCAGCGCCCGCATCGCCGGGTCGCGGTCGCGCAGCGCGACCAGCTCGGCACGTCGGTCGACAAGAAACTTGACCCCCTCAGGCAGCGCGTTGAACTGGCGCAGCAGCGTCACTCGCGGCGGCAGCAGCGCTGCCCGCAGGCTGCGCTCGGCGACGTCGCGGTCGGCCGGCGTTGCCGCCTCGATCAGTGCCGCGGAGGCGCGCGCGACCGCCTCATGGTCGACATCGAAATCGTCGGCGAGCAGGCGCAAAAACCGCTCGCGCCCGCCTTGGTTGAGGGCGAGATAAGTGCGGCCGAGCTGCGCCGCCCGCGCCCGCGAGGTCACCTCGCCAGCGCGCACGTCGAGGCAGCTGAGCATCTGCTGGCGCAGCCGGGCGGCGTCGTCCTCGGGCAGGTCGGGGCGCGGCGCTCCGGTCAGAACCCCGCGCGCCGAGCCGGCGATCTCGCGCCAAGCGCGGCGCACGCGGGTGAAGGTGCGGTCGAAGACCCCGTCGAAAAACCCGGCGCCAGTGCGATCGCTCATGAATTCTCCGCTGTTACGGACGAAGGAAGGGCCGGTTCCAGCGCCGCCAGCACCGCGGGCAGCGCCTCGATCAGGTCCTCGGCGACGAGCCCCCGCCCGAACCGGGCGGCCGCCGCGCCGTGCAACCAGCACGCCGCCGCCGCCGCCTCGAACGGTGCCATGCCCTGCGCCAGCAGCGCCAGCACAAGGCCGGCCAGCACGTCGCCCGACCCGGCGGTCGCCAGGGCGGGCGGTGCGTTCTCGTTGATCGTAGCGCGACCGTCGGGCGCGGCGATCACGGTGTCGGCGCCCTTGAGCAGAACGACCGCGCCGCTGTCCCGCGCCGCGCGGATTGCGCGGTCGAGCCTGCTACCGGACGGATCGAACACGCGGGCGAATTCCCCTTCATGCGGGGTCAACACGCAGTCGCCGTGAATGGCGGCAAGCAGGGTTGCGTGATCGACGGAAAATGCGCTCAACGCGTCGGCGTCGAGCACGGTGCGCCGTTTTGCCGCGAGCACCGCCAGTGTGCGCTCACGCGTCTCCGGCGAGACTCCAGCGCCGGGCCCGATCAGCACCGCGTTGCGGCGCGGGTCGGCGAGCAGCCCGCGCAGATCGTCGCCGCCCGCGACGGGTCTTACCAGAATGCCGGCGAGCGCCGCGGCATAGACCGGCCACACCGGCGCCGGCGCGGCGACCGTCACCAGCCCGGCGCCGAGCCGGGCAGCAGCCCGCGCGGCCAGCCGCGCCGCCCCGGTCATTTCCGCACCGCCGACGATCAGCGCGTGCCCGCGCGCGTATTTGTGGTCCGCAACGCCCGGGCGGGGCAGCCCGCCGCCCCACCAGCGCGGATGGTTGGCGGCGACACTTGACGCAACCCGTTGGAGCACCGACGCCGGAATGCCGATCGGCGCCACCAGCGTCTCGCCACAATAAATCCGGCCCGGCATCAGCACGTGACCGGGCTTGCGGCGGAAAAAGGTTACGGTCAGCCTCGCCTGGGGCGCGATTCCGCGGATTTCGCCGGTCGCGCCGGCGATCCCGCTCGGAATGTCGATGGCGACAACCGGCGGTTCGCTCCGCGGCAGCGCGGCGATCACGTCACGCGCGATCCCGTCGATGTCGCGCGACAGCCCGGCGCCGAACATGGCATCGATCACAATTCCCGCGCCGTCCAGCACCGCCGGCGACAGCGGCTCGATCGCCCCGGGCCAGCGCGCCGCCGCCAGCGCCGCGTCACCCTTCAGCGCCCCGCGGTCGCCAAGCAGCGCGAGCCGCACCGGCCAACCGCGCTCGGCCAGGATGCGCGCCACAACAAACCCGTCGCCGCCGTTGTTGCCCGGGCCGCACAGCACGACGGCCGGCCGCACCGGCCAGCGCCGCGAGACCGCATCGGCGACCGCGCGACCGGCATTCTCCATCAGGGTGATGCCGGCCACGCCGCCGGCAATCGTCAGGCGGTCGGCCCCGGCCATCTGCGCTGGCGTCAGCAGCGCCGACCGCCGCCACCCTTCGGGCGAAATGCTCATGGCGTCAAAGGTAGGCGGGCCGGACCCGTTGCGGAAGCCCCACGATCCAGCGAGGAACCCTCGCCGGTGGCCATTGTTCCGTGGGCACAGCGCGATTTCAGAACACGAGGAGCGACGACGATGGATCGCATCGAGGACCAACCCGCCACAAACGGGAATCGTGGGCGCGGACGCTGGTGCTGCCGGGCGGCTGTGGTCTCGGCCGCAGCTCTCGCCCTGGCCGTGCCGCTGAACGGACGGGCGCTGGCCGCGGACCACGATTTCCACGGCGGCGGTGCACACGACGCTGCTCGTGATGCTCACGGCGGCGAGGCACACACCTCGCCAGCACACAGCGCCTGGCACGGTGGCCACACCTGGCACGGCGGCGTTGCCTGGCGCGGCGGGCACGATCGGGACGATTGGAATCGCGACGATTTCGGGTGGGGCGGATTCGGCTCGTGGGGGCCGGATTACAGCGGCTGGTACGACTGGAACTACCCGGGTTACTACGCGTCTCCGGGCTACGCTTATAGAGCACCATCCGCCAACGTCTGGTACTACTGCTACAATCCGGCGGGCTATTACCCCTACGTCCAGCAGTGCTACGGCGCATGGCAACCGGTGCCGGCGGGCTGACGCCACGCTAATTCCGCGCGTCGGCCGAGCCACCACTTGATTTTGCCCACCTTGATTTTAGCCGGGCAATTCGCTACCTCACGCCCCGGCGGCGGGTGTAGCTCAGTCGGTTAGAGCGCCAGATTGTGGATCTGGATGTCGGCGGTTCGAATCCGCTCACTCGCCCCAATTTTTTCAAATAGTTAGACCACAAATCAGGTCGCAACTACTGCCATAGTTCGGGCGATCTGAGGGCCTTGGGTAGCGATCTGGGTAGCATTCGCGCATAGCTGGGATGCCGAGCATGCCAACCACCACAGTCGAACATCTCCGACTCGTCCCTCTCGGCGGCAGCGCCGCTGCCATCGAGATTCCGCGCATTGTTCAGGCGGTCGACCGCGTGGAGAAGTTTTAAGCTTTCTTTGTTCGTCATTTCTGCGCCCTCCCTCAATTCAACCGTCTATGACCACGAGAAAATTGAGATCGAGGGGCGCATCGTGGACGGGGAGACGGTTACAATCCGCATCAACGCCATGCGGGGTCGGCGGCGCCGGGCTCGTGTTTGACCGCGGCGAGGCACTGAACATAGAGGTCGATGATGCGCCGCTCGGTCGGGCGGTTCGAGCGCTGTTGCGGCTCGCCGCGTTCCAGGACGCGGTCAAGCAGGCCGAGGGCGACGGCTTCCGGTGAGTCGGGATAGTCTGAATACATGATCTGTGCTCCTGTTGAAGGGACGCCAAGAGGCCCGGCGGTTCAACAGACGCACAGAGTCGTCCGCGCCGTCCTTTAGCCTCACAGCTTGGACATACGACGGCGCCCGCCGGACGTGTTTTGAGCTTGGTCATTGCTCTGTGCGCATAGCCTGTTGAAGGGCCGCGGCCGATGATGCGCCGATCGCGGGCCGCGCGCAAGCCTCGACGATGATGCCGCCTACATGCTGCTGGCGACCAGCAACGCGCAGGGCGAGCTGTCGGCGCTCGAACGCGGAATGCACGCGCTCGGGGCTCCCGATATTCGTGCTTATGCGAAAGCAGTAGGGCGCGAAAAGGAAGAGCAGACGGTTCGTCGCGAAATACGCGCTGCTGAGGTTGCCAAGGCCGTTGACCATATGGTCAACGCTCTTTCCGAGAACGTCCGGCACCTCGCCGAAATCCACGCCGCCCCCTCCTGGCTGTGGGGTGCGCTGGTCGCCGCGATGCTGGGAAGGTCCGCGCCGAGCGCCGCATGGGCGAGGAACTCAAGGGCGAGCTTAAGATTGGAAATCCGCAATGGTCGCAAGATGCGACCATAGTGCCGAGTGGCAATTTCCGCCACACGGAAGCGTCGAGCTTCGCCGCCGACACTGCGGCCAAGACGGGCATCGCCGACCGCACGATCCGCCAGTCGATAAAGCGCGTAGGAAGCCCGCTGGTGCGCCGAAGCTGTTTAGTCTATCCAACTAGCCGCCGACCCCGACTAGCGCGTCCTGCACGCCCCGCTCGCGCCCGCTGGCCGCCATCAGCGGAGCAGCTTTCGAAGCAGGCGCCGACCGCTCAGCTTGAACCACGGACCGCGCCGGCCGAAGCCCAGCGCACCGCCGAGGAAGGGCGCCCAGAACCCGCCGTAAGGCCGCAGCCGCCGTCGACCGAAGAGGCCATAATAAACACGCATCGCGCACCTCCGATCTTCAGGTGGGGCGGCGCGGCGCCGAATCCTAGCGCGCGGTCGCCGGGTAGAGCGGATGAATTCGGCCGCTGACACCGCCGGCATCGCTGGGTGGTGCCCCGGCCTCGTGCGCCAGCGCCGCCGAGACGGCGCCCCGGATGCCCGCCGGGAGCGCGCGGATCGCCGCGACGATATCCGCGCCGATCTGCAACGTCGCGTGTTCGTTTTTGGCCCCGGTCTGCGAGATCGCCGCAGTGGTCGCCGCCATGCGCCCCGAGAGCGCCAGCGGGTCGGCGATCCCGTGCACCCTGGACGCCACCGAACCGATTGGCTCGCTCGGGAAACCTCCGGCTGCGCCCGTGCCAAGATTGAGCGCACTCCCGAACCATGATGAGAGGGGTCCGCCGAGCGACATCGCCAAGCGCGTCTGCCAGGGGAAAAGGCGGCTGGTCTTCCTGTTGTAGCCGAGGCCGACCCCGGCACCAGTAGCCGCGCCGATGCCAGCGCCCACCAGCGCCCCCGGAGGGCCGCCCATTAGATACCCGATGCCGCCGCCAAGAACCGCACCCGACGTCGCCATATCGCGGGGCGTCGCGTTCTTGTGCGCGCCAGGCAGGCCGGGGATCAGGGCGCTCAACGTGTGATCAATCGAACTCAGCGCCGAAGTCAGCAGCGGCAAGGTGACGGTGCCGATGTTCGCCAAAGCGTTGGTGAAATTCATCAGCGTCCGGTGGAGCTGAAGCGTCGGGTCGGCCTTCGTGTATTTGTCGAGCGCTTTACCGATTCCCTCCTGCAGGAACGTGTGTTGCAGGTCGATATTGGACATGGCGATCTGCGCCACATTCGGCTCTGAGAGCAGCGCCAGCTGGCGCCCGGCCTGAATGCTGCCTGTCGCGATCGCCATATCGCCTGCCCGCTCGGCCTTCGGGATCCGTTCGAGATGTTGCTGCAGATCCTGCTGCAAAAGGTCAAGGCGCCCGGATTCCAGATACTCCATGCCAGTAAACCGGCCATGCTCGTCCATCAAGCCTAGCCGGCGCATCATGGCCGCGCGCCGCCGGCCCGCTTTGCTCGAAATCAGCGCCGCCACGCCGCCCTTGGGGTCGAGCCCGGTCGTGATCAGCGAGCCGAGCCAGGTGCCGCTTTTGGTGTTTGTGACGCCCGCAATCTGGTTCGCGGTGATGATGCCGAAGACTGTTTCCGGTGCGATCCCGGCAACGCGCGCCATTGGCATTGCGTAGCTCGCCGCGGTTTCGATGCGGCCGAGGTTCTCTGGCGTCCGAGTCGAGATTGCAGCGATGTCCGATTGCATCCGGGCCACCGCCTCGGGTGAATAGTTGCCGGCCATGTGGGTCAGGCCGATGCCGGCCTTGACGGCGCTGGGCACCGAAATTTCCGGCTTCATCAGATGTTCAATCATCCCGTATTCGGCGCTCGACACGGCAATGCCGAGGCGCTGGTCAAACGGGATGTTGGGGAAGCCCAGCATGGTGTTTTTGACGCTCTCGCCGGCTTCGGTGTAACTCATGCCCGTCGCAGCCGAGACTTTCTGAATGGCCGCTTCGATGCGGCTCCGGTAAGGGCTGTCGAACGGCTGCTGCGTGCCGAGAAGAATAGCGTTTGTCTCGCTGTAGACTTTGCCTTGCTCATAGGTGCCGTAGGCGATCCCGCCGACGACGCCGTAGCCGGCATAGCGGTGCGCCTCGCTGCCCATTTCGCCGCCGTGACCGCCGCGGCCGAGCAGCAGGTTGCTACCGCCGCCGCCATGCCCACCGCGCCCACCGCCGCCGCGCCCGGCACCACCCCCAGCGCCACCGCCACCGAGCGGCACCCGGCTCGCCGCGGCTTCGGGAATGCGCAACGTGGCTAAGCTCTCCTTAAGCCGAGCCGCACGCCCCTCGGCGACGCCCAGCGACCGGTTGAGCGACGACAGGCCGATTTCCTGGACCGGCGGCACCTTGAGCGTTTTGAGGGTATCGTTCAGCGCCGTCGCCGACACCTTCATCTCGTCGAGCGATGCCGTGAACCCGGCTGCCCCACCCCGGCCAAGCGTGCCGAGCCGCTTTTCGATGTTGACGAGTACGCTGTCGAGTTTTCCCGCAGCCTCAGCCGCGCGCCGCAGCCCGATGATCAGGTCATCGCGGAGGACAAGCGAAGTCGAGACGACGTAGGTATCAGCAGCCATTATCAGCGCTCCCTGAAGGTCCGCATCACCTCGCCGACGGCGATAGCCTTGATTTCAGGCTCAGCCTCGATCATCGCAGGGCCGAGGAACGGCCGCGCCGGCATCTTCGAGGTTCCGAACTCCTGCCACGCCGCGATCGGGCTTTCGCTGCCGATCGTGACGCTCCGCGGGCCGACCTCGAAGGTGATGCTGTCGCTCATCGCTCCGCTGCGAAGCTCAGGTGACGGCACCGGCCAGCCGTTGCGCTCTTTGTCGGCGATCGTCGAGGACGCCAGCTCCGGCCATCCCTCTTGGTAGTGACCGAGTTTGTCGCGCGCGATCCGCTGCACCGTCGCGCCGGCCAGGCGCAGGATCCTATACTCGGCCTCAGGCATTGCGGCGGCCACGGCTTCGAGGTGCCGCGCCAGCGCACCAAGACTTTTGAATGTCCGGATCATGCCCGCCCCTCAGCAGCGCCGTGGCTGAGCAAAACGCTCTCAGCGCGCCGCAACAGATTTTGCGAAATGAAGAAGAGGCTGACCGCATCGCCGCGCTCGAAAAATCGGTCGAGCAGCGCGGAAAATTCGTCGCTCGCGCAGCCGGCCGAGCGCATCATTGTGTCAAGACTCGTCATGCCGTCGGCGGTCTCGCGAAGCTCGTCGCCTGAATAGAGGCGGTCGCCGCGCTCCCGGACAGGCATCCCACTGAGCTCGGCCGCCAGCTTCGGGTTCGCGTCACGCAGCATCCTGATCAAGGTGGCCGCCCGCGCTGCTACTTCGTTCGCCATTGCAATTTCCCCCAATCGAACTCGCCGCCTTCCGACTCGCCGAGCGCCACCGCGTAACCGAACAATTCACCCGGCGTCATTTGCTCGGCCACCGCCCAGGGCACCCCCTGCCGCACCAGCGTTATGACGGCGCGCGCCCGGGGGTGCCCGGCTATTTTTTTGCCGTGGCAAGCTCCGGGTCTTCGGTCGGGGCGTCGTCGTCATCGATCCGCCAGAGCCCGACACCACCCTCATGCGGGAACAGTCGGTAATCCCCAGGCTCGCCATCGAACACCGCGACCGGATCGCCAGCCGGTGCCGGTGCCAGATGCGCGACGACGGCGACCAGCCCGGCGGTGCCGACCAGCTGCAACATTGCCTCGTAGGACCGGAAACTCTGCGGGACCAGGATGAAGGCCTCGTCGATCGCTAAGACGCGAGCCGCGAGCAGGGCGCGTTGCAGGGCGCGCGGGTTGTCGCTGTGCGGCCCCATCGCGACAAGCAGCCGTTGCTCCTCCAAAAGGGTCAGGCCCTCGCGAAGCTGCAGCCGGCGACCGCCCTCGTCAGTGATGACCGCCAGCCCGCTCTTGGGCGGTGGCGCGACCTGGGCCGCTGTACCCTCGCGCAGATTGTTTGCTTTCATTTGCCGTTCTCCCGTTGCCATGCCGCGTGCTCTACCGACCCCGGCGCGTAAGGGCAGGTTGCCGGCTCGACGGCCGCGGGCCGCTTCAGCGCCTCGGCCTCGCGGCGGTAGAATTCAAAAATGCCGGCCCCGGCCATCCAGCGCCCTGCGACAAGCGTCAGAGCGCCGCAAGCGGCGTTCGCGACATCGTCGTTTCCACCAGGCCCGTGATCGACGCGGTCTTTGCCGATCCGGCTGGTCCGGCGCTGCAAATTGATCAGCTGGTGCGTGAGGCGCACATGCTCGAGCAACCGCGCCCGGCCGGCCGTAAACAGCGGCAGCGCGTCCAAATAGATCGCCGACCTGTCGCGTTCGCTCGCCTCATAGCGGATGCCATGTTTTTGAAAGGCGCTTGAAACCCAGGACGCCGCGTAACGATCGCCGGTGATCGAGGATAAGCCGTAGGCGCGTAGCAGGTCGGCGATCTCGTCGACGGCGCCGGCCGGATCGAAGGGCGCCCGTTTCTCCCAAATGCAATCAAGCACTGCGGCATTACCCTCGCTGTGCGCAATCGCCACCGCGAAACTATCGCCTCGGCCGCCGCTGGGGTCGCCGAATGCGCGGTAGCTGACATCGGGGCGCGGCGGCCGCACCACGACGTCCGGGTCGACAGCAGCGTCGACAAGCTCGCGATCAAGGAAGTCGCTGAGGTCGCTCCGCCATTCGCTCAACCATTCCGCGCCGGCGGCCTCGGGATCACGCGCGAGCGCGGCGTCGATGATCGATTGTTTCAGCGTGGGATTGAACGCCCTGCTGGGGCCGTACACCGCGAGCACATCGTCGCCTGGCTGCCCGAAGTGCGCGGACCATTTGTTGTACACGAGCCCCGAGCGGCGGTAGGCCGTCGAGATGATGACAATGATCCCGTCGAGCGTCACCAGTCCCGGCGACACCGCGTTGAAAGTCTCGACGTCGGGCCGCGCCGATGTTTCATCCCTCCAAAACGCGACTTCATCAAAAACAGCGCAGGCAAACGCCCGCCCGCGGAGCGCCCGAAAACTGTTCGTGCCGATGACGATCTCGGCACCGGTGGTCAATTCCAGACCATCGGCGGTTTCTCGCGCAACATAAGGTCGCAGCAAGGGCACGTCGCGAAAATACGCTGCCGTGTAGCGCTGGATAATTCGCGCCTGGTCGCGGTCGCAGGCCAAGCAAAGGATCGAGGCGGCCTCGCCGGGCCGCAGCCTGTCGCTGTAGTCGTCGATCGCCGCCGCCGCCGCGATAGCGGAGGCTATGCTGTCTTTCCCGCTGCGGCGACCTGCCACCACCACAAGCTCGCGGACGCGATGCCGGGGCGGCTCTCTGTCGCCAGCGACGGCGCGGAATAGCGCAAGCTCGTCAGCGGAGAGCGGCTCGGCCCAAGCGGCCTTGAGCACCGCGCGCCACGTGGCCCAGCTGTCGCCGGCGAAATATGGCCCGAGCAGGTCAGGGTGCGATATCGCCTCCGCCGGAGTGATATGCACGCCGTCTGTCATCGCCGCCTCAAAGGGGTGGCCGGCGCCGGGTGGACCCGTCCCAGCGCCGGCCCGGCGGAGTCGCTGTGGCGGCAGCCCCCCCGCACGCTCAGATATCTTCAGCGAGATTGCCGGTCGCGTCGCGCCAGCCTTCGGTTGTCCACCAGAGCGGGCGCCCGAGGGCGGCGTCGAACAGCATTTCGCCGATGTAGCACCCAGCAGGCCGCGGGCCGCTCTCCGGATCAAAAGCGCCGGCGATGTGCTTGAATCCCATGTTGAGCAACTGCTCGACATCCCGGACATTCCGCACCAGCACAGGACCCGGCATGTTGTCGGGAGTCACCTCGACCGCGGTGGCCTCGACAATTCCGTTTGGCGGCACATGAACGGTTCCCCGACCGTCGGGCAGTTGAATCCCGGCGCCGCGCAGATGCGGCGGCGCTTGAAGAAGAAATTTCACGGTAACATCAGGCATTGTGACCCCCAGAATTTGCAAACCTGATCAGTCCCGACCGCGACCGGGCGCATTTCTTTGATCAGCTGAAACGCGAGCGCGTCGCTCGGATTGTCGATCCGAGGCTGCCACGGCTCCGGCGCCGGCGTCTCCGGGCTCCAGTATTTTGCCAGCCGGTTGAGATTGTCGGCCGTTTCGCTGCTCGCGTCGGTGAGCCGCGCCGAGGTGATTTCAAGGGCACCCTTGCGGGCTTCCGCCTCGAGTTCGAGCGCGACAAAAACCGCCTCGTCGACCAGCTTGCTTGCCTTCTGGTCGGAGAGGACGCCGGTGATGTGCGCGGCACCGTCAGGCGCGATCACGCAGTCCGCGATCTTGCCCACCGGCGCCAAGCTGCCGAGCTCGGCGACGGGAACGGCCTTCCCAAAGGCGCGCCGCAGGCTGACCGCGGCGCCATCGACGGTGACCGGCGGCACGATCGCGTCGAAGTGCACCGCGCCGCCTTGGCGGCTCGTGCTGATGATTTTCGCGATCAGCTTCATGGCTTAACCTCCAGTGTCGCGCCAGGATCAGAAGCCAGCGCGTCGATGAACGCGCCGCCGATCGACAGATCGGGCACAACGCCAGCTTCCTGTTTCGCCCGCGCGATGCCCGCACGAATTGCCGCACCGGCGGCGATGGCGCTGGCCGGCGACCGGGTAGCGTGGCGGTCGGCGATCGCAAACAGCTTCGCCGCCACGCCGTTCAGGGTGTTCTCGATGCGCAGCATTTGCTCAATTGCGGTGCGGTACTCCAACAGCAGGCTCTGCGCCGCAGCCAGCGCCGCGCTATTCATGATTTCATCGCGTCGGGCTGCGGCTTCTCGGTGGCGCGCCAGAGCCGCCGCGTGGCGCCCCTCAAGGTCAGCGCGCAGCGTTGCCGCGGCGCTCGCGTCGCCCCGCGCCAGCACGAGCGACCGCTCGGCGGTGATCGTATCGGTTGACGGTTTCGGGCGCTCCCCGCTGGCGCCAGCGGCGATCCACGTCGCCAGCTCGGCATCATCGGCCGCTCGGCATTCGGCCAAGCGGCGCTCGGCGGCTGCGATGCCGTTGGCCGCCTGGGTGATCCTCGAAAGTGGCGCGTCGACCTCAGCCAGCATGCGATGCGCGTCGACAACCGCGGCGTTGGCGTCCGCAAGCGCCTGCCGATCCGCAGGCAGCGGCGGCCGGCGATCGGCCAGGCGGGCGATCTCGGCGGCCATCTCAGTGCAACCGCTCGCGCGAACGCAGCGCGCCTTCTAACTTTTCAAGGCGATCGTTCGCGTCGCGCTGATCATGCTCCCGAACCCGCGCGATCGCGGCTTCGAGCGCCGCTTGCGCCCGCTTGGCCAATTCCACGGCGACCATGGTGCTGCCCAGCGATTTCCGCAACTCCATCATCTCGTTCATCTTTTTCTCCCTACGCAGCCGCCGTGCGGCGCAGAACGTCGGCGAGGCGCGGAACCGGCGGCGCGGCCGGCTTCAGGCCCAGCGCGGCCAGGGTGCGCCCCAAGCTGTTCGACCAGGCGAGATAGGTCCGCGAGTCGTGGTCGCTAAACGTCGCTCCCTCGGCGATCCGGACGTCGAGCTGCGCAACCCGCAACTGCAGCCAAGCCGCCCGTTCGATCAGCGCCCGCTGCGTCGCCGACGGCGAGCCGCCCACGTGCTCGATCAGTGCGTCGCGAGTCTCTTGCAACAGCCTGGCTTCTCGGGTGCGACCGTCGAGCATCGCCAGTCTATGCGGCCGGCTGTACGGCCCTATCCGGTGTGCATCGGGCATTTGAGGCGCCTCATCGCGTTTCAGCGCTACACAAATGCTACCCAGAACGCCGAACCGCAAGCGTTTTCACCCAACAACCGATTGATGTTATGGGTTGTTATGAACATAGATACGCAGATCGATAGTCTGCCAGTCATCGAGGATGGCCGGTTTTCCGGCTCGATCGCCCCGCAAACCCGACACCGCCCCCCGAAACCGGCGCTGGAACTACTCGCAGAGGTTTTTTTGCCGATCTCCGGGACCGCTCGCAGGTGTCACGTGTCACACCCGTCACACCACCCTTTAAGGGTGTGACGGTGTGACGCCCTGTCACATCTGTCACTGTGACGCCGTTGTGACGGCATGTGACAGCCATACGAAATCGCCCCAAACCCCAATAAATCCGCGCTCCTGAAGCGTCACACGGATGCGCCGGAACTGCTCTCGGGGGTTGCCCTCGCGATTGATGATGCCGGCCTGTTCGAGGTACTGGCGCCAGACGGTCAATGTGACGCCTGTGACGCCCTGCGGGACGTGCTCCGATCGGGGTATTTCCTCGCTTCCCGCCGCCATGGCGTTATGCAACTGGTCGAGGCCAAGCTTGGCGCTCCCGGTCAGCTTGGCGCGCGCGGGAGCGGGCGTCGTGGGTTCGCTGGGCTCGACAATACAGCTCGTTATGGGTTCTCCGTCCTCGTCGACGCCGAGGTCGACAGGAACGAGGCGGCTGGCGATCACGTCGCCTTCTTGGCCATCCTTCATAAACTCGACGGTTGCGACGACATTGCCACTGCCGTCGCGCTTGACGGCGATTTGGGCGTCCGCTGCGCCGGTGAGCGAGGTATGGCCGCGCGGCCGATCGCCGGTGACGCCGCAGTGATGAATTATTACGACGGCGGCGCCGAAGGCTTCGCGGAGGTGGTCGGCCGCCTTTACGTAGGCGCTCATGTCCTCGTCGCGACTTTCGCTCCCGGCAATCGAGCGGTTGAGCGTGTCGATCACGATCGCGGCGCATCGGTCGTTATCGATCGCGGCTCGGATATCGCCGGCCAGCTCGTCAACATCGGCCACCAGATCGAGCCGCGTCGGAAGCAGGAAGAATGGCGGATCGGCATCATTGGTTTCCGCCAGGCGCTCGGCGCGGAACGCTTCGGTTCGGGCGCCGAGTCCTCTCTCGCCTTCGCAGGCGATATAAACGACGGTTCCCGCTTGGACGCGCCGGCCTCGATATTTCCAGCCCAGCGCGACGTGGAGGGCGAGGTCGAACGCCCAGAACGTCTTGCCGCATTTTGGCGGGCCCCAAATGACAGTCAGCCCCTCGCGCGGGATCAAGTTTCTGACGAGGTAGGCGCGGTCGGTGCTTAGCCGGATATCGCGGAACCGCGTCGGCCGAAAGCGCCGTTTTGCCGTGAATTCTTCGACACGGGCGATCGTGGCGTCAGGCATAAGCCGCCCCGCGCAGCGCGTCGTTGAAATCGTTCCCGGCGACGGGGCGGCAGAGCCGGACGCGGCGGCCTTCTCGGCTCAGCCGCTCAGCCGCGGCGGCGCAAGCGCCTTCGCCCGCCGGGTCGAGGTCGACGAGCAGATGGACTGTCGCGGCGAGCGGCAGCGCCGGCAACACAATGTTGGTGATGCCGGAGGCCGACAGGGCTGCCCAGGTCGGGATGCCGGTCGCGCGCTGGTACGACATGCCCGTCTCGATGCCCTCGCCGATTGCCATTTCTGATTCGGCAGCAGCGAGCCGGACAGCGGCGCAGCGGACGCTGCCCAGCATCTTCCTCGGCGAGTTGACGGGCGCTTTCGTCAAGCCGTCGCCACGCAGGTAGGTGCGCTGCAGCCCGGTAAGCGAGCGGTCGGGACCTTGCACCGCCGCGACGATGGCCGGCAGGAAAAGGCCCGTGTCGCTATGCCTCAAAGTTGAGAAGCGGAGCGTCGGCGGAAGCGGCCCGGTGATGCCGCGTTCCCGCAGATAGCTTTCCCCGAGCGTGCCGGCGATCGGCCGCGCCTCGCGCCAGATTTTCGACACGAGCTCGCGGGTCTCGGCCTCGCGGCGGTGCCGCTCGGTAGCGGTGTGATTGTTCCGGGGCTCGCATTTCTCGACCGCGCCCCCAGCGGATCGGATCGCGGCGAGCACGGCTCGCTGGTCGCATCCTGCATGACATTTCAGGAGCGGCGCTTGGTCGCCGTCTCTGATCGACAACGACGGCGACCGATCATCGTGCGCCGGACAGCGCGCTTCGCCGTAGGTGCCATGCCACCGGCCGCCCAGCCGCGCGGTCAGCGCCTCGCCCGGGGTCATCGATACCACCGCCCGGGGTCGTCCATATCCCGGAGACAGCCTTGAGCGACGATAAGATGTAATTCGGCTTCCGTCGTTTGCCGGAACTCGCCGCGGGCTTGGAGGTATTGCAGCATTCGCAGCCGTGCCGCTGGCGAGGCGCCTAACCATAGGTCGGCAAATTCCCGCCGCCGCTGCCATCGCGCATCATCATCGCCGATCTCTCGTTTCTTTGCGGACGCCCGGTGTTCCCCTATTTCGTGGAGCGCTCGCCGGACGCTCAAATGCGCAACGCGCTGCGCATCTTCGGCCGACATCTCGGCAAGGCGCATGTACCCCTGCGCCGCCCGCGCCGAGAATCCGATTTCCCGTCTCAGCCAAGGCAGCCATCCTCCATGCGGCAATGCCCGCTTGGCCTCGATCAAGCAACGCCCGGCATCGACAGCGCGCGCTATCGCCTGCCCCGTCGCGGCGATCGTGTCCTGGTGCGCGGCGACGATCTCGGCCGCCAAGACTACGAGGCGATTGTTGCGATCGCTGGCACTCATGGTTCGGCTCGCTCGTATGCGGCGAGCAAGTCGAGCGCCGCGCCGATGATCGAGATCGCCGTCGGCGGCGAGCCGGCGCGGCCCGCCGACACTGCCATCGCAGCGGCGTTGACTCCCGACTGCAGGGCGACCGACACCGCAACGCCCACGTCGTCGAGCACCGCAGCCATGTCGCTGCCGGCCTTTGCGCCATCGAGGAACAACTCGCGCGGTCGGCCTATTTCATCGAAGCCGATTGTCGCGGTGTAGTGGGCGCGGCCAACGACGAGATCATGCGTGATCGCCCGCCGGCGGTTCGGCAGTCGGACGCGGATCATCACGCGACCTTGCGCGGCGGCGTGGGCGTCGCCCCCTTCTTCGCTGCCTGAGCGGCAAGCCAAGCGTCGATCGACGCTTCCCGCCAATAGCGGCGGCCGCCGATCACCATGTCCGGCGCGGGGAAATCACATTCCCGCGCCCAGCGCCAAATTGCCATGTCCGACACGCCGCCGCACTTTTGTTTCACGCGGCGCGCCGGGATCAAATCGTTCGGGTTGTCATTTTGCGAGGCCATCGCATCACCTCAAAGGCAAGTTGAGGCTTAGCGATATAAGGGGCGGCTCTTGCTCAGAAAATTGGAATAATCACGTCTCGAAGCCGAACTATTCTTTCCATGGAAAAACCACTATCGGAAACAACACTGATCTTTCCGCCCCTCGCCTCTCTCGTGCGGCGTCGATCCGCTTCCGAAAGGACTCTCCGGACGGCAGCCTCACTTTAGGATCAATCTCAGCCGCGCAGCGTTTCGCGAACCGGTAAAAGGGGTCCGCATTTGCCTCACTGCCTCGCAACTCGCAGTAAAGGTCGTAAAGCCCGACGAAGAGAGCAGTCTCCACATCCTGCTTGCGGCGGTTGCGGCCGACCGGCGCGATGGCTTCCTGCTCAACCAAGGGGAGCAAGGACTCGGCGGCGCGGATCACTGATCCTATGCCCGTGGCGATATTGTCGACCGCGGCGCAGTGCGGCCACAACGTGTTGCGCAGCGGCTCGTCGAGCAGATTCTCCGCAGCCCTCAAATGTTTCGCGAGCTCTTGCAGGCGCCCGAGTAGCGCCTTCAGCGATAGCTGATGGTCCGCGAGTTTGAGCAGGCGATAAGTGTGCCCGAGTGTATCGATGCCGGCGGCGAGGGCGTGCACGTTATCGTCGGTCGACGAGATCCGGCCAGCGACCAACGTCTCGCTAAGGGCCGAGTGGTTGATCATTGCGATACCCTCGCGCGACGTGACCGGGCTTCGCTGAGCTGTCTAAGGTTGGAAGGCACTTCGCCCATGAGCGTCTCGACATGGCGCGCCCAAGCCGCCAGCGCCGCCTCCCGCTCGTCGAAATATTCAAACCGATTGTAGATCGCGCCGACGCCGCTGATCTTGCCGCTGGTGTGGTTGAGCACCTTGTCGAGCACATGGTGCGCGATGCCGATGCCGGCCATTCCGGTCGCGGTCGTGCGCCGCAGATCATGGATCGTGAAGTGCGCTATCTCGACCTTCTCGGCTGCTGCGGCATCGCTGCCCTCGATCAAATCTGCGTTCCGCAGCTTGAGCATCGCCGCAGCCAGGCGCTGCTGGGCCCGGCCGAACCCACTCACGGCGGTCTTGCCGGTCGTGGTGAACACGAGATCGGCCTCGCTGCGCACCTTTGGCAACGCCTCGATAATCTTGACCGCCAGGGAAGAGAGGTGGACGACGTGTCCTTTCTCGTTCTTTACGCGGCCTCGCGGGAGGGTCCACACCCGCTTTACGAGGTCGAGCTCCGACCACCGCATGCCGGCCACCTCTTCACGACGTTGCCCGGTGAGAAGCAGCAACTTGAACAGCGGCCCGAAAGGTCGATCGAGCTGGTCGCAGGCCTGCCAGAACAGCCGCACCTCGTCGTCGTCGAGGTAGCGGTCGCGGGTGCGGGCCTCGCGCCGCCGCGGGTCAGGATCGGAGATTCCCTCTGCAGGGTTGGACGTGATGATCTCGCGGTCAACCGCCCAGGCGAGCGCCGGCCGCAGGTATGCGAGCACGTGGTGCGCGTGCGGTGCCTTCCCGCGTGCCACGATCCCGTCGAGCAGTTCGCGGATGTCGCGGCGGGTGATGTCGGCG
>DATLRD010000083.1:0-132285 GCA_035534855.1 Allostellaceae bacterium | reverse complement strand
CCTACCACGCGAGCGCCCAGCCGTCGCGGCGCGGGTCGGAGCCGGCGTAGAGCATGCCGCCCGCGGCGCGGCGGATGATCTCGACCGAGCACGGCCCGTCGAGGTCGCCGACCGTGTCGACCGGATGCAAGCGAGCCGCGAGATCACGGCGCACCGCCTCGGCAAAGCGGCGCTCGATCGTCAGCACGTCGGGCCCGGTATGGGGATGGTTGGCGTACTGGCCCGAGACATTCGAGGTCCAGCGCGGCATCTCGGCGGCGCTCTGCGGGTCGAGGCCGAAATCGACCAGCGCGGTCAGCACCTGCAGGTTGATCTGCACCTGGTTGTCGGCGCCGGGGGTTCCGAACACCGCCCACAACTTGCCGTCCTTCAGCACCAGCGGCGGGTTCATCGTGTGGCGTACGCGCCGGCCGGGGCGCAGGAAATTCGGGTGCGCCGGGTCGAGGTGCCAATAGGCCATGCGGTTGTTGAGCAGGATGCCGGTGTCGCCGGCGATGACGCCCGAACCCCAGGCGCTGTTGATGCTCTGGATACCGGAAACGGCGTTGCCGTCGCCGTCGGCGGTGCAGAAATAGGTGGTGTCGCCGGCGGCGTCGGCGAGGCCGCGCAGCGGTGCCGCGCGGCGCGGGTCGATGCGGGCGGCGAGGCGGGCGCAATACTCCGCCGACAGTAGCTCGGCGAACGGCGGCTGGAGCGTGCGCGGGTCGGAGCCCCAGCGCTCGCGGTCGTCAAAGGCGAGCTTTTTGGCCTCGACCAGCGTGTGCACCAGATCGGCCGAGCCGAGGCCCATCGCCGCGAGGTCGAAATTCTCGGCGATCTTCAATTCCTGCAGCAGCACGAACCCGGTCGAGTTGGGCGGCGCGTTCAGCACCGTATAGCCGCGGTAGTCGATCGCCAGCGGCGCCTGCTCCTCGGCCTGGTATTCGGCGAGGTCGGCCTCGCCGACCGGCGCCTCTGTTTCCGTGCAGCCGGCAGCGAAGCGGTGGGCGAGGCGGCCGCGATAAAGGCAATCCGGCCCGTCGGCGGCGATTTCTTCGAGGGTGCGGGCCAGATCAGGCTGGACGATCGCGGTGCCGACCGCGGGGGCGTCGCCGTCGCGCAGAAAGACGGTTGCGCTGCGCCGGTCGGCGCGCAGCATCGACCGGTGCTCGGCGGCGAAATGGCAGTAATGCGGCGTTGCGCCGAAGCCGTCGCCTGCCTGCGCGATCGCCTCGCCGAACAGGTCGTGCCAGGGCAGCCGGCCGTGGGCGCGGTGCATCGCGCCGAGCCCGGCCAGCATTCCGGGCACCGAGGCCGACAGCGGGCCGGTGCGTGGGATGCCGGCGGCATAACGCTCGGGCGTCGCGGCGCGCGGCGCCGGGCCGGTGCCGTTGAACACCGTCGCGCGCCCGCTCTTGGCGTCGAACACATGGTAGAACGCGTCGCCACCGAGCCCCGACATCATCGGCTCGACGACCGCGAGGCTCGCCGCGACCGCGACCGCGGCATCGACCGCATTGCCGCCGGCGCGCAATGCCAAGAGCCCGGCCTGGGCGGCCAGCGGGTGGTTGGCGGCGACCGCGCCGCGCCGGCCGATGATCAGCGCACGGTAGGGACGGGCGGGCTCGGCCATCGAAGAATCCTCCCTCAGGGTTGTCGAGAGTGCGTCGCCGCCGTGCGCCGTCGCAATGACAATCACGCGGCGAGCGGCTAGGCTGATCGACAGCGAGGGACCGGCGAATGGGCAAGCGACTGAGCGATGTCGAGATCGCGCGCTATGAGCGCGACGGGTTTCTGTTTCCGGTCGATGTGTTTCCGCGCGAGAGGGCGCTCGGCTGGAGCGACCGGCTCGAGGAGTTCGAGCGCAGCGACGGGCGGCGCTTTGGCAAAGGGCACAATTTCAAGCCGCACCTGCTGTTTCGCTGGGTCGACGAGATCGTTCACCATCCGGCGGTGCTCGACCCGGTCGAGGATCTGATCGGGCCCGACATCCGGCTGTTTCACCTGTCGATCTGGCCGAAGAGCGCGCACGACCCGGCGTTTGTCAGCTGGCATCAGGATGCGGCGTATTTCGGGCTCGAACCGGCGATGCAGGTAACAGCCTGGGTGGCGCTGACCGATGCGCCGGTCGAATCCGGCTGCATGGAGGTGGTTCCCGGCAGTCACAAGTACGGCGCGCTAAACCACGGCCAATCGGATTCACCAGATAACCTGCTGTCGCGCGGGCAGACCGTGACCGCCGCGTTCGACCGCGGCAACACCGCCTTCATGGCGGTCAAGGCCGGGCAGATGTCGCTGCACCACACGCACCTGGTGCACCGCTCCGGGCCGAATACCAGCGACCACCGCCGCATCGGGCTCGGCATCTCATACATCCCGGCGGCGACGCGCTGCCGCTGCGCGACGCGGCTCAGCGCGATGCTGGTGCGCGGCACCGATCGCCATGGTCACTTCGACGATGAACCCCGGCCGCAGGCTGATTGCGGTTCGGCCGAGCGGGCATTTCACGAAGCCGCGGTGGCGCGGTTTCGTGCGGCGAACGCCGAGGAGGTCGTCCGGCACGAGGCGGCCGAATGAGCCGGGCCTGGCCGTGCAGCCTTGTGCTGGTGCTGGCGGCCTGCCTCGCCGTCGCGGCCTGCCAGCGCCATGCTGATTCCGACCGCGACCAGCAGCACAGCGGCGGCTTCTACGGCGGTGTGACCGGCGGGGCGGCGCATCCGTGACTGCCGCGGAAGGCACGATCGCCAAGCCGTTCAGCTGTGGGGTCATTGTCACCGACGGGCGGCTGATCCTGCTCGGCCATGCTACGCGCACCCCGCGCTGGGACATTCCGAAAGGCGTTGCCGAGCCGGGCGAGGAATTCGCCGCCGCGGCGCGGCGCGAACTCGGCGAGGAAACCGGGCTCTCGGTCGATGCGGCGGCGCTGGTGCCGCTCGGCCTCTATCCCTATCGCCGCGACAAGGGGCTGGCGCTGTTCCTCTGGGTGCCGCCGGTCTTGCCCGACCCGAAATTGCTCCACTGCGCCTCGTGCTTTCCGGCGCACGACGGTGCGATGCTGCCGGAATTCGACCGGTTCGGCCTGTTTTCGCGCGACGAGGCGGTGCGGCGGGTCGGCAAGGCAATGGCGGAAATTCTCGCGCGGATTTCGCTCGATCCGCTAAAGGGCGCTTCGAGCGGAGCCGCCTGACGTGGTAGAAAAGACGCAATCCATTCCGAAGGAGGCCGCCATGCCCAAGCTGCGCCATATCGCGATCGCCGCCGAAGATCCCGAGGCGATGGCCGAGTTCTACAAGAAGGCATTCGACTTCAAGGAAGTCGGGCGGCCCAACGGCTACCTCGCCGACGGCGTGTTCCTCAGCGACGGCACGCTCAACATGGCGATTCTCAAATTCAAGACCGACCAGCTCGGCAAGGGCATGGATTACCGCGGCATCCACCATTTCGGCATTCTGGTCGAGGATGTCGACGCGTTCTCGAAGAAGCTCGAGTCGCTTGGCGCCTCGCATTTCATCGACCAGGGCCATGGCGGGAATCAGGCCGGGTATTTCGAGAAGAAGTTCTTTGGGCCCGAGCACATTCTGTTCGACATCGCCGAACACGGCTGGGCCGGCGCCGAGCCGCTGCCCGCACCGGTCAAGGAAGCCGCCGAATAAGGGCGTCGAGACCCGAAGGAGCCTGAATCATGGCTAAGCTGCGCCACATCGCCATCGCCGCAAAGGACCCCGATGCGATGGCCGATTTCTACTGCAAGGCGTTCGATTTCAAGATCGTGCGCACCAGCGACGGGCCACTCGCCTACGGCCATCATTTGAGCGACGGCACGATCGACCTGGCGGTGCTGCGCTTCAAGTCCGACCAGATCGGCAAGGGCATGGATTACACCGGACCGCACCATTTCGGCATCCTCGTCGAGAATGTCGATGACGCCGCCAAGGTGGTCGAGGCGGCGGGCGGCCGGCATTACATGGACCAGGGCAACCCTGACCGCACCGGCGGGTTCGAGGTCAAGTTCTACGGGCCGGAAGGCATCCTGTTCGATGTCGCCGAGAACCCGTGGACCGGCACCGAGCCGCTCCCGGTGCCGGTCAAGGCGGCGGCGGAATAAATCCCCTGCCGCTGCGCCGGCTTGCGCCGCCTGTCGCGGCGCTCGCCGCGGTGGCGTGCCTTGTGGGCGGGCTGACAGGCCCGGCAAGGGCAGCCTCGCCGGTGCTGACCGGGCCGGCGGCCTATGGCGACTGGCGCAGCGACGCGCCGGGCGTGCGGCGCCAGATAACGCCGGCCGATATGCCGGCGCCGTTTGCCAGCGCCTCAGCGCGTCAGGGGCCGCGGATCGTCGCCGAGCCGGAGGGCGCGCGGCTTGCGGTGCCGCCCGGGTTTGCGGTCACAAAATTTGCCGATCGGCTGGATGCGCCGCGCGCGATGCGCGTGGCGCCGAACGGCGACGTGTTTGTTGCCGAGAGCCGCGCCGGCCGGGTCAGGGTGTTACACGCCGCGCCGGGCGCCAAGCGGGCGGAAACGGCACAAATCTTCGCGGCCCGGCTCAACCACCCGTTCGGCATCGCCTTCTACCCGCCGGGGCCGGACCCACGCTTTGTCTATGTCGCGGAAACCAACGCGGTGGTGCGGTTTGCCTACCGTAACGGTGATTTGCGGGCGAGGGGGCCGGCCGAGACAATCGTGCCGGCGCTGAGCGAAACCAGGGGCGGCCACTGGACCCGCGACGTCGCGTTCTCCCCCGATGGCAGGCGGATGTTCGTGGCGGTCGGCTCCGGGTCGAACGATGCCGAGGGCATGGATCGGCAAAAGGCCGCCGAGGTGCGGGAATGGGCGGCGCGGATGCCGCTCGGTGCCGCCTGGGGGCGCGAGGAGGGGCGGGCGGACGTGCTCGAATTCGATCCAAAGGGCGGCGGCCGGCGGGTGTTCGCGACCGGCCTGCGCAACTGCGTTACCATGGCGGTCGAGCCGCACACCGGTGATCTGTGGTGCGCGGTCAACGAGCGCGACGGGCTCGGCGACAACCTGCCGCCCGATTACGTGACGCGGGTGCGGGCGGGCGGGTTTTACGGCTGGCCCTGGTACTATATCGGCGACCACCCCGATCCGCGGCACCGCGGCGAACGGCCCGACCTTGCCGGCAAGGTGACTGTGCCCGACGTGCTGATCCAGCCACATTCGGCGCCACTCGAAATGTGCTTTTACGACGGCGCGATGTTCCCGGCGAGTTACCGCGGCAGCGCTTTCGTCGCGCTGCACGGCTCATGGAACCGGCGGCAGCGCACCGGCTACAAGGTGGTGCGCGTGATCGTCAAAAATGGCGTGCCGACGGGGGAGTACGAGGATTTCCTGACCGGGTTCGTGACCCCGGACGGCAATGTGTGGGGCCGGCCGGTCGGCGTCGCGGTCGCGAAGGACGGCGCGCTGCTGGTCAGCGAAGACGGCAACGGCACGATCTGGCGGGTCAGCTATACCGGCGGCCGGTAAGGCTCACCAGGCGATCTCGCGGGCACGGTAATCAACAAACCCGTGGCGCAGCGTGCCGGCACGGCGCTCCAGCACATCGACGATGCCGCGGCAGCTTTCGGCGATCGAGAGCGGTGCCTCGGCGCCGCCCATGTCGGTGCGCACCCAGCCGGGGTGCACCGCCAGCACCGTCGCCCGCTGCCCGCCGAGCCCGGCCGTGAAGCTGCGGATCAGGGAATTGAGCGCCGCCTTGCTGGCGCGGTAGAGCTCGATATAGCCGTCGCTGTTGCCGGAAACGCTGCCGAGATCGGAACTCATAAAGGCGATCGTGCCGCCGTCGCGCACCTGGACGAGAACGGCGCGGGCGAGGCGGATCGGCGCGACCGCGTTGACCTGAAACAGCTCGGCGATTTCAGTCGGGGTCGCCCGCGCCGCATCCTGGTGCGCCGGCCCCTTGATCCCGGCATTGACGAAGACAAGGTCGAAGGTTTCGTCGGCGAGACGTCGGGCGAGGGCGGCGAGCGACGCCGGGTCGGCAATATCGAGCCGCTCGGCTCGTGCGCCGAGTGCCTCCAGTCGTCGCGCGCCCTCGTCGTCACGCGCCGTGCCGACCACCGACCAATTGCGCGAACGCAACTCGGCGACGAGGCCGAGCCCCAGCCCGCGCGATGCGCCGGCGACAAGGGCGGTGCGCGGCTCAGCCGGCGGCATGAAGCCCGCACGGTGATTGCGCTACCGCGACCCTGTAGCACCGCTTTCGCTTGCGGAGGGCTGCCCTCTCACACATCCAGGTTGGCGACGTTCAGCGCGTTGGCCTGGATGAATTCGCGGCGCGGTTCGACGAGGTCGCCCATCAGCGTCGAGAAGGTCTCTTCGGCGATGTCGGCGTGGGTCAGCCTGACTTGCAGGAGCGAGCGGATTTCGGGGTCGAGGGTGGTTTCCCACAGCTGCTCGGGGTTCATCTCGCCGAGGCCCTTGTAGCGGGTGACGTCAAAGCCACGGCGGCCCTGCTCCATGATCGCGTCGACGAGGCCGGCCGGGCCGGTAATGCGGTATTCGCGGTCGCGCGCGACGAGCTTGCCCGGGCGCTCAAAGGTTTCGCGCATCGCCTCGCTGTCGGCATCGAGCCGGCGCGCCTCGTTGCCGCGGGTCAGCATCGGGTCGATCTCGCGGCGCTCGTCGAGGCCGCGGCGGGTTCGGGTGAACACCATGACGCCGTCGCTTGCCGCCTCGCCGCGCCACGGCGCCTCAGCGCTCTCGGCGATCAGGTTGAGCCGCGCAGCGGTGCGCTCGGCGGCAGCCTGCGCCGCCTCGCGGTCGGCGGCTATCGCCAGCGCACCGGCGATCGCCGCCTGCTCGGCGACATCAAGGCTGCCGATCTTCTGGGCGAGCGGCATCAGCCAGCGGCGCTGCGCCCGCGCCTGATCGAGCAGGGCCTGGAGGTCATTTCCGGCGCGCTGGCCGCCGTCGTGCTGGTGGAACACGGCGTCGCGCAGCGCGGCGGCGACGCAATAGGCTTCGAGCGCCGGGTCGTCCTTCAAATAAACCGGCTTTGCATTGCCGCGCTGCAGCCGATAGAGCGGCGGCTGGGCGATGTAGAGATAGCCCCTTTCGATCAGCGGCTGCATCTGCCGGAAGAAGAACGTCAACAGCAGCGTGCGGATATGGCTCCCGTCGACATCGGCGTCGGTCATGATGATGATGCGGTGGTAGCGCGCCTTGTCGGGCTCGAAATCCTCGCTGCCGATGCCGGTGCCGAGCGCCTGGATCAGCGTGCCGATCTCGGCCGACGACAGCATCTTGTCAAAGCGCGCGCGCTCGACATTGAGGATCTTGCCCTTGAGCGGCAGGATCGCCTGGAACCGCCGGTCGCGCCCCTGCTTGGCCGAGCCGCCGGCGCTGTCGCCCTCGACGATGAACAGTTCGCTCTTGGCCGGGTCGCGCTCCTGGCAATCGGCGAGCTTGCCGGGCAGGTTGGCGATGTCGAGCGCCCCCTTGCGGCGCGTGAGGTCGCGCGCCTTGCGCGCCGCCTCGCGCGCGGAGGCGGCCTCGACGACCTTGGCGACGATCTTCTTCGCGTCGGCCGGGTGCTCCTCGAACCACTGGGTCAGGCGATCGGCGACGATCCCTTCGACCACCGGCCGTACCTCGGACGACACCAGCTTGTCCTTGGTCTGCGACGAGAATTTCGGGTCGGGCATCTTGGCCGACAGGATGCAGGTCAGCCCCTCGCGCATGTCCTCGCCCTGCAGCGCGATCTTTTCCTTTTTGGCGATGCCGCTGTCATTGGCATAGGCATTGATGGTGCGGGTCAACGCCGCGCGGAACCCGGCGAGGTGGGTGCCGCCATCGCGTTGCGGGATGTTATTGGTAAAGCACAGCATCGTCTCGTGGTAGGAATCGGTCCACTCCATCGCAATCTCGACAATGATGCCATCGCGCTCGCCCCTGATCGCGACGGGCGGCGCGTGGAGCGGCTGTTTCGACCGGTCGAGATAGCCGACAAAGGCTTCGAGCCCGCCCTCGTAGTGGAAGGTCACGGTTTTCGGTTCGGCCTCGCGCAGATCGGCAAAAACCAGCGTGACGCCGCTGTTCAGAAACGCCAGCTCGCGCAGCCGGTGCTCGATCGTCGTGAAGTCAAACTCGATCTTCGTGAAGGTGGCCGGACTCGGCACGAAGGTGATCTCAGTGCCGGTGGCCAGCCCGGTGCGCGACGAGCCGGCCGGCCAGGCCGGAGCGGGGCCGATTTCGGTAAGCGGCGCCTCAGGCACGCCGTCGCGAAAGCGCATGGACCATTCCGAACCGTCGCGGAAGATGCGCATGTCGAGCCGCTTTGACAGCGCGTTAACCACCGACACGCCGACGCCGTGCAACCCGCCCGAGACCTTGTACGAGTTCTGGTCGAACTTACCGCCGGCATGCAGCTGGGTCATGATGACCTCGGCGGCCGAAACCCCTTCCTCTTCATGGATGCCGACCGGGATGCCGCGGCCGTTATCGCTGACCGTGCACGAGCCGTCGGCGTTGAGGGTCACGGTGACCGTGTCGCAATAGCCTTCGAGCGCCTCGTCGATCGCGTTGTCGACGACTTCGTAGATCATGTGATGCAGGCCGGAGCCGTCGTCGGTGTCGCCGATATACATGCCCGGCCGCTTGCGCACCGGGTCGAGCCCGTGCAGCACCTTGATCGAGGTTTCGTCATAGTGCCCGTTGCCGGGCGCGGCGCCATTGGCGCCGGGCGGGCCGTCGGGGCGATTTGTATCGGTATCGTTTGCCATGCGAGCTTATGCGTCCCTTCGTCAGGGGGAGGTTTCGGTCAGCGGGGTCTCGGTCAGCGTGCCGTCGGCGACCGACAGAAAGCGGGCGGTGCCGCGCAGGGGCCGGAACAGATGCGGATCGGTGCCGGTCAGCCAGGCCTGGCTTTCGAGCTCGGCAAGGATCGCAAACAGCGCCGCGCGGCGCCCGGAATCGAGATGCGCGGCGACCTCGTCGAGCAGCAACAGCGGCGGCTCGCCGCGGATCGCGCGCTGCAACCGCGCATGCGCCAAGAGGATCGAGATCAACAGCGCCTTCTGCTCGCCGGTCGAGGCGAGTTCGGCGGGTATTCCCTTGGCCTCGTGCGTCACCGACAGGTCCGAACGGTGCGGGCCGAGCGTCGCCCCGCCGGCGGCGCCGTCTGCCGCGCGGCTGGCGGCGAGCGCGGCGGCGAAACGCTCCTCGACGGCGAGCGCCGGGCGGTCGCCAAGCCAATCCTCGATCGTGCCGTTGAGCGTGAGCCGGGCGCGCGGGAACGGACCCTCGGCGTCGGCGCAGGCTCGGTCGAGCCGTTCGACCGCGTCGCGTCGCCCCGCCGCGACCGCGGTGCCCTGCTCGGCCATCACCGCTTCGAGCGCACCGATCCACGCCGGATCGGCGCCACCGTCGCGCAGCAGCCGCGAGCGTTCGCGCATCGCCTGTTCGTAGGCGGCGACGCGTCCGGCATGGGCCGGGTCGAGGCCGAAAACCAAGCGGTCGAGCAGCCGGCGGCGGCCGCCCGGGCCTTCGATGAACAGCCGGTCCATCTGCGGCGTCAGCCAGACGAGGCCGAGGCGCTCGCCGAGCGCGGCCTGGCTCTTTGCCGGCTCGCCGTCGATGCGCACGATGCGCCGCTCGCCGGCGGCCTCGTCGCGACCGGTGCCGATGCGTACCGGGCCGCGCCGCGTTTCGACCACCGCAGCGACCACCCATCCGTGGCCCGCGACGGCCGGCGCGGTGCCGGCCGCGCCGCGGCGCTCGACATCGCCAAGCCGGGCATTGCGCAGCCCGCGGCCCGGCGACAGAAACGAGACCGCCTCAAGCAGATTGGTCTTGCCGGCGCCGTTCGGTCCGGTCAACACCACCGGCCCGGTGCCGAGATCGAGCCGCGCCGAGGGGTAGTTGCGGAAATCCGTGACAACCAGCCGCGTTACCCCGACACGGCCGCCGGCCCTGCTCGGCAGCACCGTTTCGGCGCCGTTCCCGCAATCCTTCACCGGAATCAGCATTGCTGTGATATGGGGTTGAAAACCCTAAATTTCCACCGCGGCGGGCACGTTTCCGGCGGGGCGCGCCGGGTCACACCCGCATCGGCATCAGCACATAGAGGGCGCTCGTGTCGGCGCTGTCGCGCACGATCGTCGGCGAGGCGGCATCGGCCATCGCAAACTGCGCAAACTCGCCGTCGATCTGCTCGGTAATGTCGAGCAGATAGCGCGAGTTAAAGCCGATCTCGATCGGCGTGCTCTGATAGCGGGCCTCGATCTCCTCGGTCGCGGTGCCGTTTTCCGGGCTCGCTGCCGAGATCATCAGGTTGCCGCGCTCGATCGTCAGCTTTACCGCGCGGCTGCGCTCGGTCGAGATCGTCGCGACGCGGTCGACCGCCTCGGCGAACGGCTTGCACTCGACGTCGAGGATCTTGTCGTTGTTGGACGGGATCACCCGGTCGTAATCGGGGAAGGTGCCGTCGATCAGCTTCGAGGTCAGCGCCGCATCGCCGACGGCGCAGCGGATCTTGGTGTCGCTCAGCGAAATCTGGATTTCTGCATCGCCCTCGTCGGCCAGCTTGCGCAGTTCCAGCACGGTCTTGCGCGGGATGATGACGCCCGGCATGCCCGCCGCGCCCTCCGGCGCGGTCATCTCGACGCGGGCGAGGCGGTGCCCATCGGTGGCGACCGCGCGGATCACCGGAACCTCGTTGTTCTTGGTCGCGTGCAGATAGATGCCGTTAAGGTAGTAGCGGGTCTCCTCGGTCGAGATCGCAAACCGCGTGCGGTCGATCAGGCCGCGCAGTTCTGCCGCCGAGAGCGTGAAATGGTGCGGCAGCTCGCCGGCCGACATGACCGGATAATCCTCCGGCGGCAGGCAGGCGAGGGTAAAGGTCGAGCGCCCGGAGCGCAGCACCATCTCGTTGCGGTCGCCGACCGCTTCGAGCTCGATCTGCGCGCCCTCGCGCAGCTTGCGGACGATGTCGTAGAGCGTGTGGGCCGACGCGGTGGTCCGGCCGTTGCGCTCGATTCGGCTCGCCACCCGCTCGACGATTTCGAGATCCATGTCGGTGGCGCTCAACGCCACCGCGCTGCCGTCGGTCGCCAGCAGCACGTTCGAGAGAATCGGGATCGTCGTCCGTCGCTCGACGACGCTTTGCACATGGCTCAGTGCCTTCAGGAGGGCGGCCCGTTCGATGGTGAGCTTCATGGCTGCTGCGCGAAAGTTGGCGGGCGGGTGGTTTTGCCCCGCTGCCGCCCATGCCGCATCACGACAGGACCTGCAAACGGGGCAGCATTATAACACGAATGGGTCGGAACCTAGCGCCTGCATTAACCGGGCCGGCCGCCTCCGGCAGCCACTCCCGCCGCCGGCGCATCGGCCGCTCAGCTTTGCAGTGTGCGCCGCAAAAGCTCGACATCCTCGGCCATGGCGCGGTCGCTTGCGGTCAGCTGCTCGATCCGGCGCACCGCGTGCATCACCGTGGTGTGGTCGCGGCCGCCGAACTTGCGGCCGATCTCGGGCAGCGAGCGCGGCGTAAGGTGCTTGGCCAGGTACATCGCGACCTGGCGCGGCCGGGCGACCACGCGCGAGCGGCGCGCCGAGGTCATCTCGGCCATCTTGATGTTGAAGTGCTCGGCGACTTTGCGTTGGATCTCGTCGATCGTCACCTGCCGCTCGCTGGCCCGCAGCAGGTCGTGCAGCAGCTCCTGCGCGCTTTCGAGGGTGATGTCGCGGCCGACAAGCTGCATCTGCGCGGTGATGCGGTTGAGCGCCCCTTCCAGCTCGCGAACGTTCGAGGTGATCCTGTGGGCGAGCAGTTCCATGACCTTTTGCGGCAGGCATACGCCCGACTGCTCGGCCTTGGCCTGCAGAATGCCGAGGCGCAGCTCGTAGGTCGTCGGGTGCAGGTCTGCGACCAGCCCCCAGCCAAGCCGCGACCGCATCCGCTCTTCGAGCCCCGCGAGGTCCGAGGGCGATTTGTCGGCGGAAATGACGATCTGCCGGTTCTGGTCGACCAGGGCGTTGAAGGTATGAAAGAATTCTTCCTGCGTCGTATCCTTGCCGCTGATGAATTGCACGTCGTCGATCATTAACAGGTCGACTGAGCGGAACTGCTCCTTGAAATCCATCGTCGATTTGAAGCGCAGCGCGCGGATGAACTGGTACATGAACTTTTCGGCCGACAGGTAGATCACCTTGCGGTGCGGCGCGAGCTCGCGGACATGCCAGGCGATCGCATGCATCAGGTGCGTCTTGCCAAGTCCGACCCCGCCGTACAGAAACAGCGGGTTGAACGGGACCGAGCCGTGAGGCCCAGCGCAGGCCTCGGCCACGCGCCGCGCCGCGGCGTGGGCCAGTTCATTCGGCTTGCCGACGACGAAATTCTCAAACTTGAAGCGTGGGTCGAGCGGCGCCGACATTTGGGCACGGTCCTCGCCAATCTCGCTGTTGTTCGGTGCCGGCGGGCTTTCCATTGGCTCGGCGGCATGGCCGTTGGGCCGGCGCACCGCCGGCTCGGTGTGCGCCCCGACGACGATCACCAACCGCCGGACGTCGTGATTCTCGGCCTGCCAAGCGGCCAGTACCCGATCGGCATAGTGGGTCGCGACCCAGTTGCGGAGGAACCGGGTGGGCAGCGAGGCCACCCCTTCGCCGTCATCGATCCGTTCCGCCCGCATCTCCTGAAACCAGGAGCGATACGCGGTATCCCCCAGCTCGTCCCTTAGCCGCCCCAGAACCCGGGCCCATTCGCCCATCACAGCGCTTGGCATGGCATTGGTCTGATTGGTTGCGGTCGCTTCCACTGCCACCTTTCCCCCCAATGATCCAAAGTAGCGCGATTTAATTGCGCCGATTCCAAAGTGGCCCCTCCCTTTGGGTCGACAGAATTCCAGTGTTATTGTTAGGTCACATGAATCCCCTGTCACGCGCTGCCATTTGTATTGATGGCAGTCGTCCAAAGTGCTTATCGGATGATGTGAACTACTACTAACTACGTGGTGCTGACGTGGTTTTGTGCACCGATGTTGAGACTTTAGCTTAGGTTTCCGTTCGGAGGCAATCAGACTCAAACGGGAACGAATCGTTTTTTTGCAACTCGGTTACCAATGTCACACTGGGCGCGAATCGGATCGCGCCAAGGCTAATCCAGTGCTTTCGCAACGCTCTCACAACCCATTGATTTTATGAGATAATCGCGACAGTTTTCGGGCCACGGTGTTGCGGTGGATGATGCCCTTGGTGGTGGCGCGGTGCAGCTCGGGCTGGGCGAGCTGGAGGGCAGATTGCGCCGCGGCCTTATCGCCTGTTGCGATTGCCGTCTCAACTTTCTTGACAAAGGTACGCACCCGGCTGAGCCGCGTGCGGTTGACTGCGGTGCGTTTTTCGGTCTGGCGAAGCCGCTTTTCTGCCGATTTATGGTGAGGCATCTGATCTCTTCGGGCGAAACGGGAGGGCTGCGCTTATATCGGTGGCGGGCCGCAGCGTCAACCGTGGCCCGTTTGCTTCAGCGATTTTTGAAGGCGGGCTTGCGCTTGGCGATAAACGCCGCCATCCCCTCCTTCTGGTCTTCGGTGGCAAAGGTCGAGTGAAACAGGCGGCGCTCGAAGCGGACGCCCTCGGCGAGCGTCGTCTCGAACGCGCGGTTGACCGCCTCTTTGGCCATCATGGCGATCGGACGGGACATCTCGGCGACCCGGGCGGCGGCGGCAAGCGCCTCGTCGAGCACCTTGTCGGCCGGCACGACGCGGCTGACGAGGCCGGCCCGCTCGGCCTCGGCGGCGTCCATCATCCGGCCGGTCAGGCACAAATCCATCGCCTTGGCCTTGCCGATAAAGCGCGGCAGGCGCTGGGTTCCGCCGGCCCCGGGAATGACGCCGAGCAGGATTTCGGGCTGACCGAACCGCGCGGTCTCGCCGGCGATGACGATGTCGCACATCATCGCCACCTCGCACCCGCCGCCGAGCGCCACGCCCTCTACCGCGGCGATCACCGGCTTTCGGCACTGCGCCACCCGCTCCCAGCCGACGGTGATGAAGTCTTCGCCATAGGCCTGCATGTAGGTCTTTTCGGCCATTTCCTTGATGTCGGCGCCGGCGGCGAAGGCGCGTTCGTTGCCGGCGAGCACGATCGCACCGATCGCCGGATCAAATTCGAGGTCGTCGAACGCGGCGCCGAGGTCGCGGATCAGCGCTGCGCTCAGCGCGTTCAGCGCCTGCGGCCGGTTGAGGGTAACGAGGCCGACCGCCCCGCGCCGCTCGACCAGGATGGTCTCGTAATCCTGCCGCTCGCTCATCCTGGCCTCCCGCCTCGTCCCGTGACTCCAGCCCGAACAGTACTTCAGCGCTGGCGTTTGGCGCAGAAAAAGGTCGAGCGGCCGGATTGCACGACGCGGCGCACGCCCTCGGCACAGGTGCAGCCGGGGCAGGGTTCGCCCTCCCGTCCATAGACCGCCCAGCGATGCTGGAAATAGCCGAGTTCGCCGTTGGCCTGGACATAGTCGCGCAGCGACGAGCCGCCGGCCGCGATCGCGTCGTTCAGCACCGCGCGGATCGCCTTGACCAGGCGCTCGGCGCGGGCCGGGCCGATCGTCGCGGCGAGCCGGTGCGGCGATACCCCGGCGCGGAAGAGCGCCTCGCAGACATAGATGTTGCCGAGCCCGGCAACGACGCGCTGGTCGAGCAGCGCTGCCTTGATCGGCGTCATCTTGCCGGCGAGCCTGCCCGTGAGGTAGGCGCCATCGAACCCCGGCTCGAGCGGCTCGGGCCCCATGCCGGCGAGCAGCGGGTGGGCGGCTTCCTCGCCACGCCGCAGGTAGTCGAGCAGGCCGAAGCGCCGCGCGTCGTTGAAGCGGACCTCGGTGCCGTCGTCGAGCGTCAACACGACGTGGTCGTGCGGCGCGTCCCGCCCGTTGGCCGGGCCGGCGGTGATGCGCCCCGACATGCCGAGATGCAGCAGCAGCACGCCGTCGTCGTCGAGCTCGACCAGGATGTACTTGCCGCGCCGTCCCAGCGCGCCGATCCGCGCGCCGGTCAGGCGGTGGGCGAGCATCGGCGGAAACGGCCGGCGCAGATCGGGGCGGCGCAGTTCGGCGCGCACGATGCGCCGCCCGGTCAGTTTCAGGGCGAGGCCGCGCCGGATCGTCTCGACTTCGGGAAGCTCGGGCATCAGGGTGGCCGCGCTGGCGGAAATAACGTTATCTTCCTGCCCGATGCGTGACGAAGAGACAAGCGCCGAGGCCGATTTCGGCTTTCGCAAGGTGCCCGAGGCGGAAAAGGCGCCGCTGGTGCGCGCCGTCTTCGACAGCGTCGCCGGTCGCTACGATTTGATGAACGACCTGATGAGCGGCGGCATCCACCGCTGGTGGAAGGCCGAGATGATCGCCTGGCTGAGGCCGCGGCCCGGGCAGGCGATGATCGACGTCGCCGGTGGCACCGGCGACATCGCGCGCCGCGCGCTGCCGCGTCTGAGTGCCGGCACGGGGGGCGGCGGGGGGGGCGGCGGGGTCATCGTCTGCGACGTGAACCGGAACATGCTCGAAATCGGCCGTGTCCGCGCGATCGACGACGGCATTCTCGCCGGCATCGAGTTTCTGTGCGGCGACGCCGAGCGGCTGCCGTTCCGCGACCGCAGCTTCGACCTGTACACGATCGCCTTCGGCATCCGCAATGTGACCCGGCTCGACCGCGCCCTGGCCGAGGCGCGGCGCGTGCTGAAGCCGGGCGGCCGGTTCATGTGCCTCGAATTCACTCCGGCGGTCTCGCCGGTGCTGCAGCCGCTCTACGATTTCTACAGCTTCCGCATCCTGCCGCTGATCGGCGAGATCGTGACGCGCGACCGCGAGGCCTATGCCTATCTGGCCGAGAGCATCCGTCGTTTCCCGGCGCCGGCCGTGCTGGCCGAGATGATCGCCGCTTCCGGGCTCGACCAGGTCAAGTACCGCAACCTGACCGGCGGCATCGCGGCGCTGCATTCGGCCTGGCGGCTCTAGGCGCATTGCGCCGGTGTCCTGGTTTGGCAGCCTCCGCAACATCGCGCGCCTCATTCGTGTCGGCGCGATCCTGGCGCGCTACGACGCGCTGTTCCTGTTTGAAGGGGTAGGCGGCGCCGGCCCGCTCTTGCGCGTCGTCCGGATCGTGCGGCGCCGCTCGATGGCGGCGCTGCGGCCCGGCGAGCGCCTGGCCGAGGCGTTCGGCCGGATCGGCCCGAGCTTTATCAAGCTCGGGCAGATTCTGGCGACGCGGGCCGACCTGCTCGGCGACGACGTCACGGCCGATCTCGCGCGGCTGCAGGACCGGCTGCCGCCGTTTCCGGGCGACGAGGCGCGGCTGCGCATCGAGGCCGAATTCGGCCAGAAGCTCGACGCGCTGTTTGCCGCGTTCGACCCGGTGCCGGTTGCCGCCGCGTCGATCGCGCAGGTGCATTTCGCGCGCACGGTCGAGGGTAACGAGGTCGCGGTCAAGGTATTGCGGCCGGGTGTCGCCCGCGGCTTTGCGCGCGACCTCGACCTGCTGCGGTGGCTTGCCCAGCTGATCGAGCGGACGCATCCGGAATTGCGCCGGCTGAAGCCGGTCGAGATCGTGCGTACGCTGGCGCGGACGACCCAGCTCGAAATGGATTTGCGCTACGAGGCCGCCGCGGCGTGCGAGCTGGCGGAAAATTTCGCCGGGGACTCGAGCTTTCGGGTGCCGCGGGTCGATTGGCTGCGCACCGGCCGCACCGTGCTGACCACCGAGCGGGTCGGCGGCATCCGCATCGACGACCGCGCCGCGCTCATCGCCGCCGGGTTCGAACTCGACGACGTTCTCAAGAAAGGCGCCGACGCGTTTTTCAACCAGGTGTTTCGCGACGGGTTCTTTCACGCCGACCAGCACCCGGGCAATCTGTTCATCGACGCCGGCGGGGCGATCGCCGCGGTCGATTTCGGCATCATGGGCCGGCTCGACCGCGACACCCGCTATTACCTCGCCGACATGCTGCTCGGGTTTCTGTCGGGCGATTACCGCCGCGTCGCCGAGGTGCACCTCGAAGCCGGCTATATCCCGCGCGACAGCTCGCTCGGCGATTTCACCCAGGCCTGCCGCTCGATCGGCGAGCCGATCCTCGGCCGGCCGCTGCACGAGATTTCGCTGGCCCGGCTGCTGGCGCAGCTGTTTCGCGTCACCGAGCAGTTTCAGATGGAGACCCAGCCGCAACTGCTGCTGCTGCAGAAGACGATGGTGCAGGTCGAGGGGCTGGGCCGCCGGCTCGACCCCTCGGTCAACATCTGGGAGCTGGCGCGCCCGCTGGTCGAGGCGTGGATGCGCGACAATCGCGGGCCCGCGGCGCAATTGCGCCAGCGGATCGCAGGCATCGCCGAAACCCTCGACGAGTTGCCGCGCCTGCTGCACACGCTCAGCAAGCTGGTCGGTGACTGGTCGGGGACCGGGCTGATGCTGCACGCCGAGACGCTGGCGGCTCAGGCGGCGCACCGCAGCCGGCAATTGCCGCTGATCGTCGTGCCGCTGTGGATCGCCGCCGTGGCGCTGGTCGCGATGGCGGTGGGGGTGTGGATCGGGCGGTAGTATAGTGCAGCGGAAGACGAGGAGACGGGCATTGCTCCAGGGCCGGCGCATATTGCTGATCATCGCGGGCGGGATCGCCGCCTACAAATGCCTCGACCTGATCCGCCGGCTGCGGACCGAAGGGGCCGCGGTGCGCTGCGTGATGACCGCGGCGGCCAGGGAGTTCGTGACCCCGCTGTCGGTGTCTTCGCTCAGCGAGGACAAGGTCTATGGTGATCTGTTCTCGCTGACCGACGAAAGCGAGATGGGGCATATCCGCCTCTCGCGCGAGGCCGATCTGGTGGTCGTCGCGCCGGCAACCGCCGATCTGATCGCGCGCATGGCCGCCGGCATGGCCAACGATCTGGCCAGCACGACGCTGCTGGCGTCCGACAAGCCGGTGCTGATCGCGCCGGCGATGAACGCGATGATGTGGGCGCACCCGGCGACCCAGGCCAATCTGGCGGTGCTGGCGGCGCGCGGCGTGCGCCGCGTCGGCCCCAATGCCGGCGATCTCGCCTGCGGCGAGGTCGGGTCGGGCCGCATGGCCGAGCCGGCGGAGATCGTCGAGGTGATCCAGCGCTGTCTGACGCGCGACCAGCGCCTCGCCGGGCGGCGCGCGCTCGTCACCAGCGGGCCGACGCGCGAACCGATCGACCCGGTGCGCTATCTGTCGAACCATTCCTCGGGCAAGCAGGGGCACGCGATCGCCGCGGCGCTGGCCGCGCTCGGCGCCGAAACGGTGCTGGTATCGGGGCCGACGCAGGAAGCGATTCCGGCCGGGGTGACGCTGGTCGCGGTCGAGACCGCGACCGAGATGCTGGCGGCGAGCGAGGCGGCGCTGCCGGTCGATGTCGCGGTGATGGCGGCGGCGGTGTCGGACTGGCGGGTCGCGACGGCGAGCCCGCAAAAGCTGAAGAAGGACGGCAAGGCCGCGCCGGCGCTGCACCTTGTCGAGAACCCCGACATCCTCGCGACGATCGCGCGGCGGCGCAACGACCGCCCGGCGCTGGTCGTCGGGTTTGCCGCCGAAACCAACGATGTGGTCGCCAACGCGCGCGACAAGCGGGTGCGCAAGGGCTGCGACTGGATCCTCGCCAATGATGTTTCGCCCGGCACCGGCACGTTCGGCGGCGACCGCAACACGATCCACCTGGTCGATGCCGCCGGGGTCGAGGATTGGCCGGTGATGACCAAGGTCGATGTCGCGCAGCGCCTCGCCGACCGGATCGCCGCGGCGCTGGGCAGCGTCGCCGTCTGATGGCGCTTTCTGTAGAGCTCAAAATCCTCGATCGTCGCCTCGCGGACTGGGGCTTTCCGCATCACGGCTCGGAACTGGCGGCGGGGCTCGACCTCCACGCCTGCCTCGATGCGCCGATCGTGCTGGAGCCGCAGGCGCCGGCAGTGGTGGTCCCGAGCGGCATCGCCGTCCGCATCGGCGACCCCGAATGGTGCGGGCTGGTGCTGCCGCGCTCGGGACTTGGCCATCGCGCCGGGCTGGTGCTTGGCAATGCGGTCGGGCTGATTGATGCCGATTACCAGGGGCCGCTGTTGATTTCGGCGTGGAACCGTAACCCGCCGGGCAGCGGCGCCGCGATCACGGTTGCGCCGGGCGACCGCATCGCCCAGCTTGTGTTCACCCGCATCGTCCGCCCGGATATCAGTGTGGTTTCCGAGTTTTCGGAAAAAAGTGCACGAGATTTGCGTGGTTTTGGCTCGACCGGGGTCGCTTCCGCTTGTCCTGGCGCGCCGCCACGGCGAAACTCGTGAGCGTGGCCCCGCGGCCCCCATCCTGCCTAGGCGGACGCCATGATCCGACTGACCAAGAAACTTCTGTTCGCGATCGAAGCGGTGCTCGACATCGCGCATAACGGCGGCGCGGTTCCGGTTCGGTCGTCCGAGATCACCGCTCGGCAGGGCATTCCGCGGCGCTACCTCGAACCGGTGCTGCAAGAGCTGGTGCGCGACGGCATCCTGGTCGGCATCCGCGGGCCGAGCGGCGGGTATCGGCTGGCGCGCGAGCGGCGCCGCGTCACGCTCGGTGACGTCGTGCGCTCGGTGCGCGAGCTGGAGACCGGCGAGAACCCGATCGACGATCCTGCCGGCAGCGCGCTGAGCCACCAGGTCGTGCGGCCCCTGTGGCGCGAGCTGGAAGACGAGGCGATGCGCCGTCTCGACGAATTGACCCTCGACGAGCTGTGCGCCCGGGCGCATACCGCCGGGATTGCCGGGCGCGTTGCCGAGGGCGGCGATTTCGACATCTGATCCCGGCGGACCGCGGTGGATTGCGGCCCGCCGCTTTGAAAATCACGCTGCGCGGGTGTACATTAATCGCGACCGGTTTCCGGAGAGAGAGGCGATGGATCACGCCGCACCCGCTCGGCAGCACGAATGCGAATTTCGCGGCCGGGTCTATGACAGCATCGTCGAGACGATCGGCGCGACCCCGCTGGTGCGGGTGCGACGGCTCGCCGCGGAAGCCGGAGTGGTGGCGGAAATCCTCGCCAAATGCGAATTCTTCAACCCGCTTTCTTCGGTCAAGGACCGCATCGGCCTGGCGATGATCGAGGCGGCCGAGGCGGCGGGCCGCATCCGCCCCGGCACCGTGCTGGTCGAGCCGACCTCGGGCAATACCGGGATTGCGCTGGCATTTGCGTGCGCCGCCAAGGGCTACCGGCTGATCCTGACGATGCCCGACAGCATGTCGGTCGAGCGCCGCAAGATGCTGCTGCTGCTCGGCGCCCAGCTCGAATTGACGCCGGCGGCGCAGGCCATGCGCGGGGCGATCGCGCGCGCCGAGGCGCTGGTCAAGACGCTGCCTGACGCGTTCATCCCGCAGCAGTTTCAGAACCCGGCTAACCCGGCGGTGCATCGCCGTACGACCGCTGAGGAAATCTGGCGCGACACCGGCGGCGTGGTCGATGTCGTGGTCTGCGGCGTCGGCACCGGCGGCACGCTGACCGGGGTGGGCTCGCTGCTGAAGCAGCGCAAGCCGGGGCTGCGGATGGTCGCGGTCGAGCCCGAGGACAGCGCGGTGCTGTCAGGCCGGCTGCCCGGCCCGAACAAGATCCAGGGGCTCGGCGCCGGGTTCATCCCCGAGATTCTCGACGCCAGCCTGATCGACGAGATCGTGTGTGTCGGCTACGACACCGCGCTGCGCACCGCGCAGCAGGCGGCGCGGCTCGACGGGCTGGCGGTCGGCACCTCGTCGGGCGCGGCGCTAGCGGCGGCGCTGGAGATCGGTGCGCGGCCGGACATGGCAGGCAAGACGATCGTCACGGTGCTGCCCGACCATGCCGAGCGTTATCTCTCGACCGCGCTGTTCGAGCATTTGTGAGGGCCGGCATGGACGCCACCGCCGAACTGACCGAAGAACAATTCCAGCGCTATGCGCGCCACCTGATCCTCGACGAGGTCGGCGAGGAGGGGCAGGCCAAGCTGCTCGCCTCGCGCGTGCTGGTGGTCGGCGCTGGCGGGCTCGGTTCGCCGATGCTGTTGTATCTTGCCGCCGCCGGCGTCGGCACGATCGGCATCGTCGACAACGACCGGGTCGACCTGACCAACCTGCAGCGCCAGATCGTCCACGCGACGCGGCGCGTCGGCGACCTCAAGGTCGAGAGCGCGCGCGATACGCTGGCGGCGGTCAATGATGGCGTGCGGATCGAAACCCACCCGTTCCGGCTCGGCCCGGACAACGCCGCGGAACTCATCGAGCGCTATGATGTGGTTGCCGACGGCAGCGACAATTTCGCGACGCGCTACCTGCTGACCGATCTGTGTTTCCGGCTGAAAAAGCCGCTGATCGCGGCGGCGCTGTCGCCGTTCGAGGGGCAACTCTCGACCTTCCGCCCGTATCTCGGCGCCGGACACCCGTGCTATCGCTGCCTGTTTCACGAGCCGCCGCCGCCCAATCTCGTGCCGCGCTGCGAAGAGGCCGGCATCCTCGGTGCGGTCGCCGGGGTGCTCGGCACGCTGCAGGCGGTCGAGGTGTTGAAGGAGCTGCTGGGCCTCGGCGACAGCCTCGACGGCACGCTGTTGATCTACGACGCACTCGGCGCACGGTTTCACCGTATCCGAATCGGCAAGGACCCGGACTGCCCGACCTGCGGCTACACCGGCTGACAAGCCCCGCCGCATGGCGGTTTGCGCGAGGTTCTTGACCGAGTGCGGCCGGCATGCCTATGCCCGGTGCATTGCAAGGGGCCTTGGGGGGGAAACATGGCCCGGGCCGGAACGGATAACCGGATCGCCGCGTTCGTCGGCGTCGTCGCGGTGGCAATCATTGCCGTATTGGCCGTGGGCGTCGGCCGGATGGCGTATTCCGCCCCGCCGGCGCGGGTCGATCCGGTCGGGCCGCTACCGCGGTTCGAGAGCCTGCGCGCCGACAAGGTCTATCTGCGCACCGGCCCCGGCGGGCAGTACCCGATCGAATGGGTTTATGTGCGCCGCGGCCTGCCGGTCGAGATCCTGCTCGCCGACGAGCACTGGCGAAAAATCCGTGACTGGCAGGGTTCCACCGGCTGGGTTCACGAAAAGATGGTGTGGCCGCACCGCGAAGTGATCGTCACCGGCGGCGTCCGCTTGCTGCACCGCAGCCCGAGCCTCGAGGCCGCGGTGGTCGCGCGGGCCGAACCTGGGGTGATCGGCCGGCTGGAGGAATGTGCCGGCGCGTGGTGCCGGATCGCGGCCGGTGATTTTACCGGCTGGGTGCGGCGCGGTGACGTGTGGGGCGTCTACGCCAACGAAACGGTAAAATAGGGGAGACAGACCCTAAAATAGGGTCAGTCGAAATCCTCAGCGAGCGCGGCGCGCACCGGCTCGCGGATCACCGCCAGATGGCCGTAATTCGGATGATCGAACCCGGCGAGCACCCGGCCGCCCTCCGCCTTGAACGCGGCGATCTGCGCGGCCGAAAACGGAAAGCGCACAAACTGCACCGATGACGCCTTGCCGTCGGCACTGGTGTTTTCGCGCGTCGAATCGGCGGTGCCGCGGATCCGCTCTCCAGCGACTTCGAGAAAGACCGTGTGCTCGATCCCGCCGATCCGGGTCAGCACCGTGGTACGCCGGATCGGGTCGTCGATCTCGAACATGATCGTGGCGACCAGTTCGCTACCTTGTGGAATCAGCGGGTTATACGCTTCAAGTTCATCGGCGATCTGAGCCTCGCCACCCTTTTCGATGTACAGCATCTCCTGTACTTGCTGCCACATCGTGTCGAAGCTTTCGAAATAGAAGGTCGCGAACGGCCCGACCTCGACCCGCCGGTGCTGCTTGAGCGCGGTGATCTGGCGGCGGCGCTCGCGGCGCATCGCGGCGTATTCGGCGAGCGGGATGATGTCGGCGCGGGTCAGCTGGCGCCGTTGGCGTGATTGAGTCGTCATGTCGGGCTCCTCATTGCGCTGCCCCGTCGCCCAGGCCATAGGCGCGCGCGAACAGCTCGATCGGGTGATGCGAGCGTTCGGGCACCTGCTCGTCCTGGGCCAGCGCCTCCATGCCCTGGCGGATGTGCAGTCCGGCCAGCGGGCATTCGGCCGCGAGGAACGGGGCCGGCTCGCGCAAGGCCTGGCGCGCCACCGGGCGGCCGACCTTGATCGCGGTTGCGAAATTCTCCTTCATCACCCCCCAAGAGCCACCGTGCCCGGAGCAGCGTTCGATGACGTTGACCTTGGCGTCGGGCATCAGGCGCAGCATGTCGGCCGCCTTGGCCCCCATGTTCTGGGCGCGGGCATGGCAGGCGAGGTGCAGGTTAACCGCGCCGCCGAGCGGGCCAAGCCCCGGCGCCAGCCCCTCTTTGCGGGCGATGTCGACGATGTACTCGGCGACGTCGAATGTCGCGCGCGATAGTTTCGCGACGACCGGGTCGTCGGGCACGATCAGCGGCCACTCGAATTTCAGCATCAGCGCGCAGGACGGCACCAGCGCGACGATGTCGTATCCCTTGTCGATCCACGGGGCGAGAGTGGCGGCGACCTCGCGCGCCGCCTTGGCCACCGTCGCGAGGTCGCCGGCTTCGAGCTGGGGCATCTTGCAGCATTGCGGGTAGAGCGGCTCGGTCTCGACCCCGTTCTTGGCCAGCACCGCCCGGGTCGCCTCGCCAATGCCCGGGTTGTTGAAATTGACGAAGCAGGTTGCATAGAGCACCGCCTTGCGCCCCGCCGCCGGGGCCGAGGCGTCGCGCGCCGGCGGATTTGCCTTGGTGCGCATCATAAAGGTGCGGCCCTGGTATTTGGGCAGCGCGGCGTTGCGGTCGACCCCGGTGACCTTCTCCAGGATCGGGCGGGTCAGCTTGTTGCCGGTGTCGCTTGCCCAGTTGGCGAGCGGCGCGACATGCCGCGCCAGGTTGCCGTTGCGGTCGGTGCGGCCGAGCTCGCGCCGGGCCAGCGGCACCTTGCCCTCCTTTAGCTCAACCGCGCGGTAGCGCAGCATGAGGTGCGGGAAATCGACGTTGAACTCGTGCGGCGGCACGTAGGGGCACTTGGTCATAAAGCACATGTCGCACAGCGTGCAGGCGTCGGCGACCTGGGCGAAATCGGCGACGTTGACGCCGTCGAGCTCGCCGGTCGGCGAGCTGTCGATCAGGTCGAACAGGCGTGGAAACGAATCACATAAACTAAAGCAGCGGCGGCAGGTGTGGCAGATATCGAAGACCCGCGCCATTTCGGCCTCGGTCTTCGCCCGGTCGGTGAAGTCGGGATCCTGCCACGCGAGCACGTGCCGGGTGGGTGCCTCGAGGCTGCCTTCGCGCATCAATCCTCTCTTGGCCAGCGGAACGCAAAAGGGGCGCGAAAGACTCGCCCTCGCGCCCTCCGCGCTCCTGGCGCCCTAAGAATGTCCGGTCTGGGGCCGGCGCCGTGCCCGCCGCCGCGTCGGGGGCGGGCACGGCGGGTGGACCCGGTTACAGGCCCTCCAGCGCCCGCTGAAAGCGGCCGGCGTGCGACCGCTCGGCCTTGGCGAGCGTCTCGAACCAGTCGGCGATCTCGTCGAAGCCTTCCTCGCGCGCGGTGCGGGCCATACCCGGGTACATGTCGGTGTACTCATGGGTTTCGCCCGCAACCGCCGCCTTCAGGTTATCGGCGGTGCCGCCGATCGGCAGCCCGGTGGCCGGGTCGCCGACCTCTTCGAGGTATTCGAGATGCCCGTGGGCATGCCCGGTCTCGCCCTCGGCGGTCGAGCGGAACACCGTCGACACGTCGTTGTATCCTTCGACGTCGGCCTTCTGAGCGAAGTACAGATACCGACGGTTAGCCTGGCTCTCGCCGGCAAACGCCGCCTTCAGATTACCTTCGGTCTTGCTACCTTTGAGTGCCGCCATCCTTCCCTCCACAATGGGTCCGGCGCGCCGCGGCCGCAACGGGGCCGGCACCGCGCCGACCCCATTTATAGGGGCCGACCTGCCCGGAATCAACCCATTTCTAGAATTATTCTAAAGAGAGGCGGTGCGGTCGTCGCTGCTGCGGCGCACCCGGACGATCACGTCGACGCGGCGGATTTCGGTGCCCGCGGGTGGCTGCGGCAGGCAGCCGACGACGACCGAGTCGCCCGGGATGTCCTGTAGCATGCCGGTCGATTCACAGAAGAAATGGTGGTGGTTGTCGACATTCGTGTCGAAATATGAGCGTCCGGGCTCGACCACGACCTCGCGCAACAGCCCCGCCGCATTGAATTGGTGCAGCGTGTTGTAGACGGTCGCGAGCGACACGCGGATCGAAGCGCCCTGCGCCTCGCCGTGCAGCTGCTCGGCGGTCACATGGCGGTCGGAACCGCCGTCGAACAGCAGGCGAGCCAGCGCGATGCGCTGCCGGGTCGGCCGCAATCCGACGCTGCGCAGGCGCTTCAGCGCCAGGGGCACTGCGGATAATCCATCCATGGCGGAGATATAGGCGCGAAATTCAAGAAAATAAAGCGTCTGCCGCCAGTTCAGTCGCCGGTCTGCAGCCGATCGACCAGCTCGCGCACGGTCGGGATGTAGCCGTTGGCGTAAAATGGGTCGCTGGCGAAGCGAAAGGCGTTATGGCCCGAGAACATCAGCTGGAATTCGACATCGTCGGAATGACGGATCGCCTGCAACGTCTTCTGGATGCAGAAGCTGCGCGGATCGGCCTTCTTGCCCGTGGTGCCGGCCTCGTTCTGCGCCCAGTTCGAAAACAGGCAGGAGCTGAGGCAGCCCATGCAGTTGATCTGGTCGTTGCGGATTTCGAGCGCCTTTTCCGGGGTGACGAAGATCAGCGTCGAATCCGGCGTGCGCAGCGCCTCGGTATAGCCCTCGGCGACCCAGCGCTCTGCCGACGCGCGGTCGTGCGGCGTCAGGTAGACGAGGCGGCCGCGAGCACCGACGCCGAACCCGACGACGTGCTCACCGACCGGCTCGACCGAAAACGCGACCTGGCGCTCGGAGCGGTGCTTCAGGTCCTCGATAAACTGGTTGTGCACCGCCGAGGAATAGAATCCGGTCGGGCTGAACCGGTTGAGGAAGATGTCGCCCTCCCGCAGCGTCAGCAGCTTGCGCTTCCACGCATCGGAGATCGGGCTTTCCTGGGTCAACAGCGGCCGGGTGCCGAACTGGAACGCGACCGGGCCGATCTCGGGGTTGTCGAGCCAGTCCTCCCAATCGTGCAGGCACCACACGCCGCCGGCCATGAAGATCGGCGTGGCGTTCAGCTCGAACTCGCTCATCAGGCTGCGCAGCTCGCGCACGCGCGGATAGGGCGCCTCAGGCTCATCGGGGTCTTCACTGTTCGACAGGCCGTTGTGCCCGCCGGCCAGCCACGGGTCCTCATAGACGACACCGCCGAGCCAGTCCGAGAATTTGTGGTAGGCGCGCTTCCACAATGCGCGGAAGGCGCGGGCCGACGATACGATCGGGTAATAGTAAACCCCATAGCGGGCGCAGATCTCGGCGATGCGGTACGGCATGCCGGCGCCGCAGGTGACGCCGTGGATCAGCCCGCGCGCGCCTTCCAGCACGCCGTGCAGCACCCGCTCGGCCGCGGCCATCTCCCACAGCACGTTCACGTGGATGCGGCCCTCGCCATTCGAGCGCTCGTGCGCGACGCGCGCCTGCTCGATGCCGCCGGCGATCGCGTAGGCGACCAGCTCTTCGTGGCGCTCGCGGCGGGTGCGGCCCTTGTAGACCTGGGCGATACGCTCGCCGCTGTCGGAATAGCTGTCGGCGTTGACCCCGGAAAACGTGCCGACCCCGCCCGAGGCGGCCCACGCACCCGAGCTTTCACCGTTCGAGATTGAGATGCCCTTGCCGCCTTCGACCAGCGGCAGAACCTCCCGCCCGGAGATGAACAATGGATTGAGCGGCTTCACCCGGCGGCTCCTTGCCGCGTCGAAGCGGCCGATGCGAGAATTATATCGGGGTTGTCCGAGAAAACGGAAGTTACCCCCCATTCGAAAAGTTGGCGCGCCCGCGCGGGGTCGTTGACCGTGTAGGCGAGCACGCGATAGCCAGCGGCGGCGAGCATCGCGACGCGGGCCGGACGCACCCGGCGATGGTCGAGGTTGATCGTCGCGCAGCCGAGATCCGCCGCCAGTGCGGCCCAGTCGCGCCGCAGCCGATTCAGCAGCAGCCCGGTAGGCATCGCCGGCGACAGCTTGCGCAGCGCGGCCAGCGCGGCAATGTCGAAACTGGACACCAGGACCTCGTGCGGCCGGTCGCCTCGGGCGAGGACCGCAGCGACCGCCGCGGCGGTCGCCGCGGCAAGCCCGCGATCGGCCTTGATTTCGATGTTGACGCCCAGCCCAAGCTCGCCGGCGCAGGCCAGCGCTTCGTCCAGCGTCGGAACCGCCTCGCCGGCAAAGCGCGCGCCAAACCGCCGGCCGGCGTCGCACGACCGCACCGCAGCGAGCGGCAGCGCGGCGACGGCGCCAGTGCCATCGGTCGTGCGGTTGAGCCGGCTGTCGTGGCACAGCACCGGCACACCGTCGGCGGTCAGCCGCACGTCGAATTCAACCCAGGCACAGCCCAGTGCCTTGGCCATCCGAAACCCGGCAAGCGTATTTTCCGGCGCATGCGCGGCGGCGCCGCGATGGCCGATGACCGCGGGCAGGGCAGGGCAGGGCGGCGGGGTGCCACGCTCCCGCCCATCCGCCGTCGTCAGGACCCTCAGAGCGCCGCCTTTGCCGGCTCCTGCGGCTCGCGTGCCGGCTCCGGCCGCCGCGTGCCGAGATCCTCGCCGGTCTGCTGGTCGACCTGGCGCATCGACAGCTTGACCTTGCCGCGATCGTCGAAGCCCAGCACCTTGACCTTGACCACGTCGCCGACCTTGACCACATCGCTCGACTTGCCGACGCGCTGCTGCGCCAGTTCGCTGATATGGACGAGCCCGTCGCGCGACCCCAGGAAGTTCACGAAGGCGCCGAAATCGACGACCTTGACCACCTTGCCGTTGTAGACCACGCCGAGTTCCGGCTCGGCGACGATGCCGCGGATCCAGTCGATCGCGGCCTGCGCCTTGGTGGCGTCGACCGCGGCGACCTTGATCGTGCCGTCGTCGTCGATGTCGATCTTGGTGCCGGTCACTTCGGTGATCTCGCGGATCACCTTGCCGCCCGAACCGATCACCTCGCGGATCTTGTCCTTGGGGATCGAGATCGTGGTGATGCGCGGCGCGTTGCCGCTGACATCCCCGCGGGAGCCAGTCAGCGCGGCGGCCATCCTGTCGAGGATGTGGGCGCGCCCGTCGCGGGCCTGATCGAGCGCAATCCGCATGATCTCCTCGGTGATCGAGGTGATCTTGATGTCCATCTGCAGCGCGGTAATGCCGCGATCGGTGCCGGCGACCTTGAAATCCATGTCGCCGAGATGGTCCTCATCGCCGAGGATGTCGGACAGCACGGCAAAGCCGGTCGGCTCCTTGATCAGCCCCATCGCGATCCCGGCGACCGGCCGCGGCAGCGGCACGCCGCCATCCATCAGCGCCAGCGAGGCGCCGCACACCGAGGCCATCGACGATGAGCCGTTCGATTCGGTGATCTCGGAGACGACGCGGATCGTGTAGGGGAAGCTTTCCTTCGGCGGCAACAGCGGCCGCACCGCGCGCCACGCCAGCTTGCCATGGCCGATCTCGCGCCGGCCCGGCGAGCCCATGCGCCCGGCCTCGCCGGTCGCGTAGGGCGGGAAGTTGTAGTGCAGCATGAAGTTTTCGCGGTACTCGCCTGCCAGCGCGTCGATGATCTGCTCGTCCTGGCCGGTGCCGAGCGTAGCAACAACCAGCGCCTGGGTTTCGCCGCGGGTGAACAGCGCCGAGCCGTGCGCGCGCGGCAGCACGCCGACCTCGCAGACGATGTCGCGGATCGACCGGGTGTCGCGCCCGTCGATGCGCGGCTCGCCGCGCAGGATCGCGCCGCGCACGATCTCCTTCTCGAGATCCTTGAACATCTTGAGCGCCAGCGCCTGTTTCGCCGCATCGGCGGCGAAATGCGCGGCGGTCGCGGCCTTGGCCGCGTCGAGCTGGTTTGACCGCTCCTGCTTGCCGCGCTCGAGATAGGCGGCGGTGATATGCGGTCCGATGACGCTGCGCAACTCGGCCTCGATTTCGGCCTTTTCGGGCATTGGCGGTGTCATCGCCCACGGCTCCTTGGCGCACGCTTCGGCCAGTTCGATGATCGCGTTGATCACCGGCTGGAAGCCGCTGTGGCCGAACATCACCGCGCCGAGCATCGTCTCCTCGGTCAGTTCCTTGGCCTCGGATTCGACCATCAGCACGCCGTCCTGGGTGCCGGCGACGATGAGTTCGAGCTCGGAGCGCGCGATCTGGTCGACCGTCGGGTTCAGCACGTAGGCGCCGTCGACATAGCCGACGCGCGCCCCGGCGATCGGGCCGAGGAACGGAATGCCGGAGATCGTCAGCGCCGCCGAGGCGCCGACCATCGCCACGATATCGGGATCGTTTTCGAGGTCGTGGCTCAGCACCGTGCACACGACCTGGGTCTCGTTGAGGAACCCGGGCACGAAAAGCGGCCGGATCGGCCGGTCGATCAGCCGCGAGGTCAGTGTCTCCTTTTCCGACGGGCGGCCCTCACGCTTGAAGAAGCCGCCGGGAATCTTGCCGGCGGCAAATGTCTTTTCCTGATAATTGACGGTCAGCGGAAAAAAATCCTGGCCGGCCTTGCCGGTCTTGGCGGCGACGGCGGTGCACAGCACCGTGGTCTCGCCATAGCTCGCGAGCACCGAACCGTCGGCCTGGCGGGCGATCCGCCCGCTTTCGAGCACGAGGCGGCGGCCGCCCCACATCAGTTCCTTGCGGAAAACCTGGAACATCCCAATTCATCCTTTTGCATAAGAACGAGCAGCGGCCTGCGCGAAAGCGGATTCTTTCGCGCGCCGCCGGCGATAGCTTTTGCGTCCGTCCACAAGCCAATCCCTGCCGCCCCCCTCGTCTGCAGGGGCGATATGGGGCAACAGTGTGCCGTCTTTCCTCAAGCCGTCAACGCCGCAGGCCGAGCCGGCCGATCACCGTCTCGTAGCGCTTCACATCCGAGCGTTTGAGGTAGTCGAGGAGGCGCCGGCGTTGGCCGACCATCACCAAGAGGCCGCGGCGCGAGTGAAAGTCTTTCTTGTGCGTTCCCAGATGATCGGTCAGGTTCCGGATACGCTCGGAAAGTATAGCGACCTGTACTTCGGGCGACCCGGTATCACCGGTCCGCGTTGCGTAGTCGATGATGAGCGCCTGTTTGCGCTCTGGCGTAATCGACATCGGGCTTGTCCCTTCAGCGATTGATGATGCGCACCGGACGAAGGCCGCCTTTTTCGATTCGCGCCACCGCGATAAGCAGCTGGTCATGCCGCGCGCTGACGATCGTGCCCTCGAGGAGCCGATCGAGATGCGCCCGTTCGCGCGGATCGCGCGGCGTCACCGGCTGTCCGTGACGCAATCGAGCGACTTCGTCTGCCGCCAGGGCGAGAGCCGGGATGTCGTCCAGCACCGTCTCCAGCGGCAAAAGATGCTCGGAAGCGGCCAAACTATGCCCAAGCAACGCCACCAAATCCAGCGAAATCGCCTGAGCTTCGGTGAACCGCCCGACCGACAGCCGGCGCAGCGCGGCGACGTGGGCGAGCGTACCCAGCGCCGCGGCGATGTCGCGGGCGAGGGCGCGGATATAGGTGCCGCCGCCGACCTCGGCCTCGAAGACGGCGTGATCGGCATCGGAGCATTCGGTCAGCGACAGCGACATCACCTCGACGGGTCGCTCTGCTAATTCCGGCGGTGCGCCGCGCCGCGCCAGGTCATAGGCGCGCCGGCCCGATACCTTGATCGCCGAGTAGGCTGGCGGGCGCTGCCGGATCGTGCCGGTGAAGCGCGGCAGGATCGCCGCGATCTCCGCTTCGCCTGGCCGCACCGGGGTCTCGGCGACGACGGCGCCGTCGCGATCGTCGGTGTCGGTGGCGACGCCCCAGCGCACGGTGAAGCGATAGCGTTTTCGTCCCTCGCCGGCGAAGCGCATGGTCTTGGTCGCCTCGCCGAGCGCGACCGGCAGGATACCGGTGGCAAACGGGTCGAGCGTGCCGGCATGCCCGGTCTTAGCCCCGGTCGCCCGCCGCACCACAGTCACGACCCGGTTTGAGGTGATCCCCGCAGGCTTGTCGATGACCAGCCAGCCGTGCAGCGTGGCCTCAGCCGGGTTTGTCATCTTCGTCGTCGGCGCGCGGGCCGAGGTCGCGCGCGACTTCGGGGCGCCCCAGGAGGCCGGCGATGCGGTCGGCGGTGTCGAAAGCCTCGTCGAGCGCGAACCTCAAGTTCGGCACCAGCCGCAACGTCACCATGCGGGCGATGCGCCCCTTCAGAAACGGCGCACTGCGCCGGAGGCCGGCAATGATTTCGGCGGCGTTCTCGCCGCCGAGCGGCATCACGAATGCCGTGGCGTTGCGCAAATCGGGGCTGAGGCGAACTTCGCTGACCGTGATGATGGCATTGGCGAGCGCGGGATCGCGCAACTGCCCGGGGCGCAGCAGCCCAGCCAGTGCGTGGCGCAGCTCTTCGCCGACCCTGAGCTGGCGCTGGCTTGCCGCCTTGGCGCCGAAGCCCGGGCCGGAGCGCTCATCAACTTTTGACCGGTGCGCCATGCCTTCGAGCGGGCCGGGGGCCCGCACCTAAATCAGCCAAAGGCCTTTTGCCTCGGGTACACATCACATCAGCCGCCGCCGGGCGGAAGGGCGCGGCGCTACAGGGTGCGCGCGACCTCCTCGACCTCGAAGCATTCGATTACGTCGCCGACCTGGATGTTCTCGTAGTTTTCGAAGGCCATGCCGCACTCATAGCCTTCCTGTACCTCGCGGACCTCGTCCTTGAACCGCTTCAGCGTCTTCAGCGTGCCCTCGTGGATCACGACGTTGTCGCGCAGCAGGCGAACCTTGGCGCCGCGCTTGACCGTGCCTTCGGTGATGCGGCACCCGGCGACCTTGCCGACCCGCGTGATGTTGAACACCTCGCGGATCGCGGCGTTGCCGAGGAACCGCTCGCGCAGCGTCGGCGACAACATGCCCGTCAGCGCGGCGCGGATGTCGTCGATCACGTCGTAGATGATCGAGTAGTAGCGGATTTCGACGCTGTCGCGGCGGGCGAGGTCGCGCGCCTGCGGGTTGGCGCGGACGTTGAAGCCGAGGATCACCGCGCCGGTCGACTTGGCGAGGATCACGTCGCTTTCGGTGATCGCGCCGACCGCCGAATGGAGGTTGCGCACCGACACTTCGCTGGTCGACAATTTGCCGAGCGAGCCGATGATCGCTTCGAGCGAGCCGTGCACGTCGGATTTGACGATGATCGGCAGCTCCTTCACCGCGCCGGCCGCGATCTGCGAGAACATCTCTTCGAGTGTGCCGCGCGTGCTCGCCTCCGCCGCGGAGGTGCGGCGCCGGCGCTGGCGGAACTCGGCGACCTCGCGGGCCCGCGCCTCGCCGTCGACGACGATGAAATCGTCGCCGGCGAGCGGGATGCCGTCCAGCCCGAGCACCTCGATCGGCATCGACGGCCCGGCCTCGATCTGGTTCTGCCGGTGGTCGTCGGTCAGCGCCCGCACCCGGCCCCATTCGCCACCGGCGACGAAGATGTCGCCGACCTTGAGGGTGCCGCGCTGGATCAGCACCGTGGCGACCGGCCCGCGCCCGCGTTCGAGCTTGGCTTCGAGCACCACGCCCTCGGCCGGGCGGTGCGGGTTGGCGGTCAGGTCGAGCAGCTCGGCCTGCAGCAAAATCGCCTCTTCGAGCTTGTCGAGGTTGGTCTTCTTGAGCGCCGACACCTCGATATTGAGCACGTCGCCGCCAAGTTCCTCGACCACCAGCTCGTGCTGCAGCAATTCCTGGCGCACCCGGTCGGGCTTGGCGTCGGGGCGGTCGATCTTGTTGATCGCCACGATGATCGGCACTTCGGCCGCCTTGGCGTGGCGAATCGCCTCGACCGTCTGCTCCATGATGCCGTCATCGGCGGCCACCACGAGCACGACGATGTCGGTGACATTGGCGCCGCGCGCACGCATCGAGGTAAACGCCTGGTGCCCCGGCGTGTCGATAAAGGTGATCTGCTTGCCGCCCTTCAGCGTGACGCGATAGGCGCCGATGTGCTGGGTGATGCCGCCGGCCTCGCCGCCGGCGACGTCGGTCTCGCGCAGCGCATCGAGCAGCGAGGTCTTGCCGTGGTCGACATGGCCCATGATCGTGACGATCGGCGCGCGCGGCACGGCCTCGCCTTCGACGTCCTCCTCACCGTGCAGCCCGATCTCGACGTCGCTCTCTGCGACGCGGCGCAGCCGGTGGCCAAATTCGGTCACCACCAGCTCGGCGGTGTCGGCGTCGATTATCTGCGACGGCGTCGCCATGACGCCCATCCGCATCAACGCTTTGATCACGTCGACCGCGCGCTCGGCCATACGGTTGGCCAGCTCCTGCACGGTGATCGTCTCGGGAATGATCACTTCGCGCACCACCTTGTGCTGCTGGTCGCTGCCGTGCATGCGCTGGCGCTCGCGCTCTCGGGCGCGGCGCACCGAGGCCAGGCTGCGCATGCGCTCGCCCTCCTCGTCGCTGAGCGCCCGGGTCACTGTCAGCTTGCCGGTGCGGCGGCGTTCGTCGCGGCGGACCGGCACGGCCGGCCGCTTTGGCACCGCGCCCGGACGGCGGGCGTGAACCGGCGCCTCTTCCTCTTCTTCGGCCGGCATCGCCACCTTGCCGGCGGCGGCGAGGGCGGCGACCTTGGCCGCGGCCGCCTTGCCGGCGCGCTCGGCGACCTCGCGGCGCGATTCCTCTTCCTTGCGCCGGGTGTCTTCCTCCTCGGCGCGCTTCTTCGCATCCTCGCCGGCCCGGCGCTTGGCCTCTTCTTCCTCGACCTTGCGCTTGGCCTCTTCCTCGGCCCGATTGCGTGCCTCCTCGGCGGCGCGTACTTCCTGTTCGCGGCGTCGGTTGGCCTCGTCGAGCGCGGCGCGGCGGCGGGCTTCGTCGCTCGCCCGGTGCGCGTTCTCGACCGCACGGTAACGGCCGGCGCGTTCCTCTTCGGTCAGCGCACGCGGCAGCACGATGGGTCGCCGCACCGGCTCGGCCACCGGCGCCTCGGGGGCCGGCGCGGGCGCGACTGCGGGCTCGGCCTCGCGGGCCGTTTCCGGGGCGCCGCCCGGCCCGAGGGTGCGCTTCTTGCGCACCTCGACCGTCACGGTCTTCGAGCGGCCATGCGAAAAGCTCTGGCGCACCTGTCCGGCCTCGGCGGCGGGGCGGCGCAGCTCGAGCCTGCCGCCCGGCCGATTCAAGGTCAGCGGCCGCTTTTCTTGGGTGTCTTGTGCGTCGACGTCACTCATCCGCTACGCTGCCGTCCTTTTGTTGCTCCCGCAGGAGCAGAATCCATCCCATCGTCAGCCGCCGCCTCGGCGCGAAGCCCGGCGAGCCGCCGCAAATCGGCAAGCAGCCGGAGGGCGAGCCGGCCCGGGCCCACCGCCACGTGGACGACGCGCTCGCGCCCGAATGCGGCGCCCAGCTCTGCCGCGGTGAGTGCGGCGGCCGAGGGCACCGCGCGCCCCAGCCCAGCCAGCTTGCGCCGCCCGGCCTCGGCTCCGTCGCGTGCGAAGACCAGCAGCCCGGCATCGCCGCGCCGCACCGTCTCCGCCACCCGCTCAAACCCGGCCACAGCGACGCCGGAGCGGCGCGCAAGGCCAATCATATCGCGGCACCGCTGCGCCAGCAGCGCCTCGATGCGGTCGGCAAGCTCGGGCGGCACCAGCACCGGCCGCCGCGCCGCGCGCGTAAACAGCCGCTTCGTCACCGCCCGCTCTACTATATCCCGGCGTGGCGTCAACCACAAACCCCGACCGGGAAGCCGCCCTTCGACATCGGGCACCAGCTGCCCGTCGGGGGCGACCACCAGCCGCACCAGCGCGGCGCGCTCGTGCAGCTCGCCGGTGGCGATACAGCGGCGGTGTTTGGCCGGTTCCGGTGCCGTCGCCGGTGACGGTGAGGCGGCCGCCGGGGCGCTCACTCCGGGGTGACCGGCCCCGCTTCGGCGTCGCTGAACCAGTGCGCCCGCGCCGCCATGATCATCGCATTGGCCTCGTCAAGTTCGAGCTTGACCCCGCCCTTGTTCGACGTTTCCAGCATTTCCAACAGCTCGTCGCCGGCAAGGTCGGCGAAATCGTCGAGCGTCTTGACCCCGCCTTCACCGAGCGTGACCAGCATTCCCGGGGTAAGCCCTTCGACCGCGGCAAGTTCGTCGTTGATCCCCAGCTCGCGGTAGCGCGCCTCGTATTCGCGGTCGCGGCGTTCGAGCGCGGTGCGGGCGCGCTCCTGAAGCTCGGCCCCCACCTCAGCGTCGAACCCTTCGATGTCGGCAAGGTCGCTGATCGGCACATAGGCGACCTCTTCGAGCGAGGAGAAGCCCTCGGTCACCAACAGGTGGGCGATCACGTCGTCGATGTCGAGCGCGTCGATGAACAGCTGGCTGCGGGTGCGGAACTCCTCGGTGCGGCGCTCGGATTCCTCGGCCTCGGTCAGGATGTCGATATCCCAGCCGGTCAGCTGCGAGGCGAGGCGCACGTTCTGGCCGCGCCGGCCGATCGCCAGGCTCAGCTGGTCGTCGGGCACCACCACCTCGATGCGGCGCTGCTCTTCGTCCATCACCACCTTGCTGACCTCGGCCGGGGCGAGCCCGTTGACGACAAACGTTGCCGGGTCCGGCGACCACGGGATGATGTCGATCTTTTCGCCCTGCAGCTCGCCGACCACGGCCTGGACGCGGCTGCCGCGCATGCCGACGCAGGCGCCGACCGGGTCGATGCCGCTGTCGCGCGAAATCACCGCGATCTTGGCGCGGCTGCCGGGATCGCGTGCCACCGACTTGATCTCGATGATGCCGTCGTAGATTTCCGGCACTTCCTGCGCGAACAGCTTGGCCATGAATTGCGGATGGGTGCGCGACAGGAAGATCTGCGGGCCGCGCGGCTCCTGGCGCACGTCGTAGATATAGGCGCGCACCCGCTCGCCCTGGCGAAAGCTCTCGCGCGGCAGCAGCTCGTCGCGGCGCAGCATCGCCTCTGCGCGGCCGAGATCGACGACGACGTTGCCGTATTCGACCCGCTTGACCAGGCCGTTGACGATCTCGCCGACGCGATCCTTGAACTCGAGGTACTGCCGCTGGCGCTCGGCGTCGCGGACCTTCTGGACGATGACCTGCTTGGCGGTCTGCGCCGCGATGCGCCCGAAATCGATCGGCGGCAGCGGGTCGGTGATGAAATCGCCGATCTCGGCGTCGGCGTTGAGTTTATGCGCCTGCGAGAGAGAGATTTGCGCCGGCTCGTTCTCGATCGTATCGACCACCTCGCGGAAGCGCATCAGGCGGATTTCGCCGCTCTTGCGGTCGATCTCGGCGCGGATGTCGTATTCCTGGCCGTATTTCGAGCGGCCGGCCTTCTGGATCGCCTGCTCCATCGCCTCAAGCACTTCGTCGCGGTCGATCCCCTTGTCGCGTGCGACGGTCTCGGCAACCTGCAGCAGTTCGGGGCGGGCGTAGGTGACAGTGCTTTCCATGATCGACTCGTTGGCTAGTGGGGCCGGGCCGGAGCCTGAGGCTGCGCCGCGGCGATCAAATCATCGGTCAGAACCAGCTTGGCGCGGGCGATATCGGCATAGGGGAGGCAGGCCTCGCCCGAATTGGTCATCACCCGCACGCTGTCGTTGGCGCGGCCCAGCAGCCGGCCGCGAATCCGCTTGCGCCCGTCATGCGGGCGGGCGAGGTCGATGCGCGCCTCGAACCCGGCGAAGCGGTCGTAATCCTCGGGCCGCGTCAGCGGCCGGTCGATGCCGGGCGAGCTGACCTCGAGCGTATAGGCCTCGGCGATCGTGTCGGCAACATCGAGCAGGGCCGACACCGAACGGCTGATCTTGGCGCAGTCCTCGACCGTCATCGGCACATCGTCGCGGCGCTCGGCCATGATCTGCAACGTCGTGCCGCGCTGCGCGGTGGCGACGACGCGAACCACGCGATAGCCCATCGCGTCAAGCGACGGCTCGATGATGCTGGTGACGGCGTTCGTGTCGATCGACAATCGGCCTTATCCCGCTGATCCCGACCCAGGCAAAGAAAAAGTGGGCCGCCGGCCCACTCCGCAAACTGGCCCGGCGCACCGGACCCTATGGGACTTTTTCTTTTGCATATATAGGGGAAGCCTCTTGGCTGGCAAGGGTAATCGCGGTCGCCGGAGCTCGCCCAGCCCGCGCGACTAGCGCCGCGCCCTTCGCAAAAAGCGCAGAAACGTTGGGGTGCGTCCGGCCGCACGGGCCTTTTCCTCATAGCGCGTCGGTGGCCAGTCCGCCGGCCGCTCGCGCCAGTCGGCGGCGCGGCGCGCGGTCCATGCGAAATCGGGGTGCGCAGTCGCCGCTTCCAGCATCCAGGCGAGATAGTCGGGATCGTCGGTTGCGAGCCGCAACTCGGCGCCGTCGGTCATGAGGCGGGCGAGCTGGTCGAGCGTCGCCGGCGCCACCAGGCGGCGCTTATTGTGCCGCGCCTTGGGCCACGGGTCGGGAAACAGGATGAAAACCCGGCTGAGCGAGCGGTCGGGCAGCGCGGCGAGCAGGGCCCGGGCGTCGTCGGCGAAAATGCGGACATTGCCGAGGCGGTCGCGGGCGATTGCCGAAACCAGCCGGGCGACCCCGTTCTCGAAAACCTCGCAGCCGATAAAGCCGACGCTCGGGTGCGCGGCGGCCTGGGTGGCGAGGTGTTCGCCGCCGCCAAAGCCGATTTCGAGCCACACCGCCTCGACCGGTGCGGCGAAGAGGCATGCCGGGTCAAGCGGGGCGGAGCCGGGGAGCGCAAAGCGCAACTCGGGCAGCAACGTCTCGGCAAGGCGCTGCTGGCCCGCGCGCAGCTTGCGGCCGCGGCGGCGGCCGTAGAGCCGCAGGCCGGGCGCGGCCGGGTCAGAAGGCGCGGCGCAACTCGTCGGCGAGGTCAGTGCGCTCCCACGAGAAGGCGCCGCTCGCCTCGGGTTCACGGCCGAAATGGCCATAGGATGAGGTCGGCGTGTAGATCGGCCGGTTGAGGCCCAGATGGGTGCGGATGCCGCGCGGCGTCAGGTCCATCAGCTCCTGCAGCACCTGCGCGAGCTTGGCTTCGTCGATGTCGGATTTGGTGTCGACATAGAACGACAGCGGCTTGGCGACGCCGATCGCATAGGCGACCTGGATCGTGCATTCGTTGGCAAGACCCGCGGCGACGACGTTCTTCGCCAGATAGCGCGCGGCGTAGGCGCCGGAGCGGTCGACCTTGGTCGGGTCCTTGCCGGAAAACGCGCCACCGCCGTGCGGCGCCCAGCCGCCATAGGTGTCGACGATGATCTTGCGTCCGGTGACGCCGGCATCGCCGTCGGGCCCGCCGATCACGAAGCGGCCGGTCGGGTTGACGAGGAAATTGGCCTCGTCGCACATCCACCCCTGGGGCAGCGCGCTGAGCACGTAGGGCCGCACGATCTCGCGCACGCCGCGGTCATCGATGGTCTCGGAGTGCTGCACCGAAACCACGACCTTGGTCGCACAGACCGGCTTACCGTTGACGTATTGCAGCGTCACCTGGCTCTTGGCGTCCGGGCCGAGCAGCGGGGTCTGGCCGGCGTGGCGGGCCTGCGACATCCCGCGCAGGATGTTGTGTGCGTAATAGATCGGGGCCGGCATCAGCATCGGCGTGTGGTCGCAGGCAAAGCCGAACATCATGCCCTGGTCGCCGGCGCCCTCGTCCTTGTTGCCCGAGGCATCGACGCCCTGCGCGATATCTGCAGACTGGTTGTGGATGAAGCACTCGACCTTGGCGCGCTGCCAGTGGAAGTTGTCTTGCTCGTAGCCGATCTCGCGTACCGCGTTGCGCGCCACGTCGATCAGCCGATCGGGGGTGATCGAGGCGGGGCCGCGTGTCTCGCCGGCCAGCACGATCAGATTGGTCGTCACCAGGGTCTCGACGCCGCACCGGGCCTGCGGCTCCGCGGTCAGGTAGGTGTCGACGATCGCATCGGAAATGCGGTCACAGATCTTGTCGGGGTGGCCTTCGGACACCGACTCGCTGGTGAATACGAAATCGCGTTTTGCCAACGGATCGTCCTCTCGCCGTGTCGCTGATACCGCCCGGGCAGGGCCGCGAGGCGCCGTTGTCGATGGTTGGGAAGCGAACGTCAAGGCCCGATCGAAAGACCCCGCCGGGCGGTTTAGGGTTCCGGCTCGGTGCGGCGATCTTCCGCAGCCGCCATCGCCTTGAGCAGCTCAAACAGCCGCCGGCGCAGTACCGTATCGTCGATCTGGTAGTAGGCGCTGACCAGCTCAAGCGTCTCGCGCTTGCGCAGCGGGTCAGCGTCGAAATCTTCAGCCGGCGGCTCGGCAAACCCGCCCGGGATCGCCGGTGCCCGCACCGGGTCCATGTCGTCGAAGAAAAACGAGACCGGCACGTCGAGCACCCGGCTCAATTCGTGCAGGCGGCTGGCCCCGACGCGGTTGGCGCCGCGCTCGTACTTCTGTACCTGCTGGAACGTGAGCCCAATTGCTTCGCCGAGCTTTTCCTGGCTTAGGGCCAGCATGTTCCGCCGCAGCCGGATGCGTGAGCCGACATGAACATCAATGGGGTTCGGCTTGTCGGCTTTTTGCCGGCCGGGGCGGCGCGATTGTCGAATAAGGGGCATATACGTGCTTGCTCGCCGGTGTGGCTGGCACGTTGATAAAGCACACCATGGTATGCGTCAAGCCGGGCGCCCGAACGCCCCCAAAGCGCAGCGGCGCGTCAGTGTGACGCCCGGCGCCACCATACCGGCAGCGAAGCCACGATCAGCAATACGAGAAATATCCAATCGCCAGCTCGCGCATAAAGTGTCCGCGCCCCCGCCGCCGGCAGCTGCAGATCGGCGTAGCCGACGCTGTCGAGCGCGGTGCGCGCCAGCACCCGGCCCTCGGGGTCGACCACCCCGCTGATCCCGTTATTGGCGACCCGGACCAGCGGCAATCCCTCTTCGACGGCACGGGTGCGGCTGATCGCGAAATGCTGGTATGGGCCCGAACTGCGGCCATACCACGCATCGTTGGTGGCATTGAACATCCATGCCGGGCGGGCGGCCTCGTCAACCACCGCGCCAGGAAAGATCGCCTCGTAGCAGATCATCGGGGCAAACGCCGGGAGCCCGGGCAGGTCGATCGTGCGCGGGCCCGGGCCGGGGCTCAGATCGAGCATGCCCGGCGTGAGCTTCTTGAATGGCAGGATCGAGCGCAATGGCATGTATTCGCCGAACGGCACAAGGTGTGCCTTGTCGTAGACAGCGCGGATCGCGCCGCTCGGGTCGATCGCCTCGAGGCTGTTGTAGAGGCGCTTGGCCGGCCCGTCCGGCGGCTCCGCCCGCACGGCTCCGACGATCGCATACCCGCCCTTTGGCGCGATCGCGGCGATCGCGTCGCGATGCGCGGCGTCCCGCCCGAGGAAATAGGTGGCCGCCGCTTCCGGCCACAGCACCGCGGCCAACTGGTGTTTCGCCGGCGCGGCGCTCAGATCGATCAGCTGGCGGAAATTGGCTTCGCTCGCGGTCGGGTTCCACTTCAGCGATTCGGCGATCGACGGCTGCACGAGGCGCAGCCAGATCGGGGTCAGCACGGTCGGGTGCATCGCCAGGCGAATCGCCCCGGCCGCGGCGGGTACCAGCAGCAGCGCGGCGGCGCCCAGCACCGGCGCCAGGTTGCGCAGCCGCGACTCGGGCAGCGGCATGCGGGCGCCGAGCAGCGCCGGCAGCACGCCGGCCAGCGTGGTCAGCAGGCTAAGCCCGTAGATGCCGGTCCAGGCGGTCATCTGCAACAGCGCGATAGAGCCGGGGAAACCGCCCGCCCAGGCATAGCCGACGAGGTTCCACGGCAGCCCGGTCAAGGCGTGGCCGCGGACCCATTCGGCGATGCTCCACAGCACCGCAAAGGCGCACACGCGGGCCAGTCCGGCTAGGCGCAGCCGTGCCGTCGCCATCGCGAGCAACGCCATCGCTGCCGCCGGCAGCAGCGCCAGCACGGCCGGAATCCCGACCACCGCAAACGGCAGTGCCCACCAGAAATCGGTCAGGTCGACAAACAGCGCGGCGGCGATCCAGTAGAGGCCCGCGACAAAAAAGCCGAGGCCGAAGGCATAGCCGAGGGCAAACGACGCCCGGACCCGCCGGCGGCCGTCGTCGAGCCACAACAAGCCGGGAAAGGCGATAAAAATCAGCGGTGCCATGTCGACCGGTGGCATCGCCCCGGCGAGCAGCGCGCCCAGTGCCGCGGCGAGGCCGTAGCGGCGCCACCCGGACAGCGCGCCGACGCTCTGCGCCAGACGGCTGAACGGCGTGTCGATGCGGGTGCCCGGCCGCACCCGCAGCAGGGCCGCCTCATGCATCGGCGGTTTTCGCCCTGGCGGCCGGCAAACCGCGTACCCGCAGCCGCTTGATGCGCTGCGGGTCGGCGTCGAGCACCTCGAACTCGATGCCGCCCGGGTGGGAAATGACCTCGCCCCGTTTCGGCACGCGGCCGGCGAGGGCGAAGACCAGCCCACCGAGCGTATCGACGTCGTCCTGGGCGTCGGCCGAGCGCAGCGTGGTCCCGTGCTGCTGCTCCAGCGTTTCGATCGGGATGCGGGCATCGGCGATGACGCTGCCGTCGGGCCGCGACAGCAGCGTCGGCGCGGCGTCGACATCGTGCTCGTCTTCGATCTCGCCGACGATCTCCTCGATCAGGTCCTCGATCGTCACCAGGCCGTCGATGCCGCCGAACTCGTCAACGACCATTGCGATGTGGGTGCGCGCCAGACGCATCTGCACCAACAGGTCGAGGATCGGCAGCGACGGCGCGACGAACAGCACCTTGCGCAGCAGCCCGGCGAGCTTGGCCTGGCGCCGCTCGGCGACCGGCGCCAGCACGTCCTTGACGTGGATGTAGCCGATCACGTCGTCGAGCGTCTCGCGGTACACCGGCATGCGCGAATGGCCCTGCTCGACGAGTGTCTTGACCACCTGGCTGAACGGTGCCTCGCCGTCGATCGCGACGACGTCGCCCCGCGGCACCATCACGTCCGCGGCGGTCCTGTCGTGAACCTTGAGGATGTTGCTGATCAGCACCCGCTCCTGCGGCGCGATCGGCACGCCGCCCTCGGCTTCGGCGGCGGCGACCATTGCGTCGATCGGCTTGGCGTGGGCGCGCTGGCGGCGCAGCAGCCGCAATAGATGGCGCAATCCGAAGGGTGCGCCTTGGCCGTTGCCTTGGCCCGTAAGAGCGCCGTCGGTACTGGGCGGCTCGGTATCGTTCATCAAGAAGCTATCCCCGTCCAATTCTCAGATGGTGTCGCGATAGGGGTCCGGCACCCCCAATTCGGCAAGGATCGCGATTTCGCGCGCCTCCATCGCCGCCGCCTCATCGGGGTTCTGGTGATCGTGGCCGAGCAGGTGCAGCACGCCGTGCACCGCCAGGTGCCGCAGATGGTCGATGAACGGCTTTTCCTGTTCGGCGGCTTCGCGGCGGATCGTGCCGAGCGCCAGCACCACGTCGCCGAGCAGGCACGGCGCGCCCGGCGGCGGCGCGACCGCTGGATCGGCGGCGGGGAACGCGAGCACGTTGGTCGGCGCATCCTTGCCGCGCCAGGTCCGGTTGAGCCGGCGCTGTTCGTCATCGTCGGTCAGGGTGATATCGAGCACCAGGGCGGCGGGGGCGGCGGGCAGGGCGCGGTGCAGCGCGTGGCCGGCGGCTTCTGCCACGGCGGCCGGCGCCTCCGGCGGCCAGTCGCCGCGGTCGATGGTGATCGAGACTTCCGGGTCGGGAAGGGCGGCGATCAACGGGTCTGCCTGCACCGTCACTCGTCGCCGGTGCGTCCGCGCCGGTCGCGTGCCTCGTAGGCGCTGACGATGCGCGAGACGAGGCTGTGCCGCACCACGTCCTGGTGGGTGAAGCGCACCACCCGCACGTCGTCGAGGTCGTGCAGCGCGTCGAGCGCGTCGGCGAGGCCCGATCGCGTGCCGCTCGGCAGGTCGACCTGGGTTGGATCGCCGGTTACCACCATGCGCGAGCCTTCGCCGAGCCGGGTCAGAAACATCTTCATCTGCACCGGCGTCGTGTTCTGCGCCTCGTCGAGGATGACGAAGGCATGGGCCAGCGTACGCCCGCGCATGAAGGCGATCGGCGCGACCTCGATCTCGCCGTTGCTCATCCGCTTCTGCAGCTGCTCGGGGGGCAGCATGTCGTTGAGCGCATCGAAGATCGGGCGCAGATAGGGGTCGACCTTGTCGCGCAGGTCGCCGGGCAGGAAACCGAGCCGCTCGCCGGCCTCGACCGCGGGGCGCGACAGGATGATCCGCTCGACCCGGCCGGTCATCAACAAGTCGACCGCCGCGGCGACCGCCAGATAGGTCTTGCCGGTGCCGGCCGGCCCCAGGCCGAACACCAGCTCGTGCTCGCGCAGCGCCCTGACGTAGAGCGCCTGGGTCACCGAGCGGGCGGCGATGTGGCGCTTGCGGGTGCGGAACACCGCATCCTCGCGCCACAGCGTCAGCGTCTTGTCGTTGATCTCGGCCTGGGCGAAGCGAATCGCCGCCTCGACCGAGGCGGGATCAATCTCGTGCCCGGTCTTGAGCCGGTCGTAAAGCTGCGACAACGCCAGTTGTGCGACGGCGATCGCCGAGCTGGGGCCGCTGATCGCCAGCCGGTTGCCGCGCGGCACCAGCGACACCCCCAGCTGGCGCTCGATCTGGTCGAGGTGCTGGTCGCGCTCGCCGTAGAGCAGCGGCAGCAGCAGGTTGTCGTCGAACTCGATCTGGTGGCGTCCCGGGCGTCCGCCCATCGCCGTCGCGGCAGGAGGGGCGGCGCTCATGCGGCCGCGGCCCCGGCGGCGATGCCGGCTAGGCTGTTGCCCTGCACCGCCTCGATCCTGACCGGCACGACCGCGCCGATCCGGTCGGCCGGCAGCGCGGCGTGAACCGGGTGGAGATGCGGGCCGCGGCCGACCAGCTGGCCAGGATGGCGGCCCGGGCGCTCGAACAGCACCGGCAGGGTCTGCCCGACTGCCTGCCGGTTGAAGTCCTCGGTCTGCCGGCGCAGCAGCGTCTGCAATTCGGCCAGGCGTTCGGCCTTTACCATATCGGGAACCTGCGGCAGCGCCGCTGCCGGAGTGCCGGGACGCGGCGAGTACTTGAAAGAGAACGCCTGCGCAAAGCCGATCTCCTTGACCAAGTGAAGGGTAGCGCGAAAATCCGCGTCGCTTTCGCCGGGAAACCCGACGATGAAGTCGGAGGACAGCACGATGTCGGGCCGTGCCGCCCGGAGCCGCGCGACGATACGGCGGTAATCGTCGGCGGTGTGGCGCCGGTTCATCGCCGCGAGTATGCGGTCGGCGCCGCTCTGCACCGGCAGGTGGAGAAATGGCATCAGCCGCTCGACATCGCGGTGGGCGGCGACGAGCGCGTCGTCGACATCGCGCGGGTGCGAGGTCGTATAGCGCAGGCGCAGCAGGCCGGGCAGCGCGGCCAGCGCACGGATCAATTCGCCGAGGCCCCATTCGCCGCGCCGGTCGGGGGCCGCACCGTGATAGGCGTTGACGTTCTGGCCAAGCAGCGTGATCTCGCGCGCTCCGCCCTCGACGAGGCAGCGCGCCTCGTCGACGATCTCGGACGCGGGCCGCGAAAACTCGACGCCGCGCGTATAGGGCACGACGCAGAACGTGCAGAACTTGTCGCAACCTTCCTGGATCGTCAGGAACGCGCTGACCGGCGATTCGCCGGTGCGCGCCGGCAGGTGGTCGAATTTCGGCTCTGGCGGAAAGCTGGTGTCGAGCACGCCGCCGCCTTCACGCATCGCGCGCGCCACCAGTTCGGGCAGGCGGTGATAGGCCTGCGGGCCAAGAACGACATCGACGACCGGGGCGCGGGCGATGATCTCTTCGCCTTCGGCCTGGGCGACGCAGCCGGCGACCGCGACCACCATGCGGCCGCCGCCGCGCTCCTTGGCCCGCTTGAGCCGGCGGATCGCACCCAGCTCGGAATAGACCTTCTCGGCCGCCTTCTCACGGATGTGGCAGGTATTGAGGATCACGAGATCGGCGCCGGCCGGCGTCTCGCTCGGCGCGTAGCCAAGCGGCGCCATCAGCTCGGTCATCCGGGCCGAGTCGTAGACGTTCATCTGGCAGCCGTAGGTCTTTACGAACAGGCGCTTCATCGGTGCCACCTGGGGCCGGGGCGCGACAGCCGGGCGGTCATCCGCGCGCCACGACCGAAAGATCGGCCGCCATCGGATGCTGCCGGTCGGGCGCCGGCGGTCCCGGCATCTTTTGCTGGCGGCCGGTCAGCGCCGCGTTGACGCCGCCGACCACGCACGCCTCGCAATACGCCGACAGCGCCTTGCGCGAGCCGAAATCGGCAAAGGCAACCGGGTCGTGGAACTGAACCACGATCTCGATCCGGCCGAGGCCGAGCAGGCGCCACAGGTGCGGCGCCATCGCCATGTCGCCGTACCACGCGAAAAGCGGACGAAAGCCGCGCCGGATCGGCATCCCGTCGAGCCGCGTATAGGCCACCGACACCGGCTGCACGGTAACCGGCGGCAGCCCGCCGCGCCCGTTGGCGACATCGAACAGCGCGCTCTTGAACGGCAGCACGCGGTTGCCGTCGCTGCTGGTGCCCTCCGGAAACAGGATCAGCGCGTCGCGCGCGGCCAGCCGCTCGGCAATCGCGTCGCGCTGCTGCGCGGTGCTGCGCACCTGGCGATCGACAAACACCGAGCGCTGCAGCTTGGCCAGCCAGCCCAACAGCGGCCAGCCCGACACCTCGGCCTTGGCGATGAACGAGCCCGGGATCAGCGAGCCGAGCACAGTGATGTCGAGGTAGGAGACATGGTTCGCGGCAAACAGCACCGGCCGCCGCGCGGTCGGCTGGCCGATCTGCCGCACCCTGAGGCCGAGGATGCGGCAGCACACCCGGTGGTAAAACCGCGGAAAGCTCGCCGCCCATTTCTGTCGCAGGGCGATCCCCAACGCCTGCACCGGCATCAGCGGCAGCGTCCAGGCGAGATAAACCGCCAGGCGCCACAGCCTGAGCGTCGTCGCGCCCATGCTTTCTATGCTGTCCACGGGTCTTTCGACTGCCGGACGTAGTGCCGCGAATATTTCTCTGCGACCAGTTCGGTCTTGACCACGACGCAGACATCGGTGGTGTTGAACTGCGTGTCGATCACCGCGCCGTCGCCGACGAACCCGCCGAGCCGCAGATAGCCCTTGATCAACGGCGGCAGCACGGCGCGGGTGGCGCCGGCGTCGATCGCATCGGCAGACAGCCGGTTCATCGCGACGTAGCGCTCGGCGAGCGCCTGCACCCGCAACTCCGGCGGCGCCAAATGGTGGTGGTGCAGATAGGACAGCGGCGCCGCCAGAGCGTCGGGGTCGGTGCCCGGCAGGCTGGCGCAGCCAAACATCAGCGCGATGTCGTAATGGAAGACGTAGGCCGCGATGCCGCTCCACAGCAGCTGCATGACCCCCCGCCCGCGATAGGCCGGGTCGACGCACGAGCGGCCGAGCTCGAGGATCTCGCCCGGATAGGCAACCAGCGGCGCGATGTCGTATTCGCCGGAAGAGTAGAACCGGCCGAAGCGCTGCGCCGCACTGCGCCGGATCAGCCGGTAGGTGCCCACGACGCCGCTGCTGCCCCGGCCGCGGCTGTGGTCGAGCACCAAAAGGTGGTCGCAGATGTTGTCCCAAGGGTCGAAATCGCGGCGCTGACCGGCCATTTCCGCCAGCGGCTGCGCCCCCATCCGCTCGTAGAACACGGCGTAGCGCAGCGCCTGCGCCGCGTCGATGTCGGTCGGGCTCTCGGCCAGCCGTACCTGCAGCGGACCCAAACTGAGATCGACGATGCGGCGCGGCGCACCCGGCCCGACGGCACCGAGCGCGGCGGCCGGCTCAAGCTCTAGCGAGCTTAGCGGCGAATCGACGGTTCGCGGCATCATGTCAAAATCTCCCTCCGGTCGGCGCCGACCCGGGCGGGCCGGTGCCGGTGAACCGGCCGAACGCCCGATGGAATGCCCAATGGCGTCATTGGTGGTCGCGCTCGCGCCTGCCGTTGCGCGGGACCGCATAAAGTTCAAGGCGATGCCCGACCAGCTCATAGCCAAGTTCGTTAGCAACGAATTGTTGCAGCTTTTCGATGTCCTCGTTGCGGAACTCGATGACCTCCCCGCTTTGAATGTTTATCAGGTGGTCGTGGTGGGCGCTCGGCATCTCCTCATAGCGGGCGCGTCCCTCGCCGAAATCGTGGCGCGCGAGGATGTTGGCCTCTTCGAACAGGCGCACGGTGCGGTAGACCGTGGCGATGCTGATATGCGGGTCAATCCCGGTCGCACGCCGATAGACCAGCTCGACATCGGGATGGTCGAGCGAGTCCGACAGCACGCGGGCGATCACCCGGCGCTGCTCAGTCATCTTCAAGCCCTTGTCGAGACAAAGCTGCTCGAGGCGAGAAATCATCGCGTGGCTATGAAGCTGGCCTCATCGCGCCACTATACCGCATAGTGGGCGGCGGGCCTAACGCCGCGACCCAGTCGCGTTGGCATTAGCCCCGCGAGCGACGCGCCCGAGTGCCGAGGCCGATTTCCTTGGCCAGTCGGCTGCGCTGCCGCGCGTAGTTTGGCGCAACCATCGGGTAATCGGGCGGCAGGCCCCAGCGCTCGCGATAGGCCTCCGGCGTCATGTTGTAGGCGGTCTTCAAGTGCCGCTTGAGCATCTTGAGCTTTTTGCCGTCTTCGAGGCAGACGATGTAGTCGGGCAGCACTGATTTCTTGACGTTGACCGCCGGCTGCGGCCGCGCCGCCGGCACGACCGCGACGGTCCCGATATTGGCAAGTGACTGATAGACTTGGTTGATCAGCTGCGGCAGATCGCCCAGCGCCACGGTATTGTTCGATACGTGGGCGGCTACGATTTCGGTGGTCAGGGCCAAGAGATCGTTTGTCTGCTCAGTGCTGTCCATCGCGCGGTTCCCGCCTGCTATTGTCGCCGGCTATATAAAGAATTATTGCATCATGTGCAATCGGGTCTTTCGCCGGTCTTGTAGCTTTCGACACGTTCTTAGAGATTCGCGGGCGCTAGTTCATCACGAAGTCGTCGAGCGCCCGAGGTTGAGGCGCATGATCAGCGCGTCTTCCATCGTGCCGGCGCGGCGATAGTAACGCGGCCGGCGGCCGACCGGGGCAAAGCCGAGCCGGCGATAGAGCGCGCGGGCGGCGTCGTTGCCGGCGGCGACCTCGAGCACCACCGAGACGATGCCGCGGCGGCGCGCTTCGGCCAGCACCGCCGCCATCAGCCGGGCTCCGGTGCCGTGGCGGCGCCGGTCGGGGATGACGCCGATCGATAGCACCTCGCACTCGTCGCCGAGGTCGCGGGCGAGGACGAACCCGGCCGGGATCTCGCCGTCCCAGGCGAGGCGGCCGAAGCAGCCGGAAAGCCCCATGATGCGCGCCAGCGTCTCGCCATCCCACGGGTCGTCGGGAAAGCAGGCGCGGTGCAGCAGCGCGAGCGGGCCGGCGGCGGCGGCGGGCAGCGGGCCGATGCGCCGCGCCGCTGGCTTGCGGGCGGGCTTGCGTGTCGGCGGCGCGGCGAGGGTCACGTCGGGCGGGCGCAGGTACAGCGCGCGCGGCGCCCGGTCGGGCTCGCCCCGCGCGAGAACCCGCGCCGCTTCGGCAAGCACGCCGCGCGCATCGGGGGCCGAGCCCGGGGCCACGGTCGGTATAAAGGGTTCGGCAAGCGCGGCCGCGGCGGTCTCGGCCGCGTCGCCGGCAACCAGCGGCGCCGCCGTGCCGATCCTTTCGATCACCCACTCGCCGAGCCGCTCGGGCAGCATCGCTTCCGGCGCGCCGAGTGGCACACGAGCGGCGGAAAAGAGCTGCACGTAAAGGTCGGCACGACGGCTATCGAGCGCAACCAGCAGCGGGCTGGGCAGCGGCTCCGACAGCGCCGCGGCGACCGCGGCAAAGCTGGTGACCCCGACCAGGCGGGCGCCGCTCGCCACAGCGATGCCGTGGGCCGCCGCAAGCCCGACGCGGATGCCGGTGAACCCGCCCGGCCCCAGCGATACCGCGACCGCGTCAAGCTCGGCCGGGCGCAGGCCGGCGGCACGCATCGCCGCGTCGACCAGCGGCATCAGCGCCTCGGCGTGGCCGTGGCGCATCGGCCGCATTTCGGCGGCCAGCACCGTGTCGCCACGCCCGACTGCGGCCGAGCAGGCCGAGCCGGCGGCGTCGAACGCCAGGATTATCGGGAGTGCAGTGCGGTCGCGACTCAGACGGCGCGAACCTCAACGACTTCGGGGATGTAATGCCGCAGCATGTTCTCGATGCCGGCCTTCAGCGTCGCGGTCGAACTCGGGCAGCCCGAGCACGAGCCCTGCATGTGCAGGTAGACGATGCCGTCGGTGAAATCCTCGAAGATGATGTCGCCGCCATCCTGGGCCACCGCCGGGCGTACCCGGGTTTCCAGCAATTCCTTGATCTGGGAGACGATTTCGTCGTCCTCTTCATCGCTGACGGCCTCGCCGACCGACGCGGCGTCGATGACCGGACGGCCGGCGGTGAAATGCTCCATGATCACCGCCAGCACTGCGGGCTTCAGCTGATACCAGTCGGTGTCGCCGCCCTTGGTGACGGTAATGAAATCGGCGCCGAGGAAGATCCCGGTCACCTGCTCGAGACCGAACAGCCGCTCGGCGAGCGGCGAGCGCCGCGCCGCCTCGGGCGTCGTGAAGTTTGCCGTCCCGCTGGCCATCACCGAACAGCCCGGCAGGAATTTGAGGGTGGCCGGGTTAGGGGTCTGCTCGGTCTGGATGAACATCGGTGGCTCCTCGGCGGGTGCGGCGGATTGCTGTCTCATAGCATGGGGGTTTGCGGTGTCGAATCAACCCCGCATCACGGCCGCAACAGGCCGGTGATGTCCTGTACCTCGCGCAGCACCGGCAGCGAGATCGCCGCGGCGCGTTCGGCGCCGTCGCGCAGGATCGCGTCGATATGGCCGGGGTCGTCCATCAGTCGGCGCATCTTTTCGGTGATGTCGCCGATCACCTTGTGCGCCTGGGTGGTCAGCGCGTCCTTGAACGCCGAGAACGGATAGCCGCCAAAGGCGCCCAGCACCGCTTCGCGCGTGGCGCCGTCGAGCGCGGCGTAGATGCCGACGAGGTTGTCGGCCTCCGGGCGTTTCTCCAGGTCGGCGATCGTGTGCGGCAGCGGCTCGGGGTCGGTCTTGGCGCGCCGGATCTTCAACGCGATCGTGTCGCGGTCGTCGGTCAGGTTGATGCGCGAATAATCCGAGCTGTCGGATTTCGACATCTTCTTGGTGCCGTCGCGCAGGCTCATCACCCGCGTCGCCTCGCCGAAAATCTGCGGCTCGGGCAGCGGGAAGAAATCGCGATCGTACTGCCGGTTGAACGCGCCGGCGATGTCGCGGGCCAGTTCCAGATGCTGTTTCTGGTCTTCGCCGACTGGCACGTGGGTGGCCTTGTAAGCGAGGATGTCGGCGGCCATCAGCACCGGATAGGCGAAGAGGCCGAGCCCCGCCATCTCGCGCTGCTTGCCGGCCTTTTCCTTGAATTGGGTCATCCGGTTGAGCCAGCCGAGCGGCGTGAGGCAGCCGAGCAGCCAGGCCAGCTCGGCGTGGGCGGTGACCATGCTCTGGTTGAAGATGATGCAGCGCTGCGGGTCGATGCCCGCGGCGATATAGGCGGCGGTGACCTCGCGCGTCGAGGCTCGGAGCTCGGCCGGGTCCTGCGGCACGGTCAGCGCGTGCAGGTCGACGATGCAAAAGATGCACTCGAAATCATGCTGCAGGCCGACCCAGTTGCGGATCGCGCCGAGATAGTTGCCGAGGTGCAGGTTGCCGGTCGGCTGGACGCCGGAAAAAATGCGGTTCATGCGGCTTCGCCTAGGCTGCCGGCGCGGCCTCTGTCAAGCCGGTTGCCGCCTGAGCCGGTTGCGCAGGTCGCGCCATCCGGTAACGCCGAGCGCGACGATCAGCCCGGCGAAGACCGTCGCCCCGACGCCGATCAGCCCGGCCAGTGTGGCGACCCGCATCAGCCCGGGTCCGGCGAGCGCCGGCGCCAGCGCGAGGCGCAGCGCGATCAGCACGGCGCCCATGCCGAGCGCGGCGGCGGCGATGCGCGGGAGGTTGGTGCGCGCCCGGCGATCCAGCCGGAAATGACCGCGCCGCGCGAGCAGCACCAGCAGCAGCAGCGCCTGCGTCCATCCCGCCACCGACAGCGCGATCGCGACGCCGACATGGGCGAGAAAGCGCATCAGCACCAGGGTCAGGCCGAGGTTGACCGCCATCGCGACGACCGCGACCTTGACCGGCGTCTTGGTGTTCTGCCGCGCGAAGAACCCCGGCGCCAGCACCTTGACCAGGACAAAGGCCGGCAGCCCGGCGGCATAGGCGGCCAGCGCCGCCGCGGTTGCCGCCGCAGCCTCGGGGCCGAACGCGCCGCGCTCGAACAGCGCGGCGAGGATCGGCTCGGCGAGGATCACCAGCCCGATCGCCGCCGGCAGGGTCAGCAGCAGCGACAATTCGACCCCGCGGTTCTGCGTCGTCGCCGCACCGGCGAGGTCGCCGCTGTGCACCTGGCGCGACAGCGGCGGCAGGATCGCCGTCGCCACGGCGATCCCGACGACGCCGAGCGGCAGCTGGTTCAGCCGGTCCGCGTAGTAGAGGTACGACACCGAGCCGCTCGGCAACAGCGAGGCGAGCGCGGTCGATACCAGCAGGTTGAGCTGGGTCACCCCGGCGCCGATCACCCCCGGCCCCATCACCGACAGCGTGCGCCGCACCCGCGGCGTCAGCCGCGGCAGGCGCGGGCGAAGCAGCACTCCGGCACGGGCGCACGACGCGGCGAGCCACACGAACTGGGCGATTCCGGCTGCGGTCAGTGCCCAGGCGAGCAGACGGCCGTCGGTCCGGCCGAAATGCGACATCGCCAGCAGCGCCGCGATCAGGAACAGGTTGAGCAGCACCGGGGTCGCCGCGGCGGCGGCAAAGCGGTTCAGCGAATTCAGCAGCCCGCCCTGCAGGGCGACGAGCGAGATGAACAGGAGATAGGGAAAGGTGATCCGCGTCAGCGACACGACGAGGGCGAACTTTCCGGGATCCTGTGTAAAGCCCGGCGCGATCAGGTGCATCACCAGCGGCATGAACAGTTCGCCGAGCACCACGAACGCCAGCAGCGCCGCAAACAGCACCGCGAACGCCTCTTCGGCAAAGCGCCGCGCCGCCTCGGTGCCGCCTTCGGCATGCGCCTTTGAGGCGAGCGGCACGAAGGCGGCGCCGAGCGCGCCCTCGGCAAACAGGCTGCGGAACAGGTTGGGCAGGCGCTGTGCGACAAAGAATGCGTCGGCCACCGGCCCGGCGCCGAGCACCGCCGCGGTCAGGATGTCGCGGACAAAGCCGAAGAGCCGGCTCACCAACGTAGCCGAGCCGATCGTCGCGACCGAGCGCATCAGAGCCATCGCGCGCGGTGTAGACCAAAATCGCCGCGCCGGAAATGGCTGCGCCCAGTGCCGCGACTCGTCGGCGCGAGATCGCTTCGCTACGCTCGCGGCGGCGAAGTTGCTACCTTTGGCGTTCTGCGCGCGCGAAATCGCGGCGGCGCGGAATCGGGGAGGGCGCGGGATGGCCGAAATCAGGATGGGCGTCATCGGGTGCGGCGGCCGCATGGGCCGCATGCTGGTCGCCGAGATCGTTGCCGGCGAGGGCGTCGCGCTGTCCGGCGGCTGCACGTCGTCGGGCGGTGCGCTGGTCGGGAAAGATATCGGCGAGATGGCTGGGGTCGGACGGCTCGGGATCGCGGCGGGCGGCGACGCCGAAGCGCTCCTCGCCGAGAGCGACGTTGCGATCGACTTTACCCGCCCGGCGGCGACGGCGCAGCACGCCGCGATCGCCGCCCGATTGAACAAGCCGATCGTCATCGGCACGACCGGCCTCTCCCAGGACGAGGAAACGGCGGTGCGCGAGGCGGCGCGGCGGGTGCCGATCGTATGGGCGGCGAATACCAGCCTGGGGATCAACCTGCTGTTGGGGCTCGTCGAGCAGGTCGCCGAACGGCTCGGCCCGGAATGGGACATCGAGATCGTGGAGATGCACCACCGCGGCAAGGACGACGCGCCGTCCGGCACGGCGCTGGCGCTCGGCCGGGCCGCAGCGGCGGCGCGCGGGGTGAGCCTCGATGCGGTGGCGCAGCGCGGGCGCGACGGCATCACCGGCCCGCGCAAATCCGGCGCGATCGGCTTTGCCGCGCTGCGCGGCGGCGATGCGGTCGGCGACCATCACGTGATCTTTGCCGGCGCCGGCGAGCGGCTCGAACTGGTGCACCGCGCCACCAACCGCGCGATCTATGCCAAGGGCGCGGTGCGCGCGGCCGGCTGGCTGATCGGCCGGCCGCCCGGGCTTTACGGCATGAAGGATGTGCTGGGGCTTTAGCTGTTTGGGCAGCCAGCCCGGTCAGGCAGCTAATCCGGGCGGGTCGCCGGGTTCAGCGCATCGCGCCAGCGCGCGAGCGCCGCGCGCAGGCTTTGCGCCAGCTCGGGACGCGACGGTGGCGGCAGAAAATCGCCGATCACCAGGCTCTGGCCGTGCGACACCAGCGACAGCCGGCACGATTCGGCGTCGTCGCGCGGCTCGATCACGACGCGCAGCCAGAACGGCTGAAACCGCCAGACGCTGCGCTCGCCGCGGATGCTGACCCGCTCGACGGTGAATTCGTCGCCGGCGAGACGCAGGGTCTCGTGCCGCTTGGCGCTGCGGTAGCTGAGCCGGAAGGCGAGGTAGACCAGCGCCACGTCGAGCCCGAAAAACCCGCAGACCGGCCACGCCCCCATCGACACGAAGCCAACCCCGACCGCGACGCTGATCACGAACAGCACCGCCATCAGGGCGTGGAACCCGCGTGGCGGCAGGCTGCGGTACGGCAGCAGGACGCGCTCGAACACCACCGCGGGAGATTCCAGCGGCATGGCCAGGGCAGTCGCGGACGCAATCATCCTCGTAAGATAATCGCCGCGGGAAGCGGCGGGAAGGGTGCGCGGCGGTCTCGCGGCGGGCAAAGCATCTGCTAAACTCGCGCGCGATGCGCAAATTCTCCAAACGCGAGGTTGCCGAGTTCTACCGGCGATTGGCCGAGACCCGGCCTATCCCGCGCACCGAACTCGAATTCATCAACCCGTTCACGCTGCTCGTCGCGGTCGTGCTGTCGGCGCAGGCGACCGATGTCGGCGTCAACAAGGCGACGCCGGCGCTGTTTGCGCTTGCCGATACACCGGAAAAGATGGTGGCGCTGGGCGAACAGCGGGTCGCCGAGCTGGTGCGCACGATCGGCCTCTATCGCACCAAGGCCAGAAACATCGTCGCGCTGTCGCGGCTCCTGATCGAGCGGCACGGCGGCAATGTGCCGCAGGACCGCGAGGCGCTGGAGGCGCTGCCCGGTGTCGGCCGCAAGACCGCCAACGTCGTGCTGAACGTCGCGTTTGCCGAGCCGACGATCGCGGTCGACACCCACATCTTTCGGGTCGGCAACCGCACCGGGCTCGCGCCGGGCAAGACGCCGCACGCGGTCGAGCTGGCGCTCGAAGCGGTGACGCCGATGCAATACAGGCTCAACGCGCACCATTGGCTGATCCTGCATGGGCGGCACGTGTGCAAGGCACGCAAGCCCGATTGCCCGGCGTGCGTTGTCGCCGATCTGTGCCGCTACGGGGCCAAGACCATGCCGGACGAGGCGATCGCCTCGCCGCCGGTCGCGGCGGTCAGGGCAACGCGGCGGCGCGCTGCCGCCGCCGGTCAGGATTAACCGTTCAGGATCAATACGTGGCGCGGGCACCCGGCAGGTCGACGACATCGTCGCCCTGTGCCTGGATGTCGCCGGAAAGCTGGCCGCCGGCCTCGACCTCGAGCTGGCCGTAGCGAATCGAGCCCGTGACCTTGCCGCTTGCGCGGATAAACAGGCGCCGGCGCACGCTCAGATCGCCCTCAAAGCGGCCGCGCACCTCGGCCTCATCGATCGAGGCGGTGCCCTTGAACAGACCGCTCTCGGTGATCTCGACCTCATGGCAATTCTGCAGGTTGGCCTCGACGCTGCCCTCGACGATCAGTTTGTCGCACGAGGTGATCTCGCCCGACAGCGAGATCTCGCGGCCGACGATCAGCTTGCGGAGGTCGCCGTCGTTGCGCCGTTGCGCTACCGGCTCGGGTCCGCGCCGCAGCGCGGGCGGCGGCTCGGCCGGGCGAATCGGCTCGGGAGCCCGGGCCAGCTCGGGCGCACGCGGTGGGACCGGCGACGACACCCGGGCCCCCGGCGCCACCGTCGCCCCCTGGCCCGGCGGCCGGGCAGGCTTCATCGGGATGCCCAAATCGTCGGGAGCGTCTGCCATCTTACGATCCTCTGTCTCTGATCTGCGGCGGCTGAACATGGGCGGGATACCCTATCGCCTTGCTGTGGAAAACCGGAGGTCCGACCGGGTCAGGCGGCAAACGCCTGTGGGTCGAGGCGCGCCAAACGCGCATACAGGTGAATCATGAACGCGGTCGCGATCACCGGCGCCAACAGGTTCACGAAGGGTACCGCGAACAGCCCGGTGATAACTACCCCGCCGACAAAGATCCGCCAGCCGAAGCGGTGACGTACTGCCTGGATCGCCGCCATGTCGAGCCGCCGCAATGCTACAACCTCGAAATATTGACGGCCAAAAAGATACCCGTTCAGGCAGAGAAAGACAAAGAAATTCACGCCCGGGGCCAAGACGTAAACCGGCAAAGCCAGAATGTTTACAACGATGGTAACGATCATCAGCCGCAGGGTAAGGCTGATCACCTCACGCATCGGCGTGCGGCGCGGCGCGGCGCTGCCGGGGTAGTCGAGTGCCTCGATTTCGGCGGCGATTCGGTCGAGGAAGAATCCCATGATCAGCGTGACGACGGCCGGAAACAGCAGCCAGCTGAGGCCGAGGACGCCGGCCCCGCCGACCAGCTGCACCAGCCAGTCGAGCGGGCGCCACGCAAAGTGCACGCCGGCGTTAAGCGCCATGGCGACCACCAGCCACAAGGCAATAAAGCTCAGCACCGCCAGGGCAAGGCACAGCGCCACGACGCGGCGCAGCGGCGGGGCCGACAAGTCGGCAATGGCGCGAACCAGGGCGGCGAGCATCGCGGCGCCTTGTATAGCAAGCGCAGGTCGGGGCCAATGCGCCTCGCCGCTTGTGGTGCCGGGGTTCCTTCCTATACTGCGCCGCCTTCCCAACCCCTTAGCGCATGAGGCTCCGAATGGCGTCCCCCGCCTTCGATGTTGTCGGCATCGGCAACGCGATCGTCGATGTGATCACCACCGCCGACGAAGCCTTTCTCGGCCGGGAAAGTCTCGCCAAGGGCTCGATGACGCTGATCGATGCCGCGCGCGCCGCGGCGCTTTACCAGGGCATGGGGCCGGCGACCGAAAGCTCGGGCGGCTCGGCCGGCAACACAATGGCCGGGATCGCCTCGCTCGGCGGAAGCGGCGCGTTTATCGGCAAGGTGCGCGACGACCAGCTCGGCCAGGTGTTCCGCCACGACATCACCGCGGTCGGGGTGCAGTTCGCAACGCCGGCCGCGACGATCGGGGCCGACACGGCGCGCTGCCTGATCCTGGTCACCGAAGATGGGCAGCGTACGATGGCGACCTATCTCGGCGCCTGCGTCGAACTGGGGCCGGAGGATGTCGACCCGGCGCTGGTCGCCGCGGCAGAGGTAACCTATCTCGAAGGGTATCTGTTCGATCCGCCGCGCGCGAAGGAGGCGTTCTACCGCGCCGCCGCGATCGCCCACGACGCCGGCAAGCGAATCGCGTTGAGCCTTTCCGACCCGTTCTGCGTCGGCCGACACCGCGAATCGTTTCGCGATCTGGTGGCCGGCGAGGTCGACATCCTGTTTGCCAACGAGGCGGAGATCTGTGCGCTGTATGAGACGGACGATTTTGATCGGGCGGCCGAGGCGGTGCGCGGCCAAGTCGCGATCGCCGCGCTGACCCGCAGCGCCGCGGGCAGCGTGATTCTCGCCGATGGCGAGATGCACCGGGTCGCGGCGGCGCCGGTGGCGCGGGTGGTCGACACCACCGGGGCGGGCGACCTTTACGCGGCCGGGTTCCTGTTCGGCTTGACCCATGGCCGTCCGCTCCCCATCTGCGGAGCGATCGGCAGCCTGTGCGCCGCCGAGATCATCAGCCATGTCGGGGCACGGCCGGCGGTAGAATTGAGGGGGCTGGTCAAGGCCGCCGGGTTGGCTTGATTCGGTTTCTCCACTCCGGCCCGTGACCGCAGGGGTAACAAAAGCGCTGTACCAATTCGGCGGCAGCGACAGAAAAGCGTGCAAATGAACATCCGTAACATCGCGATCATCGCCCATGTCGACCACGGCAAGACCACGCTCGTCGACCAGCTCCTGCGCCAGAGCGGCACGTTTCGCGCCAACCAGCAGGTCGCGGAACGGGCCCTGGATTCGAACGAGCTGGAGCGCGAACGCGGCATCACGATCCTTGCCAAATGCACGTCGGTGATGTGGGGCGACACCCTCATCAACATCGTCGACACCCCGGGCCACGCCGATTTCGGTGGCGAAGTCGAACGCATTCTGGGGATGGTCGACGGGGTGCTGATCCTGGTCGATGCCGCCGAAGGGCCGATGCCGCAGACCAAGTTCGTCACCGGCAAAGCGTTGCGGCGCGGCCTCAAGCCGATCGTCGTGATCAACAAGGTCGACCGGTCCGACGCGCGGCCGAGCGAGGTTCATAACGAGATTTTCGACCTGTTCGCGCTGCTCGACGCGAGTGAGGCGCAACTCGACTTTCCCACCCTGTTCGCGTCGGGCCGCAACGGCTGGGCGGTTACCGACATGGATGCGCCCCGCGAGAGCCTGGCGCCGCTGTTCGATCTGATCGCGACGCATGTGCCGCCGCCAAGTCTCGGGCAAGGCGGCGCCGATCCTGCGGCACCCTTTGCGATGCTGGCGACAACGCTCGATTACGACCCGTTTTTGGGCCGTGTGTTGACCGGCCGCATCCAGTCTGGGGTCGCGCGGGTCAACATGCCGGTCAAATCGCTGACCCGCGACGGCAAGCTGATCGAGACGGCGCGGCTGACCAAATTGCTCGCCTATCGGGGGCTCGAGCGGCGCGGGGTAGCGGAGGCGCAGGCCGGCGACATCATCGCCATCGCCGGGCTGACCCTGACGACGGTGGCGGACACGATCTGCGCCACCGAGGTCACCGAGGCGATCGCCTCCGATCCGATCGACCCGCCGACCCTGGCGATGACGTTTTCGGTCAATGACAGTCCACTCGGCGGGCACGAAGGCGACAAGGTAACCTCGCGGATGATTGCCGAGCGCCTCTTTCGCGAGGCGGAGGGCAATGTCGCGATCCGCGTTACCGAAAACCGGCAGCGTGATGCTATCGAGGTTGCCGGGCGCGGTGAATTGCAGCTCGGCGTGCTGATCGAGACGATGCGTCGCGAGGGCTACGAGCTGTCGATCTCGCGGCCGCGTGTCCTGATGACGACCGATCCCGCAACCGGCGAGCGGCTCGAACCGATCGAGGAGGTTCTCGTCGATGTCGACGAGGAATTCTCCGGGGTCGTCGTCGACAAGATGAGCCGCCGCAAGGCCGAGATGATCGAGATGCGACCTTCGGGCGGCGGCAAGCTGCGGCTGACCTTCACCGCGCCGACGCGGGGCCTGATCGGCTATCACGGCGAGTTCCTGACCGACACCCGCGGTAGCGGCGTGATGAGCCGGCTGTTTCATTCCTATGCGCCGCATCGCGGCCCGATCGAGGCGCGGCGCAACGGGGTGCTGATCTCGACCGCGCGCGGCGTCGCGGTGGCTTACGCGCTGTGGAACCTCGAAGATCGCGGGCCGATGTTCATCAACCCGGGCGACGACGTGTATCCCGGCATGATCATTGGCGCCCACACTCGCGGCAATGATCTCGACGTCAATCCGGCCAAGGGCAAGCAGCTTACCAATATCCGGACCACCTCGAAGGACGAGGCGGTGCGGCTGACCCCGCCGATTACGCTGAGCCTCGAAGAGGCGATCGCCTACATCGCCGATGACGAACTGGTCGAGGTAACGCCAAAGGCGATCCGCCTGCGCAAGCGGCTGCTCGACGCCAACGACCGCAAGCGCGCCAGCCGCGCCGCCGCGGAATAGGGCTACGAATCGGTCGCGGTGCGGCCCAGCGCCAGCACCGCAAAAGCGCACAGCGCCAGCGTGCCGAGCCACCATTCCTGCCAGATGCCGTAGGCGGAAAACGCCACCGCCAGCGCCGCGGTGAGGCTGCCGGCGGCGGCGGCGGCGTAGAGCGGCGGCCAGTCGGCATCGGCGATCCGCCGCCACAGCAGCGCGACGAACCCGGCGAACAGCACGGCGCCGGGGACCCCGAGTTCGAGCCACACCTGCAGCGCCGCGTCATGCGGATGCAGCGGCATCGCGGTGCCGCCGGCGATCACCTCGACCTTGCCGCCCGGGATCGCGCGCGACGCGTCGAGCCCCCAGCCGGCGCCCGGCCGCTCGATGATGTGCGCGCCGGCAAAGGCCCAGATCAGCAGCCGGTGCGCCAGCGACAGGCGGAAGGCCTTGGCCGCGGCGAACAGGTGCGGCCAACCCGCGAGGCGCGGCAGGGTCCACGGCACGGTCATGATCGCCACTGCCGACAGCGTCGCGAAGCCCCGCGCCGCTGCGCCGCGCCGCCACCACACGAGGCCCGCGACCGGCAGCGCCAGGATCAACCCGGCCTTGGCGCTGTCGTCGACCAGCAGGGCGACCGTCGCCAGCCCCGCCGCCAGCGTCGCGATGGCCGCGACGCGAGCCTCGTGGCACCACAGCGCGGCCGCCGCCGGCAGCGTCAGGATCGCGACCGCCGCAGTGATCTGGTTCAGTTCGGCCGGGCGGTAGGGGCGGGTGTAGAGCGCGCTGCTCAGCACGCCGCCTGACGCGAAATCGATCGCCGCGAGGGCGATGCCAAGCGCCCCGCCGGCGAGCAGCGCGACCAGCAGGCGCTCCGGCCGCTGCGCCGCCGCGGCGGAAGCGGCCAGCGCCAGCGCTGCCGCAAACAGGGCAAGGACGCGAAAGGCGAGCGCCAGGCTGTGCCCGGGGATCAGCGACCACGCCGCCGATGCCGCGCCCCACGCGACCAGCAGCGCCAGCAGCAGCCCAGGAAGCGTCAGCCGCCGCAGCCGCAGCGGTGGCCGCGCCGCAACCAGCCCGGCGGCGGCGAGCCCGGCGACCGTCGCGAGCGCCGCCGCGCCGCGCGAGGCGAGCGCCAGGAGCGGCGGCAGCGCGAACAGAACCGCGGTGAGGGCCGCCTCGCACCAGGCGCCACGCCGGTCCTGCACCCTCGGCTCCGGGCCACGATTTGACTTTGCTGGCGCGCTGAATATAGTTCGCCTCCTTCCCAAGACCGTGGGTTTTTACCCCGGCCCCCGCGCGCTGGCGACGGACGGCCCATTGGGACAACAACAACCGAAACCGGATTCTGGTGAAATGAGCAAGCGCACCGAGTCGAAATACAAGATTAACCGGCGCCTCGGCGTCAATCTGTGGGGCCGCGCGAAAAGCCCCATCAACCGTCGCGAATATGGCCCCGGCCAGCATGGCCAGCGGCGCAAGAAGCCGACGGATTACGGCATTCAGCTCGCGGCCAAGCAAAAGCTCAAGGGCTACTACGCCAATGTCGGCGAGCGCCAGTTCCGCCGCCTTTACGAAGAGGCGGTGCGGCGGCGCGGCGATACCGGCGAGAACCTGATCGAGCTGCTCGAACGTCGACTCGATGCCTGCGTCTATCGCATGAAGCTGGCGCCGACCCCGTTTGCCTCGCGCCAGCTCATCAACCACGGCCATGTGCTGGTCAACGGCAAGCGGGTCAACATCGCCTCCTACAAATTGAGCGACGGCGACGAGATCGAACTGAAGCCTCGCGCCAAGGAGATGGCGCTGGTCCTCGAGGCCGCACAGTCGGGCGAGCGCGACGTGCCCGACTATGTCGAGATCGACCACGACCGCATGAAGGGCCGCTTCATTCGCGCGCCCAAGCTCGCCGACGTGCCGTATCCGGCGACGATGGAGCCGAACCTCGTGGTCGAATACTATTCGCGGTGAGCCATTAGCGTTGAGCTGGTCGCGCTGGTTGTTCTCGTCCCGGCGGGGGCCGGCATCGATCGTCGGCGTGGGCTGCGGCCTTCGCCGCCGCGACGATGTCGGCAACTCGGCAAAATCCCTATAAGTAATCGGAGGTAGCCGGGGCTTTCGGCCGGCGCACCGACGCCGTGCCTGACGGGGGTGGCGATGCTGCTGCTCAACCTCACGATCGTTCTGTTGCTGATCCTGCTCAACGGGTTTTTCGCGATGGCGGAGATCGCGTTGGTGTCTGCCCGCCAGGCGCGGCTGCAGCCGCTCGTCGCGGCCGGCAGCGCGGGTGCCCGCGCCGCCACCGAGCTGAAGGCCGACCCGTCGCGGCTGTTGGCGACGGTGCAGATCGGGATCACGATCATCGCGGTGCTGTCGGGTACGTTCGGCCAGGCGACGCTGGGCGAGGCGTTGCAGGACTACCTCGCCGGCCTTTCCGGCTTTGTCGCCCGCTATGCGCATGTCATCAGCATGGCGGCGGTGGTCATCGGCATCTCGTACGTGTCGCTGATCCTCGGCGAGCTGGTGCCGAAGCGGATCGGGCTCAGCAACCCCGAGCGCATCGCGGCCGCGCTGGGTCGCCTGATGCGCACGCTGGCGCGCGTCGGCACGCCGGTGGAATGGCTGCTGAGCGCGTCGAGCGATTTGATCTTGCGGTTGCTCCCGCTTCACGGCGAGCCGTCGCCGGTGACCGACGAGGAGATCGCGTTCATGCTGCGCGAGGGGGTGGCGACCGGCCACATCCCGCAGGCCGAGACGACGATCGTCGAAGGCGCGCTGCGGCTCGGCGACCGCCGGGTCAGCGCGGTGATGACCCCGCGCACACAGATCGAGTTTCTCGACCTGGACGACAGCGAGGACGAGTTGCGCCGGCAGCTTCGCGCCAGCGGGTTTTCGCGGTTTCCGGTGATCCACGGTCCGTCGCACCAGCTCACCGGCATCGTCCAGGTCAAGGACCTCTACGATGCGGCGCTTGCCGGACAGAAATTCGACCTGCGCGCGGCGCTGCGCCCGCCCTTGTTCCTGCCCGATACGGTGTCGGTGCTGCGCGCGCTTGAGATGTTCAAGAGCAGCGGCGAGCCGATGGCGCTGGTGGTCAACGAATACGGCGACCTCGAAGGGTTGACGACGCTGACCGATATCGTAGAGGCGCTGGTCGGCGAGGTTTCCGGCGGCGAGGGCGAGGACCCGCGAGTGGTGCGCCGCGAAGACGGCACCTGGCTGATCGACGGCATGGTCGGCCTCGACGAATTGAAGCAGGTGCTGGGGGTCAGCCGGCTCGAAGACGAGGACCCCGATTTCCACACGCTCGGCGGCTATCTGATGGGCCGGCTCAACCGCGTGCCGATGGTCGCCGACCGCGTCGCCAGCGGCGGGTTTCGCTTCGAGGTGGTCGAGATGGACGGGCGCCGCGTCGACCGCGTCCTGGTGGCGCCGGTCAAGGGGCGGCGAGGATAGACGGGTCGTCATCCGACGCGGTGAGGATCACCCGGGTCGGGAACCCGCCCGCGACCAGCGCCGTGACCAGCTGGTCAACGTGCCGGCGGTTCTGCGTCTCGACGACGACATCGAGCTCGGCGCGCTTTACCGAGGTGTCGTGAAACAGCCGCTGGTGGTGCACCTCGACGATGTTGCCGCCATGCGCGCCGATGATGCCGGAGACCCGCGACAGCGCACCCGGCATGTCGGGCAATTCCGAGCGCAGCCGCACCAGGCGCCCGTCGCGCACCAGTCCGCGCATCAGGATCGACGCCAGGAGGCGCGAATCGATGTTGCCGCCGGAGATGACGATGCCCACCTGGCGGCCGCGAAACCGCTCGGGCGCGGCAAGCAGCGCGGCGACTCCGACCGCCCCGGCCCCTTCGGTGATCAGCTTGCCGCGCTCGACCATCAACTGCACCGCGTGCTCGATCTGCGCTTCGCCGACCAGCACGATGTCATCGACCAGCGCGGTGACGATGCGGCGCGTAAGCTGCCCCGGTTCCATGACGGCGATGCCCTCGGCCAGCGTCGCGCCGCCGGGCGGCGGCTCGTTCGCCCCCGGCTGGCAGAGCCGCTGCATCGCTGAATACAGCGATGCCTGCACCCCGATGATCTCGATGCCAGGCTTCAGCGCCTTGGCGGCGATGGCGACGCCGGAAATCAGCCCGCCGCCGCCGATCGGCACGATGAGCGCGTCGAGCGCCGGCTGTTCGGCCAGCATTTCGATCGCAATCGTGCCCTGGCCGGCGATCACCGCCGGGTCGTCGTAGGGGTGCACCAGCGTGTAACGGTGCTCCTCGGCGAGCGCGTCGGCGGACTTGCGCGCGCTGACAAGGTCGGCGCCGCGCAGCAGCACCGTGGCGCCGAGCGACTGGGTGCGGTCGATCTTGGTGAACGGGGTGCCCTCGGGCATCACGATCGTCGCCGGGATGCCGAGCCGGCGGGCGTGATAGGCGACGCCCTGGGCGTGGTTGCCGGCCGACATCGCGACGACACCGGTGCGGCGCTCGGATTCGTCGAGCGTGAGGAGCTTGGCGAGCGCCCCGCGCTCCTTGAACGAGCCGGTCGCCTGCAGGGTTTCGAGCTTCACGAACGCATCGCACCCGGTGAGCGCCGACAGCGACGGCAGGTTCGCGGTCGGGGTGTGGGCGACGGCGCCGGCGATCGCCGCGGCCGCGCGACGGACATCCTCGATCGTCACCGCCAATTCGCTCATCGCGCCGGCTCCAGGGTAAGGGTTGCGACCGCCTGTGCGCGGGCGGGCTGCAGCCAACCGAAATCGCGCCAGCGGGTCAACAGGTCGGCGTAATGCGGCGACAGCGGGTTTCCCGACTGGCCGGGCGCCACGATCATGCGCGAGCGATCGGGATGGGCGAGATCGGTGATGATCCTGAGCCCGGCGCCGAACCGCTGAATGAACGGCGCCTTGTCATCGCGCACCGAGATCGCGCCGACATCGACGGTATGCGGCCCGCCGGCCTTCGGGATCGCCACGCCGAACCAGTCGCGCACCAGCGGGATGCGGTCGAGGATGCGATTCGGGAACTCGGCGATGTGCGCCTTGCCCCACCGCCACTTCGCCATGTCGGGCCCGTAAGCCTGGCGCAGTTCCGCCAGCGCCGCCTCGAGCGCGTCGGCAAGCCGCGTCTCGCAGGTCTCGTGCGGCCGCTGCCTGCTCGCGCACCAGTCCTGGCGATCGGTGAGGATTTTTTCGATGACCAGCGGGCGCAGCCGCCAATAGCCGGCGGCGGCCGGCCCGAGCCGGTCGAAAAACACCGAGCGCGCGAATTCGCGCAGCCAGGCGATGAAGATAAGCGGCTCGGGCTTTCCGGCAGCCATGCGGAAATCCCAGTGCCGCAACAATTGCAGCGCATCGCGGGCGCCTGTGGAGCGCGGCGCGGCGCGGGTCATCAGCGGCACCAGTTGCCGCGCCATAAGCGACAGCGTGTCGGCCTCGATCGCCGTACTCGAGTCCGGAGTCTGTTGCGGTTCCTGCTTGAGCAGGGCGTCGATCCGCTCGATGCGGTACGGCACGTCCCAGTCACGGCTGACGAAATAGGGATAGCTGTCGGGCACGATCTTATTGTTGGCGCTGGCGAAATACCCCGTCCGCGGGTTTGACGCCTGGGGTAGCGCGACATAGGGGATCGTGCCGCGCCAGTCGTATTCGCCGGTCCAGCCGGGGACCGGCATCCAGCCGTCACCCTTGCGGCGGATCGGAATGTGGCCGGGGACGATGAACCCGATCGTGCCGTTTACGTCGCCGAAGGCGATGTTTTGCGGCGGCCCAAGGAAATTCCCGAGCGCAGCGCGAAACTCCTCCCAGTCTCGGGCCCGGTCGATCCCCCACAATGCGTTGGCGCTCTCGTCGTCGGCGCCGAGAAACGTCGTCTGCAGCGCCAGCACATAACCGGGGTCGGTCGTTCCGGGCGGCAGCGCGTCGGACAGCACCGGCCCGTGCCGCGTGCTGCGCACGGTCATTACCACCGGCGAGGCACCGCGCACCTTGATGACCTCCTTGCGGGTGACGAACGGGGCGGTGCCGTTTGGCGTCAGGTAGCGCGACGGGTCGGCCGGATCGACCTTTTCGATAAACAGATCCTCGATGTCGGCTGTCGTCGTCGTGAAGCCCCAGGCGATGCGGTCGTTGTGCCCGATCACGACGTACGGCGTGCCGGCGACGGTGGCGCCGTCGATCTCGCGCTGCGGCGTCTTGAGCCGTGCCAGATACCAGAAGCCCGGCGCGCCGAACGCGAGGTGCGGGTCGTTGGCGACCAGCGGCATGCCGCTGGCGCTGTGCGCGCCATCGACGACCCAGTTGTTCGACGCATAGGTCGGGCCGATTTCTGCCGGAAGCGCGCCATAGAGGCGGCGGAGCGGCAGGCGGCGAAAGATCGGCGCGAGCTGCGCCAGCGTCGTTGGCGCACCCTTGGGATAGCCGGGATAGAGCATCGCCATGTCGGCGGGCGATACGGTGCGGGCGAGCAGCGCGCGTTCCAGTTCGTCGCGATAGTTTCCGCCGAGGATCAGATCCATCAGCTTGCCCCACACCAGCGTGTCGGCCGGCTTCCATGGGGCGGGGCGAAACCGCAGCAGCAGGAACTCGGGCGGCAATGCCCCTGAGCGCGTCGCCAGAAAGGCGTTGACCCCGGCGGTGTAGGCCTTGACCAGGCGCTGCACCTCGGGCAGCAGGTGGGGCCATTCGGCCTCGGCCGCGCGGTATAGCCCCAGGACGCGCATCTGGCGGTCGACCGGCACCAGCGCCGGACCGAGCACTTCGGCGAGCCGGCCGGCGCCGTATCGGCGCATCAGCTCCATCTGAAACAGCCGGTCCTGGGCATGGGCAAAGCCGAGCCCGAATGCGGCGGCGTCGTCATTTGCGGCGGTGATCAGCGGCACCCCGGCAGCGTCGCGCGCGATCGTCACCGGGGCGCTCAAACCCTTGACCGTGATCGATCCCTCGACCTGCGGCAGTGATGAGCGAAGATAGAACCAGCCGGCGCCGGCAGCGAGGATGACGGCGATAAGAAGTCCGACGAGTAGCCGGCGGATCACATGCCGAGTTCGCGCAGAATCTTGGCCCGATCGGCATCGAGATCGGGCGAGGGGGCGCGGGTGTCGGGGTCGGGGAAGGCCGAGAACTTCATCGGGTTGCCGGCGAGCCTGAGCGGGCCGGTCACCGGGTCGTCGACCGAGATCAGCATGTTGCGCGCCTCAGTCTGCGGGTGGGCCAGCGCCTGCTCGACATTGTTGACCGGGCCGCACGGGATGCCGGCCTCTTCGAGCACCGCAATCCAATGCTCGGTGGTGCCGTTGCCGAGGATCGCGTCGATTTCGGCCTTGAGCTGGGCCTGGTGCTGGTTGCGCAGCGGGTTGGTCTTGTAATTCGGGTTGTCGGCCAGTTCGGGGTGGCCGAGCGCCTGGGTCAGCTTGACCCACAGCCCGTCATTGCCGGCCGCGATGATGATGTGGCCGTCGAGCGTTGAAAACGCCTCGAACGGAGTGATCGACGGGTGGCGCGCGCCCATCGGGCCCGGAACCTCGCCGGTCGTCGTGTAGCGCATAATCGCGTTTTCGAGCAACGCGAGCTGGCAATCGAACAGCGCGACATCGACCTTGGTCGCTTCGCCGCTGCGCTCGCGGTGCAACAGCGCGGCGTTGAGCGCGATCGTCGTGTAAAGCCCGCCGGCGAGGTCGCCGACCGAGGTGCCGACCCGCACCAGCGGCCCGTCCGGAATGCCGGTGATGCTCATGATCCCGCCGAGGCCCTGCACCACCATGTCGTACGAGGGATAGTGCGAATAGGGACCGGTGTGGCCAAAGCCCGAGGCGGCGGCATAGATCAGCCGCGGATAGCGCGGGTGCAGCGTCTCCCACCCGTAGCCGAGCTTTTCCATCGTGCCGGGGCGGAAATTCTCGACCAGCGCATCGGCACGGTCGAGCAGCCGCTCGAAAATCTCGCGGTCGCCGGCCGCCTTGAGGTCGAGGACGATCGATTCCTTGCCGCGGTTGACCGAGGCGAAATAGGTCGATTTGCCGTTCTTGAACGGTCCGTACTGGCGCGCGTCGTCGCCGGTCTTGGGCGCCTCGACCTTGATTACCCGCGCCCCCATCTCGGCCAGCAGGTGCGTGCAATAGGGGCCGGCGAGGATCCGCGACAGATCGACGATGGTAAAGCCGGCAAGCGGTCCGGGTTGCGGCATGCCTCGTATCCCTTGAATGACCCAAGCCCGCCGCTCAATAGCGCAGAGCGGGCCGCGCCCGCAATCGCGCTGGGACGCAAACCTGGTGTCGCACGTCTCGTAAAGCGCGTAGAATTCTCAGCATGACGCCGGGCATGAGCGAAAGCGATGCGGGCGAGGCGCGGCGGACCGCAGCGCTGATGGGTCTCGCGGTGATCCTCGCACTGGCGATCGCCGGGGTGGTGCTGGTTCGTGCGTTGCGGCACCAGAGCCAGCTTGAGGAGTGTTTGATGCAGGGGCGGAGCAACTGCATGCCCATCGAACTGCCCTTGATGCGGCACTAGGGACCTGTCGCGGTCGCCACGAGCGGCGTCCCGGACGGCAACTTCACTTTTCCCTGTCTCGACGGGCATACCTGCGGCAACCCGGTGCGGCTGGTGATCGGCGCCGCGCCGATCCTCGCCGGCGCGACGATGAGCGAGCGCCGCCAGGATTTCATCGCCCGGTTCGACTGGGTGCGCCGCGCGCTGATGTTCGAGCCGCGCGGGCACGATGTGATGTCGGGCGGCATCCTCTATCCGCCGCTGCGCGCCGATTGCGACATCGCGATCCTTTACATCGAGGTGACCGGCTGCCTGCCGATGTGCGGTCACGGTACGATCGGCGCGGTGACGATGGCGCTGGAAAATGGCCTCGTAACGCCGCGGACCGAGGGCACCGTGGCGATCGACGCGCCGGCCGGGCGGGTCACGGCCGACTATGTGCGCAACGGCCCGTACGTCGATTCGGTGCGGCTGCGCAACGTGCCGTCATACCTTGCGCGTGAGGCGGTCACGGTGCCGGTCGAGGGGCTCGGAGAGCTAATCGTCGACATCGGCTATGGCGGCAATTTCTATGCGATCGTCGACCGACAGAAGGGGTTTGCCGGGCTCGAGGACGTGTCGGTCGATTGGCTGTTGCGCTGGAGCCCGGTGGTGCGCCGCCGGGTCAACGAAGTGGTGTCGGTCGCCCACCCGCAAGACCCGACGATCCACGGAGTCAGCCACGTGCAGTGGCTCGGCGCCCCGCGCGACCGGCGCGCACACGGTCGCAACGCGGTGTTCTACGGCGACCGGGCGATCGACCGCTCACCGTGCGGCACCGGCACCTCGGCGCGGATGGCGCAGCTTGCCGCGAAGGGCCGGCTCGCGGTCGGCGACGACTTCGTCCACGAAAGCATCATCGGCACGCTGTTCGACGGAAGGGTCGAGGCGGCGGCCGAGATCGCCGGGCAGGCGGCGATCGTGCCGAGCGTCGCCGGGTGGGCTCGGATGCACGGGCTCAACACGATCTTCGTCAATGCCCGGGATCCGATGCGCGGCGGGTTTCAGCTCGTTTGAGGGCGCGCTTCCCGGCCGGGTCTAACGCGCCGGCTCGAGCGGGGTGCGCGGCGGCAGGTTGTGCTCCTCCAGGCATTCCTTAAGCTTGGCGTCGCGCTTGGCGTAATCCGCGGCGGAGTAATCGGGATATGCGGCCTGCGCCTCGCGGGCGCACTTATCCATCAGGCTCCAGTTCTTGATCGCACCCTGGCCGGCCTGCGTCGCGTACGCCGCGCCGGCGGCGAGCGCAGTGGTCAGCGCCAGGATCACGGCGATAAAGCGGCCCATCACACCTCTCCCGTGGCGGCATGGGCTGCCGCCCGCACCAACTCATTATACGCCGCACCGGCCAACCGATCCTACCGTCCGCGGTTGCACCGGCGGCGAAACTGAGGCTTGCTAGGGCAGGCTGCGAGCGAGGGAGACGGCGGATGCTGAAGATCTGGGGGCGCACGACCTCATCCAACGTGCAGAAGGTGCTGTGGTGTTGCGCCGAACTCGGCATCGAATACGACCGCACCGATTGGGGCGGCCCGTTTGGCGGCAACCGCGATCCCGAATACTTGAAGCTCAACCCGAACGGCCTCGTGCCGACCGTCATCGACGGCGATCTGGTGATGTGGGAGTCCAACACGATCTGCCGCTATCTGTGCGCGACCCGCGGTGGCGAGCGGCTGCATCCGCGCGACCCGGCCGAGCGGACCCATGTCGAGCGGTGGATGGACTGGCAGCTTTCGGTGATCGGCGCGCCGATGGGGGCGCTGTTGCAAGGGCTGGTGCGCGCCAAGCCCGAGGAGCGCGACCCGGCGGCGATCGAGGGCGCGCGCAAGCGCGCGCTGACGGCATGGACCCTCATCGACGACGCGGTGTCCAAGCAGCCTTATCTCGCGGGCGATTACCTGTCGCTCGCCGAGATCGTTCTCGGGACGCAGATCTACCGCTGGTTCACCTTTCCGATCGAGCGCCCGGCCTTGACTAACCTTCGCGCCTGGTACGAGCGCTGCCTGGCGCGGCCGGGCTTCAAGCAGCACATCGTGATGCCGATCACTTGATGGTGAGCGGGCGCACTGCCGATTGCGTCGCGTCCGCCGATTCCTAATCTGGCATCGTGGCCCCTGGCGTGGAGAGGATCATGGGTGGACTGAACAAGCGCGTCGTCTTCGCGGCGGTGGTGCTTGCGGTGCTTGGGATGGCCGGCACGGCGTGGTCGCAGGACGCAGCGACCGTGATCAAGGAGCGCCAGGCGTCGATGAAGGCGCAGGGCAAGGATTTGGGTCAGATCAAGGCCTATCTCGACGGCAAGGCCGGCCTCGCCCCGGCCCAGGCTGCCGGCGCCGACCTGGTCACGCGGGTCGCCAGAATTCCCGAGCTGTTTCCGCCGAAGACCAGCAGCGCCGAGTTCCCGGGCAAGACCGAGGCGAAGCCTGAGATCTGGTCGGACGCCGCCAAATTTGCCGCAGCCCAGAAAAATGCCTTGGCCAAGGTCGAGGCGCTCGATGCCGCACTGAAAGGCGGTAACAAGGGCGCGATTGCCGCTGCCTTTGGCGGGGTGATCAAGGGCGGCCTGTACAACCCCGGGAACGGCTGCGGCGGCTGCCACGCAACATTCCGCCTGAAGAAAAGCTAGATTCGCACGCGGCGCTTTTCCGGTGGTGCTGCGGGCCGGCGGGTCGCGCTGGCCGCGGCTGTTCTGCTTGGTGTGCAAGGGGCTGCCGCCGCCGATCCCGACGCGGTCGCGCGCGGCGCCTATCTCGCCGCCGCGGCGGGCTGCGACCAGTGCCATACCGATACCGCGCATCACGGCGCGCCCTTTGCCGGCGGGCGCGTGCTCGATACCCCGTATGGGGCGATCCCGACCCCCAACATCACGCCCGACAAGGCGACCGGGATCGGCGCCTGGAGCATGGCCGATTTCGTGCGGGCGATGCGCTGGGGCATCGCGCCCGACGACACGCACTACCTGCCGGTCTTTCCGTTTCCATTCTATGCCCGACTCAGCGATGGCGACCTCGCCGACCTTCAGGCGTTTCTCGACAGTAGGGCTCCGGTGTCGCGACCCGATCCGGCGGGGCCGGGCTCGATCGCGCTGATCGGGCGCACGCGTGCCGCGATCGCGGTCGCCTTGACCGCGCCGGCGACGCCCTGGCGGCCCGACCCGCACCGCGACGCGGTGTGGAACCGAGGCGCCTATCTCGTCGCGACGGTCGGTCGCTGCGGCGATTGCCACACCGCGCGCGACGCCCTCGGCCGGCCCGAGCAAGACCGGCGGCTCGGCGGCGGCATCAGTCGCCTCAGCGGAAAGAAGGCGCCCAACATCACCCCCGACCACGCCACCGGCATCGGCGACTGGAGCGCGGCTGATATCGAACACCTGCTCGAAACCGGCGAAACCCCGGATTTCGATCTCGTCGGCGGCGACATGGCCGAAATTGTCCACAATATGCGGCGCCTCACCGAGGCCGACCGCAGGGCGATCGTGGTGTATCTGAAGTCGGTTCCGGCTGTGTCGTCGCCGGCCAAGAAATAACCGCCGGCGTCCGTGACGGAGCCGCCCGACGAATGTTGGTTAGGACGGGAATGGTACCCGCGTTTCCCGCTGGACGCTCGGTTGCAGCTTCCGCATGATGCGGTCTACCGCCTGGGTTCGATGGTCAGGAGCTGGTGTTGGCAGCGCGCGCGCGATCGGATAACAGCCTCGCCCGCTTCGATCGAATTGCGTTGGTCTTTTCGGGCTGCAGCGCGCTCGGCGCATACCAGGCCGGGGCCTATGCGGCGCTCGAAAACGGCGGGGTGCGGCCCAACTGGATCGCCGGGACCGCAATCGGCTCGATCAACGCCGCGATCGTCGCCGGCAATCTGCCGCACGAACGCTCCCTGCGGCTGCGCCAGTTCTGGCAGGAGCTGAGCCGGCGAGCGGCGGTCCGCGCCGAGCGCGGGGTTTACCGGCGGCTGCGCGCCCGCTGCGAACGCTGGGCCGCGCGAACCGCGGCGCCCCGCGTGCCGACGCCGCGGCTGGTATCGGCGGTCTCGGCCGGCGAGCTGCGCGAGTTGGTGCGCGACGTCGTCGATTTCGAGCGGGTCAATTCCGGCTCGGTGCGGGTTGTGCTCGGCGCGGTCAACCTCGCCACCGGGGCCGAGACGTTTTTCGACAACGACCGCCACGTCCTGACCCTCGACCATGTGCTGGCGAGCACCGCGCTTCCCGGGCTGGGCCCGGTGACGATCGACCGCCAGGCCTATGGCGGCGCGGCCGTGTCGGTCGCCGCGCTCGACGATGCCCGGCCCGCCGACACGCTGTGCTTCGTGATCGACGGGTACGATCCGACGCCCGGCGCGGGCAGCGGCATCAGCCGCTCGGCACGCGAGATCGCCGCGCTGCGCCGCAACCACGATCTGCGACGGATGATCGCCTTGCTGGGCGAGCGGGTTCCGGCCAATCTGCGCGGCGAGGCCGACATCCGCAAATGCATGGCCGAGGCGAGCACCGCGACGATGACGATTCTGCATCTGGTGCATGAAGGCAGCGCCGCCGACCTCACCGAAAAACTCGCCGATTTCTCGCCGGCCGCGCTGATGCGGCGCTGGCAGGCCGGCGAGGCCGATGTGCAGACCAGCCTGACGCGTCCGCGCTGGCTGGCACCACCGCCGCGCCAGCTCGGCGTCGTGGTGCACGAAATGCGGGGCGGAGTCGCCGCACCGCCACGCTAACCGATTTGCGCTGACCCTGAGCGGAGGCTGCCATGCCTTTGAAAAGCAAGGTCGTGATCACCTGTGCGGTGACCGGCTCGATTCACACCCCGACGATGAGCCCCTATCTGCCGCTGACGCCGGACGAGGTGGCGCGCGACGCGATCGCCGCCGCCGAGGCCGGCGCGGCGATCCTGCATCTGCATGCGCGTGATCCGTCGAACGGGCGCCCGACACCCGACCCCAATGTGTTCATGCAGTTTCTGCCGCGGATCAAGCAGGCGACCAACGCCGTCGTCAACATCACCACCGGCGGCGGCCACGGCATGACCCTGGAGGAACGGCTTGCCGCACCGCTGCGCGCCCGGCCCGAGATGTGCTCGATGAACATGGGGTCGATGAATTTCGGGCTCTATCCGATGCTCGACCGCTACAAGGAGTGGAAATACGACTGGGAGCCCAAGGCGCTGGAGATGACCCGCGACTTCATCTTCCGCAACACCTTCGCCGATATCGAGAAGGTGCTGAAGCAGCTGGGCGAGGGGTGCGGCACCAAGTTTGAGTTTGAGTGCTATGACGTCGGGCACCTGTATAATTTGGCCCATTTCGTCGATCGCGGGCTGATCAAGCCGCCGTTCTTTGTGCAGACGATCTTTGGCATCCTCGGCGGCATCGGCGCCGACCCCGAGAACCTGGCCCATATGAAGCGGATCGCCGACAAACTGTTCGGCGATAGCTACGCGTGGTCGATCCTCGCGGCGGGGCGCAACCAGCTGCCGTTCGTCACGATGGGTGCGATCATGGGCGGCAATGTCCGCGTCGGCCTCGAGGACTCGCTGTGGCTCAGCCGGGGGCAGCTCGCCAAGAGCAACGCCGACCAGGTCAGCCGCATTCGCACGATCCTTGAAAACCTGTCGCTGGAAATCGCGACGCCGGACGAGGCGCGTAGCTTGCTGCAGTTGAAGGGCGGCGACGATGTGGCGTTCTGAGCGATGATCGATAAGCGCGTTCGCAGCCTCGCCGAGGCGGTAGACGGCATCAAAGACGGAGCGGTGATCCTCGCCGGCGGCTTTGGTGGGGCGGGGTCTCCCGAGGCGCTGTATCAGGCGCTGCTGGAGCAGGGCGCGAAAGACCTGACGATCGTCAACAACAACGCCGGCACCGGGCGCATCGGGCTTGCGGGGCTGATGGATGCCGGGCGGGTGCGCAAGATCATCTGCTCGTTTCCGCGCAGCGCCGGCTCGGTCGTGTTCGAAGAGCTCTACCGCGAGGGTCGGATCGAGCTGGAGCTGGTGCCGCAGGGCATTCTCTCGGAGCGCATGCGGTGCGCCGCGGCCGGGCTCGGCGGGTTCTACTCGCCGGTCGGGGTCGGCACCCGACTCGCCGAGGGCAAGGAAGAGCGCGAGATCGACGGGCGCCGGTTTGTATTGGAAAAGCCGCTTAAGGGCGATGTCGCGCTGATCAAGGGCGACCGCGGCGACCGCTGGGGCAACCTGACCTACCGGAAATCGGCGCGCAATTTCAACCCGACGATGGCCCAGGCCGCCGATCTTGCGGTCGCCCAGATCCGCGAATTCGTCGAGCTCGGCGAGATCGACCCCGAGCACATCATCACCCCCGGGATTTTTGTCGACCGGCTGGTGGTGGTGCCGGGATAGAACAAGGAAGCCAAACGATGCCGCTCAATCGCCGCCAGATCGCGTGGCGCGCCGCGCAGGACCTTGCCGACGGCGTCTACGTCAACCTCGGCATCGGACTGCCGACGCTGGTTGCCGATGTGCTGCCCGAGGGGCGCGAGATCGTGCTGCAGAGCGAAAACGGCGTGCTCGGCGTCGGGCCGGCGCCGGGCGCCAACGAGATCGATCTCGACCTCGTCAACGCCGGCAAGCAACCGGTGACGCTGCTGACCGGCGGCAGTTATGTCCACCACACCGATTCGTTTCTGATGATCCGCGGCGGCCATCTCGACCTGGCGCTGCTTGGGGCGTTCGAGGTGGCGGACAACGGCGATCTCGCCAACTGGACGACCGACGACCCGACCTTTCCGCCCGGCGTCGGCGGGGCGATGGACCTGGCGGTCGGCGCCCGCGAAATCCGCGTGCTGTGCGAGCACACGACCAAGGACGGCACGCCGCGGCTGCGCCGCAAATGCGGCTACCCGCTGACCGCGAGCCGGGTTGTGAAGCGCATCTATACCGATCTCGCGGTCGTCGATGTGACGCCCGCGGGGTTTGTCGTGCGCGAGATGGTCGAAGACATCGACCTCGCCGGCCTGCAGGCCAAGACCGACGGGCGGCTGACCGCGGCGCCCGACCTCAAGCCGCTCAAGGCGCCGGCGGTATAGCTGAGCGATTACGCCGCCAGAAACCGGTCGACGTCGTCTTCGCCGCGCTGGCGCTCGATCGCGCCTTCGCCGACGAGATAGTGCAGGTGGGCGAGGGATTCGCCGAGCGCGAAACCGGTCTGGTGCCGGTCGAGCTGGCGGCGGAACAGCACCGGCATCAATTCGGCGGCGCTGAGCGGGCGGGTGCAGGCGGCGATCACCTCGTCGCAGCGTGCGCGGTGATGTGCGGCCAGCTCGTCGATGCGCTGATAGACGCCGCGAAACGGCAGGTTGTGCGACGGCAGCACCAGAATCTCGGGCGAGAGTTCGCGGCGCAGCTTGGCGAGCGAGGCGAGATAGCGGGCGAGCGGGTCGCCGTCGGGTTCATAAGCCTGCACGCTGATATTGGGCGAGATGCGCGGCAGAACCTGGTCGCCGGCGATCAGCGTGCCGGTTTCCTCGCAATAAAGGCAGGCGTGTTCCGGCGCATGGCCTTCGCCGATGATGACCCGCCACGCGTGCCCGCCGATCTCGATCACCGAGCCCTCGCCGATACGGGTAAAGGCCGCCGGCACCGAGGGGACGCCGCGGCGGTAATTGCCCTGGCGCTCGGCAAACGCCGTACTCGCCTCGTCGTCGAGCCCGGCGCGATGTGCGAAATCGCGGCGCAGCCGGGCGGCATCCTCGCCGCTCGTCGAGTTCATCCGCGCGTGCAGCCATTCCTTCTCGGTGATCCACAGCGGCGCCTGCCAGTGCTCGGTCAGCCAGCCGGCCATGCCGATATGGTCGGGGTGGAAATGGGTGACGATGACCCGGCCGATGCGGCGCCCGCCGAGCTGCGTGGCAAAGATGTGCTGCCAGGCCTCTTTGGTTTCCGGCAGCGAAAACCCGGTGTCGATCGCGGTCCACACCGGTCCGTCCTCGACCAGCCACAGATTGATGTGGTTGAGCGCAAAGGGCAGCTTCATGCGCAGCCACAGCACGCCGGGCGCGATCGGCACCGTCTCGCCCGGCGCCGGCGCCGTCGTCACCGGGAAATCCAGCATTCCGTCCATCAGCCCTCTCGCATCCCTGCCGTGACCGGAAGGCTAAGGCATTGCAACGCTTGGCGACAAGCGGTAAGCCCGCCGGCCAGCATTGCGACGGCGCGGTCAGGGCAGGAGAAACGGGCATGCGCGATTTCAACATTCCGGGGCGCTCGGCCGCGATGGCGGCGAATGGCATGGTCGCCACCTCGCACCCGCGGGCGACATTGGCCGGGCTCGACGTGCTGCGCGCCGGCGGCAACGCGATGGACGCGGCGCTTGCAGCGGTGGCGATGCAATGCGTCGTCGAGCCGCAAAGCACCGGCATCGGCGGCGATTGTTTCTGCCTGTATTCCAAGGCGGGTGCGCCGCCGGTCGCGTTGAGCGGCTCGGGGCGCGCGCCGGCCGCGGCCCGGCTCGAATGGTACGCAGAGCGGCAAATCCGCGAGATCGCGGTGCAAACCCCGCACGCCGCCACGGTGCCGGGTGCGATCGATGGGTGGTGCCTGCTCAATAGCGAATACGGCTCGAAGCCGCTCGCGGAATTGCTGGAGCCCGCGGCAAGGGCCGCGGAAGACGGCTATGTCGTGACCCCGCGCGTCGCCCACGACTGGGCGCGCAATGCCGGCAAGCTGCAGGACCCGATCACCGCCAGGGTCATGCTCAAGGACGGACGGGCGCCCGGCGCCGGCGACACGATGAGAAACCCGGCGCTGGCGCAAACCTTGCGGCGCATCGGCCGCGAGGGCCGCGCCGCGTTCTACGAGGGCGCGGTCGCGCGCGACATCGTCAGCCGGCTGAAGGCCCTGGGCGGGCTGCACGAGGAGGCGGATTTCGCCAGCCAGCGCTCGGAATGGGTCGAGCCGATCCATGCCCCCTACCGCGGCTATGAGGTCTATGAGGTGCCGCCGAGCAACCAGGGCCTGACCGCGCTGATGATCCTGCGCACGCTGGAAGGATACGCCTTGGACGGAGAGGCGTTCACCGAGGCCGATCGCCTGCACCTGATCGCCGAGGCGACCAAGGCGGCCCATTACGTGCGCGACAATTTCATCGGCGACCCGGATTTCGCCAATGTCGATGTCGATCGGTTCCTTTCCGCTGAGTATGCGGAGCGGACGCGGCGGGAAATCCGCCTCGACCGCGCGCTGCCGCCGCAGCACTGGGAGGGGAGCGAACACAAGGACACGATCTATCTCTGCACCGTCGACCGCGACGGCAATGCGTGCTCGTTCATCAACTCGCTGTTCTCGTCGTTCGGCACCGGCATCCTCGCGCCGGAGAGTGGCGTGATTCTGCACAATCGCGGCAGCGGCTTCCGCCTGACCCCCGGCCACCCGAGCACGATTGCGCCGCGCAAGCGGCCGTTTCACACGCTGATCCCCGGCATGCTCGTTAAGGACGGCCGCGCGGTGATGCCGTTCGGCGTCATGGGCGGCCAGTACCAGGCGGTCGGCCACGCGACCTTTCTGCACTATCTGATCGACCGCGGCATGGACCCGCAGCAGGCCGCCGAAGGGCCGCGCGTCTTCGCCTATCAGGGCGTGCTGCAGACCGAGCATTTCGTGCCGCAGCGGGTGCGCGACGACCTCGCCCGGCGCGGCCATGCGATCGAGATGCTGGACGTGCCGATCGGCGGCGCCCAGGCGATCTGGATCGACCGCGAGCGGGGCGTGCTGATCGGCGGCTCGGAGCCGCGCAAGGACGGCATGGCTTTGGGGTATTGACGCCGCCGCCGACCCTCATGCGCGACGCCGGGGCCGCATTGGGAGCGGCGGTCCACGGCGTCGCCGAGATCGGCTTTGCGCTGCGCGACGGCGCGACGCGGCTCAGCCACCTCTACCAGCATGACCCGCTGCGGGTGCTGTTTCCGCGGCCGGTGCCGGGCGACCTGCCGACCGCGGCGGTGGTGACCACATCGGGCGGGCTGGTCGCCGGCGACCGGATCGAGATGCGTGTGCAGCTCGCTGCCGGTGCGGCGGCGCATGTCACAGCGTCGGCGGCCGACAAGATTTATCGGTCGACCGGGCCGACCACACGCGTCGATCAGATCCTGAGGCTCGATCCCGGCGCGCGGCTCGAATTCCTGCCGCCGGAGACGATTGTGTTCGACGGTGCCCGACTGCGGCGCAAGACGGTGGTCGAGCTGGCGCAAGGCGTTGGATTTCTCGGCGGCGGGATCATCGTGTTCGGCCGGCGGGCGCGCGGCGAGTCGTTTACCCAAGGGCTGCTGCGCGAGGTCTGGGAGGTACGGCGCGACGGCCACCTCGCCTGGGGCGATGCGCTGCATATCGATGGCGACGTGGTTGCGGTGATGGCCGACCCCGCCTGTTTCGACAACGCGGCTGCCTGCGCGACGCTGCTCCTGGCGCCGCCGAGGCACGATCCGCGGGCGCTGATCGACGATGCCCGCGCGGTGCAGGCCCGATCGGCCGCGCCGGGGCTGCGCGGCGGGACGACGATCGTTGGCGGGTTGCTGGTTGCGCGCTGGCTCGGGCACGACCCCTTGGCATTGCGCCGCGCCTATGCCGATCTCGCTTGCCATTTGCGTGCGGCCGCGCTTGGTTTGCCGCCGCGCCTGCCGCCCCTATGGCACGTCTAACTCTGGCACGTCTAACTCTGGCACGTTTAACTCTGGCACGTTTGATGCTGAGCGACCCGCGATGAACCTGACCCCGCGTGAAAAAGACAAGCTGCTGGTCTCGGTGGCGGCGATGGTCGCCGAGCGCCGGCTGAAGCGCGGCGTCAAGCTGAACTACCCGGAGGCGGTGGCGCTGATTACCGATTACGTGCTCGAAGGCGCGCGCGACGGCAAGAGCGTCGCCGAACTGATGCGCGATGGCGGCACCGTGATTACCCGCACCCAAGTCATGGAGGGGGTCGCCGAAATGATCCACGAAATCCAGGTCGAGGCGACCTTTCCCGACGGCACCAAGCTCGTCACCGTGCACGAGCCGATCCGGTGATTCCTGGCGAAATCTTCGTCGCCGATGGCGACATCGAATTGAACGCCGGGCGGGCGACGGTCACGGTCACCGTCGCCAATACCGGCGACCGGCCGATCCAGGTCGGCTCGCATTATCATTTCTACGAGACCAACGCGGCACTCTCGTTCGACCGCGAGCAGGCGCGGGGGTTTCGCCTCGACATTCCGGCCGGCACCGCGACCCGGTTCGAGCCGGGGCAGACGCGCGAGGTGCGGCTCGTCGCCTATGCCGGGGCGCGCCGCGTCTTCGGCTTCAACGGCAAGGTCAACGGGAGCCTCTGATGGCCACCTCGCTCTCGCGCGGCGCCTATGCCGCGATGTTCGGGCCGACGACGGGCGACCGGCTGCGCCTGGCCGACACGGAGCTTTTCATCGAGATCGAGAGCGACCGCACGATCTATGGCGAGGAGGTCAAGTTCGGCGGCGGCAAGGTGATCCGCGACGGCATGGGGCAATCGCAGCGCTCGCGCGCCGATGGCGCGGTCGACACGGTCATCACCAACGCGGTGATCATCGACCATTGGGGCATCGTCAAGGCCGATATCGGCATCCGCGACGGCCGCATCGCCGGGATCGGCAAGGCCGGCAACCCCGATATCCAGCCCGGGGTCGACATCGTGATTGGCCCCGGCACCGAGGCGATCGCCGGCGAAGGCAAGATCGTCACCGCCGGCGGCATCGACGCGCACATCCATTTCATCTGCCCGCAGCTCTGCGACGAGGCGCTGTACAGCGGGGTCACGACGATGCTCGGCGGCGGGACCGGCCCGGCGGCCGGCACCGCGGCCACCACCTGCACGCCGGGCCCGTGGCACCTCGCGCGGATCATCGAGGCGGCCGAAGGGCTGCCGGTCAATCTCGGCTTTTTCGGCAAGGGCAACGCGTCGGACCCGAAGGCGCTGGTCGAGATGATCGAGGGCGGCGCGTGCGGCCTCAAATTGCACGAAGACTGGGCGACGACGCCGGCGGCGATCGATTGTTGCCTGTCGGTCGCCGAGCAGTATGACATCGCGGTCGCGATCCACACCGATACGCTCAACGAAAGCGGGTTTGTCGAGGACACGATCGCAGCGTTCAAAGGGCGCAACATCCACGCCTTCCACACCGAAGGCGCGGGCGGCGGGCACGCGCCCGACATCATCAAACTGTGTGGCCTCGACAACGTGCTGCCGTCGTCGACCAACCCGACGCGGCCCTACACGGTCAACACCATCGACGAGCATCTCGACATGCTGATGGTGTGCCACCACCTCGACCCGCGCATTCCGGAGGATGTCGCGTTCGCGGAAAGCCGCATCCGGCGCGAGACGATCGCCGCCGAGGACATCCTGCACGATCTCGGCGCGTTCAGCATGATGGCGTCGGACAGCCAGGCGATGGGGCGGGTCGGCGAGGTGATCATCCGTACCTGGCAGACCGCCGACAAGATGAAGCGCCAGCGCGGCGCGCTGCCCGAAGACGGCGACCGGGCCGACAATTTCCGGGTCAAGCGCTACATCGCCAAATACACGATCAACCCGGCGCTGACCCACGGCCTTTCCGAGCACATCGGCTCGGTCGAAGCCGGCAAGCTCGCCGATCTGGTGATCTGGTCGCCAGCGTTTTTCGGGGTCAAGCCCGACATGGTGCTGAAATGCGGCACGATCGCCGCGGCGCTGATGGGCGACCCGAACGCCTCGATCCCGACGCCGCAGCCGGTGCATTACCGGCCGATGTTCGGCGCTTTCGGCAAGGCGCTATCCTCGTCGGCGGTGACGTTTCTGCCGGCCGCCGCGATCGAGCGCGGTCTGGTGCGCGAACTCGGCGTACAGCGCCGCGTGCTGCCGGCGCACGGCATCCGCACGGTCGATAAAAACCGCATGGTCCACAACAGCGCGACGCCGGTGATCGAGGTCGACCCCGAAACCTACGAGGTGCGGGCCGACGGCGTGCACCTGACCTGCGAGCCGGCGACGGTGCTGCCGATGGCCCAGCGATACTTTTTGTATTGAACGGCGTACCTCGCCGTAGGATGGGTCGAGCGAAGCGATACCCATCGGGCCAATAATGATGGGTTTCGCCGGTCTCAACCCATCCTACGAGGATTTATAGATGCGGCGGGCGATCACGGTGCATCGCAGCGGGCAGTGGCCGGAAGACGAGACGGCCGACATCGTCACGCTGGCGTTTCTCGACCGGCATCGCCGGCGCATCCGGCTGGTCGCCGACAGCGGCGAGCCGTTTCTGCTCGACCTGTCGCGGGCGCACCGGCTCGGCGACGGCGACGGGCTTGAGCTCGACACCGGCGGCTATGTGTGGGTACGGGCCGCCCCCGAGCGGGTCATCGAGATCACCGCCGACACCTCGACCGACCTGCTGCGCATCGCCTGGCACATCGGCAACCGGCACCTGCCGGTGCAGGCGCTGGACGGGCGGCTGCGCATCCGCGACGACCACGTGATCGCGACGATGGTCGAGGGGCTGGGCGGAACGATTACCCGGCTGGAGGCGCCGTTCGATCCGGAACTCGGCGCCTATGCCGGCGACGCCCCGGTGCAGCACCAGCACCATGACCCCCGGCACTAGCCTTTATCGCCTGTTCGCCTGGCTGTCGCCGGCGTTCCCGACCGGTGCATTCAGCTATTCGCACGGGCTCGAGGCAGAGGCCGCCGCCGGCACGGTGCACGACCGCGCGACGCTCCAGGCCTGGATCGCAGCGATGCTCCGCCACGGCGGCGGGCGCCTCGACGCCGACCTGTTGCGCGACGCCCATCGCGCTGCGGCATCGGGCGATGCAGCGGCGGGCGCGGCAGTCACCCGCCGCGGCTGCGCCTATCGCGCGACCGCCGAACTGGCGCTCGAATCCGTGGCGCAGGGCGAAGCGTTTGCCGCGACGGTCGATGCGGCGTGGCGCGACCCTCACCCTCCCATCGCTGGTGCGATGGGCCCCACCCTCTCCCGCGGTGCGGGAGAGGGTGCCGAAGGGCGCAGCCCTGAGGCGGGTGAGGGCGTTTGCCACGCGGTCGCGGTCGGGGCGGCGGCGGCGCAGGCCGGGGCGTCCCTGGATGACGCGCTGCTCCTTTATCTGCAAGCCTTTGCCGCCAATCTGATGTCGGCCGGATTGCGGCTCGGCATCGTCGGGCAGACCGACGGGCAGCGCATCCTGGCGGCGCTTGAGCCGGTGGTCGGCGCGGCCGCTGCGGCCTCGCTGGCGCGCGACCCGGAGGATTTCGGCGCCGCGGCCTTTGCCGCCGATCTCGCCGCGATGGCGCACGAAACCCAGTACACGAGGCTGTTCCGCTCATGAGCGACGCCAAATCCCCTCGAGACCCGCTGCGCATCGGCATCGGCGGCCCGGTCGGCTCAGGCAAGACGGCGCTGATGGACCGGCTGTGCAAGGCGATGCGCGGCCGCTTTGAGATCGCCGCGATCACCAACGACATCTATACCCGCGAGGACGCCGAGTTTCTGACCCGCAGCGGCGCGCTGCCGCCCGAGCGGATCAAGGGGGTCGAGACCGGCGGCTGCCCGCACACCGCGATCCGCGAGGACGCCTCGATCAACCTCGCCGCGGTCGCCGAGATGCAGCGGCTGTTTCCGCGGCTCGACGTGGTGCTGATCGAATCCGGCGGCGACAACCTCGCCGCGACGTTTTCACCCGAGCTGGCCGACCTGACGATCTACGTCATCGACGTCGCCGCCGGCGACAAGATCCCGCGCAAGGGCGGGCCGGGCATCACCCGCTCAGACCTTTTGGTCATCAACAAGATCGACCTCGCGCCGCTGGTCGGCGCCAGCCTCGACGTGATGGACCGCGACGCGCGCCGGATGCGCGGGGAGCGGCCATTCGTCTTCACCAACCTCAAGGCGGGGGAGGGGGTAGACCGCATCGTCGGTTTCATCACCGAGCACGGCGGGCTGCAGCCGACGCAATGATGCGGCCGCAATGAAACGATTGAGCGAGACTGCTGTCGCCGCTTATCGTGATGCGAGATGAGCGCACCGGTCTTCATCAGCTTTTCGACGCGCGACCGCAGCATCGCGGCGACGATCTGCGAGGCGCTGGAAAACCGTGGCGTGACCTGCTGGATCTCCAGCCGCGACATCAACCCGGGCGAAAACTTCCAGGTCGCGATTGTCCACGCGATCCGCGCGGCCAAGGTCATGGTGCTGGTGTTCTCGGCCAACTCCAACAACTCCGAGGAAATCAAGAAGGAGCTGGTGCTGGCTGGCCAAAGCCGGCTGATCGTGATCCCGGTGCGGGTCGAGGATGTGACCCCCGACGATGCCTTTGCCTACGAATTCGCGACCCGGCAGTGGGTCGACCTGTTCGAGGATTGGGAGCGCTCGATCCAGCGCCTGGTGCACCAGCTGGAGACGGTCGCCGGAGTCATGCCGCAGCCCGCGGTAGCGGCAGCGGAGGTCGCGGCTGCCGGGGTCACGACCGCGCCGCCGCCACCCCCACCACCGCCGGAGTTTCACCCGCGCCCGCCGGCCGCCGCGGAGCCTCCGGCGCCGCCGATGGCGGAGGCCGGCCCGGCCACGACACCGAAGAGCCCGGCGGCATCCGTCGCAACGCCGGCGCGGGCCCGGCAGCGCTGGCTGATCTACCCGCTGGCCGGGGCCGGGGTGGCCGCGGCCGTGGTTGTCGCGTGGTTCGTGATCCCGCATCCCGGGCCGGTCCCGCCCATGCCGATGCCGGCGCCGATCGTTAACCCAGTCACGCCGAACCCGACCGGCGCGCCGACGGCAGTCAACCCGCGGACGCCGCCGGCCGAGGCCTTGGCCAAAGGTAAGCAGGCCTACCAGCGCAAGGACTACACCGAGGCGATGCAGTGGTTTCAGGTGGCTGCCGACCAGGGCAACACCGAGGCCGAGGTACAGGTCGGCGAGCTGTATCAGAACGGCTGGGGCGTTTTGGAGGATTACGGCCAGGCGATGTCATGGTACCGCAAGGCGGCGGATGCCGGCGACGCGGCGGCGATGCGAGCGATCGGCTGGCTCTATCAGAACGGCATGGGCGTACCCCAGGATAAGGCCCAGGCGCTGAGCTGGTATCGCAAGGCGGCCGAAAGGGGGGGCGCCGAGGCCGAGGCTGATCTCGGGGTGTTCTACTCGAACGGCTGGGGCGGCGTGCCGGTCGATCATGTCCAGGCCGTCTCCTGGTATCGCAAGGCGGCAGAGCAGGGGAACGCCGCGGCGCAATTCGACCTCGGGATCGCCTACGAGCGCGGCGAGGGGGTGACCCGCGATTACCCCGAGTCGGCGCAGTGGTTCCGCAAGGCGGCGGACCAAGGGATGGCCGCGGCGCAATATTCGCTCGGCACCGATTACGAGCTCGGCCGCGGCGTGCCGCAGGATTACGGGACAGCGCTGCAGTGGTTCCAGAAATCCGCGGCGCAGGGCAATGTCATGGCGCAGACAAGTATCGGCACGCAGTACGCCACCGGCAAGGGCGTGCCGCAGGATTACGGCCAGTCGACCGAGTGGTTCCGCAAGGCCGCTTCGCAGGGCTATTCGGTTGCGCAGGTCAATCTGGGGATCAATTACCAGTTCGGGCGCGGGGTGCAGCAGGATTATGCCGAGGCGATGCACTGGTTCCGGCTCGCCGCCGACCAGGGCAACGGCGACGGGGCCAACCATGTCGGCCTGCTTTACGCCAACGGGCACGGGGTGGCGCCGGACCTCAAGGAGGCCGTGAGCTGGTTCCAGAAGGCGGCTGCCGCCGGCAATCCCGGCGGTGAAGCCAACCTGGGCATCTCGTACCAGTACGGGCGCGGCATCGCGCAGGATTACGGCGCGGCGATGCGTTTTTTCCAGCAGGCCGCGGCGCAGAACTATCCAGCCGCATTCGGCGATATCGGGTTCATGTACGAGACCGGGCAGGGCGTGCCGCGCGACTATGACGAGGCGATGCGCTGGTTCCAGAAGGGCGCCGCGGCCGGCAACGCCTTTTCGATGGCCCATATCGGGCTGATCTATTTCAACGGCTGGGGGGTTCCGCAGGACGTCGCCCAGGCCAAGACGTGGATGCAGAAGGCCGCCGCCAACGGCGACCAGTTTGCCGCCAGCTGGCTTAAATCGCACTGACCGCGGCGCAGACGAAAAACGCCCCCGGTCTCCCGGGGGCGTTTCCGTTGGGCCGCAGAAAGGCGCTTAGGCCGCTTTCTGCTCGATCACCTGCGGCCGCGTCGGCTCGGCGCTGCCGATCTTGATCTGGCGCGGCTTGGCGGCTTCCGGTACCTCGCGGACGAGGTCGACGTGCAGGAGGCCGTTTTCGAGGCTGGCGCCCGAGACCTTGATGTAATCGGCCAGGCTGAACCGCCGTTCGAACGCGCGCCGGGCGATCCCGCGGTGCAGGAAGCGGTCGTCCACATCCTTTTCCTGCGCCTTGCCCGACACAGTCAGCGTGCTCTCGTGCACGGTGATGTCGAGTTCGCTCTGAGCGAAGCCGGCGACCGCCATCGTCAGGCGGTACGAATCTTCACCGGTCGCTTCGATGTTGTAGGGCGGGTAGGACTGCGCGGTGCCGTCAACGCGGGTGGCGGCGTCGACCAAGCGGGCGAAACGATCGAAACCGATCGTCGAACGGAACAGGGGCGAAAAGTCGAAACGATCCATGACCATATCCTCCATCGAGCAACATGGATGCGGCGCCCGCCCATCTGCTGAGAGACTGGGGGCCGGGAGCCAGTTTTCTGCACGGCCCCGAACGTGGCGACCGTGCAAGCCACGATGTAGGCAGGTTGTTTCCGCGTTCAAGGGGGCCTTGACGGGTCCGACAGCGCATCCCAAATCGTCACCGCCGGGCGCCAATCGGGCCCGGCGGTTAGCGTTTTTCCATGTTGCTCAACGGAGGACGTGGCAATGACTGTCGATGCACTTCCGCGCGATTCCCGCGCCCGCGAGACATCCCGGCCGATGACCGACCGGCAGCGTCCATCTGCCGGCGAGGGCGACGCCGCCGCCGCCGCCGAGCGCGAGCCGCCCTGTCTCGTGTCTCCGTCGGCGCAGAGCTGGCCCCGGGTGTTCCCGGGTCTCTAACCGTCGGCGAAGGAAGCCGTGCCGCGGCGGATCGTGATCTACTGCGATGGCAAGGGCGCCGGCCTGCCGGCGCCCTTGCCGCACGGGCTCAGCGCTTCGGGCCAAACCCCTGGAAACGCTTGTTAAAGCGGGCGAGCTGGCCGCCCACGTCGAGCAGCCGCTGCTGGCCGCCGGTCCACGCCGGATGCGATTTCGGGTCGATGTCGAGCCGCAGCGTGTCGCCTTCCTTGCCATAGGTCGAGCGCGTCTTGTAGCTGGTGCCGTCGGTCATCTGGACCGTGATTTCATGGTAATCGGGATGGATGCCGTCTTTCATCGCTTAACCTTTCCTGGCGCGGGCGCGGTTATAGCCATGTCGCCCGGCGCCGGCAATCACGCCTCGTTGACGAGATAGTCGGCGGCTGCCTGCGCCCCGCCGCGGCCGTGCGGTACGTGCGTTAGGTCGAGCGCCATCTCGACCGCGGCGAGCGCGCCCAGCACCATCGGCTCGTTGAGGTCGCCGAGATGGCCGATGCGAAACACCCTACCCTTGAGGTCGCCGAGCCCGCCGCCGAGCGACAGGTTGAAACGATCGAGCGCGATCTGGCGCAGCTTGTCGGCGTCGTAGCCTTCGGGCATCAGCACCGCGGTGACCGTGTCGGATTGCGCGGCGGGGTCGGCCGCGAACATCTCGGGTCCGTCGTTCTGGCGCCAGGCGCGGACCGCGCGGCGGGTCGCCTCGGCGAGCCGGTGGTGCCGGGCGAACACGTTGTCGAGGCCCTCTTCCTCCAGCATAAGCAGCGCTTCGCGCAGCCCGAAAAAGAAGTGTACCGGCACGGTGCCGTTCCAGTAGCCCTGGTTCGGCATTTGGCCGAGCAGCCGCCGCCAGTCCCAATAGACCCGCGGCAGCTTGGCCGCGGCGGTGGCCGCGATCGCCTTGGCACTGACGCCGGTAAAGGCCATGCCGGTCGGCAGCATCAGCCCCTTCTGCGAGCCGACGACGGTGACGTCGACGCCCCATTCGTCCATCCGGAAATCGAACGAGCCGAGTGACGAGATCGTGTCGACCAGGAACAGCGCCGGGTGGCGGGCGGCGTCGATCGCCTTGCGCATCGCCGCGATCGGGTGCGCGACGCCGGTCGAGGTCTCGTTGTGGACCGCCAGCACTGCCTTGATTTCGTGGTTGCGGTCTTCGCGCAGCCGGGCTTCGAGCTTGGCCGGGTCGACCGGGCGGCGCCACTCGTTCGGCAGGGTCTCGACGCTGAGTCCGAACGCGTCGGCGCGCAGCCCCCAGTTCACCGAGAAATAGCCGCTCTCGCAGATCAACACCTTGTCGCCCGGCGAGAACAGATTGACCAGCGCCGCCTCCCACGCGCCATGCCCGGTCGAGGCATAGCCGAGGATCGGTTGGGTGGTCTTGAAGACGCGCTGCAATCCGGCGAAACACTCGTCGGCGATCGCTTTGAACTCGGCGCTGTTGAAATCGATCGTGCCGTGGTCCATTGCCCGCAGCACGCGGTCGGGGATGTTGGTCGGCCCCGGGTTCATGAAGAAGTGCCAACCGTGCGTGTTCGCCATGTTCCTATCCCTTGCCTCGGGACTGCCCGATGCGTACTGCCGCCGGGCCCATTCAAAATAGGAGGCGATCGCAGCAAAGCAACCGCCGCGACAAACGCGCGGCGACCCGCCGCGTCACCGAATGTTTTGCCCAAAAAATAGGCAGGGCGAGTGCCCTGCCAGCCTTATCCTTGCTTATTCTGCCGCTGGAAGGCATTGCCTTCCGCCGGTTGCGCGCCTCCCCGAACTCGGGCCGGGCCTCTGCCCGTTAATCTTGCTATTGCGGCGATCTTACGCACACCTTACCCGGAGGTCACGTGGATTCTCTCAAAACCACGCAAAATTAACGATAAAGATCAACGCCAGGGTGAACAGCAGCCGGCGCGCTTCGGTGAAACGGTAGGCCAGTGGCGTGGCCGCGCTGCGGCGGCGTTGCTGCCGGTGGGGAACGAGGATGCAACTGGGCGTGTTTCGGGCGGTTGGCCTGATCGGGGTGGCGATCATCCTCGCCGCCTACTTCGCCAACCAGCGGCGCTGGCTGCGCTCCGAGGATTGGCGGTTTCCGGCGGCCAACCTGGCGGGCTCGCTCTTGATCATGGTTTCGCTCTACGCCGAGTGGAACCTGCCGTCGGTGGTGATCGAGGTCTGCTGGTCGGCAATCAGCGTTTACGGGCTGGTCAACCGCGCCTAGAGTGCGCGCCCGCCGACCGGAAAAAACGCCGATGCGCCTGAGCCAGTATTTCCTGCCGCTGATCCGCGAAAACCCGAGCGAGGCGCAGATCGCCTCGCACCGGCTGATGCTGCGCGCCGGGATGATCCGGCAGTCTTCGGCCGGCATCTATTCCTGGCTGCCGCTGGGACTGCGCGTGTTGAAGCGGGTCGAGCAGATCGTGCGTGAAGAACAGGACCGCGCCGGCGCGCAGGAAATATTGATGCCGACGATCCAGCCGGCCGACCTGTGGCGCGAGAGCGGGCGCTACGACGATTACGGCAAGGAGATGCTGCGCATCACCGACCGGCACGACCGCGAGATGCTCTACGGCCCGACCAACGAGGAGCAGGTCACCACGATCTTCCGCGACGCGATCAAGAGCTATCGCGATCTGCCGAAGAACCTCTACCACATCCAGTGGAAATTCCGCGACGAGGTGCGGCCGCGGTTCGGCGTGATGCGCGGGCGAGAGTTCCTGATGAAGGACGCCTACAGCTTCGACCTCGACCAGGCCGGCGCGCGCCACGCCTACAACAAGATGTTTGTCGCCTATCTGCGGACATTCGCCCGGATGGGGCTGAAGGCGATCCCGATGCGCGCCGAGACCGGGCCGATCGGCGGCGACCTTTCCCACGAATTCCAGGTGCTGGCCGAGACCGGCGAGAGCGAGGTTTTCGTCCATCCGGACTACCTGGAGATGGATTGGGAAAAGTTCGACGACAGCTGGGACCGGGAGGAAGGCCGCGACGCCCTGGGGACCGCGGTCGCTCACTTCACCAGCCTTTACGCCGCGACCAGCGACATTCACGACCCCGCGAAATGCCCGGTGCCGGCCGACAAGCTCGTGACCGCACGGGGCATCGAGGTCGGGCAGACATTCTATTTCGGCACCAAATACTCGAAGCCGATGGGCGCGGTCGTGGCCGGGCCGAACGGTGAGGAGGTGCCGCTCGAGATGGGCTCCTACGGCATCGGCGTGTCGCGGCTGGTCGGCGCGCTGATCGAGGCCAACCATGACGACAACGGTATCATCTGGCCGGAGAGCGTCGCGCCGTTCCGTGTCGGGCTGATCAACCTGCGGGCCTCCGACGCCAAGTGCCGCGCCGCCGCCGACGCGCTCTACGACCGGCTGCGCACCGCCGGCGTTTCAGTGCTGTACGACGACCGCGACGAGTCGACGGGTGCCAAATTCGCCGCGATGGACCTGATCGGCCTGCCCGAGCAGGTCATCATCGGCCCGCGCGGGGTTGCCGCCGGCACCGTCGAGGTCAAGCACCGGCGTTCCGGCGAGCGGACGGATTGCTCGGTCGAAAACCTGTTGGCGCGGCTTGCCGGAAAATGAGGTCCAGACGTAAGCGGATTAGCCGGGCTTGGCCCGGCCAACCCGACTCTATCGATGGCCGTTTCAGGGGCCTGCTGCCGTGATCTTCGGCCGGTTCGAGCGGATGGTCGCGTTCCGTTATCTGCGGCCGCGGCGGCAGGAAGGGTTTGTCTCGGTCATCGCGATCTTTTCGCTGCTCGGCATCATGCTCGGGGTCGCGACGCTGATCATCGTGATGTCGGTGATGAACGGGTTCCGCATCGAGTTCGTCAACCGCATTCTCGGGCTCAACGGGCATCTCGCGGTCTACGGTTCGGGTGCGGCGCTCCCAGATTTCGACGCGATGGCGAAAAAGGTCCGGGCGGTGCCGGGTGTCGTCAGCGCGACGCCGCTGATCGAGGCGCAGGCGCTGGCGACGACCAACGCCGGTGGCGCCGCGGGCGTCGTGGTCCGCGGCATCCGGCCGGCCGACATCCGCGCCCGCAAGCTGATCGCCGACCATATCGTCGCCGGCTCGCTCGCCGATTTTGACGGCGACCAGATCGCGGTCGGCGACCGGCTGGCGCGGCGCCTCGGGGTCACGGTCGGCGGGCTGTTGACGATCGTCTCGCCGCAGGGCGAGGCGACCGCGTTCGGCACCGTGCCGCGCATGAAAACCTACAAGGTGGTCGCGCTGTTCGATGTCGGCTTCTACGAATACGACAACAGTTTCATCTATATCCCGCTCGACGCTGCGCAGCTCTTCTTCAAGCTGCCGAACGAGGTCAGCTATCTCGAAGTCTTTGTCACCAACGCCGATAATGCGGCGGTCGACGGCCGGCGCATCGCCGACACGGTCGGCGGCGGGGTGCGCATCCTCGACTGGCAGCGCGCCAATAACAGCATCGTCGCCGCGCTCGACATCCAGAGCGATGTGATGTTCCTGATCCTGACGCTGATCATCATCGTCGCGGCGTTTAACATCATCTCGGGCATGACGATGGTGGTGAAGGACAAGGGCCGCGACATCGCGATCCTGCGCACGATGGGCGCCTCGCGCGGCATGATCCTGCGCATCTTCGTGATGAGCGGCGCCAGCATCGGTGTCGCCGGCACGCTGGCGGGGTTTGCCCTCGGCATCGTCTTCACCCAGAACATCGAGGCGATCCGCCAGTTCATCCAGAACGTGCTGCACATGAACCTGTTTGCGGCCGAGATTTATTACTTCACGCGGATCCCGGCGAAGATCGTGCCGCACCAGGTCGCGACGGTCGTGATCATGGCGCTCGCGCTGTCGTTTCTCGCGACGCTGTACCCGTCGTGGCGGGCGGCGCGGCTCGATCCGGTCGAGGGGCTGCGCTACGAATGAGCGCCGCCGAGGCCGCCGGGCCGGCGCTGGAACTGCGCGGCATCAAACGCGTATTTCGCCAGGGCGGGGTCGAGCTGGCGGTGCTGAACGGCATCGATCTCGCGCTGTATCCGGGGCAGATCGTCGCGCTCGTCGGGCCATCCGGCGCCGGCAAGTCGACGCTGCTGCACATCGCCGGGCTGCTCGAACGCTCGAGCGGCGGTGAGGTGCTGATCGACGGCGTCGCCTGCGGCAACCTGTCGGACGACCGGCGCACCCTGCTGCGACGGCGCGCGCTCGGCTTTGTCTATCAGTTCCACCACCTGCTGCCCGAGTTTTCGGCGCTCGAGAACGTCGTGCTGCCGCAGATGATCGCCGGAACTGCCCGGCAGGCGGCGCGCGAGCGGGCGGCGGAGCTGCTGGCGCGGGTCGGGCTCAGCGCCCGGCTGAGCCATCGCCCGGCGCGGCTGTCGGGCGGCGAGCAGCAGCGCGTCGCACTGGTCCGCGCCCTGGCCAACCAGCCCAAGGTCCTGCTGGCCGACGAGCCGACGGGCAATCTCGACCACGATACCGCCGAGGGGGTGATCGCGACGCTGATCGAGATCGTGCGGGCAAGCGGCCTCGCCGCGCTGATCGCCACTCACAACCTCGACCTCGCGCGCCGCTGCGACCGCACCGTGGTGCTCGACGGCGGCAAACTCAGGTCGGGTTAGCGGGCTGATCGCCCTGCCGAGATAGCTAACTGGTGTGCAAGGCTAATTTGTCCGGCTCCAGATCATCGTCGTGCCGTCGGCGGTGCGCGCCATCATCTGGTTCGGGTTCGGAAACACCAGCTGGGCGCTCGTCGGGGTGTTGAGTCCGGGTGGCACCGGCGCCGGCTGGCAGCCGATCGGAGAGCACATCTGCTTGGGCGCATAGTCGGCAAACACGAACTGCACGGTCGAGGTCGCGGAGTTGTACTGATAGGTGCCGAACAAATCGTAGGCGACGGCCTGACGGTTCATCAGGTGTTCGCGGATCTGGCCATTGGGCACGTAAGTGACGGTCACGAAGATTTCGCCGACCGTGTTCGGAAACCACGTCGTCATCCAGTTGCCGATGAGCAGCGCGGGGGCCTGCGCCGCCGCCGTGCCGATGCCCGCCAGCAGCGCCAGCGCGGCGCCGAGGATCAATCCACACCGCCGCATCTTGCTGCTCCTGCCGCAAAAAGTTCGTTTCGCTGCGTACCATGAAACTGGTGCCGCGAATCTGCCATGCCTTTCGCGCCTCCGCTCGGCGCCGAGGCTCGCCCGTGCGCGGCGGAATCGCGAGGGGCCGATGCGCGGCGTGCCGATCTCGCCGGGGGGCGCTACGATAACGGGCCGCGTAACGCCGGAGTGCCGATGCCGCTCGCCGACTTCATCCATCTGCGTGTCCACACCGCCTATTCGCTGTCGGCGGGGGCGATCAAGATCAAGGAGCTGGTCGCGCTGTGCCGCGCGAACGCGATGCCGGCGGTGGCGATCACCGACACCGGCAATCTGTTCGGCGCGCTCGAATTTGCCATCGCCTGCGCCGAATCCGGCATCCAGCCGATCATCGGCTGCGAGGTGGCGCTGGCGCCGCGCGGCGACGGCGAGGGGTCGCGGGCCGGCCGCGCCGCGGCGGAACCGGAGCGCATCGTGTTGCTGGTGCAGAGCGAGGTCGGCTACCGCAACCTCCTGCGCCTTGTGAGCCACGCCTATCTCGACGGCGAGGCGGGCGCCGACCCGGCAGTGACGCTGGCCGACCTGGCCGCCGGCTCGGACGGATTGTTGTGCCTTGCCGGTGGCGCCGGCGGACCGCTCGGCCGGCTCGTCGCCGAGGGGCAGGGCGAGGCGGCCGACATGCTCTGCGGCACGCTCAAGGCGGCGTTTCCCGGCCGGCTCTACATCGAGCTGACCCGGCACGGCATGCCCGAGGAGGTGCGCGCCGAGGCGGGGCTGATCGATCTCGCGTATCGCCACGACGTGCCGCTGGTCGCGACCAACGACGCCTATTTCCCGAGGCGCGACTTCTATGAGGCGCACGATGCGCTGCTGTGCATCGCCGAGGGCCGGGTGGTCGGCGAAGAAGACCGCAAGCGGCTGACGCCCGACCATTTCTTTCGCCCCGCGACCGAAATGCGGGTGCTGTTCGCCGACCTGCCCGAGGCATGCGACAACACGCTGGTCATCGCTCGGCGTTGCGCCTTTATCCCGCAGCCCCGCAAGCCGATCCTCCCGGCCTTTCCGACCGCCGCCGACCGAACCGAAGAAGAGGAGCTGCGCGCGGCGGCGCAGGCCGGGCTCGAGGCACGGCTGACGGCGAGCGGGGCGACCGAGCCCGCTTTGGCCGAGCCATATCGCGCGCGGCTCGCCTTCGAGCTCGACACGATCGTCACGATGGGGTTCGCCGGCTATTTCCTGATCGTCGCCGACTTCATCCAATGGGCCAAGCGCCAGGGCATTCCGGTTGGGCCCGGCCGCGGCTCGGGCGCCGGCTCGGTCGTTGCCTGGGCGCTGACCATCACCGATCTGGACCCGCTGCGCTTCGGTCTGCTGTTCGAGCGCTTCCTGAATCCCGAGCGCGTGTCGATGCCGGATTTCGACGTCGATTTCTGCCAGGAGCGGCGCGACGAGGTGATCCGCTACGTACAGGGCAAATACGGCCGCGACCGGGTCGCCCAGATCATCACCTTCGGCAAATTGCAGGCGCGCGCGGTGCTGCGCGATGTCGGCCGGGTGCTCGGCATGCCGTACGGCCAGGTCGATCGGCTGTGCAAGCTGGTGCCCAACAACCCGGCGCACCCGGTGACCCTCGAACAGGCGATCGCCAGCGAGCCGCTGCTGCAGCAGCAGCGCGACAGCGACGAAGCGGTCGCGCGGCTGATCGCGATCGCGCTCAAGCTCGAAGGGCTCTACCGCCATGCCTCGACCCACGCGGCCGGGGTGGTGATCGGCGACCGGCCGCTATCGGAGCTGGTGCCGCTGTACCGCGACCCGCGCTCCGACATGCCGGTGACCCAGTTCAACATGAAATGGGTCGAGCTCGCCGGGCTCGTCAAATTCGACTTCCTCGGCCTCAAGACTCTCGACGTCTTGGAAAAGGCGGTCGAACTGGTCGATGCGCACGGGGCGCCGCTCGATTTGTCGAACCTTCCGCTCGACGACCGCCCGACCTTTGACCTGCTGAGCCACGGCGACACGGTCGGCGTGTTCCAGGTGGAAGGCGCGGGCGTGCGCGACATGCTGAAGAAGCTCCGCCCCGACCGGTTCGAGGACATCATCGCGGTGGTCTCGCTCTACCGCCCCGGGCCGATGGAAAACATTCCGCGCTACATCGCGGTCAAGCACGGGCAGGAGGAGCCGGATTACCTGCACCCGGCGCTCGAGGGGATCCTCAAGGAAACCCACGGCATCATGATCTATCAGGAACAGGTCATGCAGATCGCCCAGGTGCTGGCCGGCTATACGCTGGGCGGCGCCGACCTACTGCGCCGGGCGATGGGCAAGAAGATCCAGTCCGAGATGGATGCGCAGCGCAAATCCTTTGTCGAGGGCGCGACCGGGCGCGGGGTCGAGGCGCGCCGCGCCGAGCTGATTTTCGACCAGATGGCAAAGTTTGCCGGGTACGGGTTCAACAAATCGCACGCCGCGGCCTATGCGCTGGTCGCCTACCAGACCGCCTATTTGAAGGCGAACCATCCGGTCGAGTTTCTTGCCGCGTCGATGACCCTCGACATGGGCAACACCGACAAGCTCAACCATTTCCGCCCCGAGCTCTCCCGGTTTGGGATCAGCCTGCTGCCGCCCGACATCAACCGGTCGGGCGTCGATTTCACGGTCGAGCCCGACCCCAAGACCGGAAAGCCCGCGATCCGCTATGCGCTCGCCGCGGTGAAGGGGGTCGGCGCCCAGGCGATGCGCGACTTCGTCGCCGAGCGTCAGGCCAACGGACCGTTCAAGGATTTGTTCGATTTCTCGCGGCGCCTCGACGCCAAAAGCTTTAATCGGCGCCAGTTCGAAAGCCTCGCCAAGGCCGGTGCCTTCGACTGCCTCAACCCCAACCGGGCGCAGACCCTGTCGGGGGCCGAAACCCTGCTGCGCCAGGCGAGCCGCGCCGCCGAGGAGCGCGAGAGCCGGCAGGAAAGCCTGTTTGCCGGCATCGGCGACAAGTCCCATTGGGGCTTTGCCGCACGGCCGTCATTGCCGGTTGTGGCGGATTGGCCGCCGGTCGAGCGGCTGCAAAACGAGTTCGATGCGATCGGGTTTTATCTGTCGAGCCACCCGCTCGACCCTTACGGCAAGAGCCTCGAACGCGCCGGCATCCTGCGCTTTGCCGATTTGCCGGCGGCGATGGCGGCGGGCGGCTCGACCCGCTTTCGCCTTGCCGGCATCGTCGTCGGCAAGAAGGAGCGCACCTCGGCGCGGGGCAGCCGCTATGCCTTTGTGCAGATGGCGGACACCAGCGGCATGTTCGAGGTGACCGTGTTTTCCGAGGTGCTGGCCCAGTCCCGCGCCGTGCTCGACGGCGGTCAGCCGCTGGTCGTGACGATCGATGTGCGCCACGAAGACGACAGCCTGCGCCTGACGGTGCAGAAGATCGAGCCGCTCGACGCGGTGGTGGCCCACGCCGCGGCGGGGCTGCGCGTGTTTGTCGGCGAGATGGAGGCGCTGCCGCGGCTCAAGACGCTATTCGGCCACGAGCCAAGCGGCCGCGGCCGGGTGACGCTGGTACTCGACCTGCCGCGGAGCGAAGTCGAGATCACGCTGCCCGGCGGGTTCCGGGTCGACCCGCGCTTTCGCGCCGCGGTCAAGTCGCTGCCGGGTGTGGTCGATGTGCACGATATTTGAGGATTTCGTGAACTGGAAAATACCGAAAATACCCTTGTGTACCGATATGGTGAGTCTATGGCACTGACGCGGATCACCATCGATCCTGAGGTTTGTACGGGGAAGCCGTGCATCCGGGGTCTACGATTTCCGGTTGCCCGCTTGCTGGGGCTGCCCGCATCCGGAGAGACGCGGGAGGACATCCTCGCCGCCTATCCCTATCTCGAACCGGAAGATATCGATGAGGCGCTGCGTTACGCGGCGTTGCTCGCCGAGGATGAGACGATCGCCCTTCCTTGAGATTCCTGATCGACATGCCGCTCGCCGACGCTGGCCCGATGGCTCTCCGAGCAAGGCCACGACTCGGTTCATGCCGCCGCGGTCGGGCTCAGGCGCGCACCGGATACTGAAATCATCGCCCGCGCTATCGAGGTCGCGGACGGTCGTCACCGTGGATCTCGATTACCCGCGGATTCTTGCCTTGGCTTCGGCGACAGCCCCCGGTGTGATCCTGTTCCGCGGCGGAGACTGGAGCGAGAACGAAGTGGTTGCTCGCCTCGCCGAGGTTATTGAAGAGCATACTTGTGGTCGAGCGCGATCGGGTGCGCGGCGGCGCCTCCCGATCGCGTAACGGCCCTATTGGATCGGCGAGCGCGGCGTCGCGACGAGCCGGGTGATGACCATCTTTTCACGGTCGAGGCAGTCTGGTACGCGCGGGGCGATCTTGGTCTTCCAGTAATCGGTCTCGTAGACCGCCTTGTATTGCGCCTCGCGCTGCGCCTCGCTTTCGAAGCGGCGGATCCAGACATAGGCTGACGCATCGGTCTCGCCGCGGAAACTGCCGCAGATCACCATTCCCTTCGAGACCTGGAACGGGATGATCTCCTCTTCCATGATCTTGACCCATTCGTTCATCTTGCCGGGCCGTACGTGGTATTGGCGCAGTTCGTAAAAGGCCATGTCGCAATCCTCCCCATAGCGATACGATCAGGATAGCGCGGCGCGGCGGCGGCGGTCAGACGAATTTCGCGTGCCGACGATCCGGCCGCCGGACCCGGGGAACGTTGGCTGGGGAACGTTGGCCGGGGAACGTTGGCCGGGGAACGTTACCGGCCCGTGGTGTTGATCAATCGTAACAAGGGGGGCGGTCGGCACCAACCACTTGGGGGCGATCGCGGTAAGTACGGACCGATGAATTTTCTAGGTCATCTCTTTGGTATCGTGCCGCACTGGGTGGTCGGCATCGCGATCATGGTCGTGCCGGCGCTCGTCGTTTTGGCGCTCTATCGCTGGTTCATGGGCCGGATCATCCGCCTCGCCGGGCGGTTCAGCCCGTTCCTGATGGAACTGCTGACGCGCGGCCATGGGCCTGCCAGCATGCTGGTGTTGATCTTAGCGCTCGGGGCGACGCTGCCGGCGGCGCAGTTCAGCGCGCGGCTGACGAGCGGCCTCGCCGGCGGGCTGCTGGCGGCGCTGGTGCTGGCCATCGGCTGGGCGGCGATGAAAGCGCTCGAAACCGCCGCCGATTTCTACCTGCGGCGGTTTCACACCGACGTGGCCGACAACCTGTTGGCGCGCAAGCACGTCACCCAGGTCAACATCCTGCGGCGTACGGCGCAGACCCTGCTGGTGATCATCACCATCGCCGCGGCGCTGATGACCGTGCAGCAGGTGCGGCAATACGGTGTCAGCCTGTTCGCCTCGGCCGGGGCCGCCGGCATCATCCTCGGCCTCGCGGCGCGGCCGGTGCTGAGCAACCTCCTGGCCGGCATCCAGATCGCGATCACCCAGCCGATCCGCGTCGAGGACGCGGTGATCGTCGAAGGGCAGTGGGGGTGGATCGAGAAGATCACCAGCACCTATGTCGTGGTGCGCATCTGGAACCTGCAGCGGATGATCCTGCCGATCAGTTATTTCATCGAAAAGCCGTTCCAGAATTGGACCTATGAATCGGCACGGCTGATCGGCACGGTCGGCCTGCACGTCGATTACACGACGCCGACCGACGCGGTGCGGCAGAAACTCGACGAGATCGTCAAGGCCAGCAAATTGTGGGATGGCGAGGTCGCCGTGATGCAGGTGATCGAGGCGCTGCCGACGACGATGGAGTTGCGCGTGCTGGTCAGCGCCCGCAACGCCGGCGAGGCGTGGGATTTGCGCTGCGAGGTGCGCGAAAAGCTGATCGGCTTCCTGCAGGCGGAATACCCGCACGCGCTGCCGCACCAGCGCGCCGAGATCGTCGGCGCGGCCGGTTTCCTGTCGGCCGAGCCTGAGGCGGGCGCCCCGCCCGGCGCGCGGCGCGGCGCGATGCGCCGCGGCACGGCACCGGCGGAGGCGATGCCGACCGACTCCGCCTAGTGCCACCCGGGCTAGCTGCGGCCGGGCTAAGTGCGGCCGGGCTAGGTGCGGCCGGGCTAGGTGCGGCCGGGGCCGCACCACGCTTGCCAAATCCCGCGCGCCGCCTTACCTAAGCGCGTCTAAACCTCACGCAGGGTTGCGGCCGCTTCGGTGAAGCGGCTCGCTCCGGTGTTGGTGCCCGCCTCAGAGAGGTGGAATCCGATGACCCCTGCGGCGGCTCAACCGGAAAAGGACACGATCATGGCGTTACCAGATTACTCCATGCGCCAGCTGCTGGAAGCCGGCGTGCATTTCGGCCACCACACGCGGCGCTGGAACCCGAAGATGGCGCCGTACATCTTCGGCGTCCGCAACGGCATCCACGTCATCGACCTCGAAAATACCGTGCCGCTGCTGCATCAGGGGCTGGAAGCGATCCGCAACGAGGTCGCCAGCGGCGGCCGGGTGCTGATGGTCGGCACCAAGCGCCAGGCCCAGGAAGCGGTCGCCGAGGCGGCCAAACGCTGTGGGCAGTATTACGTCAACTACCGCTGGCTCGGCGGAATGCTGACCAATTTCAAGACGATCTCGAACTCGATCAAGCGGCTGCGCGAGCTCGACGAGCGCATCGAGGCCGAAGAAAGCGGACTGACCAAGCGCGAACTGCTGGAGCTGACGCGCGACCGCGACAAGCTCGAACGCTCGCTCGGCGGGATCAAGGAAATGGGCGGCCTGCCCAGCATCCTGTTCGTGATCGACACGAACAAGGAGGCGATCGCGGTGCGCGAGGCCAACACGCTGCGCATTCCGGTGGTCGCGATCCTCGATTCGAACTCTGACCCGGCGGGCATCGCCTATCCGATTCCCGGTAATGACGACGCGATGCGGGCGATCCACCTCTATTGCGAGCTGGTCAGCGGCTCGGTGCTCGACGGGCTGCAGGCCGAGATGGCGGCTTCGGGCATCGATGTCGGGGCGCGCGCCGAATTGCCCGCGGAGGTGGCCGAGGAGGATCTGGCCGACGAGGAGCCGGCCGAAGACGGGGCCCCGGTCGCGGAACTTGCCGCGCTTGACGGCGAGGCGGGTGACGAGACCGGCCAAGGCGAAGCGACCGGCCAGGGCGAAGCGACCGCTTAGGCGCAGCGCCGGGCAGCAAGAGAGGATAAAGCGATGGCCGAGGTAACCGCCGCGCTGGTCAAGGAGTTGCGCGACAAGACCGGCGCCGGAATGATGGATTGCAAGCGCGCGCTTGGCGACAGCGGCGGCGATATCGAAGTCGCAGTCGACTGGCTGCGCAAGAAGGGGCTCGCCGCGGCCGCCAAAAAGGCAGGGCGCGTCGCCGCCGAAGGGCTGGTCGGGGTGGCGACGGCGGACAAGGCCGGGGCCATAGTCGAGGTCAATTCCGAGACCGATTTCGTCGCCCGCAACGAGCTGTTCCAGGCACTGGTTCGCGCCGTGGCGGAGCTTGCGGTGGCCGGCGCCGGTACGCTCGACGCGCTTGCCGCGGCGCCCTATCCCGGCTCCGGCCGCTCGGTCGCTGACGAGATCTCCGAGATGGTCGGCCGGATCGGCGAGAACCTGGTGCTGCGCCGGGTCGAGCGGCTGAGCGTCGGCAACGGCGTCGTCGCCTCCTATGTCCACAATTCGCTGGCGCCGGGCCTCGGCAAGATCGGCGTGCTGGTCGCGCTCGAATCGACGGCCGACCGCGATACGCTGTCGGGCCTCGGGCGGCAGCTGGCGATGCATGTCGCAGCGGCGAACCCGCAATATCTCGACCGCGCCGCGGTACCCGCCGCGGCGCTGGAGCGCGAGCGCGACGTGCTGCGCGGCCAGGCTGAAACCAGCGGGAAATCGGTCGATATCGTCGAGCGCATGGTCGAGGGGCGGCTGCGCAAGTTCTACGAGGATACGGTGCTGCTCGACCAAGTTTATGTGATCGACGGCGAGAGCCGGGTCGGCAAGGTCGTCGAGGCCGCCGCCAAGGCCGCCGGCACGCCGATTGGCGTCGCCGGGTTCGTGCGCTTTGCCCTCGGCGAGGGGATCGATCGGTCGGTGACCGATTTCGCCGCCGAGGTCGAGGCGCAACTCAAGCACTGACCGCAGTTGGCGGCGCCGCTACCCTGCGGCGCCGAAACCCGGTGCGCTGCCGCGCGGTTGGTGTATCTTCACAAGCTCGCAGGGCGGGTGCGTCAACCAGATGAGCGCAAGCCGCGTGTCGGCCGATCTGAAATATCGCCGCGTTCTCCTCAAATTGTCGGGGGAGGCGCTGATGGGCGAGCGCGACTATGGCCTCGAACCGTCGATGATCAGCCGCATCGCCGCCGAGGTGAAAGCGGTCCATCAGCTGGGCGCCGAGGTGTGCCTGGTGATCGGCGGCGGCAACATCTTCCGCGGCCTGTCCGGCGCGGCGGTCGGCATGGAGCGGGCCTCGGCCGACTACATGGGAATGCTCGCCACGGTCATCAATTCGCTGGCGATGCAGAACGCGCTCGAACGCCTCGGCGTCTCGACCCGGGTGCAGTCGGCGATCTCGATGCAGGCGGTGTGCGAACCCTATATTCGCCGACGCGCGATCCGCCACCTGGAGAAGGGCCGCGTCGTGATCTTTGGCGCCGGCACCGGCAATCCGTTCTTTACAACCGACACGGCGGCGGCGCTGCGCGCCTCCGAGATGGGGTGCGACGCGCTCTTGAAGGCGACCAAGGTCGACGGTGTCTACGACGCCGATCCGAACCGGGTGGCCGGCGCCCGCCGGTTCGAGCGGCTCGGCTATCTGGAGGTATTGTCGCGCGACCTGCAGGTCATGGACGCATCGGCGATCTCGCTGGCGCGCGAAAACCGTATCCCGATCCTGGTCTTCTCGATTTTCGAGAGCGGCGGGTTTGGCGAGGTTATGCGGGGCAGGGGACGGTTTACGATCATCACCGACGAACCGTAAAATCGCCGGAGCAGGGTAGGGAGGCAACGACCATGGCGGAAGATGCCCTATTGAAGGATCTGCAACGGCGCATGGACGGTGCGATCGAGGCGCTGCGCAAGGAATTTGGCGGCCTGCGCACCGGGCGGGCATCGGCCTCGCTGCTGGAACCAGTACTTGTTAACGCCTACGGCAACATGATGCCGTTGCCGCAGCTCGCCAGCATCAACGTGCCCGAGCCGCGCATGATCACGGTGCAGGTGTGGGACCGGGGCATGGTCAAGGCGGTCGACAAGGCAATCCGCGAATCTTCTCTGGGCCTCAACCCCCAGACCGAGGGCCAGACGATCCGCGTGCCGATTCCCGACCTCAATCAGGAGCGTCGCCGCGAATTGACCAAAGTCGCCGCGAAATATGGCGAGCAGGCCCGGGTTTCGGTGCGAAACGTGCGGCGCGACGGGATCGAGGCATTGCGCAAACTCGAAAAGGACGGCGACATCTCGCAGGACGAGCATCGCAAGCTGGAAAAGGAAATCCAGACGCTGACCGATGGCCACATCAAGCGCATCGACGAGGCGCTGGCGCAAAAGGACAAGGAAATCCTTCAGGTCTGATGCCGACTCTAGTCAACGATGCCGCCGTCGTGCCGGGCGGGCAGCCGCCGCGGCACATCGCGATAATCATGGATGGAAACGGGCGATGGGCGAAGGCGCGCGGCTTGCCGCGGGTCGCCGGCCATCATCGCGGTGCCGAGGCGGTGCGCCGGACGATCGTCGCTGCCGCCGAACTGGGCGTTCCCTATCTGACGCTGTTCGGCTTCTCGTCGGAAAACTGGAAGCGGCCGTATACCGAGGTCGACGATCTGATGGGGCTGCTGCGCCATTACCTGCGCGGCGAGATTGCCGAATTGCACCGCAGCGGGGTGCGACTGCGGGTGATCGGCGACCGGTCCCGGCTCGCCAAAGACATTGTGACGCTGATCGACAATGCCGAGGCGCTGACCCGCGACAATGGCGGGGTCAATCTGACAGTCGCGCTGTCGTACGGCGGCCGCGCCGAGATTGTCGCGGCGGCGCGCGCCATCGCGGCCAAGGCGGCGACCGGCGCGCTGGCGGCCGAGGCAGTCGACGAAGCGACGATCGCCCGACACCTCTTTACCGCCGATCTGCCCGACCCCGACCTGCTGATCCGCACCAGCGGCGAGCAACGCATCAGCAATTTCCTGCTGTGGCAGTGCGCCTATGCCGAACTGGTGTTCACCAAGACGCTGTGGCCCGATTTCGGGCGCTCCGACCTTGAACAGGCGATTGCCGATTACGGCTGTCGTGAGCGCCGCTACGGGGCCTCGATTGGGCGGCGCTGAGCGGACGCTCGAAAAGCGCGTCGTCTCGGCGCTGGTGCTGGCGCCGGTCGCCCTCGCCGCGATCTGGTTCGGGTCGCCGTGGCTGTCTGTGCTAGCGGTCGCCGCTGCCGCGGTGATGGGCTGGGAGTGGGGCCGGCTGTGTCAGGCCGGGGCCTGGGGCAAGAGCGGCGCGGTGCTGAGCACGGTCGTCGTCGTCGCGGTGCTCGCCGGCGCGGTCGGTGCGGTCACCGCTGCGATCGCGGGCGCGGTTATCGGCGCGGTCGTGGTCTACGTGCTGGCACGGCAGTGGCGCGACGGCGATGCCGCCTGGCTCGCGTTCGGCACGGTCTGGGTCGCGGTGCCGTGCACTCTGCTGTTGTGGCTGGCAAGGCCCGAGCACGGCGGGAGGGCAACGCTGTTGTGGCTGTTTGCCGTGGTGTGGGCGACCGATATCGGCGCCTATGCGACCGGGCGCACAATCGGCGGACCGCGACTCGCTCCGCGGTGGAGCCCCGGCAAGACCTGGGCGGGTCTCGCCGGCGGCATCCTGTGCGCCGCGCTGGCCGGCTGGGCGACGACGTGGGTGCTGGGGATCGCGCCGGCATGGCCGCTGGTTTTGACAAGCGGAGGGCTTGCGATTGTCGAGCAGTTCGGCGATCTTGCGGAGTCCGTCGCCAAGCGAAGGTTCGGTGTGAAGGACTCGAGCAGCCTCATTCCCGGGCACGGCGGGCTTCTCGACCGGCTCGACGGCCTGCTGGCGGTGATCCCAATGGTGGCGCTGTTGACCCTGCTGCGCGGGGGCGTGCTGATATGGCAATAGGGGCGGCGGCACCAGTCGCGGAGCGGCCGCGGCGGGTGACAATCCTCGGTTCGACTGGCTCGATCGGGCGCAGCACGGTTGACTTGCTGCTGCGCAACCGTGACCGCTTTACGGTCGAAGCGCTGACCGCAAACCGCAACGCGGGGCTGCTCGCCGAGCAGGCGCGGGCGCTGGGCGCGCGCTTTGCCGCGGTCGCCGACCCGGCTGACTACGCGCCGCTCAAAGAGGCGCTGGCCGGCACCGGCATTGCGGTGGGCAGCGGTCCGGCGGCACTAATCGAAGCCGCCGACCGGCCGACCGACCTGGTGATGGCCGGCATTGTCGGCGCCGCCGGCCTCGCGCCGACGCTGACCGCGATCCGCCGCGGACGCATCGTCGCGCTCGCCAACAAGGAGGCGCTGGTCTGCGCCGGCAGCCTGTTTCTTCGCGAGGTCAAGCGCCACAACGCGACGCTGCTGCCGGTCGACAGCGAGCACAACGCGATCTGGCAATGTTTTGACGCCGAACGCGTCGAGGCGATCGAGGCGATCACGCTGACCGCGAGCGGCGGTCCGTTCCGCGAATGGACGACCGAGCAGATGCGCGGGGTGACGCCGGAGCAGGCGGTGGCGCACCCGACCTGGAAGATGGGCGCCAAGATCTCGATCGATTCGGCGACGCTGATGAACAAGGGCCTGGAAGTGATCGAGGCACACCATCTGTTCCAGCTGCCGTCGGAGCAGATTCGGGTCATCGTCCACCCGCAATCGATCATTCATGGGTTCGTTACCTACACCGACGGCTCGGTGCTGGCGCATCTCGGCTCGCCCGACATGCGCACGCCAATCTCTTATGTATTGGGCTGGCCCGACCGCACCGCCACGCCGACCCCGCGACTCGACCTCGCCGTGGTCGGCAAGCTGACCTTCGAGCCGCCGGACGAGACGCGCTTTCCGGCTCTCCGGCTGGCGCGGGCCGCGCTCGTCGCCGGCGGCAGCAGCGCGACGGTGCTCAACGCGGCCAACGAAACCGCCGTATATGCCTTCATGGAAGGACGCATCGGATTTCTCGACATCGCCGCCACGGTCGAGGAGACGCTCGCAAAACTCTCGGGCGGGACGCTTGATTCGCTCGACGATGTTTACAATGTCGATAAGGCCGCGCGGGATGTTGCCGCCGGCTTTGCCGCGACGCGCACCGGATTCCGCGCCGCCCCGTCAACCGACGCGAGATAGACAGAATGCAAGCGCTCCTTCACGGGGGGGTCGGCCACTTTTTATGGGTGGTCTTTTGGTTTCTAGTGGTTCTGACCGTTCTGGTCTTTGTCCACGAGCTGGGCCATTACCTGATTGCCCGCCGCAATCGGGTGCGTATCGAGGTGTTTTCGATCGGGTTTGGCCCCGAGCTGTTCGGCTGGAACGACCGCGCCGGCACGCGGTGGAAGTTCAGCGCGGTGCCGCTAGGCGGCTACGTCAAGATGTTTGGCGACACCGATCCGAGTTCGACGCTGCCGTCGGCGCAGGTCGGCGAGATGACCGCGGCGGAACGCGATGTGTCGTTTCACCACAAGCGGCTCGGCCAGCGTGCGGCGATCGTCGCCGGCGGGCCGCTGGCGAATTTCGCGTTCGCGATCGTTGTGCTGACGCTGCTGTTCATGACCTTCGGCGAGCCGTTTACCCCGCCTGAAGTCGGGCAGGTCACCGCGGGCAGCGCAGCGCAGCGCGGCGGCATCGAGGTCGGCGACGTGATCACCAGCATCGACGGCAACCCGATCGACCGCTTCGAAGACGTGCAGCGCCTGGTGCGGCTCGACCCTGGAACCTCGATGACGATCGTCGTCCGCCGCAATGGGCAGCACCTTACGCTGCATGCGACACCGAGCGTGACGACGTTCACCGACAGGTTCGGCAACGTCCATCACATTGCGCTGCTCGGCATCGGCCACAGCGGCATCCAGTACCTGCGGCGCGGTCCGCTTACCGCGGTGGGCCGGGCCGTGGACGAGACCTGGCAAATGTCGGCCTCGACGTTCGAAGCCATGTGGCAGATTGTCATCGGCGCCCGCAACAGCGATGAGCTCGGTGGACCGCTTCGGATCGCGCAGATCTCTGGCGAGGTGGCGCAGATCGGGATCGGCCCGCTGCTGTCGTTCATGGCGGTGCTGTCGATCAATCTCGGGCTGATCAACCTGTTCCCGGTGCCGGTGCTTGACGGCGGGCACCTGCTGTTCTATGCCGCTGAGGCAATTCGCGGTAAGCCGCTCGGCCAGCGGGCTCAGGAATACGGGTTTCGCATCGGCCTGGCGCTGGTGTTGACGCTCATGGTCTTCGCCACCTGGAACGATCTCGTACATGTGGGGATTGTGGAGTTTGTGAAGCGTCTCGTAACCTGACCCGTCGACACGGGTCGGCGCGGCGGGAAAGCGGCTGGGTGGGGGGGCGGTTTGCACGCAAGACGGGCAGTTTGCCGTTGGGTGGCGATTTGTGCCGCGGCCATAGCCGTGGCGGCGTGGCTGCTGCCGGCGACGGCACAGACCCGGCACACCTTGCCGGCCCGGGCAGCCACCACGAAGGCGGCAAAGCCGGCCGCGGCGCGGCTCGGCGCGATCAGCGACATCAAGGTCGAGGGCAACCGGCGCATCGAGGCCGAGACGGTTTTGTCGTATCTGTTGGTCCAGAAGGGCGACCCGTGGGATCCCGAGCGGATCGACAATTCGCTGAAGGCCCTGTTTGCCACCGGCCTGTTCGCCGACGTCAAGATGGAGCGGCAGGGCAACGCCCTGGTCGTCAGGGTGGTCGAGAATCCGATCATCAACCGCATCGCGTTTGAAGGGAATTCAAAGCTTTCCGACAAGGACCTGAACGGCGAGATTCAACTGCGCCCGCGCGTGGTCTATACCCGCACCCGGGTTCAGAACGATGTCCGGCGCATCCTCGACCTGTACCGCCGCAAGGGACACTTCGCGGCGACGGTCGAGCCCAAGATCATTCAGCTTTCGGAAAACCGGGTCGATCTGGTCTTCGAGATCAATGAAGGGCCGTCGACCGGGGTGCGCTCGATCAATTTCGTCGGCAACCGCGATTTCAGCGACGGCACGCTGCGCGGCGTGATCGACACCAAGGAAAGCCGCTGGTACCGCTTTTTCTCGAACGCCGACACCTACGACCCCGACAGGCTCACGTATGACCGCGAGCTGTTGCGCAAGTTCTATCTGTCAGAGGGTTATGCCGACTTCCGTGTGCTCTCGGCGGTTGCCGAACTGACGCCCAAGAAGGACGGGTTCATCGTCACCTTCACGGTGGACGAGGGGCAGCGCTATAAATTCGGCAAGGTCGACGTCAATATCAAGCTCAAGGACCTGCCGCGCGCCGATGTGCTGCCGCTGCTGCGGGTGCATTCCGGCGACTGGTACGATGCCGATGCGGTCGAGAAATCGATCTCGAACCTGACCGATGCGCTCGGCAATCGCGGTTACGCCTTTGTCCAGGTCAGACCGGAAATCACGCGGCACCCCAAATCGCGCACCGTCGATGTCGTGTTCGACGTGGAGAACGGGCCGCAGGTCTATGTCGAGCGCATCGACATCTCGGGCAATGTCCGCACGCTCGACAAGGTGATCCGCCGCGAGTTTCGCCTTGTCGAAGGCGACGCATTCAACACCAACAAGATGCAGCGCTCGAAGGAGCGCATCAAAAACCTCGGCTTCTTCAAGAAGGTCGAGGTCACCAGCCGGCCCGGATCGGCGCCCGACCGCACGGTCATCGATGTCGAGGTCGAAGAGCAGTCGACCGGCCAGCTGTCGTTCGGGCTCGGCTTCTCGACCAGCGACGGCCCGTTGGTCGACGCCTCGATCAGCGAAAAGAATTTTCTCGGTCGCGGTGAGGACGTCCGTATCGGCAGTGTGCTGTCGCTTCGCTCGCAGCAGGTCGATTTGAGCTTTACCGACCCGTATTTCCTCGACAAAAACCTCGCCGCCGGGTTCGACCTGTTCGAGATCAAGACCAGCCCGACCAGCAACTTCTTCTCGGGTATCGCCCCGGCCTATCAGCAGTTTTCGTATGGCGGCGCGGTGCGGGCCGGCTATCAGCTGTCGGAGAACCTGCGCCAGACGCTGAAATTTTCGGTGCGGTCTGACGACATCACTGATATCCAGAGCAACGCATCGCTGTTCATCGCCCTGCAATCGGGTACGCACCTGACCTCGTCGATCGGCCAGGTTCTGCTGTATGACCGGCGCGATAGCCGGATCGATCCGACGAGCGGGTATTACGCCTCGCTGGGCAATGATTTCGCCGGCGTCGGCTTTGGCGTGCAATACATCCGCAGCAAGATATCGGCCGGGTACTATTACACGATAGCGCCAAAATGGGTGCTGAGCCTGACCGGCGAGGCCGGCGACATCATTGGCTGGGGCGGTCAGCCGGTGCTGCTGCAGGACCGCTTCTTTGTCGGCGGCGACAATCTGCGGGGCTTCGCACCCGGTGGCGTCGGTCCGCGCGATATCGTCACGAACGACTCGCTGGGCGGTAATAAATACTATGCCGGCTCGCTCACCCTCGGGGTACCGCTCGGCCTTCCGAAGGAACTGGGGATCACCGGCCGGATCTTTACCGATTTCGGCTCGCTGTGGGGCAACGACCAGAAACACATCATCTTGACCCCGGCGCAACTGGTGACCACCGGCGGGGTCCAGCCGCGGGTGTTCGACTCCGCCTCACTCCGGGCCAGCGCCGGCATCGGGTTCTCGTGGGCATCGCCCGTCGGCCCGATCCGGCTCGATCTGGCACTGCCTCTGAAAAAGGAATCCGTTGATCAGACGCAGCTCTTTAGAATCAGTTTTGGCACGAGGTTCTGATGGTCGCTTTCCGTTACGGGTTCGCCGCGCTGGCCTGCCTGCTCGCACTTGGTGTCGGCACGGCCGAGGCCCAGCAACCGAAACCCGCTACGCCGGCGCAACCCGCGCCGGCCGCACCGGCCACCCCCGCGGCTGCGCCGCAGCTGTCGGTTTTGGTCGTCGATGTCCAGTCTCTGTTGCAGAACTCCAAGGCGGCAAAATCGGTCCGCGCCCAGATCGAGGCGAAACGGGCGGAATACGAAAAGGAGATTTCGCACGAGGAGGAGATTCTGCGGCATGAGCGCGATACGCTGCAGCGCCAGCAAGCCTCGCTGTCGGCCGAAGCGCTGAACAAGAAGGGCCGCGAGTTTCAGGCCAAAGTGAACGAGCTTGACCGCAATGTACAGAGCAAGCGGCAAGCCCTGGAAAAATCCAACGCGAACGCGCTGGAAAAGATCCAGCAGACGATGATCAAGATCATCACCCAGATCTCCAAGGAGAGAAAGGCTAACCTCGTCTTTCAGCGCGGCGAATTGGTGCTGTTCGATCAGCAGTTCGACATAACCGACGAAGTGCTGCAAAAGCTCGACCAGGAAATGCCGACGCTGACGGTCAGCTTCGTCCAGCCGCAGCCTGTCACTCCGGCGAAACCGCCGGTCACTACCGCGAAACCGCCGGCCAAGTCCAGAAAGCGGTAAGGCGGCGAGCCTGCGGAGGCCGGCGGATGGCGGACTCCCGCTTCTTCGTCCGCGCCGGCCCCTACTCTCTTGCGGCATTGGCAGGGCTCAGCGGAGCGGCGCTGCGTGATGAAGGCGACGGCGCCCGCGTCGTTTACGACGTGGCGCCGCTGGAGACCGCGGGACCCAACGACGTCGCCTTTCTCGACAACCGAAAATACGTGGCGGCGTTTGCCCGATCGGGTGCGGGTGCCGCCTTTGTATCGCCGGAACTTGCCGGACGCGCACCGCCCGGCATGGCGCTGCTGCTGACGGCCGAGCCCTACAAGGCGTTCGCCCTCGCCGCGCAGGCGTTTTATCCCGAGCCACCGGTCGTGCCGGGACGGGCACCGACCGCGGTCGTCGACTCGACCGCCGTGGTGCCCGGCGATTGCGAGATCGGCGCGCACGTGGTGATCGGCGCCGGGTCCCGATTGGGCGCGCGGTGCCGGATCGGCCCCAACACCGTGATCGGTGTGGGGGTCGAGATCGGTGAGGATTGCCGCATCGCCGCCAATGTCACGCTCAGCCACTGCCGGCTCGGCGCCCGCGTCGTACTGCACCCGGGGGTGCGCATCGGTCAGCCGGGCTTCGGGTTTGCGCCCGATCCGGTCCGTCCGGTCAAGGTGCCGCAACTCGGGCTCGTCATAATCGGCGACGACGTCGATATCGGCGCCAACGCGGCGATCGATCGCGGCTCGAACCATGATACCGTCATCGGTTCTGGCACGATGATCGACAATCTTGTCCATATTGCCCACAACGTGCAAATCGGGCGTTGTTGCGCGTTGGCGGGCCAGATCGGCATTGCGGGCAGCAGCGTGCTCGGCAATTACATCATGATAGGCGGGCAGGCGGGTATAGCCGGACATCTGCGGATCGACGACGGTGTGAGGATTGCGGCGCAAGCCGGTGTTCTGCACGATGTGCCCGCGGGGCAAAGTGTCGGCGGAACGCCGGCCGTGCTGCTGAGGATGTGGGCGAGGCAGGTCGCCGTGTTGCGGCGCCTGGCGAAAAAGAAGGGCGAATGATGGTCGATCCGGCGGGCGCCGTCGTCGCGGCGTGCGAATTCGATCGTGAGCGGGTCATGGAGATGATACCGCACCGCGATCCGTTTCTGATGATCGACAAGGTGGTCGATGCCGTCGCCAACGAGCATGCGACCGGGATCAAGGACATCACGCCCGACGAATACTATTTCAAAGGCCATTTCCCGGCGCGCGCGGTGATGCCGGGCGTGCTGATCGTCGAGGCGATGGCGCAGACCGCCGCGGTGCTTGTCGTCCACACCCTCGGGCCGGAGGCCGAAGGCAAGCTGGTGTATTTCATGAGCATCGACGAGGCGCGGTTTCGCCGACCGGTGGTTCCCGGCGATCGACTGCTGATCCATGTCACCAAGCAGCGTAATCGGCGCAATGTGTGGAAATTCGAGGGGCGCGCCGAGGTACGTGGGCATCTCGCGGCGGAAGCGGTGTTCGCGGCGATGATCCTTGACGAGTAGGACGGTGATGCCGCAGATCCATCCGACGGCAATCATCGGCCCAGGCGCGAGGCTGGCCGACGATGTTGTCATCGGCCCGTATTGCGTCATCGGCGACGAGGTCGTGCTGGGGGCCGGCGTCATGCTCAAGGCGCATGTCGTCGTCGACGGGCGCACGACGATCGGCGAGCACTCGCGAATTTTTCCGTTCGCCTCGATCGGGTGCGAGCCGCAGGACCTCAAATATCGCGGCGAGAAATCGTCGCTCGAGATCGGGCGCCACAACACGATCCGCGAACATGTGACGATCAACCCCGGCACCGAAGGCGGCGGGATGGTGACCCGCGTCGGCGACCACTGTCTGCTGATGGTCGGCGCCCATGTCGCGCATGACTGCCAGATCGGCAATGACGTAATCCTCGTCAACAACGCCACGCTGGCCGGCCACGTCATCGTCGAGGACCACGCGATCCTCGGGGGCCTCTCGGCGGTGCATCAGTATGTCCGCATCGGCCGGCACGCGATGATCGGTGGCATGTCGGGCGTCGAGCGCGACGTCATCCCGTATGGCCAGGTGATGGGCGATCGCGCCCGGCTCAACGGGCTCAACATCATCGGCATGCAGCGCAGCGGCTTCAGCCGTGAAGACATTCTAGGGCTGCGCAGCGCCTATCAGCTGCTGTTCTCGAACGGCGGCGGCACGTTCAACGAGCGGGTCGACGCGGTCGCCGTCAAATTCGGTGCGGTCGCCCCGGTTGCCGACCTGATCGCGTTTATCCGTGCCGATTCGAGCCGGGCAATCTGCCAGCCGAAAGGGGCGAATGACGGATAGGCCGGATGGCCGGCCGGCCGGCGCGGGGGCGGGCCCGCTGGGCATCGTCGCCGGCAATGGCGGGTTGCCGCGGCGCCTGATCGAAAGCTGCCGCGCAGTCGGCCGCGAGGTGTTTGTGCTGGCGTTGGAAGGCGAGGCCGACCCGCACCTGCTGGCCGATGCGCCACACGCCTGGTGCCGGATCGGCGCCGCGGCGACCGGGTTCGACTTGCTGCGCGCCCACGGCGTCGGTGAGCTGGTGCTTGCCGGCGGGGTCAAGCGCCCGTCGCTCGCCTCGCTGCGGCCCGATTGGCGCGCGGCGCGGTTTTTCGCCCGCATCGGCCTGCGGGCGCTCGGCGATGACGGGCTGTTGTCGGCGGTGATCAAGGAGATTGAGCGCGAGGGGTTTCGCGTGATCGCATCGGATGAGTTGCTCGGCCGCGCGGTAATGATGCCGGACGGGCCGATCGGCACCCGGCTTCCCGACGACGCGGCGCACGCCGATATCGCGCACGGGCTGCGCATTGTCCGCGCGATCGGCGCGCTCGATATTGGGCAGTCGGTTGTCGTCCAGCAGGGAATGGTGCTCGGGGTCGAGGCGATCGAGGGCACCGATGCGCTGGTCCGCCGCTGCGCTGCGCTGCAGCGGCCCGGCCCTGGCGCGGTGCTGGTCAAGGCTGAAAAGCCCGGGCAGGAGCGCCGCGTCGACCGGCCGGTGATCGGACCGCAGACCGTGGCGGTCGCCACTGAGGCCGGGCTGCGCGGGATCGCGGCAGAGGCCGGGGCGGTGCTGGTGCTTGACCGCGACGAGGTCGCGCGGGCCGCCGACGCGGCCGGCCTCTTTGTCGTCGGGGTGCGTGCGCCGTGACCAGTCTCGCATGAGCGCGGAAGACGCCGCGCCGTTCATCTTCATCGTCACTGGCGAGCCTTCGGGCGATGCGATCGGCGGTGCGCTGATCGCCGCGCTGCGCGCGCGCACCGATGGCCGGGTGCGCGTCGCCGGCATCGGCGGCGAGCGCATGGCCGAGCAGGGGCTGACAAGCCTCGTGCCGCTTTCCGACCTCGCGGTCGCCGGAGTTGCCGAAGTGTTGCCGAGGGCGCCGCTGATCCTGCGCCGGGTGCGCGAGACCGTCGCGGCGATCCGCGCCCAGCGGCCCGACGCGGTGGTGACGATCGACAGCTCGGGGTTCAGTTGGCGCATTGCCCAGCGACTGCGCCGCGCCGGCGAGACGCTGCCGCTGATCCACTATGTCGCGCCGATGGTGTGGGCATGGCGCGCCGGGCGTGCGCGGCGCATGGCGCGCTGGTACGACCACCTGCTGACCCTGCTGCCGTTCGAGCCGTCCTATTTCGAGCGGGTCGGGCTCGCCGCAACCTGTGTCGGCCACCCGGTCATCGAAAGCGGCGCCGGTTCCGGCGACGCGGCGCGCTTCCGTGCGGCGCACGGCCTCGCTGCCGACACGTTGCTGATCGCCGTGCTGCCGGGCAGCCGCGGCGGCGAGGTCAGCCGGCTGATGCCGGTGCTCGGCCCTTCCTTGCAGCGGCTCGAGGGAATGGTCGGCCCGTTCCGGGTCGTCGTGCCGACGGTGGAAACGGTCGCGGCGGCGGTCGTTGCCGGCGTACGCGAGTGGCCCGGCATGCCGATCGTCGTGCGCGGCGCGGCGGAGAAATACGATGCCTTCGCGGCCAGCCGTGCCGCCTTGGTGGCGTCGGGCTCGGTCGCGCTGGAACTGGCGATGGCGCGGCTGCCGATGGCGACCGCCTATCGCCTCAACCCGATGACCCATGCGCTGCTCGACCGGGTGGTCAAGGTGCGCCAGGTCAACCTCGTCAACCTGATCCTCGGCCGCGTCCTCATCGGCGAATACATTCAGCGCGACTGCACCCCGGAACTTCTGGCCGGTGCGGTCGCCGCGCTGGTGCGGGATGAAGCGGTTCGCGCGGCGCACCTGGCGGGGTATGATGAGGCGGTAAGACGGCTTGGGGCCGGCGGCCTGTCGCCGAGCCTTAGCGCCGCCGACCGGATCCTTTCCCTCATCGCCGCGCGCCGGCAACAACAGGAGACAGCCCAATGACCACCGCTGATACCGGCAAATACCGCCTGCTGCACACGATGATCCGGGTCAAGGATCTCGACAAGTCGCTCAAGTTCTATACCGAAGAGCTTGGCATGAACATGATTCGCAAGCGCGACTATCCGACCGGCAAGTTTACGCTCGCATTCGTCGGCTATGGTGACGAGGAGCACAATACGGTCGTCGAGCTGACCCATAACTGGGAACAGGCCGAGCCGTATTCGCTCGGCAGCGGGTTCGGCCACCTGGCGGTCGGCGTGCCCGATGTCTACGCGACCTGCGACAGGCTGGCGAAGGCCGGGGTCAAGATCCCGCGCCCGGCCGGGCCGATGGCGCATGGCGGATCGGTGATCGCGTTTATCGAAGACCCTGACGGCTACAAGATCGAACTCATCGAGCGGAAATAGCCCGCATCGCTGCTAACCGTCCCTCCCGGCCGGGAGGGACGGCGCGCGGGGGCGCGGCGAATTCAGTGCCGCTGAGCGAGCGGGATGTAAGTGCGCCGGTCAGAGCCGGTGAACAGCTGCCGGGGCCGGCCGATCTTGGTGTCCGGATCCTCGATCATCTCGGTCCACTGCGCGATCCAGCCGACCGTGCGCGCGATCGCGAACAGCACCGTGAACATCGAGGTCGGGAAGCCCATCGCCTTCAGGATGATGCCCGAATAGAAATCGACGTTCGGGTAAAGCTTTCGCGTGATGAAGTAATCGTCGTTGAGGGCGATCTTTTCCAGTTCCATCGCCAGGTCGAGCAGCGGATCATCCTTGATGCCGAGCTCGGCGAGCACCTGATGGCAGCTTTCGCGCAACACATGGGCGCGCGGGTCGTAATTCTTGTAAACGCGGTGGCCGAAGCCGAACAGAATTTCGTGGTTGTGCTTGTCCTTGACCTGGCTGATGAACTCGGGGATGCCTTTCGGGCTGCCGATTCGGGCCAGCATCTTGAGCACCGCCTCGTTGGCGCCGCCATGCGCTGGGCCCCATAGCGAGGCGATGCCGGCGGCGATGCAGGCGAACGGATTGGCGCCGCTCGACCCGGCATTGCGTACCGTCGCCGTCGATGCATTCTGTTCGTGGTCGGCGTGCAAAATGAAAATCCGGTCCATCGCCTTGGCCAGGACCGGATTGACCTGGTATTCCTCGCACGGAACGCCAAACGTCATGTGGAGGAAATTTTCGGCGTAGCCGAGCGAGTTCTTTGGATACATGAACGGTTGGCCGAGCGAATACTTGTAGGCCATGGCCCCGATCGTCGGCAATTTGGCAATCAGCCGGTGCGAGGCGATCATCCGCTGGTACGGGTCGTTGATATCGGTCGAATCGTGATAGAAGGCCGACAGCGCGCCGACCACCCCGCACAGCACCGCCATCGGGTGCGCATCGCGGCGGAAGCCACGGAAAAAGCTGGTGATCTGCTCGTGCACCATCGTGTGATGGGTGATGTCGTTGACAAACTGCGTCCTCTGGTCGGCGGTCGGCAATTCGCCGTTGAGCAGCAAATAAGCGACTTCCAGGAAGTCGCTTTTCGCCGCCAAGTCCTCGATCGGGTAACCCCGATACATCAACACGCCTTCGTCGCCGTCGATGTAGGTGATGCTCGACCGGCAGGCGGCAGTGGCCATAAAGCCGGGGTCGTAAGTGAAGTAGCCGGTCTTGGCGTAAAGGCTGCGCACATCGATAACCTTGGGGCCGACCGAGCCCGTGATGACCGGCAGTTCAATCGACCTGCCGTTGGAATTGTCGGTCAGCGTCATCGTCGCTTTCGTTGCGGCTGCCTTCGTATTGTCGCCGTCCATGGATTCACCTCTCGCTGCGGCCGCGGCCATCACCCGTATGCCCATGACAATAAGCCTGCCGTGGCTGATTATCAAAGGGCAGCTACTATATTGCACCGCAATATCGCAAACGCGAAGACCTAACCGTCTGTACTGGCTTCAGCCGGGTCCGGCGGCGGCGTCGGCGAGCCGCGCCAGGCTCTCGTCGCGGCCCAGCACCTCCATCACCTCGAAGATGCCGGGCGAGGCAAGCGAGCCGGTCAGCGCTGCGCGCAGCGGTTGGGCCACGGCGCCGAGCTTGACGCCCTTTGCCGCCGCGAAATCGCGCAGCGCGGTTTCCAGCACCCCCGGCTGCCAGTCGGCACCGCCGAGTGTCGCTCTCAGCTCGCCGAGCAGGCCGCGGGCCTCGCCGGTCAGCGCCTTGGCGGCGTCGGCGGCCGGGGTCAGCGGCCGGGCAGCGACATAAAATCGCGCCTTTTCCGCCAGTTCGACGAGCGTCTTGGCGCGCGGCTTCAACCCGGGCATCGCCCGGCGCAGCCGGTCGGAGTCGCCCGGGGCCAGCGCGCGCCCGAGCGTGCGTTCGAGAAACGGCGCAGCCAGTTCGACCAGCCGCACGTCCGCGGTATCCTTCAGGTAGTGCGCGTTGACACTGTCGAGCTTGGCGAAATCGAACCGCGCCGGGGCGCGCCCGACATCGCCTATGTCGAACCAGCGGATCGCATCCTCAGTCGAGATGATCTCGTCGTCGCCATGGCTCCACCCGAGTCGCATCAGGTGGTTGCGCAGCGCCTCGGGCAGGTAGCCGAGGTCACGATACGCCTCGATGCCGAGCGCGCCGTGACGCTTCGACAATTTGGCGCCATCCGACCCGTGGATCAGCGGGATGTGGGCGAATTCCGGCACCGTCCAGCCGAGCGCGCGATAGATCTGGGTCTGGCGGAACGCGTTGTTGAGGTGATCGTCGCCACGGATCACGTGAGTGATCGCCATGTGGTGGTCGTCGACCACGACCGAGAAATTGTAGGTCGGCGTGCCGTCGGCGCGCAGGATGATCAAATCGTCGAGTTCGCTGTTGCTGACCGAAACCTCGCCCTGCACGAGGTCGCGGATCACCGTCGCGCCCTCCTGCGGCGCGCGGAGGCGGATCACCGGCGCGACCCCCGGCGGCGCCTCGGCCGGGTCGCGGTCGCGCCAGGTGCCGTCGTAGCGCACCGAGCGCTTTTCGGCCCGTGCCTTCTCGCGCATCGCCTCTAGCTCCTGCGGCGTGCAGTAGCAGCGATAGGCGTGGCCGGCGGCGAGCAGGTCGCTCGCGACTGCGGCATGCTGCAGCGCGTTGGCGAACTGGTGCACGACCTCGCCGTCCCACTCGAGCCCGAGCCATTTGAGGCCGTCGATGATCGCCGCGACCGCCTCGGGGGTCGAGCGCACCCGGTCGGTATCCTCGATGCGCAGCCGAAAGATGCCTCCGTCGCCGTATTGCCGGTGATGCTTGGCGAACAGCCAGTTGAACAGCGCCGTGCGGGCGCCGCCGATATGGAGAAACCCGGTCGGGGAGGGGGCGAAGCGAACGGTGACGGTCATGGTGCGGCGGCGGGCTCGGTCTCCGGCTGCGGCTGGTAATCGCGAAACATCTCGCGCAGCCGGGTTTTCATCACCTTGCCGGTGCCGGTGTGCGGCAACTCGTCGAGCACGACGACATCGTCGGGCAGCATCCATTTCGGAAAGCGCTTGGCCAACAAGGCGATGATGTCGTCGCGCTCGGGGCGGAGGCCGGGGCGGGCGGTGACCAGCAGCAGCGGGCGTTCGTCCCATTTGGGATGCGGTATCGCAATTACTGCCGCCTCGGCGACGGCTTCGTGCGCCATCGCCGCGTTTTCGAGGTCGATCGAGCTGATCCACTCGCCGCCCGATTTGATCACGTCCTTGCGCCGGTCGGTCAGGCGGACATAACCGTCGGGGTCGATCGAGGCGACATCGCCGGTGTGGAACCAGCCGTCCGGCTCGACCGCGCTGCGCGTCGCCTCGTCGTCGTTGTAGTAAGCGCTGGCGATCCACGGGCCGCGCACCAAAAGCTCGCCGACCGCCTTGCCGTCATGCGGCAGCGACTTGAGGTTATCGTCGACGATCTTCATCTCGACTCCGAGGATCGGGCGGCCCTGGGTGAGCCGGATGCGGGTCTGCTCCGCCCCGTCGAGGCGATGGTGTTTGGCCTTGAGCGCCGCTGTGGTGCCGAGCGGGCTCATCTCGGTCATGCCCCAGGCATGCAGCATCGTCACGCCGCGCGCTTCGTAGGCCTGCAGCAGCGACAGCGGGACTGCCGTGCCGCCCGAGACGACGCCGCGCAGCGTCGTCGTCTTCTTGTTGTTGTCGCGCAGGTAGTTGTTGAAGTTGAGCCACACGGTCGGCACGCCGAGGCCGAGCGTGACGCCCTCGGCCTCGAACAGCTCGTAGAGGCTGGCGCCGTCGAGCTTCGGGCCGGGATAGACCAGCTTGGTTCCGTTCATCGGCGCGGTATAGGGCGTCGCCCAGCCGCAGACATGAAACATCGGCACGACCGGGCACACGACATCTGCCGCGCCCATCGCCAGCGCGCCGGGGAGCGAGGCGCCAAACGCGTGCAGCATCGTCGAGCGGTGGCTGTAGAGCACGCCCTTGGGCTTGCCGGTGGTGCCCGAGGTGTAGCAGAGCGCGCAGGCGCTGCGCTCGTCGAATTGCGGCCAGGTGAATTCGTCGGTTTCGGCGGCGACCAGGTCTTCGTAACCCGCTTCGGTCGCCAGTCTGGTTTCCGCCTCGCTCAACAGCACGATGCGCAAATCCGGCGGGAGCTGCGGCCGCAGCCGCTCGACAAGCGGAACAAAGCTCTTTTCAAGGAACAGCAGCCGGTCGGCGGCATGATTGAAGATATAGGTGATCTGCTCGTCGGACAGAACCGGGTTGATCGTGTGGCACACCGCTCCGATGCCCGAGATGCCGTGATACAGCTCGAAATGGCGATAGGTGTTCCACGCCATCGTCGCGACCCGGTCGCCGGGCCGGATGCCGAGCCGCTGCAGCGCCTTAGCCACCCGCCGCGCGCGGGATTCGGCTTCGGCGTAATTATAGCGGTGGATCGGCCCTTCGACGGTGCGGCTGACGATCTCGGTATCCGCATGATTGCGCGCCGCGTGCTGGATGCACATCGACACGAGCAGGGGCTGGTCGCCCATCAACCCGCGCAGCATCGTTTCCTCCCGCCGTCGTTTTAAGGTGCCGATACGAGGGAAAGTGACCCGCTGCAGGCGTTGATTCAAGTACGAACGGCCGGGTCCAGTGCGAAACGGCGACGCCTCAATAGCGCCGGAGCAATCCGACGAGGCGACCCTGCACCTTGACCCGGTCAGGCCCGAAGATACGGGTCTCGTAGGCTTGGTTGGCCGGTTCGAGGGCGATCGAGTCGCCGCGCTTGCGCAACCGCTTCAGCGTCACCTCGAGATTGTCGATCAGGGCGACGACGATCGTGCCGGTCTCTGCCGTATCACAGCGCTGGATGATGACCGTGTCGCCGTCGAGGATGCCGGCGTCGACCATGCTGTCGCCGGCGACTTCGAGCGCGTAATGCTCGCTGCCGCGAGCGAGCAGCGAGGTCGGCACCGCGACGCTGGCGCTCTGGTCGCGCAGCGCCTCGATCGGCGTGCCGGCGGCGATGCGGCCATACAGCGGCAGCTCCAGCGCGTCGGTCTCGGCCGCGACCGGGGTGCCGGGCATCGCCGCCGAGAAATCGCCGCGGATCACGGTCGGCGAAAACCGGCCGCGCTCGCCATTGCCGCCACTGGCGGTCGGCGCGGCGCTTTCCTCGGGCAGCTTCAGCACTTCGAGGGCGCGGGCGCGGTGCGCCAGGCGGCGGATGAAGCCGCGCTCCTCAAGCCCGCTGATCAGCCGGTGGATGCCCGATTTGGAGCGCAGGTTCAGCGCGTCCTTCATCTCGTCGAAGGACGGCGCGATCCCATTGGCGCCGAGGCGCTGGTTGATGAACAGCAGCAACTCGTGCTGCTTTCGCGTCAGCATGGCAATCTCCCGCACTGCGGAACAAATCCTAAACAATTGGTGGTGTTCTACTTTGGTTCACCCACAAGGTCAAGCGCTGCGGGCAGGGTTTGCGCGAATTTTCGCCAATCGGTTACGGTGCCGGACGGAAGCGGGAGCGAGCAGGACGAGGAATGGCGCAGGACATCGTCATCGACACCGACCCGGGGATCGACGATGCGGTCGCGATCCTGCTCGCGCTCGGCTCGCCCGAGCTCAACGTGCTCGGCCTCGTCGCGGTCGCCGGCAACGCGCCGCTGGCGGTGACCGAGGCCAACGCGCGCCGGCTCTGCGAGCTGGCCGGACGGGCCGACCTGCCCGTTTACCTCGGCGCCGCGAAGCCGTTGCGTCGGGTCGGTCGCACTGCCGAGCACGCGCACGGCGACGGCGGGCTCGGCCTGCTGCATCTGCCGCCGCCGTCGATCGGGGCGCGCGACGAGCCCGGCGTCGATTTCCTGATCCGGATGGTGCGGCAGGCGCCGCCCGGCACCGTGACGTGGTGCGCGCTCGGGCCGCTGACCAACATCGCGGCCGCGCTGACCCGCGCACCTGACCTCGCAGGGCGGCTGGCCGGGCTGGTGGTGATGGGCGGCGCCTCGCTGGCGCTCGGCAATGTGACACCGGCGGCCGAATTCAATTTCCACGTTGATCCTGACGCGGCGGCGATCGTGTTTGACAGCGGCGCGCCGATCACGGTGGTGACGCTCGATCTGACCCGGCAACTGCGCAACACGCGGCCGCGGCTCGCCGCCATCCGCGGCCTCGGCAACCGCGCCGGCGCGGCGGTCGCCACGCTGTTGCGGCCGGTGCCCCCGGCGCGGCGGGCGATGACATTGCACGACCCGTGCGTGATCGCCTGGCTTGTCGCGCCCCAGTTGTTCCGCGGCCGCCGCGTCAATGTTGCGGTCGAGACGCGCGGCGCGCTGACGCTGGGCATGAGCGTCATCGACTGGCGCGGGGTCACCCGCCGCCCGGAGAATGCGCTGGTGCTCGAAACCGTCGACGCGGCGGGGTTTTATGCGCTGCTGACCGAGCGGCTCGCGCGGCTGCCGTAAAGCGGCTTGTGCGCGGCGGGGGCTTCATCGCTACAATGCGCCGTGCCCAATCCTCAAAGGGAGAATCCGATGATCGTCGAGATGCGCACGTATCGGGTCAAGCCGGGGTCGATCCCCGAGGTCGAGAAGCGTTTCGGAGAGGCGCTGGTCGAGCGCACCAAGCTGTCGCCGCTCGGTGCTTTTTTTCACACCGAAGTCGGGCCGCTCAACCGGATCATCCATTGCTGGCCCTACGACGATCTGGGCCAGCGCGCCAAGCTGCGCGCCGACGCCGGCAAGTTGCCGAACTGGCCGCCGAAGATCAGCGAATTCATCGAGGCGATGGAAAGCAAGATCATCAATCTGGCGCCGTTCTCGCCAAAGCTCGGTGATCGTCGGCTCGGCAACCTCTACGAAATCCGCACCTATACGATGCTGCCGGGCGCCGCCCCGACGGTGATCGAGAAATGGGCCGAGCGGATCGAAGGAAGGCAGAAATTCTCGCCGCTGGCGTTCTGCGGGTACACCGAATTGGGTGCGTTGAACCAGTGGATCCATGTCTGGGCCTACAAGGACGCCGCCGAGCGCTTCGAGATCCGCGACAAGGCGCGGGCCGCCGGCGCCTGGCCGCCGGAGACCCGCGGCCAGTTCACCCAGCAGGAGAACATGTTCGTCGTGCCGGCGGCGTTCTCACCGCTGCATTAGCAAGCGCGGGTTTCGGGCGGCCTCGCATTGCACTCAGGCTCGTCATGCCCGGCGTTGTGCCGGCCATGACGAGCAAGGGGTGAATTGGTAGAGCGCTCCCAGCCTTCCGTCTGCAGACGACGGGAACAGGGGGTCACTGGTCGTCGGAGACCGCCGGGCCGGGATACCGGCCGGGTGGCGGCGGTACCGGCGTGCCGTTGGCGAGCCCGAGCCCGGTCAGCAGCGTGTTGAGGGTCGGGGCCTGCGACTGCGCCGACGGTGTCGGCTCCGCGGGTGCCGGCAGCGGCCCAGTGGTCAGCGGTCCACTCGGCAGCGGCTCGACCGGCAGGTTGCGCGTCGCGGCCAGCATGAACTGGTGCCAGGCGGCGGCCGGCAGGTTGCCGCCGGTCACCCGGTTCATCGGCGTGTTGTCGTCGTTGCCGAGCCACACCCCGGCGACGAGGTTAGCCGTGTAGCCGATAAACCAGGCGTCCTTGTAATCCTGCGTCGTGCCGGTCTTGCCCGCCATCGGCCGCGGCAGCCGCGCCGCCCGGCCGGTGCCGTGGTCGACCACGCCTTCGAGCATCTGGTTCATCATCGCGACGTTTTCCGGCGAGACCACCTGTCCCGGCCCCGCGCCGGCACGGCGGTACAGCACGTGCCCGGCATTGTCGTGAATTTCGCGGATGCCGTAGGCGACGACGCCGGTGCCGCCGTTGGCGAACGGCGCATAGGCCGAAACCATCTCCAACAGGTTCACCTCGTCGCTGCCGAGGGCGATGCTGGGATCCGGGGTCAGCGGCGAGGCGATGCCGAGCCGGTGGGCGACCGCGACGACATTGGCGAGGCCGGCACGCTCGGCGACCTGGACCGCGATCGTGTTGATCGACTGGGCCAGCCCCTCGGCCATCGTCATGTCGCCCTGGTAACGGTTGAGGTAATCGTGCGGCCGCCAGTTGCCGATGCGGATCGGCGCGTCGACGAAATGGTCGTCGGGGCGCAGCCCGGCCTCGAGCCCGGCGAGGTAGACGAACGGCTTGAACGACGATCCCGGCTGGCGCTCCGCCTGGGTCGCGCGGTTGAACTGGCTTTCGCCGTAGTCGCGGCCCCCGACCATCGCGCGCACCGCGCCGTCGGGCGACATCGCCACCAGCGCGCCCTGGCTGACTGCGGATTTGATGCCGTGCTTGGCGATCACGGTCTCGATTGCCGCCTCGGCCGCGACCTGCAGCTTCGGGTCGAGCGTGGTGTCCACGGTCAGGTCGCGGTCGCCGGTGCCGGCGAATTGATGTACCTGGTCGGCGATCCAATCGGCGAAATAGCGCGAGCCGGGCCGGCCGGTGGCATAGGCGATGCTGGACGCGCCGTGCCGCTTGGCGGCGGCGGCCTGGGCGCTGGTGATGTAGCCGGCCTCGACCATGTTATCGAGCACCTGGTCGGCGCGCCCTTCGGCGCGGGCGCGGTCGCTGATTGGGCTGAAGCGGGTCGGCGCCTTGAGCAGCCCGGCAATCACCGCGCACTGGAACAGGTCGAGATGCGCCGCCGATTTGCCGAAATAGCGATGCGCCGCGGCATCCACGCCATAGGCGCCGGCGCCGAAATAGGCGCGGTTGAGGTAGATTTCGAGAATCTGGTCCTTGGTGAATTTGTGCTCGAGCCACAGCGCCAGCAGCGTCTCGCGGATCTTGCGGCCAAAGCTGCGCTCCGGGGTCAGAAACACGATCTTGGCAAGCTGCTGGGTGATCGTGCTGCCGCCTTCGACGATATGGCCGGCGCGCAGATCGGCAAACGCGGCGCGCGCCATGCCGATCGGGTCGATGCCGAAATGGCTGTAGAAGCGGCGGTCTTCGGTGGCGATCACCGCCTTGGGCAGTTCCGGCGACATCCGCTTCAGCGTCAGCGGCTGTCCGAACAGATCGCCGAACGTGGCGAGGATGCTGTCGTCGAGGGCGCGGATCGTCACGCTCGGGCGACGCTCGGCGACCGCGAGGCGGCTGGTGTCGGGCAGGGTGAGGGCGAAGTAGCCGAGCGCGCCGGTACCGAGGATCGCGCCCCACAGAAACACCAGGACGGCGAGGCGCGTGACCCCGCCGAGCCGCCGTTTCGGCCGGCGCCGGGTCCGCGCGGCCGGCCGCCGGGCGCCGCGCGCCGAGCCGCTGCCGCCGACGCGGTCGCCGGGATCGACCCGCAGCGGCGGGCCGGCGGTCGGTCCGCGCTTGCGACCGTTGCGAGCGCCGTTCACCGGGCGCATTCCATCGCAGTCCCCATTGCCACGGCGTCCCCCGACGCCGTGATTCGACAGCGTATAGGTAGAGTGTGGCGGCGTTGCGGCAAGACCTCGGGGCGATCGCGCGGAACGCGGCACCGGCGGCGGCGTTGACCCCGGCAGACGCGAGACGGCGGAGGCGGCAATGCCTGATGCCCGAACTGAGAGCGGATATCGGCCGATGAATCTTGGCAGCGGCGAGCGTGCAGTGTCGATCGCCCTGGGCGGCGCCCTGCTGTGGCGGGCGTTGGGCGGCGCGGTGTTTGGGCCGTTTCTCATGACCCTGGGCGGCGCCGCGCTGGTCTGGCGCGGCATGTCGGGCCATTGTGCGGTAAAGGATCGATTGTGCGCCAATCGGCAGGCTGACGGCGACGGCGTGTCGCCGCGCGGCCGGCGAGCGCTGCGCCGTAGAGCAGCGCCGCCCACCGACGCGGTGGACCGCACCTCCGAAGACAGCTTCCCGGCGAGCGACCCGCCGTCTTGGACCCCGACAAACGGGGCGCTGCGCCGGCACTGACCCGGCACTGACGCGGTAGTGAATCGACTGGCCGTCGCTGCGGTTCGGCGGCATTCTCGGCGACTGCTTGACGAGGAGCCGCCGATGACCCGCGAGGCCGCGATCGCCGCCGCCGAAGCCTATTTCGACGAGGGCGGGTTCGCCGCCGATCTCGCCCGCCGCGTGGCGATGCCGACCGAAAGCCAGGTCGAGGGGCGCGGCCCGGTGCTGCGCTCCTATCTCGCCGACGAGATTGCCCCGACCCTCGCCAAGCTCGGCTTTACCAGCGAGATTTTCGACAATCCGGTGCGCGGCGGGCCGGCGCTGATCGCCGAGCGGCACGAGCCGGGCGCCGCAGTCACCACGCTGTGCTACGGCCACGGTGACGTGATCCGCGGGATCGAGCCGCAATGGCGCGACGGCCTGTCGCCGTGGGAATTGACCCGCGAGGGCGACCGGCTTTACGGGCGCGGCACCGCCGACAACAAGGGCCAGCACTCGATCAACATCGCCGCGCTCGCCGCCGTGCTGCAGACCCGCGGGCGGCTCGGCTTCAACGCCAAACTGCTGATCGAGACCGGCGAGGAGGTCGGCTCACCGGGCCTCCGCGAAATCTGCCGCACCCACAAGGACCGGCTCGCCGCCGACGTGCTGATCGCCTCGGACGGGCCGCGCCTCGCACCGGAGCGGCCGACGATCTTTCTCGGCGCGCGCGGCGCGATGAATTTCGACCTCGTCGTCGATCTGCGCGAAGGCGGCCACCATTCCGGCAATTGGGGCGGGTTGCTCGCCAACCCCGGCATCATCCTGGCGCACGCGCTCTCCACGATCACCAGCGAGCGCGGTGCGATCCGGGTCAGGGAGTGGGTGCCGAGCCATATGCCCAATTCGGTGCGCATGGCGCTCGCCGACTGCCCGATTGAACAGACTGGGGGGAAGGGCGGCGAAGACGCGCCCGAGATCGACCCGGATTGGGGCGAGCCGGGCCTGACGCCGAGCGAAAAGGTGTTCGGCTGGTGCAGCTTTGAAATCCTCGCCTTCACCACCGGCAACCCGGACAACCCGGTCAACGCGATCCCGCCCAAGGCGACCGCGACCTGCCAGATACGATTTGTGGTCGGCGTCGATCCCGAAGGGTTCATGCCGGCGCTGCGCCGCCACCTCGATGCGCACGGGTTTCCGATGGTGCGCATCGAGCCGTGGAAGAAGGCGTATTTTCCGGCGACCCGGCTCGACCCCGACCACGAATGGGTGCGCTGGGCCGCCGGCTCGATCGCCCGGACCACCGGCAAGCGCCCGGCGATATTGCCCAATCTCGGCGGCTCATTGCCCAACGACATCTTCGCCGCCGATCTCGGCCTGCCGACGATCTGGGTGCCGCACTCCTATGCCTCGTGCAGCCAGCACGCCCCCAACGAACACCTGCTCGCCCCGGTCGCCCGCGAAGGCCTCAAGATGATGGCCGGGCTCTATTGGGATTTGGGCGAGGGTGGGGTGCCGTCGGTTTAGCATCGCTCACCCAGGGCGTGAGAATTATTCAGGCCGGCTGTCGCTCGGCGCGCGCTATGCTGGGCGGAACATCGGAGTAAGGAGTTCGAATGCGTCTCGAAAAACTGCCGGCGGAGACGGCCAAGCGCCTGTCCGAACTCCCATGCCCGGATTTCAAGACCACGCCGTGGGTCGCGGGGAAGCCGCTTGCCGAGCGGCGGGTGGCGATTGTGTCGTCGGCCGGGCTCACCGTGCGCGGCGACCGGGTGTTTCGCGGGCGCGACGCGGATTACCGCGCGATACCGAGCACGACGCAGGCAAACGAATTGCTGTGCAGCCACATCTCGATCAATTTCGACCGCAACGGGTTTCAGGAAGACTGGAACGTCGTCTTCCCGCTCGACCGGCTCAACGAGCTGGCGGCGGAGCGGGCGATCGGCTCGGTGGCGGCGGCGCATTATTCGTTCATGGGCGCGACCGACCCGGTGGAGATGGTAGACGGCGCCCGCGAGGTTGCCGGCAAGCTCAAAGCTGACAATGTCGACGCGGTGCTGCTGACCTCGGTTTGACCGCTCTGCACGCGCGCCGTGAGCGCGCTGGGGCATTATCTCGAGGCAGAGGGCATTGCATCGGTCGCGATCGCGCTGATCCGGCCGCAGGCCGAGCATACGCGGCCGCCGCGCGCGCTGTGGGTACCGTTTGAGCTGGGCCGACCGATCGGGCCGCCGGGCGACGCGGCGTTTCAGCGGCGGGTGATCCTCGCCGCGCTGGGGCTGCTGACCGCCGGCAAGACCGCAAGCCTGATCGTTGATTTCCCCGACGACGACCCGCGCGAGGCGGCCGATTCTGCTTGGCGCCCGCCGCCGGGCCACGCCGGCGGCGCGGTCGACAGCGCGGCGCTTGCCGACGCGGTCGAATCCGAACTGCGCGCGCTGGCGCCGGCCTATGCGCAATCGTGCACGGCGCGCGGGCGCAGCACGGTGGGCTTGAGCGGGCTCGCCCCGGCGGCGCTGAGCGACTACCTCGCCGCCTGGCTGCGCGGGCCGACGCCGGAGAGCCCGGTCGCCGACATGTCGCCTGCCCTGGCGCTGCGCTTTGTCAGCGACGACCTCAAGGCCTATGCGCAGGAAGCGGCGCTGGCCGGCGGCGGCCGGCCGTCGAGCAGGCAGCTCGGCGACTGGCTGTGGAATCAGTCCGCGCTCGGCGCTGCACTGCACGCGCTGCGCCGCCAGCTGCTCGCCGGCGACGACGACCGCGCCAAGCTGGTTGCCGCGTTTCTCGTTCCGGCGCTACGCGTCACCCCGGGCTAAGGGCGGCGCCTCCGCGGGCAGGCTCTGTCGCGCCGGCTGATGTTGCCGGCGACGGGCCCGATCCTGCGACAAATCGGCGCCAAAGCGCCGGTTTTCGCCCGCCGGCGAGCGGTGGGGCCGGGGCTGCGCCGCACTGCCGGATACCGGCGCTGCGATGAGAGAGCCGGCGCCGGTCGTCTTGCGATCCACCAAACCCGCCTACAAGGCTGATAAATCGGTCTTGTAGGCGGATTTGCGTTGTGTCGGCGGGGTTCGGCAGGGCCGGCGGACGGACCGGATTCCCCGCGGGGTCTGTGCGGTTTGTGACAATTTTCGCCATTGCCGCCTAGGTTCCAGAGCGTCATTGATTATAAATCGCGACCCTGCGGCTGGCCGCGTTGCGCGAAAATTTTTGGAACCGGGCCAGAGATGACGGTGTTTAGTGCCGTACTTGCCGTGATCTCGCCCGAGACGATGCGATAGCCGAACCTTGATGTCAGAAACCCCGTCAGCACGCCAGGTGGCGCTCGATCTGCTTGGGGCGGTCCTGAGGCGAAAGCGCCCGCTCGACGACGCGATCGAGGACAATTCGGCGATGGCCGAATTATCGGTGCGCGACCGCGCCTTTGCGCGGCTGCTGGTGGCGACCGTGCTGCGCCGGTTGGGCCAGATCGACACGCTGATCGCCGGCTGTCTCAATGCGCCATTGGCGGCACGCGCCGCGACGGTGCACGACATTCTGCGGTTGGGGATCGCTCAACTCATGTTTCTGCGCACGCCGCCGCACGCGGCGGTAGCGACCAGCGTCGATCTCGCGCATATCCGCGGCTTTCTCTCGCACAAGGGGTTGGTCAATGCGGTGCTGCGCCGGCTCAGCGTCGAAGGCCCGGAGCGGATCGAGGGCCATGATCCCGGCCGACTCAACACGCCCAACTGGCTGTGGCAATCGTGGGTCACCGCCTATGGCGAAGACGTGGCCCACGCGATCGCGGTAGCCCACCTCAAAGAGGCGCCGCTCGACCTGACCTTGCGGTCTAATTGCGGCACCGACTGGAGCGAGCAGCTACAGGCCCAGCGGCTGCCGACCGGCACGTTGCGCCGCTCGGCGGGCGGCTCAGTCGTCGCGCTGCCCGGCTACGCTGAGGGGGCGTGGTGGATCCAGGATGCGGCGGCGGCGCTGCCGACCCGGCTGTTCGGCAGCGTCGACGGGCGCGACATCATCGACATGTGCGCCGCCCCGGGCGGCAAGACCGCACAGCTTGCCGATGGCGGCGCGCGGGTGACGGCAATCGACCGCTCGGCGCGCCGGCTCGACCGGCTCACCACAAATTTTAAGCGGCTGGGCCTGCCGGTATGCCCGGTCGCTGCCGACGCGATGACCTGGCGGCCCGACCGCCTCGCCGACGGGGTGCTGCTCGATGCGCCGTGTACCGCGACCGGGGCGATCCGGCGCCACCCGGACGTGCTTCACCTGAAGCAGCCCGAAGACGTGTCGCGCCTCGCCGCGGTGCAGGAGCATCTGCTGCGCGCGGCGGTCGACATGCTGAGGCCGGGCGGCACGCTGGTCTATTGCACCTGTTCGCTCGAACCGCAGGAAGGTGCGCGGCGGGTCGCAGCGCTGCTCGAAGGCGGCGCTCCGGTCGAGCGGTGGCCGATCGATCCCGACGAGTTGGCCGTGCCGTGCGAGTGGGTGACGCCAGACGGCGATTTGCGCACCTTGCCCTGCCATTTCGGCGAATATGACGGGATCGACGGGTTCTACGGCGCCCGCCTGATCAAGCGCGCCTGACCAGCTAAACCGTTTTCAGGTATGGCGTTGCGCCGGGCCACGGCTTGCGGCGGCTGGCTTTCCTTGTTACGAAGCGGGATGGATTCTACCGCCGGGCACACTTGGCGCACCGCGGCGAGCGTGACCGACATCGTCGCCGCGGCGAGGCGCGCATGAGAACCGCTCAGACCAGAACCGGAAGGTTGGTCGGCGTGCGGGCGCCGTTGCCCGGGGCCGAGGTTCCCGATTTCCTGACCAAGCTGCGCCGGGACATCCTGCGCGCGGTGGCGGCGGGGCCGCTCTATCGCCACACGCTCATCGGGCGCGTGCCGCAGGATGTCGCGACGAAGGTCGGTGAACGCTGGCCGGGCGACGCGAAGCGCGGCGCCGCCATTCTCGCCGGCGATATCGAGCTTGCCGGCCAGTTGGTGCGCAACCCGGCGCCGGTGTGGCACCCGCATGGCGCCGGACCCGATTGGCTCGCCGCCTGGCACGGCTTTGCCTGGTTGGCCGACCTGATGGCGGTCGGCGCCAGCGCGCGCGACGCCGCTCAGGCGCTGATCCGCAGCTGGCTCGCCGAAAACGGGTCATGGGATGCGGTGGCGTGGCGCTCCGACGTGCTGGCGACCCGTCTCTACGCCTGGCTGGTGCATCTCGACGAGATCGCCAACCGCGACGCCGACCGCGTCCTGCGGCGGGTGATCCTCGGCAGTCTCGCCGCGCAGCTGCGTCATCTGTCGCGCACCGCGGCGTGGGAGTTGACCGGGGCGGAGCGGCTGTGCGCGCTCAAAGGGCTGGCCGGCGGGCTGATCGCGTTCGGCCGGCCGAGGAACCGCATCGACCGGGCGCTGCGCACCGTCGAACGCGAGCTTGCCGCGCAGATCCTGCCCGATGGCGGGCACCGCTCACGCAGCCCGTCGCAGCAGCTCGCGGTTTTGCGTGATCTGATCGATACCCGGGCGACGCTGCGCGCCGGCAGCATCGACGTGCCGGTGCCGCTGCAGGACGCGATCGACCGCATGGCGCCGATGCTGCGCTTTTTCCGCCATGGCGACCGCCGCCTGGCGCTGTTCAACAATTCGGTCGAAGAAGACGCGGTGCTGGTCGACCTTGTCCTCAGCAAGTCCGACACCAAGGGTCGCGCGCCGGACCAGGCGACCCACAGTGGGTTCCAGCGGCTGCATGCCGGGCAATGCCTGGTGCTGGTCGACACTGGCGACCCGCCCGCGCCGGGGTTCGACCAGCACGCCCATGCCGGTCTTCTGTCGTTCGAGATGAGCCAGGGGCGCGAACGCGTCATCGTCAATTGCGGCGGCTATCGCGGCCTCAAGCCGGCGTGGCGCCGGGTGATGCGATCGAGCGCGGCGCATTCGGTGCTGGTCGTGGCCGACACCAGTGCATTCGAGGTGCATCGCGACGGCACGCTCGGGCGTACGCCGCACCCGGTGCGCGTCGACCGTGCCGAGGAAGGCGGCCACCAGTGGATCGCGGGCAGCCACGACGGCTACCGCCAGCGGTTCGGCGTGACCTATTCGCGCGAACTCTATCTCGGGCCCGAAGGCAACGATTTACGCGGTGAAGACAAGCTGACCGGTCGCGCCGGCATCGACTTCGCGGTGCGGTTTCACCTGCACCCGGCGGTTCAGGCCGTGCTGGTCGAGGATGGCGGCGGAGCGCAGTTGCGCCTGGCGAGCGGGGCGGTGTGGCGGCTGCGCGCCTCCGGTGCCGAGATAAGCCTCGGCGAAAGCCTCTATCTCGGCTCGGGCGAAGCCAAGAAGACGCAGCAGGTGGTACTGACCGGCACCACCGGCACGTCCGGTGCCGTCGTACGCTGGGCGATTCAGCGCGATACGGCATAGGGGTCGCCGAGGCCGCCCCGGACGGTGCTCCGGCCCGGATGGTGTTCTCGCCCGGATGGTGTTCTCGCCCGGATGGTGTTCTCGCCCGGATGGTGTTCTCGATAGCCCTTGCCGCGATTGCGATCGCTGCTGCGATCATCTCGGCGGTCGGGACGCGGACGCTGATCCCGCTGCTGCGGAGCGGCCGGGTCGTCGCCGTGCCGAACGAGCGCTCGCTGCACGCGGTGCCGATTCCGGCCGGCGGTGGTGCTGCACCGGTGTTGGCGATCGTGCTGGTGTGGCTGGTTCTGACCGCCGCTGGCTGGGTACCGGGATCGGCGCTGTGGGTCGTGCTCGGCACGGTCATCCTCGCGGCGGTGTCGTGGGTCGACGATCGTCGCGGGCTGTCGGTCGGCGCCCGGCTCATTCCGCAGATCGTGGTCGTCGCCGGGAGCCTGATGCTCGGCATGCCGGGCGGGCAGGTGTTTCAGTTCTTGCTGCCGCCGCTGCTCGACCGCATCGCGGCCGGTCTGCTGTGGCTGTGGTTCCTCAACCTGTTCAACTTCATGGATGGCGCCGACGGACTGGCCGGCAGCGAGGCGGCGGCAATCGGCCTCGGGCTGGCGTTGCTCGGCGCGGCGGGCACGGGCCACGACCCTGCGACGGCCGGGCTCGGCGTCGCGATGACGGCTGCCGCGCTTGGGTTTCTATGGTGGAACTGGGCGCCGGCGCGGGTCTTCCTGGGCGATGTCGGCAGCGTGCCGCTCGGCTATCTGATCGGCTTTCTGCTGCTGCGTCTGGCGGCACAGGGTTTGTGGAAGGCGGCGCTGATTCTCCCGCTCTATTTCCTCGCCGACGCGACGATAACGCTCGGCCGCCGTGCGCTCCGCGGCGAGAAGGTGTGGCGGGCGCACCGCGAGCATTTCTACCAGCGCGCCGTGCTCGCCGGATTGTCGCATGCCGCGATGGTGCGTCGGGTCGTTGCGGCGAATCTCGTGTTGATCCTGTGCGCCTGGGCCGCCGAAAACGGCTTTGGCGTCGCTGCGTTGGCGGCGGCGGCCGCGGTCGTCGCAATCCTGCTCGTCGTGCTCGCGCGGGCGCGCTATACCGGCGCCCGATGAGCGCCGTCCTCCGCCCGATCCGCCGTGCCCTGCTCTCCGTCAGCGACAAGGAGGGGCTGGTGCCGTTCGCCCGCGCGCTGGCGGCACGCGGCGTCGCGCTGGTGTCTACCGGCGGCACCGCCAAGGCGCTTTCCGGTGCCGGGCTCGCAGTGACCGAGGTCGCCGCCGCGACCGGCTTCCCCGAAATGCTCGACGGCCGGGTCAAGACACTGCACCCGGCGATCCACGGCGGGTTGCTGGCGCGGCGCGACCGGCCCGACCACCTCGCGGCGATCGGCGCTCACGGGATCGCCGAGATCGACCTTTTGGTCGTCAGCCTCTATCCGTTCGCCGCGACGGTCGCTTCCGGCGCCGACCGCGAGACCTGCATCGAGAACATCGACATCGGCGGCCCGGCGCTGATCCGCGGCGCCGCCAAAAACCACGAATTCGTCGCGGTCGTCACCGACCCGGCGGATTACGGCCCGGTGCTCGACGAGATGGCGGCCAACAGCGGTGCGGTCGGCGAGGCGATGTGCCGTCGCCTCGCGTACAAGGCCTACGCGCTGACCGCAAGCTACGACGCGGCGATCGCGGCGTGGATGGCGCGCGAGGAGGGGATCGAGTTTCCCGATACGCTGGTCGTCGCCGCGCGGCTCGCCGACCGCACCCGCTATGGCGAGAACCCGCACCAGGCGGCCGCCTTCTACCGCACCGACGAGCGCCGCTTCGGGGTCGTCACGGCGCGCCAGGTGCAGGGCCGCGAATTGTCGTACAACAATTACAACGACACCGACGCCGCGTTCGAGGCGGTCGCCGAATTCGCCGAACCGGCGGTGGTCATCGTCAAGCACGCCAACCCGTGCGGCATCGCGACCGGCGCGGCGCTGCATCCCGCCTGGGTGCGGGCGCTGGCCTGCGACCCGGTCAGCGCGTTTGGCGGCATCGTAGCGGTCAACCGGCCGCTCGACGCGGCGACCGCATCGGCGATCGCCGAATTGTTCGTCGAGGTCGTGATCGCACCTGAGATCGCTGCCGACGCAAGTGCGGTGCTGGCGTCGAAGCGGAACCTGCGGGTGCTGGTCACGGGCGGCATGCCCGACCCCAAAGCGCCGGGGCTGATATTGCGCTCGGTCGCCGGCGGACTTCTCGTGCAGGAGCGCGACCGGGTGCTGGCTACATCCGGCGGGCTCAAAATCGTCACCAAGCGGGCGCCGACGCCGGCCGAGATCGCCGATTTGCTGTTTGCCGACATCGTCGCCAAACATGTCAAATCCAACGCGATCGTGTTTGCCAAGGATGGCGCGACGGTCGGGATCGGCGCCGGCCAGCCGAGCCGGGTCGATTCGGTCAAGATCGCCGCCGCCAAGGCCGCCGAGTTTGGCACCCCGATCCGCAGCTCGGTGCTCGCGTCGGATGCGTTCTTTCCGTTCGCCGACGGGCTCGAAGCTGGCATCGCCGCCGGCATCACCGCGGCGATCCAACCCGGCGGCTCGCGCCGCGACGGCGAGGTCATCGCCGCCGCCGACCAGGCCGGCATCGCGATGGTGTTTTCCGGGCTGCGCCATTTCCGGCATTGACCGGCGATCGGCGCGCGGCGATTGCCAATCGTGGCGGAAATCGCCATATCGGCAGTTCGAGACGCGGTCATCTCAAGACGCTGTCGTCCCGGCGCAGGCCGGGACCCACCCTTCCGCTGCGGTTGAAGGGTGGGTCCAGCCTGCGCCG